>JBKHAN010000103.1:0-7445 GCA_046542845.1 Spirochaetaceae bacterium
CAGGGTATCTAATCCTGTTCGCTCCCCACGCTTTCGCGCCTCAGCGTCAGTTCAAGGCCAGAAGTTCGCCTTCGCCGCCGGTGTTCTTCCTGATATCTACAGATTTCACCCCTACACCAGGAATTCCAACTTCCCCTCCTGAACTCCAGCCACACAGTTCCCAGCGCGCTCCCGCAGTTGAGCTGCGGTCTTACACACCAGGCTTACGTGGCCGCCTGCGCGCCCTTTACGCCCAATAATTCCGAACAACGCTCGCCCCATACGTGTTACCGCGGCTGCTGGCACGTAATTGGCCGGGGCTTATTCCTGCGCTACCGTCATCAGACAGGCATTCCCTCCTGTCCTTATTCCTCACGCAGAAAAGGGTTTTACAACCGTTAGGCCTTCTTCACCCACGCGGCGTCGCTCCGTCAGGCTTTCGCCCATTGCGGAAGATTCTTAGCTGCTGCCTCCCGTAGGAGTCTGGGCCGTATCTCAGTCCCAGTGTGGCCGTTCACCCTCTCAGGCCGGCTACTCATCGTCGCCTTGGTAGGCCTTTACCCTACCAACTAGCTAATGAGCCGCAGGCTCACCCCATGGCGACCCCGAAGGGCCTTTGCCCTCACTGCCATAGCAGTCAGGACGTATTCGGTATTACCCTGTGTTTCCACAGGCTATCCCCAACCTCAGGACAGATCACCTACGTGTTACTCACCCGTTCGCCGCTCTCAGCACCCCGAAGGGCACCTACCGCTCGACTTGCATGCTTAAAACGCGCCGCCAGCGTTCGTTCTGAGCCAGGATCAAACTCTCCATTATATGGTAGTGCAACCACTCCGAAGAGCAGCCGCACCAGTATCGTTTTATCCGTTTTCTTTGGCTTCGTTACTACTTACTCGCTTAACAAGCGTCAAACTCTCTACTCCGTTTAACACCTTACCATACTGCCACGCCGTTTCGTTCTCACAATCCAGTGTGTGCCAACCCGTATCTTCTCCGCGTCGCTTTACTCCCCCGCACGCAGTTGCCTGCCTGAAGCGTTTCAAACCTCCCGCGTCTCAACGGTGCTCACACCCGCCTGTGTCCTCCGGCGTGTTCCTTCCCTTCTCTCGCGCTGTAAAAGATCATTCTCAATTCCCGACTTCCGCACCTCACGGCGCTGAAGCGGACCCGAGTTGTACCACGCCACGCCCAAACAGGTCAATACCCCTTTACTCAAAAAGGCGCCAACCACTCTAAACGCGTGACATTCTTCCATGTCTCGGATTCAAGTATTCGCCAAAAGGCAACAACCCGTTGGTCATCGCCTCATCGAAGAACCGGAAATTACCCCATCCCCCACACCGGTGTCAAGGGGATGGGGCCACAATCGTGACTATTGCGTTATTCCCCGTCTCGTTTTCCACCGGCTTCGGCGAGCTCGGCTTCTTTCGCCGCGATTCGGGCTTTCAACGCAGTAATGTCTTCGATAATGGCGGGGATGCCGTCTGTATCTTTCGAGACCGGCTCACCGCTCTGGAGCACTTCATACACCGCGGTTCCCAGACGCGCCAGCTGCTTCCCGGCCTGGTCCTCCAGCTGCATGAGTTCATACTTCAGGACACCGGTCCGGCTGAGATCCTGTGCTCGTTCCTTCGCTTTCTCGAACAGGTCGTGCGATGTTTCAACGCCTTTGTCGACTGTCTGCTTCATCCGTGTCCAAAAATCCATATAACCTCCACCTTAAAAGATATACCATTCGTGGCTCGATCGACACTTGAACATGTGTTTATGCATGATACACTAACGACGTTCCGCCAGAAAGTACAGAACGCTGCGGATACATCATGCTCCGGAGGCTTGAACATGAATATCGTATTTCTCGGACCCCCCGGGGCAGGCAAAGGCACGATGGCCGAACGTGTTGCCGAAGAGACCGGACTGGCGCACGTTTCGACCGGGGATATTTTTCGGGATAACATTCGTCACGAGACCGAGCTTGGCCTCAAGGTAAAGTCCCTGATCGACAACGGAGATCTCGTGCCGGACGAAGTCACCATTGAACTTGTGCAGGACCGACTGCAGGAAGCCGACGTGCAGCTCGGTTGGATACTCGACGGGTTTCCTCGGACACGCCCTCAGGCAGTCGCTCTCTCGGGTTTTGCCCGCGTCGATCTGGTTATACACCTGGATCTGAGTGATGAAGAAGTGATCCGGCGACTCGGGGGACGCCGTGTCCATCCGGAGACCGGCCGCACGTATCACATAGAGTTCAATCCGCCTCACGTCGATGGAATCGACGACTTGACCGGCGAGCCTCTGATCAAGCGGGACGATGACGAAGAGGAAGCGATACGTCAGCGTCTTGAGGTGTACAAAAAACAGACAGAGCCCGTCGTTACCTACTACCGGGACAAGGGTCTGATCGTTGACGTCGATGCGGCAGACACTATAGACGCGGTGGCCGAAAAGATTCACGCCATATTGGCGGTTCACCCGAAAGACTGACTGAACGCAAGCTACTCGTCACCGCCCAGTCCGTAGTCCGCGAGGAGTGCCTCGACGAGTTCGCGATCATCCGTCTCGAGCTCGTCCAGAAGCGTCGCAATAGCCGCTTCGTCGCGAAAATCGCGTTCGAGTGCCTGTCGAAGGCTTACCACCGCGCGCTCTGAGTCCTCGATACCGACAAACGAAATTCGCGCCTGCAGAAAGTGATGCGCGCCGACTTCAGGCTCCCGGGACACGAGCTCATCACTCAGATCACGGGCTTGTGCAAACTCACCCGTCTCGAAGCTACGCTCGGAAAAAGCCGACAGAACGCGGGTATCCTCCGGCGCAACTTCGTAGGCTTCGTCGAGAAGGTCGCGAGCCTCGGGATCGTCGCGATCGTGTGCTATGAGTGCATATTCAACAAGGATGTCATCGGCGGAAGGTTCCAGATCCCGCGCGCGGCGTATGGTCCGGTATGCCTCGTCCATGTCCCCGCGCTCGCGAGCGAGAAGCGAAAGATTAAACCACGAGTCAGCGTCGGCCGGATTGGCGTCTATAACCGCTTCGAACGACTCGACGGCTTCCTCCGGATATCCCAGTCGGTACATGACAAAGCCGTAAGACCTGAGTACGAGCGTATTTTCCGGGTCGACATCGAGCAGAAGCTCGAGCACCTCACGTGCGTCGGTATACCGTCCGGCGTCCGCGTAGGCTCGCGCGAGATTGAACTCGGCTGCGCGAAGGCTCGGATCAAGATCGAGGGCACGCACAAAGTACTCGGATGCCTCGTCCGGGCGTTCGAGTTCGAGAAAGCCGTTCCCGATATTGAAATACTCTGCCGCAAGCTGCTCACGGGTCATACCGGTCGCACACGATACAAGCAGAAGAACAACGAGGACCGCTGGAATGCCGAAGGCACTCCGCTTCGGTATCATGAAGGCAGAACCGTTCGTTCGATTTCGGCAACCTGTGCACGATACAGCGAGGTAATCGTGGAACCATAATCTGCAATGAGCTGCAGAATGTTTCTCGGTCGGCCACCGGCGTCGGTGCCGTTGAGCCGGTCGCCCGCGTCTCCGAGGCCGGGAAGAATATATGCCGCATCGTTGAGAACCGGGTCCATCCACAGGGTTGCGATCCGTGCCTCGGGTAAGGCACGAATAATGCGAAGCGAACCCTTGAGGGCCGCAATCACATTATAAAATTGTATCGACCTCGGGCGAACACCGATATCAGCGAGGTATTGTATAATGGTTACCAGGCTGCCGCCGGTTGCGTTCATGGGGTCGGCAAAAACGAGGTCTTTCTCGTTCAGTTGCTCGGGATCGAAGAACGATCTGGTGAGATCGAGAATATATTCCATATCGCGTTCTTTTCGAGAATCATCCCTGCGAATCCGGAACAGGGCGAAGGGGGTAACGTACCCGGTTGAGCTGTACTCCTGTATCTCTTTGGACATAATCATGCTCGGAAGCAGTGCTCCGCGGAGCATAACGCACATGACTGTATTCTCGAGACGCTCATCGACATCCGGAATCTTGTGTACGGCGTAATTCTGCACCGGCTGAGTCACCGGCGTTTTAATGATCAGATGATTCTTTGCGTGACTTCCGGCCGATCCGAAGGAGAAATTGAACAGGAGCTCATAGGCGCGTTGCGTATAATAAACAAATTCGGCATGGTCGGTTCTGCGGTCCCGAAGCTTGGCGATGAGCCGCGAAGCCTCGCCGTGGACTTCCTGAGGCGTGCCAAACGAGTACACCTGAAGGCGAGGTTCCGGTGCGACAATCTCCTGCATCAGGTGCCCCATTTCGGAGTACACATCAATCAGACGTCGATTCTCCTCGTCGATACGGTTGTTCGCTCGACTCGCCTGGAGAATCTCGAAGCTTTCTGTCGCACGCGCGTACAGAGCGTTCATTCTCGAAAGCGCATCGTGGTCTGTTTCGGTAAGGTAGCCGTCGAGATCTGAGGCGGTCAGGACGATCTGGTCGGGTTTGCTGTTCATATGTCCGGTATATTAACGGTGTGTGAAACCGTCCTTCAAGTGCACGTCGGTGCGCTGGATGAAGCACGGGTACTCTGGTATAATCCTATATCGTATTACTTATTTTTTTTCAGGGGGAAATTAATGACGAAACGAATTATTTTGATCGCACTTCTGATAATCGTTCTCACCGTAGGCACCGCGTCGGCAATGTCGCTGGGGCTTTCTTTTGGCGTGCAACCGCTCGGTGGTCTTCCCGGTTCGGACGTGATGCTCAGCGCACGCTTTGACGGCATGCCCTTTCTTATGGGTCTGGGTTTCAGCGTAGGAGAGGACGTGTTTTCTCTCGGCTTCACCGCAGACTACATTCTGTACAGAACGAATCTTGTGAACTTCCTCGGACTGTATGCCGGACCCGGCGGATATGTCGGTATCGCCGGCGACGCTATCAGCGCGGGTCTCAGGATTCCCGTCGCGCTGTATGCCTTCCCGCTCGACCCGCTGGAGCTTTTTCTGGAAGTCGCACCAACCATTACCGCTACGTTTGGTGATGTGGTGAGTTTTCCCGATTTCGCGCTGCAGGGCGCCTTCGGCTTCCGGTTTCACTTCTGACAGCCGGTCACACAATAAAAAAGCCGCCTCGTTGAGGCGGCTTTTTTATGCTGTAATAGCATCACCTGGGGGAATTGAACCCCCGTTGCCGGGATGAAAACCCGGTGTCCTAACCACTAGACGAAGGTGACAACGTGGACCGTAAACTACCCAAAAGCCCGGCCTGCGTCAATACCTCGGATACGGATTGAGTGCAATATATTGCCTTGCGCGGGATAGTCATGAGGATTGATAATGGCCGCATGAGCGAAAAAAAACCGCAGGCGATACGCTGGGGAATTCTGGCCCCGGGCGGCATTTCACGATCATTTGCCAGAGAACTCGTAAAGATCCCGGGCGCCGAGCTGGTGGCGGTCGGATCGCGGTCGATGGAACGGGCGCAAGCGTTTGCAGAGGAGTTCGCGGTGCCCGAAGCGTATGGCTCCTACGAAGAGTTCGCGTCCCGCGCAGAGCTTGACATCGTGTACGTCGGCTCACCCCACTCTCACCACCGGGAACACAGCCTGCTCTGCTTGAATGAAGGAAAGTCGGTTCTGTGCGAAAAGGCGATGGCGCTCAATGCATCAGAGACCAGGGATATGGTTCTCCGGGCCCGGGAACACGGACTGTTTCTTATGGAGGCAATGTGGACACGATTCCTTCCCGCAATCCGGTGGGTCCGAAAAAAAATACGCAGCGGCGCAATCGGTGAGGCCACCGCGCTGCACGCGGCTTTTGGCCACGCATCTGCATGGAATCCGCAACACAGATTGCTGAACCCGGACCTCGGTGGTGGTGCGCTCCTCGATGCAGGGGTTTATCCTGTCTCGTTTGCATCCATGGTTTTCGACGCGCAACCGGAGAGAATTCATTCAAACGTACGGATCGGCAGCACCGGAGTCGATGAATGGTCTACGGCACTGTTCGAGTATGGAAACGGTGTTTCAGCGCAGGTAATGAGCGCCGTACGGCTTCCGCTGAGGACCGAGGCGGTCATAATCGGGACCGAAGGACGAATCGAGGTTCCGTCCTTCATTGGCGCGAAGACGGCCACGCTTACGTCGCGATCGGGTAGCGAAGAGGTGTTCAGGGACACTGACGGTGACCGTGGCATGAAACACGAGGCAATAGAAGCAATGCGTTGTATCTCAGAAGGGCTGACCGAAAGTCCCATCATGCCGGTAAAGGAATCCGTTGAGATCATGGAAACCATGGATCGCATGAGAGCGGAGTGGAAGCTTACGTACCCGACCGAATAGCGGTCAATCGTGCTGCCTTCTCCGTGTGAACGGTGAAGGCAGCTTTCATAGCGATACCCCGGTGGTTAGAACCGTCTCCCGTTCCCGTTGGTAATCTGTACAAGCTCTCCCTCGAAGCGGTAGGGTTCCCCGTCCTCCGTACCTGTCATGATAGTACGGATAAGCTGGCCTGGAGCGTTGTCCGCGAGATAGAACTCGATTTCGAACTCCTCAGGAGAGTCCGAGACGTCGACGAGCGCGAGGTACTCCGCCTCGTAGGTGCCGGCAGCGACGGTGTGCTGCTCCATTCCTCTGGACTCAACCCGCACCCCCTGCTCCTCGGGTGTCGATCCCTGGAGTGCTTCCTGTTCGAGAAGCGAAAGAACGGCTTCGTCACCCTCGCCGTCCTCGAACACATACTCCGCCGGTCGCCCCGTAAACAGATCCACAAAGCGCATGCGGTCCCAGCTTCCGTCCGCATTCACCCTGAGTTCAAAGTACAGTTCGTCACCCGTTGAGTCGGTCTGATCCTCTTCGGGAACCATCCACCGGTATGACCTCCACTCTGCTCCGGCAGCATCTCGCGAGAGAACGGCTCGTTCCACGGTTATAACATCTTCGTAGTCGGTCGAGGTGAACTCCCACACCGTCCCCTGTCCGACTTCGTAGGTCGCGTAGTCGTGATACCAGGTATCGATAAACGGGACGGGCACAGCGAAAAAATAGCTTCCGAGGTAGATGCTCGCCTGCGTTGCCGCGGCCGCATCCCCGATCCCGCCGGTCACAACGGGCGTACTTCCCATGCGATAGCGAACTCCAATCTCTGCTCCGGTCGTTACGTTCCATTGTGTGGTGCCGACGAACACACTCAGGCGGTCGTCGAGGTAGTAGGATACTCCCGTACGCCCGACGAAACTGAGCGGTATATTGAGCGTCGGTGACGGCTCCCCGGGATACCGGGCGAAATCGACCCCGATCCCGAGCCCGGCGTACAGATCAAGCCGCTGCAGTGCTTCAAGAGTTACGAGATCGAAACCACGGAAACCAAGCCTGCCGGTCGCGAGAAGTCCAACACCAAGGCCCGGTCCGGTACCCTCCGGCCCGGTCAGTGCAAATCCGACTCGCGACACAAGTTGCGCACCGATATCGAACGGGCCTGCGGGTTTTGACAGGATAATTTC
>JBKHAN010000104.1:0-7387 GCA_046542845.1 Spirochaetaceae bacterium
GTCTGATCGCGGGGCATAAAGGGCGGTACAACGTAGGGCGGGGGCAGAATCAGAAAGGTGAACAGCGCTGCTTCGAAGGCCGGGGTAAAGCCGGGCATCGCGCCTGCGAGTACGCGGTTGAGTACGAGGGCCAGGGGTACGAGAATCACAAAGCGTGGGATAACCACACGGAGCGCGTCCCCGATTCCGCGTGGTGACAGCCGCATACCGTAGCCGACGATAATGAGAATGACTGGAATGAGCATCCCTCCGAGGATGTCGAGCGTTCGAAGAACTGCCCCGGACGCCGGGTGCTCGGAGAACGCATTCCCGAGTCCGAGCAGGTTAAGGGCCAAGGCTGATACGATGGCTATAATGAGCGGAGAGCCGGCAAAACCTCGAAGCGTTGTCGAGAGCGAACCTCCGCCGTCCCGCTTTACGGTCAACAGGGTCACGAACACGAACCAGATAAACAACTCGTGACTCAGGTCGACGATGGCTATGGCGCCGATCGCATCGAGGCCGTAGGCAGCACCGAAGAGCGGTATTCCGACCATGCCAAACTCGAACCCGGTCATGAGGAAGGGGTAATATTCATGGTCCTTTCCGACGGACCTCCGCAGCGCGAACCCGACACCGTACATCGCGACGCAGATCAGCAGGACGATGCCGAATATCGTCAGGTACGCGGGATCGAGTTCCATGTTGAGAAAGGTCCCGAAGAGAACGGCGGGCAAGGCTATCGTAACGACGAGGCCTTTGAGTTCCTCTATGGCCGCAGGCGACAGGAGTGAGCGGAAGCGTATCAGATTCCCCAGCCCGAGGATAATGATGATCGGCAAGAGTCTCGCCGCGACATCGATGATGGCTGCGTTCATTGTGTGTCCTCCCGACGCGTTCGCAGTTGTTGCCACTGTTGGCCTGTGCTATCGTCTGTAAGCATTATGGCACAGAATATTACCGTCATTGGAACAGGGTACGTCGGTCTTGTCAGCGCGGTCGGGCTTGCCGACTTCGGCAACACCGTCACGGGTGTCGATATCGACGCGCACAAGGTAGAACGTCTCTCACGAGGCGAAGAGGTTATTTACGAACACGGCCTGCGCGACTATCTGCACCGGAACCTGGCTTCGGAACGCCTGAAGTTTTCCACCGATATCCGCGGGAGCGTTGAAGCCTCCGACATTGTCTTTATCGCCGTGGGTACGCCGGAGAGTGACGACGGAAGCGCCGATCTGAGTTACATAGAGCGGGCCATACACGATATCGCGGCGGCGCTGAAGGACTTTACCGTCATTGTCACCAAGAGCACGGTGCCCGTTGGTACCAACCGCTGGATAGGCGAAGAAATCCGGAAACAGGCACCCGAAGCGGAATTCGCGGTTGTATCGAACCCGGAGTTCCTGCGCGAAGGGAAGGCGGTGCAGGATTTTTTCCACCCTGACCGCCTCGTGATCGGCTACGAGGAGGGGACGGAGGCCGGCGAAAAGTCTCGCGAGCTCATGGAAGACGTCTACCGGGCGCTCTACCTGATCGAGACTCCCATTGTCTGGTGCGCTCTTGAGACCGCCGAGCTCATAAAATACGCGTCGAACGCGTTTCTCGCGACGAAGATCACCTTCATAAACCAGATGGCAAACCTCGCCGAAGCCTGCGGTGCCGACATTCACACCGTCGCGAAGACCATGGGCATGGACGGACGAATCAGTCCGAAGTTTCTGCATCCGGGCCCCGGCTACGGGGGGAGCTGTTTCCCGAAGGACACGAAAGCGGTTGTGTCGACCGGGAACCGCTTCGGCGTACAGATGAGCCTCATCGAAGAGGTTATTCGCGCGAATGAGCGACAGAAGGAGCTCACCGCAGACAAACTGAAGCGCATGCTCGGGGACCCGGTCGGCAAACGCGTCGCGGTGCTCGGACTGGCATTTAAGGCCGAGACCGATGATGTCCGCGACAGCCCTGCGATCACTGTGGTTGGCATGCTGCGGTCCTGGGGGGCAAGCGTACAGGCGCACGACCCGGAAGCGATTGAAAACTTCTCGAAACTGTTCGCGGACGGGGTGTCGTATTACGAGAACGAGTTTGAAGCACTCAAGGACGCGGACGCCCTGATTGTCCTGACCGAGTGGAACGCCTACCGGAACCTTGATCTGGAGAAAGCGCGTTCGGTCATGGCCGGGTCGATAATACTCGACTCTCGGAACGCCCTGGATGCCGACGAGGCGCGGCGTCTTGGCTTTACTTACAAAGGCGTCGGTCGATAAGCCGGTGTTTCTGACACAGGGGTCGGCTTCAGGGATCCTCGACGCGGCAGTACACGCGGGCATGCACAGTCTCAGGCTCTCGCAGGGGGCCGCCTCTGATCTCGACGAGCAGAGCAAGGCAGACGGGTCGCCGGTAACGAGAGCGGATATAGAAAGCCAGGCGATTATTGTCGAGCGTCTTGGCGGATTGTTTCCCGGCATCCCCGTTGTGGGCGAGGAAGGTGAGCCTACTCCGGCGGCTGAGCGTGCTGAGTACCAGGCGTATTTCATTATTGACCCATTAGACGGGACAAAGGGTTTCCTTGAGGGGAAGGGCGAGTTTGCCGTGTGCATTGGCTACGTGAAAGACAATCGTGTCCGTTTCGGGCTCGTATACAGCCCTGCCACCGATGAGGCGATCATAGGAGAACCGGGAGCCGGGCTGTGCATCGTAGAGGCGGCGAGTAAAAGATCTGCAGATGATGATCTCGTCGTGACCGAGCCGTTGACCGCAGCACAAAACGGCGACGCAACAGCTGCGCGCATCAGCGTCGCGCAGCAGCCGCTTCGAGACCGCACGATCGAGGTTATCGCGAGCCGTCACAATATGGATGCGACGACCCGTTCCTGGATAGACCGCATCGCGCTGCGCACCGGCGGCGTGGCGCTGACTCAGGCCGGAAGCGCGCGCAAGTTCATGAGCATCGCCCGCAACTCCGCCGACGTCTATCCCCGGTTTTCTCCCTGCAGTCAGTGGGATATTGCTGCGGGACACGCGATCGTCGAAGCCTCGGGCGGGCTGTTTATCGACGCGGACACGGGAAGCGTTCCGTACTACCGTGCAGATACGCTGGAGGCGCCTCGCTTCGTCGCGTGGAGCAGAAAAGGGCTCCTCCTCGCAGTAAGCGCCCAAAGCATGATCGATTACGCTTGACCTTGGGGTGTGAGCGTTTCTATTCTTTCGTCATGGCAGACAAGCGAGTTCCGTTCACCCGTGATCAGGTCGAGGATATAGTTGCGCAGTTCCCGACACCATTTCATCTCTACGACGAAGCCGGTATGCGTCGGGCGGCGCGGGAGTTTCGCGACGCGTTCTCCTGGGTTCCCGGAGGCTTCAAAAACTATTACGCGGTGAAGGCGCTCCCGAATCCCCACGTATTAAAAATTCTCTGGGACGAGGGCATGGGATTCGACTGCAGTTCCATGGCCGAACTGCTTCTGTGCGAGCACATGCGCGTACCCGGTGAGTCTATCATGTTCACGTCGAACGATACGCCTGCGGGTGAGTATCGAAAGGCTCTTGAGCTCGGTGCCATCATCAACCTGGACGACATTACCCATATCGACTACCTCCACGAGAACGTCGGCATGCCCGAGCTGATCTGCTTCCGGTACAACCCTGGCCCGCTTCGCGGGGGGAACGCGATCATCGGCAAGCCGGAGGAAGCAAAATACGGGCTGACGCGCGAGCAGCTCTTTGACGCGTATGAAAAGGCTCGCGGTTTCGGTGCGACCCGCTTCGCGCTGCACACCATGGTCGCCTCAAACGAATTGAATCCGGACTACTTTGTCGATACCGCGGCCATGCTCTTCGAGCTCGCGGTCGAGCTGAAGGAGAAAACGGGAATCGAACTCGAGTTCGTGAATCTCGGTGGCGGAATCGGCATTCCCTATACACCGGAGCAGGAGGCGGTTGACCTGTCGTACGTCGGGCGGAAAATAGACGAGCTCTACCAGCGCATGATCGTGCCGGCACACCTCGGGGGCATGCGCATCGTCATGGAGAACGGCCGCTGCGTGACCGGTCCTCACGGGTACCTCGTGACCCGGGTTCTACATCAGAAGAGTATTTACAAGAACTACGTCGGGCTTGACGGGAATATGGCGAACCTCATGCGTCCGGGGATGTACGGCGCCTATCATCACATTACCGTTCTGGGGAAAGAGGACAAACCCGCCGACCGCGTGTACGACGTCACGGGTAGTCTGTGCGAGAACAACGACAAGTTTGCCATCGATCGAAAATTGCCGGAAGTTGAGATTGGTGACCTTGTCGCGATACACGACACAGGTGCCCACGGACACTCCATGGGTTTCAACTATAACGGCAAGCTCAGATCGGCGGAGATTCTTCTGCATGAGGATGGAACCGCCGAGCAGATCAGGCGTGCGGAAACCTACGAAGACTACTTTGCGACGCTCGATCTTACCGCTGTGACGCCGGTGGGTGCCTAAGCAGTCTCGACCTTCCAGAGCAGGCGAAGGTGGTTCATAAAGGCTTCCTCGGACGGATCCCGGTAGGCGTCCATGCGACTGACCGCGTCCAGGCGCTCGAGTATGAAGGTTTGTGCCTCAGGGCGTGTCACGGTGAGGACGAGTGAGTCAAAGCGGCGATCCCGTTCGTCGGGATCGTGTGTTTCACCCATGGCTTCGCGGAACTGCTCCAGATGTTCGTCCAGATCGTCAAATGCAAACGCATTCCGGACTGTTTCTATTCCCGCGATCTCACCGTCCTGTACGCTGCCCTCCGCTTGAACCAGGTATGCAAGGCTTCCGGCAAGTACTGTCCGTTCATTCGCGGTTAAGTCTTTTGTTGTCATGTCCTGCTGCCTGTGCCCGTCCAATCAGGCGTGTCCTGTCAGTGCGGGCGTCATACCCACGTCTTCATATCGTGCGCCAATGCGTTTCTGAAACGCTTCTCCGAAGATGTGTTCGGCTTCTATACCTCCGGTCGCATGCAGGAGCGCATTCCGGAACCCGGAGTTGTGGACCAGACGCGCGAGCGTCGAAAGGATTGCCAGATAGTCGACCTGCTGCGAGGGATGGTTCGCAACTACAAAAATCAGGTGAACGGGTGCACCGTCGGGGGCGTCGAACGCTATACCATCGTGGGAGATACCCAGTGCCACGAGAGGGTGTCTGACCTTCACCGAGCGCCCATGGGCAACAGCTACTCCATGTCCAAGTGCCGTACTCTGTATCTTCTCACGGGCGATGACGATGTCGGCGAACTCGTCCGGGTCAAGGCCATCGATTTCCTCGAAGACCCGCGACTGGTGAACGATCCTGCGTATCGCCTCGAACTTATCCGGGCAGTCGATATGCCACGCTATAGAGCCGCATTGAAAAAATGGTCCGTACGACACCATGCTCATATTCCATCCTTGTAGCGCTTCGGCTACACTTGGTCAAGCGTCACACACAGCCTGTGTCACATGTAACGGGCGCTGTCCAAAATCACGGCATTCTGCTACGGTTTCCCCGGACCGAATCCATGAGAATAGAAAGCGCTTTTCACCCCCATCTTCCCGACGGGCGGTCTGCAACAAGTTTCAACAAACTCGCGGCGCTCCTGCCCGAGATCGCTGAGTGCCGCGTTCTCGACGTGTATTGCGTCGACGACCGCCTCGAACCGGATTGGATCATCGATCTCGTCTGTGACCCGGTCGCTCAGGCAGCGCACGTTGGCGGCGAAGCACGAAGCACGATTGCGTCAACGTGGACACACGTGATCGAAGTTGCTCCACGTCCCGGGGTCACCGATCCGGTTGCCCGAACGCTCGAAACGGCGTTGCGAAGGATCAGCGGCCACGAACTGCCCGAAGACCTGCTCCCCTCCAGGACGGCCGTGCAGTACGTCGTGTCTGCGCCCGGTGCCACTATGTCTTCAATATCGGCATGTTCGAAGGCACTGTATAATCCCCTGATTCAAATCTGTGAAATACGCGCCCGCGGCGATGCTACGCCGCTTCCGGACATGTACCCGCACGTCGAAAAAATGCCTGTGCCTGCGGTGCAGACGATTTCGCTCGACGGGCTTTCACTCGAAGACCTTTCGAAGCTGAGCACCGATCGCCTCCTGGCGCTCGAAGCCGAAGAAATGCGCGCGATACAGGCTTACTATGCCCGTGCGGACGTTCAGGCTGACCGCCGCCGACATGGGCTTGCCGAACCCACCGACGTCGAGATAGAGATGCTCGCGCAGACCTGGAGCGAGCACTGTAAGCATAAAATTTTTGCAGCAGAGATCCGCTACAACGGACAATCAATTGACGGGCTCTTCCGAACCTACGTTGCGGCGGTGACGAACGAACTCATTAAGACGCGGACCGATACCATCAGCGTCTTTGACGATAACAGCGGTGTAGTGGAGTTTGACGAAGACACGCTTGTGTGTTTCAAGGCCGAAACGCACAACTCCCCGAGCGCGCTCGACCCCTACGGCGGGGCGATTACCGGCATAGTCGGGGTAAACCGCGACATACTCGGTACCGGTCTCGGCGCGCGTCCTGTCTTCAATACCAACGTTCTGTGTTTCGGTGATCCCGAAACTCCGGCCGACGATGTCCCGGGGATGCTGCTGCACCCGCGCCGCGTACTCGATGGTGTGCACCACGGAATTGTAGACGGCGGCAACCAGTCGGGGATCCCCGTTGTCGCGGGGGCAGTCCTGTTTGACGAAAGCTACATGGGGAAACCGCTTGTGTTCTGCGGTACCGGAGGAGTCATGCCCCGCGTGACCGCCGGGCGTAACAGCTGGGAGAAGGCCGCCCGCCCCGGCGACCACGCAGTTATGGTCGGAGGGCGCATAGGTAAGGACGGGATACACGGCGCGACATTCTCAAGCCTCGCGCTCGACGAGACCTCACCGACGTCTGCCGTGCAGATCGGTGATCCTATAACGCAGAAAAAAATGATCGAGTTTCTGCTCGAAGCACGCGACGCCGGGTATCTGTCATCGCTGACCGACAACGGGGCCGGCGGACTGTCATCGTCGCTTGGGGAAATGGCTCGTGAGTCGGGTGGGGTCAGCGTGAATCTCGACCTCTGCCCTTTGAAGTACCCCGGACTCGCGGCGTGGGAGATATGGGTCAGCGAAAGTCAGGAGCGCATGAGCGCGGCGGTTCCGCCGAAGTATCTTGACGCTTTTCTGAAACTCGCCGAGCGGCACGACGTCGAGGCCACTGCCATAGGACGGTTCACCGACAGCGGGTATATCGAACTCGAACACCGCGGCAGTCCGGTGTGTCGTCTCGAGATGGACTTCATTCACAACGGTCTGCCTCGCATGCGTCTGGTCGCGACCTGGATTCCTCCAGGGGAACGGGGCCCCTGGCGACTCGGAGAGCCCGCTACTCGTAGCACGGACCCGCGTGGCAGCGCGG
>JBKHAN010000105.1:0-7154 GCA_046542845.1 Spirochaetaceae bacterium
ACAACGAGCAGACACGATCAAGGTTCAGATCGAGCATTAACACCCTGCCGCCGTCAACGACGGCGGACGAACAACAACCAAAGCCCCGCAATCAGTGACTCGCTGAAGCCCGGATCGCCCCTGTACCGGACCCCTGATTATTTTGTACTCTGTTTCCGGTATGTAAGAGGGTCTATGTCGTTGTACCCCGGTTCGTTCAATACTCCCGATATCTTCTCGCTCGATCTGGACCTGCTCGGGATCCTCGATCGTGAAGGACGTTTTGTCGAAGTGAACGGACGCTGGGCGGACGTGCTCGGGTTTTCGCCTGCACAGCTTGAAGGCACGTTGTGCACCGATCTGGTCCACGAATACGATCAGGCGCAATTCCTGGACTCGCTGAGAGCCGTGCGGGATGACGCCCGGATTATCGAGTTCAGGGTTCGCCTCGCAGATGCAACTGGTTCTCCCCGTTTTCTCGAGTGGAGAGCGCGCGGCATCAACGGTCTGATCTACGCGAGCGCGCGCGACATGACCGAGCAGACCTATATGGAACTCGATCTGAAGCACAGCCGTGATCAGCTTCGCTCACTCCTTGTGAACATCCCGGGGATCGCGTTTCGGTGCCGCTACGACGAGCACAGGACGATGCTCTATATGTCGGACGATACCGGCTCGCTGACGGGTTATCCGTCGAGCGCGTTTACGCATAACAGAACGCTGAGCTATCGGGACGCGATCCACCCCGACGACCGGGAAATGGTAGAGGACAGCGTCCGAAGCGCAATCTCGAACGATACATCCTGGGAGCTGGAATACCGGGTGCTGCACAAAGACGGCGGCATTCGCTGGGCTTTTGAGAAAGGCCGTGCCTCCGTCGGCTCCGACGGGTCAATTGAATATCTCGATGGTTTCATTCTGGATATCACTGAACGCAAGGAGATGGAAAGCCTTGCGTACGCTGCGCGGGCGGAAGCTGAACGCGCCAACAGGGCAAAGTCGGATTTTCTCGCAAACATGAGCCACGAAATCCGCACGCCCCTGAATGCGATCATAGGCTTTTCCGAGCTTCTTCGAAGTACCCCCATGAGCGACGACCAGAAACAGTACCTGGACAGCATACACAGCTCGGGTCAGTCACTGCTTGAGATCATCGACGACGTACTCGACTTCTCGAAGATCGAGGCGGGTAAGCTTGATCTTGAGATCATCGAGATCGATCTGCCGGAGCTGCTGAAGCAGATTATAGCAATACTTCGCTTCCAGGCGGAGCGCAAGCGCCTGAGGCTGAACCTGCGCACGCCACCGACGCTTCCGCGATACTGGGACCTTGATCCTGTGCGGTTCAAGCAGATCGTACTGAACCTGCTCAGTAATGCAATAAAGTTCACAAGCGAGGGATCCGTCACACTTGAGGTACTTTGTATAGAGAAGGCCGAGGACCGCGCCGAGCTGACGATGCTGGTCCACGACACAGGTATTGGAATACGACCGGAAGATCAGAACAAGCTGTTTAAAGCCTTTTCACAGGCCGACAGTTCTACCACCCGCCAGTTTGGCGGCACCGGACTCGGGCTTATCATTTCCAACCTGCTCGCCGGCAAGATGGGTGGGCACATAGAGGTGGAAAGCGAGTACGGCCACGGGTCGACGTTCAGTTTTTCGATTCAGGCATCGTGTCGCACGGATTCGCGAGAACGGACGGTCGCAGCAGAAGCGGATGCGACGCCGACTGTGTTCGACGAGAGCTGGACGCCGAGTATACTGGTCGCCGAAGACGTCAAGATCAACCGCATCCTCGCGCGCGCAATGGTGATCCATATTGTCCCGGGTGCGCAGATTACCCTCGTGGAAAACGGGCGCCGTGCGGTCGAGGCGGCAATGGAGCAACCGTTCGATCTCGTTCTTATGGATGTACAGATGCCCGAACTCGATGGTATAGACGCGACGCGGGAAATTCGAGCGCTCCCGGACCTGACGGCGGCGAGTGTTCCAATTGTCGCCCTGACTGCCGGGATCATGACAGAAGAACGAGCCCGTTGCCTCGCGGCAGGCATGAATGCGGTCCTGGCGAAACCCTTGCAACCGGCCGTGCTGTCACGTACGCTCCAAAAACTGTATGATAAAAAGCTCTAGAGTTGTTGTCTGGTCGGTCGCAGCGCTTGGCGGCTTCGTTCTGCTTGCTCTCGGAGCGCTCTGGGGTGTCGCAATGCCGGTCCGACACCTGCCCGAACCCACCGGTCCGCATACAGTCGGAACCATCAGCCTGGATCTGACAGATCAGGCCCGCGTCGAGACCTACTCGCTTTCAGACGACCCTGGCCCACGCAGGATCCGCGCGCAGATCTGGTATCCGGCTGCCGAGCGAACCGGGCGCAGGCAGGCCTGGATGCCCGACGGTCGGGCCCACATTCGCGCCATCGTCGAGGCGAACGGGTTTCCGCGCTTTATCTGGGACCACACGGTGTTGATGCGCTCGCACAGCTACGAAGCGGCTCCGATTCTTCAGGCTGATGATGAAGCGACGGACCTCCCGCTGGTGCTGATCTCTCACGGGTGGACCGGCTACCGGGGACTGCACAGCGACGTGGCCGAAGACCTCGCGAGCCACGGCTTCGTGGTGGTGGCCGCTGAGCACACCTACGGCGCGGCGGCGGTGCGTTTCAAGGACGGGACAATTATTCAGGCGAGTTCGCGCATACTTCCCTCACGAGGCGAGACGCCGGATTTCCTCGACTACGCGAATCGTCTGGTCACAACCTTCGCGTCCGATAACCGCTTTCTGCTGGGCTATCTCTCCGGTGCCTCGGACGCCGGCGCCGTAGACCCGCGTATACAGGGTATCGTCGACCGCATCGACTTTGACCGCCTCGGGCTCGTCGGACACTCGACAGGTGGTGGCGCTATGGTCGACATGGTGCTGGGGGACCGCGCGGTAGCAGCGGAGGCTCTCGTCGGGCTCGATGCATGGGTCGAGCCGCTCGGCCAGGACCGCCTTGAGAGCGAGCGCTACACGGTGCCGAGTCTGTTCCTGCGCAGCGAGCAATGGGAAGGCGGGACGAACGATAGCTTTCTCGTGCCCTTCGTGGAGCGGGTAACCGGAAGCGCCGCGGGCAACTCCGTCCCCGTCGAGCTCCGGCAGGTCGAAGGCATTACCCACGCACAGTTCAGCACCATATACATGTACCGCCCGGCCATGCAGTGGATGGGTCTTCTCGGCAGCGCCGATCCGCTCGCGTTCGCCAGTGAACAGCGCCGTGCAATTCGCGAGTTTCTGCAGGCGCAGCTTCAGCAGAACCCGAGTTGACACCCGGCCCCGGCAGCCGCAAGAATCTGCAGCATGACTATAGGTTTTATCGGAGCCGGAAACATGGCCACCGC
The DNA here is from genome assembly GCA_046542845.1 of Spirochaetaceae bacterium. Lineage (GTDB taxonomy): Bacteria > Spirochaetota > Spirochaetia > DSM-27196 > SKKC01 > SKKC01. The sequence continues at coordinate 3,361 of JBKHAN010000105.1, forward strand.
CCTCGCAGGGGCGTTCGCCGCAGCAGACCCAGATCTGCGTTTTGTTGCCTCGGACGTCAACAGCGAACAGATCGCGCGCCTTGCCGTGGCCGCCGGGGCAGAACGAACGGATCCCGCCTCGACAAATGCCGACGTCGCCGAGCAGGCGGACATCCTCTTCCTCGCGGTAAAGCCGCAAATTCTGCCGTCGGTATTGCCGGAACTCGCGCAGGCCGGGAACCTCGTCGTAAGTATCGCCGCGGGAACGCGAATCAGCACCATCGAGGCGGTCCTCACGACGGCGCGGGTCGTACGTGTCATGCCCAATACCCCCGGGCTCGTCGGGGAAATGGCCGCGGGATACGCGGCGGGCAGTCGTGCGACCCCCGAAGATATGCAGACCATCGGCCGCCTGCTCTCGAGCGCGGGCGTCGCGATCGAGGTAACCGAAGATCTCCTCGATACGGTCACCGGCATCTCCGGCTCCGGCCCCGCCTTCGTCGCGCGTTTTATCGAGGCTTTTACGAAAGCCGGCGTAGACAACGGGCTGTCCGAGGATCAGGCGGGTATGCTTGTGCGCGCGACCTTTTCGGGGACGGCGAAACTGCTCTCTGAAAAAGCGCTTACGCCCGAAGAGCTCGTGAAAATGGTGAGCTCGCCAAACGGAACGACGGTTGCGGGACGGGAGATTCTGGAATCGTCCGACTACGCCGATATAATACAGCGAACCGTCGCACGGACGATAGAACGAAGCAGGGAGCTTGGAGCATGAGCGTACAGGAGCAGGTAAAGGCGGCGAGAACGGCAGCCTACCGACTGGCGGTCGCAAGCGAGGAAACCCGTAACGCGATCATTCGTGGGATGGCGACGCTGCTTGCCGAAAGGCAGGCGGAAATACTTGAAGCCAACGCCGTCGACGCACAACGCGCCACCGAGGTCGGGCTCGGGCAGTCGCTGTACAAGCGGCTTCTGCTCTCCGAGCGCAAGCTCGGGGTCATGATAGACAGTCTTGAGAGCGTCGCGAAGCTTCCCGACCCGATCGGGCAGGAAGAGGTCAGGCGCGAACTCGATACGGGTCTCGTGCTGTCACGGGTACGCGTTCCTATTGGTGTCGTGGGTGTCATTTTCGAATCGCGTCCGGACGCGCTCGTGCAAATTGCCTCGCTCGGCATCAAGAGCGGAAACGCGGTAATTCTGAAGGGAGGAAGCGAGGCGATGGAGTCGAATCGCGTCCTGCACGCGCTCTTTATCGAAGCCATCCAATCCGTCGACCGCGAGCTTTCAGGAGCGCTTCAGCTTGTAGAAACACGCGAGGACATTGCGGCGGTACTCGAACTCGATTCAGACATAGACCTTATGATTCCACGCGGCTCAAACGAGCTGGTACGGTTCATACAGCAGAACACCCGCATACCGGTACTCGGGCATGCAGACGGTATCTGCCACGTGTATGTGCATTCCGACGCAGATCCGGCCATGGCGGTGTCGGTCGTTCGCGACTCCAAGACGCAGTATCCAGCGGTCTGTAACGCTGTGGAGACCCTGCTCGTGCACAAAGAGGCGGTATCACTGCTGCCGGCGATCGCGGAAGCGCTCTCGGGCGTTGAGCTTCGCGGCTGTCCGCGTGCGAGAGGCGTGGTCCCCATGGCAGAGGCGGATGAAGAAGACTGGAAGACCGAGTATAACGATCTGGTGTTGTCGATACGCTTGGTTGACTCGCTTGAAGAAGCGATGGAGCACATTAACCGGTACGGATCGCACCATACCGACGCAATCATCACCCGGTCGGAAGAGACCGGCAAACGGTTTATGCGGGGAGTCGACTCGAGTTCTGTGCTCCATAACGCTTCAACGCGCTTTGCCGACGGGTTTCGCTACGGGCTCGGCGCGGAGGTCGGCATTTCAACCGGTAAGGTACACGCGCGGGGGCCGGTCGGACTCGAGGGCCTGACGACCACACAGTACCGCGTCGTCGGCCGGGGACACATTGTCGAGGACTACGCTCAGGGGAGAAAGTCCTTTTCGCATCGCAGCCTCCAGGTGCAGGCAGGCTCATGAGAGTACTGGTTAAGATTGGGAGCGCGCTCATCAGCGACGGCCCACGGGTGCGCTTTCCGTGGCTCGCCGGGAAAGTCTGGGAGATGGCGGAACTTGCAGAAAACGGCCACGACTTTATTATCGTAAGCTCGGGTGCCGTTGCCGCGGGTATGGAGCTTCAGGGAATGAGGGAACGGCCGAACGAGGTTCAGGAGCTTCAACTTCTGTCCGGAATCGGACAGGTCCGACTCATGACCTACTACAAAGACCTCTTCCGCGAGTGGGGTCGCTCAGTGGCTCAGGTCCTGCTTACACACCACAACTTTGCCTCCGAGACCGAACGGAACACGATTACGCAGATTATCAACGCCTACATGACGCGAGGAATCATACCGGTCGTAAACGAGAACGACATGGTCGACAAGGAAGAGTTTGAATATCAGAAAAGCTTTTCAGATAACGACATACTCGCCGCGCTCGTCTCGATCAGCGTTCGTGTCGATCTGACGGTTCTCCTGACGGATGTGGACGGACTGTACGCATCAGATCCCAAGAAGCACGAATCAGTCCGGCTTATCGATGAAGTGGCAGAGGTAACGGCCGACATTGAAGCCATGGCGGGTAACACCGGAAACGCGCTCGGTCTCGGCGGCATGCGCTCCAAGATCGCCGCGGCTCGAATGCTGACCGAGGCGGGCATTCCCGCGGTCATTGCCTCGGGTCGCTACGCCCTTGGAGACGTTTTGTCACGAACAGCGCCTGCAACCCGCTTTCTCGCCCGGCAGGAGCGCAGGTAAGCCGACTCTCCGCCGGCCGGGGCACCGGCAATCCGCATGCGTCGGCTCAGAAGAACAGCGCGAGCAGATTGTACTCGTGGAACACGCTCACGCCAATGAGCGATACGACTGCCATGATCTTGATCAGGATATCGAGGCTCGGTCCAACCGTGTCCTTGAGTGGGTCACCGACCGTATCACCTATGACACCCGCCGCGTGAGCCTCTGACCCTTTGCCGCCGTGGTGTCCCTGTTCTATATACTTCTTCGCGTTATCCCACGCGCCCCCCGAGTTCGCACTGAACAGCGCGAGCATGATCGCACTGAGCGTCGTGCCTATGAGGAGGCCGCCGACGAAACTTGACCCGAAGATAAAGCCACCGACCAGCGGTGAGAGGACGGCGAGCAGAGCGGGCAGTTTCATTTCCTTCAGAGCGCCGGCGCTCGATATCTCGATACAGGTCTTGTAGTCGGGACGGCTTTCACCCTGCAGAATACCCGGGTCGGCACGAAACTGTCGCCTGACTTCCTGCACCATGCGCTGTGCTGCCTTGGCAACAGCCTCGATAAGGATTCCGCTGAACAGATAAGGGAGTGCCGCCCCAATAAGCCCACCGGCGAGGGTGAGTGTGTCGATCATGTTCAGGTCGAGCGAGAACTCGCCAAGCACGTTCTCCGGGCCCGCCTGGCTGTAGAGGTAACTCGCAAACAGACTCAGGGCGGCGAGCGCAGCAGATCCAATCGCAAAGCCCTTACCGATCGCTGCGGTCGTATTGCCGACCGAGTCCAGTTCGTCGGTAATCTCGCGGACACGCGGATCCAGTTTGGACATTTCAGCGATTCCGCCTGCGTTGTCAGCGATCGGTCCGTAGGTGTCTACACTGACCGTTGCGACAACGAAGCTCAGCATACCGACGGCAGCCATCGCGACGCCGTACAAACCGGCAACCGCGTTCGCAGCGATTATGGCTACCGCAAGCACAATCAGGGGATAGAAGGTCG
>JBKHAN010000106.1:0-6988 GCA_046542845.1 Spirochaetaceae bacterium
CGTTTGTCGACCTGTTCGAAACGCTTCTCCATCTGCGCGAAGCCCTCGCGCATGAGTTCGCGCTGGGTTTTCAGTTCCTCTTCGACACGGATCGTGCGTTCGCGCAGTTCCATGTCCCGGTCCAGGTTCGCTTCGCGAAACCAGGCGCCGAGATTCCCGCGTACGTACATACCGATCTGTTCAAAATGTTCGGATCGCAGTTCCATAGCCCTGTCCGCCATCGGTTGGTCTCCTCCAAATATACCAGTCTTTGCCTGAATATACGAGAGTAAGGTGCAATCTGATTGTTACCGGAGGACCGCCTCCGCCTCGCGGGCGGCCTGCTCGTACAACAAAGCATCTCCGCCGCGGCCGCGTTTTCTCGCCCCGCGCGCGTACACCCGGCACTTGCGGGCCAGCTCGCGGACCGCGAGGGCGAGCTTGCCGTCGGGGACGGAGGCGGGGTCGACACTGCCCCAGCGTGGTTCAGGCGGCCTGCCGACGCGGAGCAGGGCTTCGAGGCCCGGGCGCGCCGGGGGTGGCCCGCCATCGGGACGTGCCACGTTTCCGTGACCTTGTCCGCGCCGGGTTGCGCCGCCCTCGTCGCGCGCGGCGAGCACATCCACCGCGAAACCGGCGAGCGCGTGTATGCGGAAGCCTTCGATGTGCCCGTATTTAGCCGAAAGCTGCGGGGAGAGGCCGGCCCGCTTCTCAATGAGTTCATCATCCACAAAAGCGATCGTTTCGAACGCCAGAAGACGAAGCAGAAACTCGTAGTCTTCGGCGACTTCAAGGTCCTCGCGGTACCCGCCATAGCGGAGAAACAGCTCGCGCCGCATAACGGTCGTCGATGGCCCCACGATGCACTTTTTCACCGCGTCGGCGAAGATATCGCCCCGCCGTGCGTGCCTCATGTGCGACTGAGAGACCTCCGTCCCCCCGCGCAGCCAGCGTTCCCGCGTGTGGCAGAGCGAAAGACCGGTGTGCGCGAGTTCATCCATCTGTCTCGAAAGCTTCTCCGGCAAAAACCGGTCGTCGCTGTCGAGAAATGCAATCCAATCGGTCTGTGCTGCAGCAACGCCTATGTTCCGGCAGCGGCCGGGATAGCCCGCGTGCTCTACACGAATGTATTTCAGCGGAAAACGACACGCGAGAGCGGAAATTTCCGACTGGGTCTTGTCTTGTGACCCGTCGTCCACGACAATTATGTATGGGGTTATGCGCGTCTCATCGACAGATCGAACTGCGTCAACAAGCAGTGCGGCGCGATTCCACGTGGGGATAATAACGGATATCTGAATGGGACGATCGGGAAAAGGACGCATACAGGCAGCATATATCATAGCCCCGGCTATAGCGATCGTGGTCGGGCTCCTGATTACAGCCGGCATGGTTCTTTCCCTCCGGGTAGACGAACTGCTCAATATTCGGGACGAGTATCAGAATACGATCGAGTCCTGGAACACCTTTCAGGGCGAAACGACGGCTCTTGTGTTTCTGGAGGATCCCGGCACCGGCTACACCGAGTGGGCGCTGGTGCGGGACCGGTTCCTGGCGCAATGCACGGTGTGCGTGGCTCCGGAAACCCTCCTTAGCCTGTTCGACGACCCATCGTTTGATGTACTGGTAGACGATGTACACGCCGCCTGGACAGGCGTTTCACGCGAACTCGATCAGATAGAGGCGTTAATCGAGCCAGGTGCCGAGAATCTGGACCGGCTGGTTCTTTCCAATACTGCCCGTGATGCTGCCACCCTGGCACGCGCATTCGTGCGCCGGCTCGGGCGGCTGCAAAGCAGACTCAACGCCGGGCTTGAGCGTGCGCGAGTGCTGCGCAATCTGGTGCCTATTGCCCTTGCCGCACTGCTCCTGCTCAGTACCGTTGGCGTAATACTCGCGCGACGACGACTTTCGATACAGGAAGACCGACAGCTTCAGGCGCTTGATGCAATGATCGAAGGGGTCATAATCACAGACCCTGCCGGCCGAATCAGCTTTGTGAACAGTGCGGCTGCGGCTTTGTACGGCTGGGAATCCGATGACGTTATCGGTAAGCTGCTCGAAGACACGGCACCACGACTCGATGTACTGAACCCTGATGCAGAGACGGTCAGTCACGCCGATCTTGACGGACGGACCATCGAATGCAGCATTCGAGAAATCGGCACGAAGGGTACGTCGGTCAACGGGACCATCTACGTGCTCCGGGACATGACCGCGTTTCTCGATCAGAAGGCACGAGACGAGCGTGCACGGCAGCTGGAAGGAATCGGAAGCCTCGCGGGTACCATCGCACACGAGTTCAACAACATCCTCGGTGGCATGCTCGGAAGCGTTTCGCTTCTGGAGGCCGATGAAGGCAATGAGCACCGGGCCGAGCGCGCTGCCGCGCTTCGCACCGGGATCAGTCGGGCCCGAAAGCTCTCAAACCGTCTCATGGTGTTCTCCGACGGGCACACCCCTGCCCGGGTTGAAGTCTGGCTCAACGATCTTTTGTCGCACGAAGTACAGGGATACGATTTTCCCGAAGACGTGGATTGCGCGCTCGTCCGGAGTACACCCGACACCCGGGTTCTGGTCAACCCGGAGCAAATGGGCGAGGTGTTCCGTGCGATACTGCAGAACTCGGTGGAAGCGATGGACGGCCATGGAACGATCTGCATCAGCACGTTTTTTACTCCGGGTGGCGATGGCGGATCGGACTCGTGGATCTCGGTATCTGTGGACGACACGGGGCCGGGAATCAGCGACAAAGTTGCCGTTCGCGCGTTCGATCCCTTCTTTACGACCCACGAGAACCGTCGTGGGATCGGTCTTTCCATCGCCTACCAGGTCGTCGCAGCACACGACGGCGATATCGCGATCGCCAACCGCCGCGATGTCCAGGGCGCGCACGTCGAGATACATCTTCCGGCTGCTCGTGTCGATTTCCGTTGATTTTTGTGCCGCCAAGGTCATACATTGTAGCGATGGAACCTGAAAAGACACGTGCTCGTATTCGCCTGACGGATATCAGTCCCAGATCATGGGAACACCCGGCGGACCGTGCTGCGCTGAACACGCTCAAGCGCCTTCCCGGTATGGACGAAGTGCTCAAGTTTTTTGTCGGTGGCACTGGTGAAAAGTCGGTCCGGCTGCTGTTCATGGCAAGTGCGGTGCGGGCCACACCACGGCAGTTCGCACACGTATACCGGCTCACCGAGGAAGCAGTAAGCATCCTTGACGCACCCGACATGCCGGATGTGTTTATAACACAGAATCCCGTGCTCAATGCCGGCGCGGTGGGCGTACAGAAGCCCTTCATTACCCTGAACAGTGCCATGGTACAGAGTTTCTCGGAGGAGGAGCTGCTTGCCGTCATAGGCCACGAGCTTTCCCACATCTTAAGCGGGCATGTCCTGTACAAGACGCTGTTATGGTTCCTGGTCAATGCATCCCTTGTGATCGCGAAACTGCCGATCGGACAGTTCGCGGCTATGGGCATTATCGCAGCACTCCGCGAATGGGACAGAAAGAGCGAGCTCTCTGCCGATCGAGCCGGGCTCCTCACAGTACAGGATCCGGAGGTCAGTAACCGTGTGCTCATGAAACTCGCCGGCGGTACACAGCTTGAGCACATGGATATCGACGAGTTTGTCAAACAGGCAGAAGAATACGACACCGGCGAGAACATGGTGGACGGCGTGTACAAGTTAATGAACCTCGTGTGGCAGAGCCACCCGTTTCCGGTCATGCGCCTGGCAGCGCTCAAGACCTGGGTCGAAGAGGAGCGTTACGGAAAGATAATCGGAGGCGATTACGTACGCCGCAGTGCCGAAGAAGAAGCCGACATGAAGAAAGACTTTGAAGACGCCGCGCACGAGTATCAGGAAGAATTTCGCCGGAGTAAGGACCCCCTTGCACAGACCATAAGTCGGGCGACCGAGCAGGCTGAAGAAGTGCGAAAGAAGGCCGAAGAGTTCTTCGGGCAAATGTTCAAGCGATAGAGGTGCCGTATGCTGAAAGAAGGGGAAAAAGCTCCCGAGTTCGAGCTGCAGGATCAAACCGGAAGGACCGTTTCGCTGAGCGACTTCGCGGGGAAAACCGTGGTGGTGTATTTCTACCCAAAAGACGATACGCCGGGGTGTACGAAGGAAGCGTGCAGCTTCCGTGACAACTACAACGCCTTCACCGAAAAGGGGGCGGTGGTGCTGGGCATCAGTGCCGACCCGCCGGCGAGCCACGAAAAATTCGTCGCAAAGTACAACCTGCCTTTCCCGCTCCTAAGTGATCCCGATAAGACCTCGATACGGGCCTTCGGCGCGTGGGGCGTCAAGAAAATGTACGGAAAGGAATACGAAGGCATTATGCGATCGACCTTTGTGATTGGCCCGGACGGAGTAATCACAAAAGTATTCCCGAAGGTAAAGCCTGCTGACCACGCCGCCGAGATTCTGGGGCTCCTGTAGGGGACGGCCGCACCGGCAAGGCTGCGGCAGGCAGTGCTACAAAAAGATCTGCAGCGCCGTGGACGCGGCCATGACGAAGGTCACCAGCAGTCCAATAAACCACTGACTATTTCTGATGTTCCGGTTCAAGTCGTCAAAACGTTTGTCGACCTGTTCAAAACGCTTGTCCATGTTGTGCTGTATCTCTTCGAAGCGTTTATCGACCTGTTCAAAGCGCTTGTCGATTTGCTCAAAACGCTTTTCCATCTGCGCGAAGCCCTCGCGCATCAGTTCGCGCTGAGTCTTGAGTTCCTCTTCGACACGGATCGTGCGTTCGCGCAGTTCCATATCGCGGTCCAGGTTTGCTTCGCGAAACCAGGCACCAAGATTTCCACGTACGTACTTACCGATCTGCTCAAAGTGTTCTGATCGCAGTTCCATAGCATTATCCGCCATTCCCCGGTCGCCTCATAATATAGCAGTCTTTGCCTGTATATACGAGGGGATGGTGCGATCTGATTGTTCCATGATACCGCTATGAACGGGGGACCGCGACGGTCAGGTCTATCTCGAGGGATGGGTTTTCGCTCGCGCCTTCGGTCCCGTCCGGTTCGTAGATGACCTCTTCGAGCTCCTGTTCGCCGGGTGGGGTCATTGAGGTTTCGATCTGGATGATGGTGACCGCAAGGCGCTCGCTTGTGTCTGTACGCTCGGCATAGACGCGAATGACGGCGGGATCGTCGGTGGAATCGGCGGCAGCGAAGTCGGCGTAGGCGAGGTCGGAGGCTGTCTCGAAGACGCCGCCGCCTGTGTCGGTAAACGTGAGCGCAGCAGGTGTGTCGAAGCTCGCCGCGTAGGAACCGGCGTCACCGCCTTCGAACTCGACGCGAATCTGGAAGGTCGGCTCGGGTACAACCGGCGGGTCGAGCTCACAGCCGGGCACCATGAGCGCGACCGCGGTAATGACGGCGAACAGAAGTGCACGGCCGGCTGCGGGGCTCGGACGCCGGTCGGAGTCTCGGTCCGGATAGCGATCGCGCTTTTTCATCTGACCACCATGACCTGCCGGTACTCGTCTATGCCCGGGCCGACGACGCGAATAAAGTAGAGCCCGCGAGCGACGATGCGACCGGTGCGGTTGGTGCCGTCCCAGGTTGTCGTGTGCTCGCCGGCATCGAGGCGACCGCGGTGAAGCACGTCAATAAGGTCACCGGCCAGGTTGAACACATTGATGGTAAAGGTGCCCGCATTCTCTACGCGCAGCAGCAGCTCTGCGCGCTCGCCGCGGTCCGGGTTAATCACGTTATTCGCGATGCTGACCCCGCCGCGCTGCCGAAGGACATCCTGCACGCGGAAGGAGAAGGGTCGCACCGAGCGGAACCAGGTCGAGCTGTCCGGGTTCTCCACCCGCGCGGCGTAGAGGGGGGGCGTACCGGGCGACGGAGGTGCACCGCCGCCGACCCGCAGGAAAAACTCGAGATTTGTGCCGTTACGAAGTTTATCGCTAGAGCCGGGAATCGTGACATCAAGCAGATTGCCTCCGACCGATGTAAAGCTACGATCATCGGCGCTCGTGTTGGGGAAGGGTACGAGGCCACTGAAGTCGGTCTCATCGAAAGGCGGTAGCCAGAGTCCGTTCGACACCTGCTCTGAGGGCACCTCGGAGTCGAACCAGAGATCTGTCAGGCTCCCCACATTCGCGAATACCTGCAGACGGATATCACGCGGCTGCAGATACTCGGATCCGTCGAAGCGCCGGATGAGCCCGGTACCGCCGCGGTCGGGATCGCGGCTCAGTTCTACCTCGTTCGCGAACACCGGGGTAATTGCCTGCGCGTCTTCGCTTACCAGGAAGAGGTCTGAGATGCGATGGGTGGATCGGTCGGTGGTCGGGTGACCGAGTTCAGTGGCGGATGCATCACCCGACTGCGATTCGATGTTCACACCGGCGATTGTATTGACACCCGCTGCCAGCTCCGCGGGGGTAAAGGAGGTGTCACGCCGTAGAATCCAGTCCTGTCCCGGTGTACCACCCGGGGCCGCGTCCAAAGACTGTTCAGTGCCGGCTGAAAAATCGAAATTGGCAAGGCCCAGGGCCCCGCCACCCGCGTTCTGTACCGGCTCGGAGAAGTGGATAAACAACTGATCTCTGCCTGGAATCGCGAGCGTATACCCGATGACCGGATGCGCTACGTTCGTCGGCGTTTCCCCGCTTCCGTCGTCGTCGGGGTTCAATGAAATCGCAACACGTGTGTCTGACGCCGCGTCTCGGAGCAAGTCGTTTTCGGCGATCCACCATTCGGGAACTGCATCCGTATCGAGCGAATTTCGTTCGCGAAGATGTATGAACATATAGTTTTCTATGTCAGCCGGATCTGCCCAGGGACGGTCAGCAACATTATCGAATGGATACGCAGTCGTAGGCTGCGAAAATGGCCCCGCACCGCTTGAGTCAAGCTCAAATCCATTAATTTCTACCTCGATATCTCCGAAATCAGCGCCGGGCCATATAGAAACCGGGAACTCAACGAGTATTCGATCGATTTTACCGTTCTCGTCTATATCCAGAACATAACTATTGA
>JBKHAN010000006.1:0-79381 GCA_046542845.1 Spirochaetaceae bacterium
GCTATGCAGCCGCTTAAACCGCCATCACCACCAGAGTCGCGGACAGTAAAGAATGATTGCAGTCGTACCGGGTCGGATTCATAGTCATACATATTAGCGCCAGCCGGCTGAATGTGCTACCGTAGCAGTCGTACCAGTATCATGAGTGGCACAGAAACACGGATTCAGTCCTACAGTACTCCGGTAAAATTGCGTGGTCGCAGGCTCTTTACCATTTTTGCTGTTTTTAACGCGTTCAGCTACCTCTTGCTGTCCGGAAACATTCTGACGCTGTTTCTCCTGCGTCTGAATGCGAGCCGTACGATCGTTGGTCTGGTCTCAAGCTTCCTGTATGTATCGTTTTTCTTCATGCTTGTTGGAAAACGCTTTGGTGTAAAACTTGGGGCGGTACGACTGTTCGCAGCCGGATGGGCCCTGCGCTACCTTACGGTAGCCCCTCTTGTCGCGATTCCGTGGATGCACGCTTCCGGTATGAGTGAGGGTGCCATTGTGGTCTTTGTCCTCTCGACCTTTGCCTTCAACGTCTTCCGCGGCATTGGTCTAGTCGGGCAGAGTCCGATTCTCGGCGAGCTCTCCTCCGGTGCCGATCGCGGCTCCTTTCTTTTGAAGTTTCAGATTATCGCGAATGTAATCGCTGTATTCGCCGGAATCGGTATCGCCGTCTTACTTGGCGACGATGCACCGCTGGCTCGATACGCCGCGTTTATCGGCGCGGGAGTCGCCTTCGGCCTGGTCGCCACCGCTGTCGTCGCTCGCGTGCCGGAACCACCGGGTGTCAAGGAGGGAGGCTCGGAACGCCTTTCCACTGCGGTGCGACGGACTTTGTCCGACTTCAGGTTCCGCCGCTTCCTCCTCGCCTTCGGTTCTCTCGCGCTGATCAGCGGTGCCGCCCGACCGTTTTTGATCGTGTACGCGCGTGAGGTATACTCGCAGGCCGACAGCGCAGCCATTGCGTACGGCGTTATCGGCAACCTCGGCGCGATCGCTATGGGACTCTTCATCAAACTGCTGCTCGACCGAACAGGCGCAAAGCCACTCATTCTCGCATCCGTACTCATAACGCTTATCGGCTTTGGCCCTGCTGTCGTATCTCCACAGGCCGGCCCCCTCGGGGTGGCGTTGATATTATCGTTCGTGTTTTTCGTGTCGACCTTCGGGGCCGCAGGGGCTGAGTCATGTGCCCAGAGTTACTGGTATGCACTTCTGAAACCCAGCGATCAGATGAACATGGGTATAATCTACTTCCTGGTTCTTGGCATTGGCGGGAGCCTGGGTTCTTTCGGTGGAGGTATCGTACTCGATGCGCTCCATGCCGCCACTGGGGGAACCGACCCTGTAACGGTTCATCAATGGTACTACGGCGGCATACTCGCAGCGGTCGTGCTGCTGTTCGTTCTGTTCTCCCGCCTTGAACGCCTTGGTGCCTACTCTTTCCGAGGTGCAATCGGCGTCTTCTTCTCAATGCGGGATCTTCGCACGATGACTCTGCTCGACCGCCTCGACCGCGCTTCGGACATAGAACGGGAGCGGGCAGCTATACGGAGTCTCGGAGACACCGGTAGCCGTCTCGCGCGCGAAAGTCTCCTGAAAAGGCTCGACTCACCGAGTTATTCGATACGAAGCGAAACACTGATCGCCCTCGAGCGACTCGAGCCCCATCGTGACACTGAACATGCGCTGATCCGGGAGCTTGCCGACCACCCCTATACAACTGCCTATCTCGCCGCCAGAATCCTGCGCCATTACGGTTCAAAGCACTCACTGAAAGCGTTACGCGAAGCAGTGTATTCCGACGACTACGTCCTATGCGGCGAAGCCATGACTTCGCTCGGACACAGGAACGATCGAAACGGCGGGGATCGAATCGAGATGGTGCTCCGGCTGACGGACAATCCGCATCTCATGATTCGCGCGACCGAGGCGATTCGTCTGCTTCGCCGTTTCGAATCGATTCCACTCCTTTTCGGGGCTTTGTCCGGAGACGCGGTGCCGGAGTACATCCGCGACGAAGTTATTCTTGCCGTAGCCGATCTCGCGGGCATACACGACTGGTTTTACTCGCTGTATGTTCGTTTTCTTTCGGACCAGTACGATGCAATTGAGTTCCTTAAGGAGCGCGCCTCAAAAGCATCGAGTTCTGCCGTAATCCGCATTCTCGAACTACTGCTCGTCGACCCTGCCCGGTTTGCTGAAGAAACGGCTGTGCTCTTACGTTCACAGCGGACCGCCTTTCACTCCAGCGATACGCTGGCGAATATGATAGAATCCGAACGAATCTACCGCTTTGAACGGGTACGCTTCCTCTTCGGGGCAATCGCATCCGCGTTACCCGACGAATTGACCGATCATTGAACGAGACCGCGCAGACACCTATATTTCTGCCTGCGATTTTTGATACAGTAGCCTTATACCCGCTATGAAACAAAACATACCTGCATCTATTTTGATTACCGTGGCAGTCGTAGTCCTTACAGGCCTGTCAGCATGTTCCCGCGACGACGGCCCGACTCGGGAGACCCGCTTCCGCCTCGGAACCGCGGCGTCGATCAGCATTTATGACGAATCGTATCCGTCTCAGACGCTGGAGCGAGCCTTCGAGCGCGTCACCGAAATACAGAATCGCATGAGCATCAACGAGGCGAACTACGACAATACCGAGATTCTGGAGGTCAACCGAAACGCAGGCCGCGCCCCCGTGCCGGTTTCGGACGATACTGCACAAGTCGTTCGCGAAGGGATACGATGGGCGGAAATCACAAACGGAGCCTTTGACATCTCCATAGCTCCGCTGATCACGTTGTGGGGTATCGGTACACCAGAAGAGCGGGTGCCGACTCCCGAGGAAATCGAGAGCCGCGTCTCACTTGTCGCCTATGACGAGATAGACGTAAGCGATGAGCCCGGTATTTACCTTCCGCGCGACGGCATGGCGATCGATGTCGGGGGAATTGCAAAGGGCTATGCGGTCGACGAGGCCGCACGCGTCCTTCGCGAAGCAGGGGTCAATCATGCGCTTGTAGATTTTGGAGGCGATATATTTGCGCTTGGCACACGAGTGGACGGCAATCCATGGCGAATCGGCGTACAGCACCCGTCGTCGAATCGGCAGGAGCTCCTCGCCGTTATTGAACTTGTCGATCAGGCAGTCGTCTCTTCGGGTGATTACGAACGGTTTTTCGAGCGTAACGGTATCAGATATCACCACATAATCGACCCCGAGACCGGAACTCCATCCCGCTCGGGCCTCACCAGTGTCACCGTAATAGGACCCGACGCAATGGGCGCAGACGCCTTGTCGACCGGAGTATTTGTCCTCGGGCTCGAAGAGGGCATGGCGCTCGTTGAAACGCTGCCCGACTATGAAGCAGTCATTGCGACCTCGGATCGTCGCATCCACGTCAGTAGCGGTATGCAGGGCGAAGTAGAGCTTCGGGCTTCCGACCACGAACTTGCCGACCAATGAAAGAACGCCTGTCGCTGACCGTACTGATTGCAGCGGGCATTGCATTCAACTTCCTCCTGAACACCTATCGCTGGCTTGGGTCCGGTTACATGGCGACGGGGTTTATACCCTCGGCCGCGCTCGCAAGCGGGGTAATCGTGGCGTACGTAGCGGCACGGTGGCGTATATCCGGTTCGACGCGCGCGCGACGGTTTATTATGCCGGCCGCCAGCGCGTTCCTCGCTGTCATGCTTATATACTCCGTCGCGGAGGGGGCGATTCAGTTTCTCTATGCTCGTCCGTTCATACCCTATACCGACGTGTCATACGTAACCGGTGGAATGCTCCTGCTCTTTCCCGAATCAACGACAACGGTTACCGCGCTTACACCGCTGGTCATTTTCCTCATTCTCGTCGCGGCTTACGCGGTCACCCGAGGGTTTCTCGGACTCGCACACCGCCATTTTTGTCGCGTACCTGCACCACGCAGACGATATACAATGACAGCCGTCGGGGTACTGGTCGTTTCGCTTCTCGGTACCGTTTCAATTGAAGCTGTATCGACACCCCGGCGCGATACCGAGACCTGGGCGAGCGCCTTGCTGCCTGTTATGGGACAAGGCTTCACAAGCTTCGACCAGTTTGAAGTAGAAAGCAGGATTGCGACCGACACGCCGGCAGACGATCCGAGCGAACCTGCCGCGGCTTCGACGCAGTCCTTTGGTCTTCCCGGCATTCGGGACGCGGACATATACGTCTTTGCCATCGAGAGCTACGGGATCACGATATTCGAAGACGATGTCCAGCGCGCTTCACTGGGTCCGGTCCTTCAGTCTACGAGCGATACACTGAACGAAGCAGGTTACCATATTGCAAGCAGTTTTCTCGAATCGCCGGTGTTCAGCGGCATGTCATGGCTCGCAGAGGCGACATTTCTCAGCGGGAATGTGATTGACCGCCAGTCACGGTTCGAGAATCTGATAGAGACAGGAGCGTTTACGTTACCGGACTTTCTCGAAGCCGAAGCCGGGTACTACGCGATGAAGGCGAAGCCCGGAGCTGTTCACGACGACTGGCCCGAGGGGAGAGAGGTCTTCGGCTTCGATGAGATGTTGATTGCTCACAACGGCGACTTCGGCTACCAGGGCCCGTGGTTCAGTTTCGTTCCGGTCCCGGACCAGTTTGCAATCCACGCGCTTCATAACCGCATTCAGTCCCGGATCGACGACGGAACGCTCGCGGAACGTCCCCTGTTTGCGTACTATCAACTCGTGTCGAGTCATATGCCATTCAATCACATTCCGGAGTACCTGCCGGACTGGTCCGATCTCGGGGATGGATCGGTGTTTTTCGAGACGGAGAATCTCCGTTTCGACAACGACTATTTTTCGGGTACCGAATACGTAGACGGTTTTATCGCGTCAATAGACTACGTTTTGACCGTTCTAACGGAATACCTGACGCGGTTTGTTCCCGACGACAGGGAGAGCCTGATTATCCTTTATGGCGACCATCAGCCGGGTTCGGTGGTAAGCGGCAGAGGCGCGTCCCGGTCGGTGCCCGTTCACGTCGTTTCCCGTAACCGTTCGGTGGTTCAGAGTTTTGTCGATGAACTGGCGTATAATCCGGGAATAATCCCGGACCAGCCCTACCCGCACCTCCATATGGCCAGTTTTTTCCCGGACTTCGTCCGGATCAGCACAGACACAACCGCCATCGAGGAGTAACGCATCAGTTTTTTTCTGCGAACATTTCCTTCAACCGGGGGACAATCTTTACCATTGTTTCGTACCCGCGCGCTATTGCTTCGTCGATTCGGCTCATGCTGTGGTACGAAAACCCGACAAGGTCGGGTTGAAGGAAGATATCCGAGTTTCGCCTCCCGGTATCGCTTGTGGCGTACATTAGTATTCCCATAGTCCGGGCAAGTACATCGACTACGTTGTCAATGCTCTCGTCCTGACCGACGTTGTCGGAGTTCAGATCGACACCGACCACGAAATCGGCACCCAGCGAACGAACAACATTCGACGGAACGGAATTCCGGATACCGCCGTCCACGAGAAGTTCACCGCCGTGTTCCAACGGTACAAAAACGCCCGGTATACCACAGCTCGCGCGCACGGCTGTACTTACAGGGCCAGCGCGAAGCACCCGTTCTTCTCCAGAAACAAGGTCAACGGCGACCGCTGCGAAGGGTATCTTGAGGTCGGAGATGTTTATATCACCTATAAGCTCCCGAACGAGGTTACTGAGCTTATCTGCTTTCACGAGGCCCATACGCGGAAAGGTCATCTGTATCAGATCGCCCCACTTCATGTTTCTCGCTTCTTCCTCGATCCTGCGTGAATCGAATCCGGCACAGTAGAGTGCACCCACGAGACTCCCTGCGCTGGTCCCCGCGACGACGGACGGAGCAAGCTCGGCTTCTTCGAGTGCGCGAAGGACACCTATGTGGGTAAATCCCCGCGCTGCTCCCCCACCGAGCGCAAGGCCGAATCTACGAGGACCGAGGCCGAAAGTTTTCCAGATGGCCTTTCCGATATTCATGGTAAACTCCAGTTCAATCAGCTGGCTTTCAATAGACAGAGTGTCCGGCTTCCTGCATCATTCGCGTATGGTACCGCAGATCGTAGGCACAAAGAAATCGAAAGACACCCGTCGCGTCATGCGATATTGTAGCGACCGGGGGATCGAGTATCAATTTGTCGATCTGAACGAGCGCACCCCGGGTCGACGTGAGATAGAAGCGTTCGCGTCCGCTGCCGGCGGATTTGAACAGCTTATTGACGCTTCATCTGATGCATTCAAAAAGCTGAACCTCGCATATATGGCCTACGACCCCGAAGAGGTCATTACCGAATACCCCGGTGTATTGCGTGTTCCAATCATACGAACTGACTCCGGCACCGGCGTCCAGCCGTCTGACGCGGAACTGTCCCGACTTCTCGGGTTATAGCTTCACGGGCCAAGAACCGCAATCGACTCCGGCGGCAGAATCAGCGTTTCGCGTTCAAAGGTCACTCCAGCGGTCGAAAGCAGAAGAGAACCAGGTAATGGCGGGTCGTCCGTCGAAAAACCGAAGGTCGCATCGCCGCTCTTCTGTTGTGACAGCGTATCTGCGACCGGAACGCCAACCACGGCTTCGGCAAGCGAAAAACCGATTACATACGAACCGCGGCGTATAAGCATCCATCGTTCGTCTTCATTGTACGTCACCTGTGGGTGGGTGTGACATGCGCACCCGAGCGAAGGGTTATGCCGCCGCAGTCGAATGAGCTCAGAGTACCACCCGTATATACGGGCATGGGCACCGCCGTTTCGTTCGCCACGGGACAGCTTCGAGCGATAAAACGTGCTCGCGTCCTGAGGATCAGGAACCTCTTCAGGCTCCCATCCAAAGTCACTGAACTCGTTCGTCCGTCCTGTACTGACAGCCTGTGCCAGTTCGTCATCCTGATGATCCGTAAAGTACTGAAACGGGGAGGAACACGCCCACTCCTCGCCCTGAAACAGCATGGGCACCGCTGGAGAAAGCAGATTCAGCGCCGCGGCTATCATGAGGCGACCTTCGGAAACGATGTGCGACAGCCGCTCTCCCACCGCTCGATTTCCCACCTGATCGTGGTTCTGTATGCAGTGAACAAAACGGTCGCGCGGAATGTCTCCTGCCGGCCTGCCATACCTACGTTTTCGATGTGGGGCGTAATGGCCGTCACGAACAAACACCCGGGTCAGCGCCTTGGAAAGCTGCGCGAAACTTCCGAACCCGGCGTAGTATCCCTGGTGTTCCCCGGTCAGCAGACAATGAACAGCGTGATGAAAATCGTCGCTCCATTGTGCATCGAGTCCCTGTCCACCGGCTTCCACCGGTCGCACCAGCGCTGCATTGTTCATGTCGCTCTCTGCTATCAGGACAAGCGGCTTACCGAGTTGGAGTTCGAGACACCTTATTCTGCTGGACATATCTTCGAGAATATGGACCGCAGAGCTATCGTGCAGCGCGTGAACTGCATCCAGACGAAACCCGTCAACTCGGTATACACGCACCCAGTATTCAAGGTTATCGAGAAGAAACGACCGTACCTCGTCGCTGTCCGGACCATCCAGGTTAAGAGCTTCGCCCCACGGCGTACGGTACCGGTCGGTGAAGTACGGACCAAAGCGCCCCAGGTAGTTTCCTTCCGGGCCCAGGTGGTTGTAGACCACGTCCAGGACAACGGCAAGATCGTGTTCGTGACACGCAGCTACAAAACGCTTGAAAGCGTCGGGGCCGCCGTAGGCTTCCCAGGGCGCATACAATCCGACACCATCGTATCCCCAGCCGCGACCGCCAGAGGAGGACGCAATCGGCATGACGTTGAGATGGGTTACCCCGAGCTCGGCGAGCTCAGCGAGATACTCAATCGCCGAATCGAAGGTCCCCTCGTCACTGAATGTTCCGATATGCATTTCGTAGATAACCCCGGACCCGAGTGGCCGGGCACGAAAGCTGCTGTCGTTCCAGGTAAATGCATCGTGATCCACGGCCTCGGCCCACGCGTGTACACCGTCGGGAAGTCGTTCCGCCCGCGGGTCAGGATACGGCCCCTCTCCGTCGATACGGTAGGCGTAGCGACCGTCGGACCGTCGGTGGCCACCCGGCACGACCCACCATCCCGAATCGTCCCGAGTCATAGGTACCACCGCATTGCCGGTGACGAACTCCACCGATTCAGCCGCCGGCGCCCATACGGAGAAATCCGGTCTCGATGAACCTCTCATAACTGACCATCCCAGCGAACAAGCACGCACACTGGAAAGCGCGCGATAAGCGTATCAACCTTTTGAATGCCCCCGGCGACCACATCACCGGTTACAACGTTACGAAACGGTCCTTCGGGTAGTTCAATACTCGTGTCGGGGTACGATCCGTTTCGGCCAAGAAAACGCAGCGGACACACCGCGTACACGTCTTCGCCCCTCGAAAAGGAGAGCACGTCCGTGCTCGCTTCGCCCCGCACAGATGTTGGAACATACGGTCCGGGACCTTTCGAAGCGGTGCCCCGGAAGACCTCGCTGAAGATACGCCGCGTGCGTAGTAAAGCCCGGGTGAGTGCGAGTTTCGGATGGCCTTGTTTCATATGACCGATCAACTGTTCGGCGGAAAACGACTCCACTTCATCGAGCATTTTTTCGAGAGCGTCGTAATCGACCGGACGCCTGTTGTCCGGGTCAACGAGCGTAAAGTTCCATGTTTCACATCCCTGGTATATATCCGGAACCCCGGGGCCGAGTAGTTTGACCGCGGTCTGGACGAGGCTGTTGACATAGCCGCCCGGAGAAATACGCTCTACGAAGGATTCAATTGCCGTGCATATTTCGCTATCCGAAAGAACGCTCCGTGCGAACGACAGCACCGCGTCCTCGTAGGCCTGGTTCTGCTCGGTCCAGGATGTGTACTCCTTCGATTCGCGTATCGCCTTCTCGAGGTATTCTGTGATTCGATCGATGCTGATGGGCCAGGTACCAGCCAGAGTCTGAAAAATGAAGTACTCGGTGTTTCTATCGGGCCACTCACCGGTCCTGTACCGGTGTGCGCGTGAAGACCAGGTCTGCACCGCGTTTTCCCATTCGTCGGGGACCTCGGAAATCGCCAGAAGCCGCGCGCGCGTGTCTTCGCTTCGCTTCGTGTCGTGCGTACTGGTAGTCAGCATCGACCGCGGAAGTGTAGTGCTGCGATCGATCATGCGGCCGTGAAACTGTTCTACGGACATTCCAAAACGTTCCGGTTCCGCACCTACTTCATTCAAGGCAATCCATCGGTGATATCGATAAAAGGTCGTGTCTTCGGCTCCTTTCGCCATAACCGGGCCACTGAGCTGTTGAAACCGCATAACAAAGTCGTGTTCGACAACCCCATCGAGATCCAGCGTCAGGATTCTTCGTAGAAACGCAAATAACTCAGCATCCAGATCGTTACGGCGCTGCTCGCTCTCGACGATAGCATCGTGTACGAGGGTGCGATCGGAGTCCCGAATGGTGCCGATTTCGGCTCGAATATAGGTCCGATACACAGAGAACGACGCGAGTACTTCGCAAAGCGCGTCGTGAACCTCGTCCTTGCTGAAATCGCGGTACCGGCGGTTTCTGTATGAAATATCGAGGAGCATTTCGGTAAGTCTGTTGACGTCGCTGCCGAGCAGGTCGTGTAGAACATCGAGCTTACTCTGGTGGAGCATGGGTGCATACTCTATGGTCTCGCCCGTAAACGATGCGTATACACGGCTCAACGCATCTCCGTTCCTCGAATCGAGAATCACCGCGTGAAGGTCGTTCAGGAAATCGTATCCTGTGGTTCCGTGTATGGGCCATGAATCCGGCATACGCTCCTCGGGAGCGAGTATTTTTTCGCCGACGATCCAGGCATCCCCCGCCCGATGCCGCAATCGTTGAAAATACTCTTCCGGATCACGCAACCCATCCGGGTGATCAACACGAATCCCGTCGACCTTTCCCTCGCGGATCCAGGAAAGGACCAGACCGTGCGTATCGGTGAAAACGTCTTCGTCTTCGACACGAATAGCAATCAGGTCGTTGATGTCGAAGAAGCGGCGGTATCCCAGATCGCTTCGGGCTATACGCCAATATGCGAGGCGATAGTTCTGCTTCTCAAGCAGCTCGTCGAGACGGTCGTGGTCGGAGTTAATCAGATCGACTTCTGCGTCGACTGCACGCTTCACCTGGGGAGCGTCCTCAAGCAGAATCGACAGGCGGTTGCGTATTACCTCCTTGTCGTGGTGACGTCGTCGGGTATTGACCCTGTCGTCTGCTTTCGGCAGCGGCAGATAATCCAGAGCACTCGCGAGAAACGCAAGTTCCGCGTGCTCAATTCGCGAAGCGGCGCGGAACAGAAGCTCAGACAGACTTCTCGGATCGACAGGTACCTGATGATCGTAATACTGCAAATGAAACGATCCGCCTGTTCGCAACAGTTGTATCTCACCGGACTCGAGCACACGACCGTAATGGTCTCCGAGGATTGGAAGTAGAACCCTGTTCTGAATGTTATCGCTTTCCTGTGCATACTGCCAGTCGACGTCAAAATAGTCGGCAAACCGGCTCCGCTGGCCGTTTTCGAGGACGTCCCACCACCACAGGTTCTCAGGGCCTGATACCGCCATGTGATTCGGTACAACGTCAACCACCTGACCCATCCCCGCGTCACGTAAAGTGCGACACAGCAGGTCGTGTGCATCCTGACCGCCGAGGTCCTCGCTGACCTTCGAGTGGTCGACGACATCGTAGCCGTGTGTGCTACCCTTTGCTGCCTGCAGGTAGGGGGAGCAGTACATGTGGCTTACGCCCAGTCGCGAGAGGTACGCAACCCGATGCGATGCCGCCTCGAAACCCTGTTCCGGCGACAGCTGTACCCTGTACGTCGACAATATGTTCATACCATTACTCCACTACTTATCCTGCGGGAGGACAATACGCACCACCGTATGCGCGTTCTCCTGAGTCATTCGAATCGTGCCGCGATGCAAGTCAACGACCGCTCGTGCGATAGACAGACCCAGACCGCTTCCGCGGGAGCCTCGGCTGTTCTCTCCGCGGTACAGGCGATCGAAAGCGTGATCTGCCGTTGCATCGTCTACGCTTCCTGAGTTACGGACATCGAAAACAACCTCACGCCTGGTTCGACGGGCGGAAAGCTCAACGGTCCCGGGACGTTCGGCGTAGGTCGCCGCGTTGTGGATCACATTCGACAGCGTGCGCGTAAGAAGTCGATCGTCGCCGATAAACTCGAAATCGTCGACTGCCGATTTGTAGGAAAGCTCCGAATCTCGAAAAAGCGACTCGAATCGAAGTTCCAGAGTCCGAACGAAATCCGTCACCTGAATAACGTCGGTATCGATCGTCTGTTCGGGAGTTTCAAGCGAATTGAGTTCGCGAAGATCGTTCACCAATCCATCTATCCGTTCGACCTCTGCAAAAACCTGCTTGAGGCGATCGGTGCCTGGCTCGATTACTCCTTCTATCATCGCTTCGAACTGTGTCTTGATTGCGGTGACCGGCGTCCGAAGGTCGTGGGCGATATCCTGGGCCCATTGCCGGCGAAGCGTTTCCTCGCGTTGCAGCTGCGTCTGCAATCGCTGCGCTGAACCCGAGATAATACGGATCTCCTCGGCGTTACTGTCGGGAAAGCGTACATCGCGTCGTCCCGACGCGAGTTCCCCGATCCCCGATGCGAGAGCCGCTGTCTGCCGGGTGATCCCGCGCGAGAGCAGGCCTGCCACGAGCGAGGCGAGTCCGAAGGCAACGAAAAGCATTGCCCCAAGGGTCCCTGTCATTGACACGAGAAACTGCCGGTTCGCCGGATCTGTGGTGAATCCCATGGTGCCGGCCGTCAGAAAACCAACGATTTCATCCGAATGAAGAAGCGCCGAAGGTGGCCGAGTCGCGTCCACGCCGTTGTAATCACCACTCTGTGTCACCGACACGTCGGTGGTCTCGAGTATCTCTCCGTTCCGATACAGAAACACAGCCGAACCCGAACTGTCGAATACATAGACATACTGGTTCTGCGCCACGAACGGCAACAGGGCGCGCTCGAGGCTTCCGCGTTCGAGCGCCGCATGCTGACGATAGGATCGTGACACGATGGGTACAATGAGATTCTGTATACGCTGATTCCTGTACAGATTCCACTCAGCAACGCTTCGGCGGACGCCAACATAAAAAAAGAGCGCAGCTACGAGAATCATTACGAGCAAGGATGCAACCATCGCGAGAAAGGTGTGTACGAAAAGCGAGCGCATATTTACTCCGTCCCGTTCACCGGTCTCCCGCAAAACCGGTATCCGTATCCACGAACCGTCTCGATCCAGTCCTCGTTGCCCAGTTTTCCGCGTATGTTGGCGATATGCGTATCGACCGTTCGTTCGGAGCCGTCATGCATGTAGTCCAGACACTCGCCGAGTATGGACTTTCGGGGCCGTACCGACTCTCCATACGACGCGAGATACGCGAGAATTTTCCATTCGCTCGCAGTCAGGGAGAGCTGACTACCATCGACGGAGGCCTTGTGCCGGCTTCGGTCCAGAAGCAGCTCCGATTCCCCGAGCTGCCATCGCATGACGTCCTGATCAATGGCGTCAGCCGACGCTGCCGACACCCGTTTCAGAAGCGCGTTTGCACGCAATACAAGTTCCTTGGCAGAGAATGGCTTTACAACGTAATCGTCGGCACCGATCTCGAACCCCGTGATGCGGTCGCTTTCCGACTCGCGCGCGGTGAGAAAAATGATGGGGACATCGCTGCCGCGTCGGATCTTCTTGGCGAGGACGAAGCCGTTTTCGTCCGGCAACATAACGTCGAGAATCAACAGATCCGGATTCTGGGTTTCAATAGCGTCCAGAACGCCGCGAGCCTGAGGAAACTCGACAACGTCGGTCCCATCAATCTGAAAATACTGGCTGACCGCGTCACGAATGAGTTCGTTGTCTTCCACTATGAATACGAGGGCCATGCCGCATTACGCTCCTGTTGGACTAAAAATAACGAATCTGACGCTGCACAAGGTTCGAAGCGTCCTCAACGACCTCGTCGTCACGCTCCAGCCGTATAGATTCCCGTCGCTGTATCCAGTTGCCGAATGAGTCCACCTGATAATCGAACTCGCGGCGTACCATCGACCCTTCGGCTGTTTCTGTTCGTTCCTCGCTCCGAAGCCACCCGTTATCGCAGTACTCGCGCTCGACGACCCTTACGCTCTGGCTGTCAGAGTCGACGACTTCCGTCCTGCGTACGCGACCATAAAGGTCATATGCGTACCGAATCTCCTCAGTCAGAATATTATTCTGGTCAGAGTGTTCTTCACGAATCAGTCGTCCCTGTGGCGAGTAGTATTCGTTGACATGCTTTACGATACCACCATCGGGGAACAGAAGCGTCCATGTCCGCTGAAGTCCGGTCTGCTGAGTCTCAAACTGACGACTCCATTGAAGTCGTCCGGTTCCATCGTACTGTGCCTGTTCGTCCAGCGTATCGCCATGGTATTGCATTCGACGGACGGCCGCGAGCACCCCGGACCCGGTGTGTTCAGTGATCTGCACCGGTCTGCCTCTGTCATCGTATCGGTATTCGTACACCCACTCGAGCTGTCCTTCCACATTTCGGCTGCGCCACTGTAACAGGCGGTCTTCGGAATCGTACGACAGCTCCGACCTCCACATAAACTGTCCGCTATCGTAGGTAGTGTACGCGGTCATGGCCCCCTGCTCGTTGAACTCTACCGACAGGACAGGTACACGCTCCCGGTCTTCACCGGTCTCAAGAACCCGAATCGCTTCGACTGTGCCGGAAACCTCGGCCAG
This sequence comes from Spirochaetaceae bacterium, assembly GCA_046542845.1. Classification (GTDB taxonomy): domain Bacteria; phylum Spirochaetota; class Spirochaetia; order DSM-27196; family SKKC01; genus SKKC01. Next base: position 13,801 of record JBKHAN010000006.1, read on the forward strand.
ATCAGGAACGGCGGGAAAATACTCGTCGCCCAGCTGTGGATCCGTCTGTGAATACACTGGGTCTGCACAAAGGAATGCAAACACGATAGAGCACGCGCAGAAAAAGGCTCTCTTTGGTACCATAATAACAGTTAACCAAAAAAAAAGGCCGGCACACCAGAGGTCTTCAGGGACCAGCGGTAAACCGACCGTTGAAACGTCTATGTCTCAAACAGCGTGAAAAGCAACGCGTCGTTACTTCGCTGCGCTGTATAACTCGTTGACACGATCCCAGTTAATCAGGTTGAAAAACGCCTCAATGTACTCGGCTCGTCGGTTCTGGTACTTCAGGTAGTACGCGTGTTCCCACACGTCCAGCCCAAGAACCGGCGTCTGCCCGTCTGACACAGGGTTATCCTGATTCGGAGTGCTCACAATTTGGAGTTTACCGTTGGAAACGACAAGCCATGCCCAACCGCTTCCGAAGCGTCCGGCTGCCGCGTTGGAAAACTGTTCCTTGAACTCGTCGTAGGAACTGAACGTAGAATTAATTACCGGAGCGATGTCGCCGGTCGGCTCGCCACCGCCACTGGGTGAAAGCACAGTCCAGAATATGCTGTGATTGAGGTGACCACCACCGTTGTTTCTGACCGCGGTCCGGATGTTTTCCGGAAGCGACGCGTATTCTGCCACGATCTTTTCAAGCGGCCAGTCGGCGTACTCAGTGCCCTCGACAGCTGCGTTCAGCTTGGTCACGTACCCCCCGTGATGCTTGTCGTGGTGGATGCGCATTGTCTGTTCGTCGACGTGAGGCTCAAGCGCGTTATAGGCATAGGGAAGTTCAGGTAAAGTAAAAGCCATAAATACCATCTCCTTTATCTTGGGTTATAGTCAAAGTATAATACCATTCATTGCCTTCGTGCACCGATGGCTGCAAAAAACCTACAAACCCGCTCGGGCGGCAAGTCGATCGATTACCGGGCCGATTCCCCGGTCCGCCTCCACGTCTCGAGCCGCAGATACCGGCACCACTGCAACCGGCTCTCCGTGTACGCTGTATTCGATTTCGCCAAGTACCTGTCCCTGCCGCACCGGTGCAACAACGTCGCCGCTGAGCTGCATCGTACCTGAGAGCTCAGAAACGGAATCGCGAGGAATCAGCATCCCGGGCGGAAACGCGGCCAGAGGAACGGTCGACTGCACTCCTCCCCTGACCTTTACTGGAGGAAGCTCGGGATGCCCGGGGTTCAGGGATTCATAGGTCTCGAACGCATAGTCGAACAGTTCTACCGCATCGTCGGTCCGTAAGCGGCTGCCGATACGCGCGTTCGGGGCGTCAACACCGAGTATAACGGCGGCTATACGCCTGCCGTCCCGCTCTGCAGATGCGGCCAGGCTGTACCCGGCGCTGTATGTAAAGCCCGTCTTGAGCCCGTTTGCAGCCGGGTATTCCCGAAGCAGAAGATTTCGATTCGCATGCGTCAATGAAATAGGGTTCAAGCGACCTCCATAGTCGTCCGATGTCGGGAAGACCATCTCGGGTACTTCGTGGAATCTCGGCGTCGCATCGGGAAACCTCCGGAGATAATGCGAAACAAAGCGCGCGAAGTCACTCGCGGTCGCGCGATTCGCAGCTTCAATCCCCGAAGGCTCCGAGAAAGAGTACGACGAAGCACCGAGTGACTCGAACACCTCTTCCATCCGCTCTGCGAACCGGGGAACGGACCCATCGACGTGGTACGCCAGAGCTATCGCGGCATCGTTTCCCGAAGCTATCGAAAGTCCGAGAAGCAAGGTCTCTATACGGATACGTTGATCGACGCCGAGAAACAGAACGCTCGACCGCGCGGGCATCGCCGTCCAGTACGCCTCGGGCACGGGGGTGACCCGATCTTCAAGCGACAGTTCACCACGCTCCACCAGGTCGAGAATAACGTACATAGTCACGAGTTTCGTCAGCGACGCTAACGAACGCACCTCTCCGGACCCGTGCGAATACAGTACCGTATCGGTATCCACATCGATCAGGACGGCCTCGCTCGCATTCAGTTGAAGCTCGACAGGAGAAGCGGCAACGTACACCGTCTCCGGCTCTTCGGCATTCTCGGCGACGATCTCTGCAGCCGCAGGATCCGCGGCAAACCAGGTTTCTGCCGTCTCCAGTTCCGCGACGATTGCAACGAGCGCAAGCAGAATCAGCACGGCACCGGCGATTCGAAGGTATAAAGGCAGTTGGAGAAGAACAGTGGGTGAGCGCATATCGGGCGAAACACTACCATGCTTTACGAATGAGAATAAATAACCGTGGACGTGAGGCGCCGGCTTCAGTATTGTAGCGGAATGAGTGAAACAATTATTGACGTAGCTCACCTGTACAAGAGCTATGGCTCATTCAGGGCCGTCAAGAACGTCAGTTTTCAGGTACCCAAGTCCGCCTGCGTTGCATTTCTCGGACCCAACGGAGCCGGAAAGACAACCACCATGAAGACCCTTTTCGGGCGAGCCACACCCGACGCTCACAGCGATACCCGCATGCGTGTTTTTGATTTTGATCCGAGAACACACGAGCTGGAAATCAAGGCCCGAACCGGCGTTGTCCCTCAGGAGGACAACCTCGATGTCGAACTTAATGTTGCTCAGAACCTGTCCATCTATGCCGCGTTCTACGGGTTGTCAAGACCGTTTACCGAACATCAGATTGATTATCTTCTCGAGTTCATGGAACTCGGCGACCGACGAAAAGCGCGGGTACGGGAGCTGTCCGGAGGAATGAAGCGCCGCCTTATTATCGCCCGCGCGCTTCTGAACAATCCCGAGCTTCTCATCCTCGACGAGCCAACCACCGGACTCGATCCGCAGGTACGACAGGTCATCTGGGACAAGCTGCACGGGCTGAAAAGGCGCGGAACAACGATACTCCTCACGACACACTACATGGATGAAGCGTACCAGCTTGCCGACCACGTTATAATAATGGACAAGGGTGAGTCGGTTATGGCAGGTGTGCCGCGAGAGCTTCTTGAGCAACACATGGAGTCCCACGTGTTCGAGCTTACCGACCCGACGCGGTCGGACACCGTAGAAGCAGCGTTGAAAGCGAGCGATGTCTGGCGGCGGGAAGACTCGAGCGCCCGTATCCTGTACTACTGCAGTGGTCAGGACACGCTTCGCCGAATGACCGGCTCGGTCCCGGTGGGAACTTATGTCGTACGACCAGTCAATCTGGAAGATCTTTTTATCCGCGCAACAGGGAGGCGACTGAATGAACTCCAGTGATGTTAAGCACCTTGACGGCCCTGCTTTACCCGAGCACGAGGGCAGAACCCGCTCGTCAACCGCACGCGCTCACCGGCACCTGCCGCCACGCTTCGCGCACCGCGTCTATAGCGTGTGGCTTCGGCATGTCCGAGTTTATTCGCGAAATCTGCTGAGCAATGCCTTACCACCCTTTCTTGAGCCGCTCGTGTTTCTCGTCGGAATAGGGCTTGGACTTGGCTCGTTTATTGAGCAAATGGAAGGTCTTCCGTTTATCGAGTACCTGGCCAGCGGACTGCTTGTCACGGCAGCCATGTTTACCTCGGCATTCGAGTGTACTTTCGGAACGTTTATTCGGCTCGAGTTCGATAAAGTCTACCAGGGTATGCTTGGCTCACCGATCACGGCGAACAACCTCATTCTCGGGGAAATGCTCTGGGCCGGGACGAAGGGCTTTACCTTCACACTCAGCGTCGCGCTCGTTGTCGCTGCTTTCGGCATACTGCCACCGCTGAGAATTCTCGTTTCACCGCTCATCGGCTTTCTGACCGGTCTCATGTTTGCTTGTCTGTCGCTGTTGATTACCAGCTTCGTGAGAACGATCAATCATTTCAATTTCTACTTCTCCGCGTTCATATCGCCGATGTTTTTCTTCAGCGGCGTCGTGTTTCCAGTCGAGGAACTTCCGGCTATAACGCGACCCGTGACCGAAGCGCTCCCGCTGACACATTCGGTCAGGCTCGTTCGTGCCTTTGCGTTTCTCGAATTCGAGGCTATACACCTCTGGGATCTGGCGTACATTGTACTGTTCATTGGGCTGATTGGATTTTTCGCGCTGACGCGACTGCGCAAACGTCTCGTAGACTGATTTCTGCCCGGAAGCCACGACAGCCACACGTTCCGTTACTCCACTCGCCTCACTTCGCCTGTTCCCGCACCGTCTCGGGGATCAGCGCCGGTCTCGATATCGCCGGTTTCCGGGTCAACGACCAGCATGTACGCGCTTCCCTCGAGACCGCCGGTACCTCCGTCGAAAATGGCATGACCCCGCTCTTCAAGTGCTTCGATCACTTCGGGATCGAAGCCATCTTCGAATCGAATGTCGTTTCCAACGCTGTGTGGATAGCTGACCCCCGGAAATCCACGGCTAATAAAGCGCTCCCGACTGACCGCTTCCTGCGGCGTTGCTCCGAACTCATAAACGGCAAGAAACTGCTGGGCCTGCGCCTGAGGTTGCGTGTCCGCGCCGGTATTTCCGCCGAGCATGTACGGTGCGCCGTCGGAAAAGACCATATACGGACTGCTTGTATGGCGAACTTTCTTCCCCGGTTCGATCACGTTGGGGTTGTTCGGGTCCCGCTGCATCATGGTTACGCGACTGTTAATGTGGACCCCGGTGCCCGGTATAACGAGAAACTGCGCACCGAGGCTGGTGGTCACCGCCGCTGCGTTCCCTTCGGTATCGAGAATATGGAACGTAGTCGTACTATGGCTGTCGTACCAGGACACGTCCGGGGCGGACTCTCCGGTGCCTTCGGCCACACCTGCTGATTCAGGCTCTCCACGCGAAATCAGCGGTTCAATAGGCCATTCAAGCACGCTGTCCATGGAAATCTGCTGCCGTCGCGCGGCGATATGTTCCTCCGACAACAGCTGTGCGACAGGCACGTCAACGAAATCAGGATCCCCGACGTGATAATGGCGATCGGCGAAGGCAAGCTTCGCGGCCTCTACCTGCAGATGAACGGCGTCCGCATCATCCAGCGAATACTCGGATAAATCAAACCCCTCGAGAATTTTCAGGAGAATGAGCTGCGTAATTCCCTGGCTGTTGGGTGGATTCTGGTAAATGGTGAGATCGTCATACTCTACGGAGATCGGCTCAACTATTTCGGCTTCAAAATCCGCGAAATCTTCGAGCGCGAGGAAGCCGTCATGTTCTTCCGAATAGGCGACGATTGATTCGGCGACTGGTCCACGATATACAAAATCCCGGGCCGCCTGAATCGCCTGTTCCCGCCCTTCAGCCCGCGATTCCCGATATGCTTCAAGAACACGACGAAACGTCTCGGCCTGCTCCGGCTGGTACACGATATCTCCGAGTTCTTCGATTTCGGAATACACCTCCCGCCCGTGAGCGAACGCCGGTTCCTGAAAGTGATTGCGTCGATTAATTCCAAGCCACTGTATAAGCCTCGGGGTTGCGGCGTACCCTTCTTCGGCGGCTTCGATCGCCGGTTCGATCACCTGGTCGAGCTCAAGCCGACCGAATTCGTCGAGCCACAGCATCCACCCGTCCCATGCTCCGGGAACAATGGCCTGATGCATACCCCGGTCGCCGCCACGTCCTTCCATCGCCTCAAGCGAAATAGCATTCGGTGCCGGACCGACGCCGTCGAGACTGGTGACTTCGTCGCGCTCGGCGTCGTAGTAAAGGGCCCACGTACCCCCGCCGAACACGCTGGAAAACCAGGGCTCCACTATCGTAAGCACACTCGCGACGGCCACCGCCGCATCCGCCGCAGTCCCGCCTGCCTCGAGCATCGCAAGACCTGCTTCGGTAGCGAGTTCGTGCGCGGAGGTGACCGCATACTGTCGCGGTTGCTCAATCCGGTCTGAGGTGAATGCTTCCGTGGCGCCGGGTTCCTCCATACGCCCTTCGGCAATCTCGACCGAAGTCATGTCATGGGCACTGATACTTCGGAGCACCGGCGCACCACCAAGCATACCGAAAACCATTGCCATGACGACAATCCCGACGCGCAAACCTTTGCTTGTAGAGCCCAGCATGTGAATCTCTCCCTTGTATAATACGCCCCCAGACTGCACCAACCAGCGGTGCCACGTCAACTCGCCCGGAGCGGCTTGTGATGGCCGCAGTACCGTGCGCGAAGAAGCCCGAGGCACACGTCAGGTCAATAAAACGGTCCTGATTTCAAAAGGCTTCAGCTTCAGGTGAAGAAATCCCCGCTGTATCTCGAGTCTCCCCACGACGTTCTCGAGAAGATCGGTTTCCGAAGCCTCCGTATATCCATTCGGGATTGCGATCGAAGCTGAATCGGAGTTCCCGAGACATTCGTATAACCTGAGCACGGTCCCCTTGAGGTTCTCCGAGGGCTTCACCACTTCAAGCTTAACGCTCTGAGACTCCACCCTGAAAAAAGATGCATGCGGAGCGACCGATGCATTGTCATTAAGCCCGGCTATCAGCGGAGTCGAGTTTAACTCGTGCGCGCGTCGAACGACCGCCATCTGATCCCGCGCGCCGGCGTGAGGATAGTAGGCATAGGTGAACTGGTGTAAGCCCATGTCGGCCTCCGGGTCCGGGTGTTTCGGGCTCCGAAGCAAAGTCAGTTCCATTGTGGTGTCGAGGATGCGATGCCCGTACTTGCAATCGTTCAGAATCGCAAGCCCGGCATCTGCACGGCTGAGATCTGCATAGCGATGGGCAACAACCTCGAACCGTGCCTCGTCCCAGGACGTATTCGAGTGTGTCGGGCGCGTCACCTGACCGAACTGTATCTCGTAGCGAGCCGAATTCGATCGTATGCTGCTCGCAGCCCCGACCCGAAGCATTCGGTGTTCTTCCTTCCAGTCAACCGAGCACGTGATGTAGACCGCCGGGTTGCCGGCCTCAAGGCGTATCACCTGATCGATACCCGAATTCCCGACACGAAGTTTAATCCGGACAGAGGCGGTAAAACCGGATGCAGCTACAACCTGTACAGACTCGACAACAGCATACTCCGGTGTTGTCTCCCGGTAGTAATGACTGACGTCCCATGCATCGTAGTTATACGGGCGGTCTTCCCACAACGTATAGACTGCAGCGTCGCCGACAAGATACTCGCAATCGAGGTCTTTGCGGTAGATCGACGAAATGGTCCCGGTACGCGATAACGTCACGCGTACATATTCGTTCTCGAGTGCATCGACAGTCGCGGTAACGGGCCCCCCGGTGTCCGCGGCAGCCGTGTCGGTAGCCGGCGAGACCACCGTGTATCCGCACGATGGCACCGGTACACGCACGTGTATGCACCCGTCCGCACCTCTTACGACCGGGCATGGGGTGCCGTCGCCGGTTTCAAAGCCGGCGACCGAGGCGCTGCCCTGCCTCAGTTTCACGATCACCACCCGGTCCCACGCGAGAGCGTTGTAGACGACAAACGCGCCCGCCTGGTCTACCACATATTCGTGTGCAAGCTCCCGGATTCCGTCCACGCGTCCGTTCAGCAATGCGGCAGCAAGCGTATCCCTCATTCGCGTCAGCTCCTCGACGCACCTCAAGGACTCGCGGTGAGCATCCCTGTACACCCAGTTAATCGAGGAGCCCGGCAGAATGTCGTGAAACTGATGCAGCAAGGTCTGTTTCCATATCCTGTCGCGGTCCGCTGCACCGTCGTGCATTCTGTCGGTCAGGACCGCGAGGAGTTCCACATCGTGAAGCAAATGTTCGATCCGGCGATTGAACCTCTTCATGTTCGCTTGCGTCGTGTACGTCCCGCGATGGAACTCGAGATACAGCTCGCCCACCCATTTCGGCAGCGATGCCTCGGGGATGTCTCTGAGCGTGTGGAAAAAACTCTCGGCCGTCGCCATTTTCATGCGCGGCATGCCTTCAGTATCTGCACCGCGGCGTGCACGTTCTATATGCTTGCGAGACGGACCGCCACCACCGTCGCCGACACCGTACAGGTTCAGGAATCCATCGAGCTCAGCGGACTGATGGAATCGCCGTTCTGCTGCAATCAGTTTGTGAGGTTCATTGGAGAGGTTGTAATTGTTCGTCGGAAGAAAGTGCGTACGTATTCCGGTGCCGTCGATCCCCTCCCAGAGAAAGGTATGGTGCGGAAACACGTTTCGCTCATTCCACGAAATTTTCTGGGTCATGAATATGTCGACCCCTGCCTTCTGCAGAATCTGAGGCAGCGCGGCCGAGTAGCCGAACACGTCCGGCAACCACAAGTTCCGCAGGTCCTGACCGAATTCTTCCCGGAAAAACCGTTTCCCGTGGATCAGCTGTCGAACGAGCGACTCACCGGAGGGAATGTTCATATCCGGCTCGACCCACATCGCACCCTGCAATTCCCAGCGTCCGGATGCGACGGCCCGCTTGATCTCTTCATAGAGTCCGGGATAGTCGTCCTTGACCCAGGAGAAAAGCTGCGGCTGTGAAGCCCCGAATATGTAATCAGGGTACTCCTCGAGCATTCGCAAGACGGTCGCGAACGAGCGTCCCGCTTTTCGTCGTGTTTCGCGTATCGGCCAGAGCCATCCAAGATCTATATGAGCGTGTCCGACCGACCACGCAGTCGGCGCACTCGCATTGGCTTTGTGAGCGAGGAGGTGTCTCGTAATCGCACGTGCTTCTTCCAGACCGGCTCCATCGGCCCATATATTCGCGACCTCGTTCAACCCGTAAAACAGGCGGCGCGCGCGTGTCGAGTCTTCAGGCAGCGCATCCGCGAGTCCGTACAGAAATTCCAGGTCAAGGTAAAGCTGCCACTGTTCGGGGTCGAACAGCGCAATTTCGGCCTGACGCAGACAAAACGGTTCCGGGGCACCCTTAAGTCCGAAAAGGCCGTTCGCCGCAGCTTCAACAAGAAGATCGACGGGTTCGCCGCCGGTTACCCTGCCCAGGGGCACACGCCGTTTCACCTCAAGTGTCTCGTCGACGCGCTTATAGGTCAGCCCCATCCACGGACTTCCCTCGCGGAACACGCAGCCTTCGGCACCCACGTCGAGAAGCGCGACTACGGTGTTTCCGGCCCATTCGTTGGGCACCGTCCCCGTAAACCGGAACCAGGCGCTGTCCCACAGTTTCCCCCATTCCTCGCCGACCTGTATGGACTCAAAGCCGTTGTAGTCAATGTCCGAATGCGGGACGGGTGTACTGCTCCTGAGAACACCGGCAGAGAGCGTTTTCTGGTCCGAGTAATAGGTGCTGTGAATCCGGTCTATCAATTGGGACACGCGACGTCGGGTTATGGATAGTTGATACATGTAATTTCTCCTTGAGAAGGCCTGAAGCACGTTTCGGGCTCGTAGTAGTCGGACATCAGTTTTTGCGGTTCTTTTCTTTCGAGTCTTTTACCGAGGCGCCCTGTGCGCCTCCCGCGGCCGCATTCGCGACCGTCTTCGCGTCCGCGGCCATGAAGCGGACCGTCTTGACCTTCTTCGGCGACAGGCGTGTCCCGAGCGCTTTGGCACTCTTGATCAGAAAGTCGTCAACGGGGAAGCTCTCTTCGGTGACCTGCATCCGGGGGGTGGGAACGTAGCGAACGAATGCAGCGATCCCGTCCCGTGTCGTGACTGCCTGAACAGAGGCGCTTTTCGGCACCAGTTCGTAGGTCTTGTCAAGAATGTACTGCTCTATGCGACAACGCTTTATGTAGGCGCAGCCACTTTTCCTGTCTATGTACGCTACGTTGAAAACCTTGTCGGCAAGTGTTTCTCTATCCGCAATCCCACAGGAAAGCATGCCTTTGTCGACGAACAGCTTTTCCGGTACCCGTATTACCTGATAGGTGCCCGTGGCACGAACGACAAGCACCCGGTCAAACTCGTTCACCTTGAACAGCTCTTTCCCGCTGGTGACTCCGTAACCGAGATAACCGGTCGCATTATCGTAGCGCAGGGAAAGGTTCCGCCCTACGACCTCTCGAGCATCGACCTGCTCGAAACACGTAATCTCGGTCCGCCGCTCGTGCAGGGCCTCCTGCTCCCGAACCAGTCCCTCAAGGAAATCGATAGCATAGGTCACCAGGTCGCCAAGATGCCGCTTGACGACGTCGAGTCGGTCCCGGATCTTCTGCATCTCGTTTCGCGCTTTCTCGATGTCATATCGTGAGATTCGGCGTATCGGGATGCGAAGCAGGCGCTCCACGTCCTCGTCGGTCACCGTTCGTCTGATCTCTTTGCGGAAGGGCTTGAAACCTTCGAGCACGGTGGCAAGAATCGCTTCCTGAGTTCGCTCTTCCTCGATCCTTTTGTACAGTCGCTCTTCGATGAATATTCGCTCGAGGGTACGAGCATGAAGATCGTCGAGGAGGTGTCCTCGTTCAAGTTCGAGTTCACGTTTCAGTATTTCCACAAGACGCGAGGCGTGATACTCGACAACCTCGGTTACCGTCGTTGCGACCGGCTTGTTGTCGCGTATCAGCAACAGATTCGTCGATATGGACTGCTCGCAGTCGGTAAACGCGTACAGGGCGTCGACTACATCAGACGCGTAGACGCCCCGCGCCAGTTTAATCTCAATCTCGACGTGTTCGCTCGTGTAGTCCTGTATTCCCTGTATCTTGACGGTTCCTTTCCGCGCGGCATTTTCAATCGACTGCATTAACGATTCAGTCGTGGTTCCGAAGGGCACTTCACGGATAACGATACGCTTCGGGTCCTGCGTATCAAGTTTCGCTCGCACGCGGACCTTGCCCTGCCCGTCCGCGTAGTCCGAAACGTCAACGAGACCCCCGCCCGGAAAGTCGGGGTAGAGTGCAAAGGGCTCTCCCCGAAGAGAGGCCTGTACGGCATGCAGAATTTCGATAAGGTTATGGGGCAGTATCCGCGTCGACATGCCAACAGCGATGCCTTCCGCCCCGAGGGCAAGAATCACGGGAATTTTCGCAGGAAAGGTAACGGGTTCACGATTGCGCCCGTCGTAGCTCGGTTCGAACTCGGTCAGCTCGGGATTATAGAGGACCCGTTTTGCAAAGGGCAAAACCCTGCACTCTATATACCGCGACGCGCTCGCTTCATCGCCGGTGAGCACGTTGCCAAAGTTGCCCTGTTTGTCGATAAACAGATCGCGCGACGCGAGACCGACAAGCGCTGCGTAGATAGAAGCGTCGCCGTGGGGGTGATACTTCATGCAGTGTCCGACGACGTTCGCGACTTTATGAAACTTGCCGTCATCCATCTCGAACAGACTGTGCAGAATCCGTCGCTGAACAGGTTTTAATCCGTCATCGATATGGGGAATTGCCCGGTCCTTAATGACGTAGCTCGCGTATTCGAGAAAATTATTATTGAAAAGCGTATTTACGTAAGCCATAGGCTTAAATCAGGTTCTCCATGATATAGTCGCGCCGCTGCGGTGTGTTCTTACCCATAAAAAACGTAAGGGTTTCCCGTATGCTTTTGATACTTCTGAGATTCACCTGAACGATTCGCATGTCGTTTCCTATGAATTGACCGAACTCACGGGGAGAAATCTCGCCGAGTCCCTTGAAACGGGTCACCTCGGGGTTTTTGATCTCGGTCAGCGCCTTGTCACGCTCCTTGGCGTTGTAGCAATATCGGGTCTCCTTCCTGTTCCGTACGCGAAACAGCGGCGTTTCCAGAATATAGAGGTGACCAGACAGCACGAGCTCCTCGAAATAATTCAGAAAAAACGTCAGCAGAAGGTTGCGGATGTGAAATCCATCGTGGTCGGCGTCGGTCGCGATGACCACGCGAGCGTAGCGAAGATCCTCCACGTTGTTCTCTATACCGAGAGCCATCATCATATTGTACAGCTCTTCGTTCCGATACAGGTCCGCGCGTTTTCGTCCGAACACGTTCTGCGGTTTTCCGCGCAGGCTGAAAATGGCCTGTGTGTACACGTCGCGCGCACTTACCATACTGCCGGACGCGCTTTGCCCCTCGGTAATGAAAATGGTCGACTCGCTTCCCTTCGTTCCGTCCTGCAGGTGATACTTGCAGTCTTTGAGATTCGGTATCTTCAGAGCAATCTTGCGGGCGTTTTCTTTCGCGTCCTTTTTGACGGCTTGCAGTTCTTTTCGTAGACGTTCGTTATTCGCGATCTTATCGAGCACGGTTTTTGAGGCAGCCTTGTTCCGGTGCAGAAAGTCAACAATTGCCGACTTGACCTCGCCCACGATCCACCCGCGTATTTCGGTGTTTCCCAGTTTATTCTTCGTCTGACTCTCGAAGATTGGCGAGGCAAGCTTTACCGCTATAGCGCCCGCAATTCCTTCCCGGACGTCGACGCCGTTGTACTGTTTCTTGTAGAACTCGTTGACACCCTTCAGAATTCCCTCCCTGAATGCTGAGAGATGCGTTCCTCCGTCGGATGTATACTGACCGTTCACAAAGCTGAAATAGGTTTCGCCGTAGTTGTCCGTATGAGTAAAGCTGAGTTCGATGCGGTCGCCGCGGTGGTACCCGATCTCGTACATCGCCTCGTCGCCGACTTCCGCGTTGAGAAGATCGAGCAGCCCGTTTGCGCTTTCGAATACCTGCCGCGGTGCGGGAGCTCCGATATCCTTTGCTGACAGGACCAGCGTCAGGCCGCTGTTCAGATACGCATAGTTCCACAGGCGTTGCTCTATAAACTCGTAGCTGAAGCTGTATTCCCCGAAGATCTCTTTGTCAGGGATAAAACTGATGCTCGTGCCGTCCTTCTCTTTCCCGGCGCTTCCCTCCGTCTGCTTCTTCAGTTTGCCACGCTCAAACAACGCCTCTGCATACCTGCCGTCGCGTATTGCGCGGACACGGAAGGTTCGCGATAAGGCATTGACCGCTTTCGTGCCGACACCGTTAAGCCCGACCGAAAACTGGAACACGTCGTCGCTGTATTTCGCTCCCGTATTGATTACGCTGACGCATTCGACGATTTTTCCGAGCGGTATGCCACGGCCGTAATCCCGAACATCGACCGAATCTCCGTTAAACGAAACCTCGATCTTTTTCCCATAACCCATTATGAATTCGTCGACCGAGTTATCTATGACTTCTTTCAGGAGGATGTAGATTCCGTCATCGGAATTCGTTCCGTCACCCAGCCGGCCTATGTACATGCCCGTGCGAAGCCGGATGTGCTCAAGAGAGCTGAGCGTCTTGATCTTACTTTCGTCGTAGATGGAAGAATCGCCCGGCTGCGACGCCTTTTTTTTTGCCGGTTTCTGCTGTGTTGATCGTGCCATGGTCAACGCGGATGATATCAGAAACGTTCCTGGATGTCCTGTGACCGTCCGCACTTGATTCACCGCTGCGATCCCGAACACACTGTCGTCGTGATACGTCTACAAACGGTTCTGCTTCGACCCCTGCTTCCGGCTCTCCTGTTTTCAGTCGCAGTTGCCTCGACTGTAACCGCGGACGATGCGCTGGAACTTCGCCTGCGTATTGAGGAAGCCGAGGCACTGATCGGGGAGGCTCGAGAATTTGTGCGTCGTGGGCAGTACGCAGACGCGCTCGCTGCGGCGCGGGCAGCGCGGTCGCTGGTCCGTTCGCTCCCCCGGGACGCAGGAACGCAGTTGCGAGCTTTGCGGATCGATCCCGAGCGCCACCGTCGCCGCGAACCTCCCCGGTTTACAAGCGTTGAACAGACGCAGCCCCGGATACCGGCCGGCATTCGCGAGGCTTCCGTCGCGGGGACGCCGTTATTGAGCATAGACGTCTCGGATTCGGTCATGGAGGTCTACGACGCGCGACGCAATCCATGGAACGGTGACCCTGTGTATCTTTATAACGAGACGATCATTCAGGAACGAAGCGCTTCGTCAACGCTGCACGCAGGCATACATATCCTGCGGTCGACTGAAGACGAGCCCTTCGACCTGCGGGCAATGGAGATACAGGTCGCTTCGCGACGCTACCGTTACGGATTCCCTGATGAAACGGTGCGGCGGACGCGAGACAACAGATGGTATCGGGAGTTCGTTTCCATACCCCTGAACAGCGACCTGCGGCGCGAAATCGAAAACGGGATCGACCTCGATCCCATACGGGTAATCCTCGAAGGGAACGAAGATCGCATTATCGTTCCCTTCGGCGCGTCGGAGCGAGAGGGAGTCCGCCGCATGCTTGAATGGACGAACTCCGATCCCGACACGTATTAGTTGGTATTACCTGCGCCACTCGCTGCAAGCTCGAGAGTCTTGTCCTCTTTTTTCCGCGGTCCCTGCCTGAATGCGATAGAACCGTTTCGCAGATAGACGATTATGTGATCTCCAAGCTCAAAGCGGCCCTTGAGGATCTCCATAGCCAGGGGGTCCTCTATTTCGCGCTGTATCGTGCGGCGCAGCGGCCGTGCACCATACTTCGCCTCGTAGCCCTGGTCGATCAGGTAGTCCTTTGCGCTGCGCTTTACCTCGAGAATCAGTTCCTTCTCCACAAGTCGCGTCTGAACCTCTGCCAACTCGAACTCGAGTATGCTCCGCACGTGGTCGCGGGAAAGGCTGTGGAATACGACGATTTCGTCGACCCGGTTCACGAACTCCGGCCTGAAAAACCGCTTCAGTTCGTTCATTGCAGACGCCTTGATCTCCCGATAGTCAAGCAGCGCGTCGTCTCCGCTGTGAAAACCGACCATGCTGTCACGACTGATTTCCCGCGCGCCCGCGTTGCTTGTCATGATCAGGATCGTGTTCCGGAAACTGACCTTATGTCCGAGATTGTCCTGCAGCTCCCCTTCTTCGAGAACCTGAAGCAGAAGATTGAACACGTCAGGGTGAGCCTTTTCGATTTCGTCGAGCAGAACAACACTGTAGGGCTTCCGGCGGATTCGCTCGGTCAGCAGTCCACCTTCTTCGTACCCGACGTAGCCCGGAGGGGCACCGACGAGGCGGCTTACATTGTGCTTCTCCATGAAGTCGCTCATATCGATACGCACCAGCGCGTCGGCACTACCAAACATGAACTCCGCAAGCGTTTTTGCGAGCAGCGTCTTCCCTACACCCGTAGGGCCGAGAAAGACAAAGCCTCCCATGGGCCTGTTTGGCGAACTGAGACCCGTTCGACTGCGACGGATCGAACTGGCAACAACCTGAATCGCGTCGTTCTGACCGATCACCCGCTTATGCAGTTCGTCCTCAACGTGGAGAAGCTTCTCCTGTTCAGTCTGGGCAATACGCTGAAGCGGAATGCCGGTGATATCCGATATGACGTAATGTATATCTTCCGCGTCGACCACGTTGTGTTCGGTCTTGAGCGTTACTTTCCACTCGGTGCGCATTGCTTCCACGCGTTCTTTCAGCTCGCGCACCTGATCGCGCACGGCTGCCGCCCGCTCGTAATTCTGGCTGTTCACCAGTGCCAGTTTTTCCTGAGTCAGCTTTTCTATCGTCTGCTCGAGTTCGGTCAGCTCAGTCGGCCGGACACTGTTATGTATTCTCTTGCGGCTCCCCGCTTCGTCGATCAGGTCTATGGCCTTATCCGGAAGGTAGCGATCGGTAATGTAGCGCCGTGAAAGCATCGCGCTGACCTCAAGAGACCCAGGGGTGTAGCTGACGTTATGGTGATCTTCGTACTGCTGTTTAATACCCCGGAGGATCTCGACAGTCTCCTCGACACTGGGTTCCTCCACGAAAATGGTCTGAAAGCGCCGTTCGAGTGCAGCGTCCTTTTCCACGTACTTTCGGTACTCGTTCAGGGTAGTCGCCCCGATACACTGTATCTCGCCGCGGGAAAGCGCGGGTTTCAACATGTTGGAGGCATCGATGGCACCTTCGGCCCCGCCTGCTCCAATGATTGTATGAAGCTCGTCAATAAAGAGAATGATATTTCCGGCGTTCGCAATTTCCTTCATGACGCGCTTGAGTCGCTCCTCGAACTCGCCGCGGTATTTCGTGCCGGCAATGAGCGATGCGAGATCGAGCGTAAGCACGCGCTTACCCGCAAGCACTTCCGGAGCGCTGCCGTCGATAATCTGCAGCGCGAGTCCTTCTACAATGGCGGTTTTTCCCACGCCGGGCTCGCCGATCAGAACGGGATTGTTCTTGCTTCTCCGCGCGAGAATCTGAATGACGCGTTGTATCTCCCGTGATCGTCCAACGACAGGGTCGAGCTTACCGCCGCTCGCGTAGGCGGTCAGGTCCCGCGCAAACTCGTCGAGCGTCGGGGTATTTCTTTTCTGTCCGGAGCTGCCCGCTTTACGTTTGCCCTGCTGGGACGAACGGGCGCCCGCGGAGCTCGTCGCTGGTGACGTCCCGGAGAGCTCTGCAATTTCCTGTCGCAGGCGGTCCACGTTCACATCAAAATCAGAGAGAATTCGAGCGGTTTCCCCGTCTTCTTCTCTGGCACAGGCAAGAAGCAGATGCTCCGTTCCTATGTATTCGTGGCCAAGGAGTCGAGCTTCTTCCGCCGAGTCCTCAAGCACCTTTTTTCCTCGGGGAGACGGTGGAACGTCGCCGAGAATAAACCCGCTCTTCTTTCGGGGAATCGATTTCTCGAGCTCGATCTGCATTTTGGCTGGATCGACAATGCACTTCTGGAGAGCTTTGTACCCAAGCCCTCCTCCTTCTTTCAGCAGGGCCAGAACAATGTGTTCAGGCAATAACTGATCGGAGTGGAAGCGTTTCGCCTCATCTTGAGCAAGTATGGTAAGTACCTTCTGTGCTCGCTGCGTAAGTCCTTTGAACATAGCGCTTGGCTCCCTTTGCTGACTATTCCGGTCTACCCGCCGTAATAACCATACATCTGTATCTATTCGTTTTCATGAACTACGAGGTCGTTCATAGTCCGTACAATCACAGCAATCTGCGCACCAGTTCCGCCCGATGTGCAGCGACCATGCTGTCGGTAATACCAGACCTGTCCCCCCGGGTTCCGGTAGCACCGCCTTCAGCTGCAATTACTCGTAATATATGGTTTTTCTGTACCTCAAACAACAAGGGCGTGAACTGATCTGCGCGCATGCCCTCGATCATCCCCGTTGCCGCTCCGACGCGAAGCCACAGCACCGTACGAAGCGCTTCCTCGGTCTCGAGGGACGTTACCGTCTCCACGTTCCGTCGTGCCTCGTGAATACGAGTGCAGAACTCGGAATCGGGGCGTTCCATCAGGATCTCCCGGTTTTCGCGTTCGGCCTGAACGAGCTCTCCGGTTACGGCTTCAAGCTCACGGATCGCAGTTTCCTCGCTCTTGCCGTAATGCCCCTCGTCGGAAACCTGGTAAACCGATCCGAGACTCTTTTCGGTCGTCGATGCGAACCGCTTCACGCGAAAGCCGGACTCCTGCACCTGCGCGAGGGTGGAACGGAGCTGCCCGGTTTCCGTCAATGCAGGGACATGAACGAGGGTTCCGCAACGCATGCCGGTCCCGCACGAAGTGATATCGCTCGTAAGGTAGCCGAAATTCATGTCGACCGCGAACCGCAGCGATTCGTCGAGTTGCTCCTCAAGACTGCGAACATCGGACAGAACCGACTGCGGCTGCATACCGGTTCGCAGGCCTGTAACCTGAATGTGATCAATCCCGTTCACAATGACCGTTACTCGCTGATCGTTGCGAACGCAGAGCAGCAGGGGCTGATCGTGCATGAGATCACGTGGCAGTATGTTCCGCTCGACGAGATATGTACGTTCTTCGGGCCGGGCCGACTGGATATCGATGTGTCTGAATGCGGGCTTCGGTGCCACGTCGGCGAGGAGCGGCACAATACGAACGCGCAGCTCCTGGCGGTCTTTTTCGCTCATTCGCTGGGGAAACGGCAATCCGGCGAGATTCCTTGCGAGCCTGACTCGCGTGGAAATAACCACGTCGTCGTCCGGTCCCGATCCGGAAAACCACGCGGGCTCCCCGAAAACGGACTCAGGCATACGGTTGCTCACTCGAATCGACCTCCAGGCGCTGCATATCTTCTCGAATGCGCGCCGCTGCTTCGAAATCCTCCGCTGCCACAGCGGCTTCCAGCTGATCGCGAAGCTGTTCGCGCACAACAAAAATACGGCGGAGCGTATCCACCCGTCGCGGCAGCCTGCCCGTGTAGCTGACGCTCTGTTCGCCAGGGCTCAACAGCTGGCGTATGCCGGACGAGAAGGCTGCATAACAGGATGGACACCCGGCGCGCCGGGTCCGGCGTATTTCTCCGAAAGAAGTGCCACACTGGCGACACCTGCTTTCATCCATCCTCCGCCTCAGGCGATTGTTTCCGTGCAGGAGCGCCTGGTAGAGCTCGTTGAGGACCGGGACACCGTGCTGTTGTGTGTGCACGCCCAGCTTCCCTGCACATTCGCTACAGAGCTGGTAGGAATTTCTGGATGATCCTGCTGCGACAGAAATCTGTATAACTGCGTCCTGCTTTCCACATTGCTGACACCGACTCTGCATTGCCCCATTCTACCTCAATCCGGTGTAAAAGATCAGCCCGTCAGTGCTTTCTTAATGTCTCAAGCGGTCGAATTTTCGCGGCTCGCCTCGCAGGAATTACCGACGAAACGGTCGCGAGGGTAACGGCAAGCGCGCCGGCGGCTACGGTTGCCGCTGCGTTGACGCGAATCGGGATCTCCTCGAGGTAGAAGTCGCTCGATATAATATCCAGCGCACCGACCGGAGCGAAACCAAGAGGGGTTAAAAACAGGTCTATGAGACGGGCACACACGGCAATGATACGTTCGAGCAGAACCAGAAGCTCATTTACGTGCACTGCCAGCGCGAGTCCGAACACGATACCAAGGAGCGTGCCAATCGCACCGATCAGAAATCCGGCCGACATGAACATGAGCCGTATATCGGACGGGGAGGCACCGAGACTCTTCAGGATCGCGAGCTCTTCGCGCTTCTCGATACTGAGCGTAGCGAGGGTCGAGGCGATGTTTACCCCGGCGACACACACGATGATAAACATGACGAAGACAAGCAGGTTTCGTGTAGCGACAAAGCTCATGTACTGCGAGCGCTCAAGCGCGAACCAGTCCTGCAGCGTCCACCCGTCCGGCAACCGCCCGTCGATGCTGCGAATGACCTCTTCGCCGTCGCCCTCACCTCGAAAAAGCGGGTTTGGTATCCCGAAAGGATCGCTGACCTTGACCGTAACGCGCGAGGAGGAACTCTCCGGTGAGAGCACGCGCCGACCTCGCTCGTACGCGGTAAAAACCCATAGACGATCCAGGTCCTGATACCCGGTGGAAACGATACCCGATACAACGAAGGTGGAGACCCGCGGGAAGACTCGGTCGGGCCCAATGGTACGCACCGTGAGCAACCGCATGGTATCACCGGTCGACAGCTCGAGACGACGCGCCATATCCCTCCCGATTACCGCGTTCCGAGGGCTGCTCAGGTCGAACTGCCCCTCGTCAAGACGAATCAAGCGGCGAAACTCGGTATCGCGCTCCCACAACTCCGGACTCACTCCCCGCACCGTCGCCCCTGCCCGCCCGCCGTCGCTGTAGGCCAGCGCAAGTCCCTGTATCTCCGCGTACGCGAGTTCGACGCCCGGAACCGACGCCAGTTCCCCGGCTATACGGTCAAAAGCTTCTGCATCCGCGGAAAACCGGGGGCGAGCCTGTACATGGCCGGTACCTGTTTCAATGAATCGCTCGGCAATGCCGAGTATCATTCCTTCGGCGACCTGAAGGACGAGGATCAAAGGCAGCAGACTCAGGGCTATACCGAGCACGGCGGTTCGAACGCGCCGCACACCGCCCCGCCCTCCCCCTATGAACCTGTAGCCGACAAACAGAGAGACCGGTCGAATGTGGGAAAACAGATTCCTTTTCTTCATGCGCGTTCGATGCAGCCTTTGGACAGCCGGAACGTCTGGTCGCAGCGTCCGGCAAGTTCCTGATCGTGCGTAACAAGGAGAAGCGTCGCACCGACCTCGTCTACCAGTTCGAACATTAACGATTCAACGATACGACTGTTTTTTTCGTCCAGATTGCCCGTCGGCTCGTCCGCAAGCAGGAGCCCGGGGCTGTTCATAAGCGCTCTCGCGAGCGCAACCCTCTGCCGCTCGCCTCCGCTGAGCCGCGACGGTTCATGATCCTCGCGGTCCTCCAGTCCAACCCGACGCAAAAGTTCCCGAGCCCGTGTTCGAGCCGCGTGCGTTTCCATTCCAGCGACTCGTCCGGGAAGCATGACGTTCTCAAGCGCGGTGAAGTCTCTCAGCAGATAGTGAAACTGATACACCAGCCCGACCGAGCGGCGTCTGTACTCGGTAAGATCGGACTCGGAGGCGTGCGAGACGTGATGTCCGTCGCAGCGGACCGAGCCGGATGAGGGCATGTCGAGACCGGATATGAGGTTCAAAAGCGTACTCTTGCCGCTGCCGCTCTCGCCGGTAATACCGACGGTTGACGCGTAATCTATCGACATATGCACATCGTGGAGAATGGTAAGATTCTCCACTCCGCTTCGATAGTGCTTGTATACAGACTCGAGTACGACGTGCCCGTCGGTTCCGCGCTCGTTTGTTATTCTGTCCATTATTCATCCCTCAGCACGTCTGCGGGCCGTACGCGGCTGGCCCGCAGGCTGGCCATCCAGGCTGCGGTCACCGATGCCACAATCGCAAACAGAACGATTCCAAAGACTTCGAAGAAGAAAAGTTCGACCGGTATATCCCGAAGAAAGAACATCGTCGAGGCAAAGCCGCGGTTAAAGGGTGCCGATAGCCCGAGGCTACGTTCGAGCAGACCGACGAAACCCATAAAAAAAGATTCGGCAAACGAGACAATGCCATTCACATGCTGCGAGACAAGCAACCCTATGAGCAGCCCCGATGCCGAACCAATCGATCCAATCACAAAACCCTCGATTACGAACACCGCCTGAACGTCTGCCGGTGCAGCTCCCATACCTTTGAGTATGGCAATCTCGTCCGAGCGTTCGTGTACGCTTCGCCGCAGGCTCTGATAGATGTTCGCACCAACGACGACGAAAATCAGCCCCAGCAGCGCGGTCATAATGAGCTTTTCGGTCCTGAGTGCACTGAACATGGAACGGTTATATTCCCGCCAGCTGCGAATCCCTGTCGCGGCACCCTCCGGCAACAGGCGCTCGATTCCATCGCGGGCCTGTCGGTCGCCGAAGCGGTCTGCAAGCTTGATGCCGATAAAGCGGTCCTCAGAGCCGACCGCAAAGAGCTCCGCTGCAGTGTCAAGGCTTATGAAAGCAAGACTCAGATCGTACTCGTAAAAACCGGTGCGAAAGCTCCCGACAACCTCGAGTGATGCCTCGCGGGGGGCGCGTCCACCCCCACGCGACTCACCAAGCGTTATGACGGGTACTTCGTCCCCGATCCGCACTCCGAGGGCTCTCCGTAATTCTTCTCCGAGCAGCACGGTGCCGGTACGGTCAAAGTCCAGCGTTCCGCTTACACGCTCGACGGTCGCCGCAAAACCCGAGTCGCGCTCAAGGACATCCGCCGGCAGCCCGCGGAATGAAACTCCGCGGGTGGTTTCGAAGAACCCGTGCACGATCCCTTCGAGGTCAGCCACCGGGGTCGCCGAGAGCACTCCGGGTACGTCTGCGATCTCGTCCTCGGTCAGGTCATGATCCGCAAGCGAGCTTCCGTACGCCCGCAGGTGGTAACTGTTGACCTCGAGCATCGCTTCTATCGTTCCCAGCTGAAATCCGTTCATTATGCTCAGAATAATGACAAGCGCCGCTACCCCGGCCGCGATCCCGAGTACGCTCAGGCGTGAGGCTGTGTTTCCGTCGCTTTCGCGGCGCGACTGTATATGACGGCCCGACACAAGCAGAAGCCAGCGCAGGCGATTAAAAGACGCGTTCACGGACAACCTCTCCCTGTTCCAGAACCGCTTCACGGACACGTCGGCCCTCCCGAAACTCTATGCGCAGCGCGGGCTCACCGTCGACGTACCGCGTCTCAAGCGTGGTTTCATCCTCTGAATGCTCGCGGAGGACGATCGGAACGCCGTCACGTGAACGCAGTGACCGGACAAGCTCTCCATCGTCTGAATAGGTAAACAGCTGCAGTTCGCTCGACCCGTCGCTGCGCTCAAGTTCTTCCCTCACCAGCAGGTCGTCTTCGTACAACATACGCTGCTCGGAGACCGTTTCTCCGTCGCGATCCGTACGCCGCGCGATCACGCGACCTTCCGGGTCAAACCGCAGGGTCTCGGTTGTCGACTCTTCGGCGTCGAATCGCATCTGTTCTTCGAGAACCGGGCCGGTGCGATCCCCTCCCGCACGCCACGCCAGTCGCTCCTCCTCGTACAACTCACCGTCCCTGTACACCTCAACCCTGACCAGACGCGAATCATCGTTATACCGAATAAACAGGTCTTCCCGGCCGTCAAAATGCCACTCCTCTACCAGGCGTTCACCGTAAAACATATACTCGCTCGAGCGTTGAAGCCCGGACTCGTACAAGCGGGTCACCGACCGTAACCTGCCGTCGGTCCGGTATCGATACAGCTCCCGGTACGATTCGTCCGGGTTCCGGTGTTCTGTTCGCACCTCAAGGAGACGCGAGTCGACGTACCGGTAGCGCCGCTCTTCGCGCAGACCATCCGAGTCGTGGACCACAACACGATCGACAAGCCCTCCTCCCGTGTAGAGACGCTCGATATACCCGTCTTCCTGTATCTCGCGTTCCCGGATACGCCGACCATTCCGGATATCGATGACGCTTTGTGCCTCGGGCCCGTCAGGGCCTTCGAGCACGCGCTCGAAGCGTTGCGTCGAGTCGCCCGGCGCGGTCTCACTGGAAATTCGCAGGACGTAGGGAACCTGGTCCACCGGCGGGCGTTCAGACGAAACCGCTCCAATCTGCTCGAGCGTCATGCCGACAGCGTTCGATCGATACAGTCCTTCGGACAGAGCGGACAGCGGCAGTACCGCCCCGAATACAACGGATACGCACAACGCGGTGAATGCAATCGCAGATCTGCCCGGTATGATCATAAGATCAGTCGTCTTCGGTCGTATCGCCGTCGATATCTCCGATGAGCCTTCCGAGGTAATCGCGCGTCGAAAATGGTACAAGATCGCCGTATGTCTCGCCCGTGCCGAGAAATGCGAAGGGAATCTCGAGGGAACGGGAAATCTGCACCGCGATACCGCCTTTCGCAGTGGAATCGTATTTCGCGAGAACGGCTGCGTCGACACCGACTGCTTCGTGAAACAGCTCCGCCTGGCGGAAACCATTCTGTCCCGTAGTAGAATCGATTACCATGACTTTGCGGTAATGCGCCGGGTCTATCTGCCGACGAACCACTTTGTCAATCTTCGAAAGCTGAGCGACCAGATCGCTGCGCGTATGCATGCGGCCCGCAGTGTCGGCGATAACCAGACGCTCTCCGCGAGCGTTCGCGCTCTCGAGGGCGTCAAAAATAACTGCTGCAGGATCGGCGTTCTGCCCCTGCTGAACGACCCTGATCCCGAGACGCTCTCCGTGGGTCACGAGTTGCTGAACGGCCGCAGCGCGAAACGTATCACCCGCAGCGAGTACCACGCCCTCGACTCCGCAGACATCCCGATAGTATTTCGCGAGCTTCGCACAGGAGGTCGTCTTACCGGTTCCGTTGACCCCGAGAACCAGATACAGCGTCAACGGCGCGTCGGAATCGGGCCTCAGATCAACGGCTCGCACCGACTGCGAAAGCCGATCTGCAAGCACCTTCAGAATTGCATCGCGGTCCGAAGCGCGGGCTGCTTCTGCCTCCACGTCCTCGACGATTTCCGCGGCAAGTCTTGACCCGACATCTGCCTCGATCAGGACGTCTTCCAGACGTTCCATGAGCGCTGTGTCGACTTTAGAACCAGTGAACAGAGCTCGAATTTTCGCACCAAGACCGGTTTTTTTCATGCTTCTACAGCCCGTTGTCAATCTGAGTGATAGTATCTGCCTGCCTGTATGTAGCGGGCAAGTTGCACAAATGAGTTTATCAGAAGCCCGCCGCTCACGACGACCCCTGCCGCCTGGGCTGTTTGTATCGTAGCGAGATACTCACCCCGTTGCCTGACCTCCTCCGGGGGTATAGCCTGGTTTCCAAGAATATAGGCGACCTCGCTCCGAAAAACCCCGCCGAGCATAAGCGGCACAGGTACGCTCAGCGCGAACCATCCGAGCGAACGATAGAAGCCCTCGCGACGGTCGATCAGTTCCTGCCGGGGATCACGGTCCACTTCGACAAGCGTGACGACCCGTTCCGACGGACCGCTCGTGTTCACCACAAAACGTTGTGGCTGAAACCCCTCGCGTCGCAGTTCCGCTGTCCGAGGGCCGGCCGGTCTGTCCAGCGTGAACGGTGTTTGGCCTACGTATTCGGCACCGAGGTACAGGTCTGCCCCCGCGGGTTCACTGACAATTCGAAGCGGCTCCCGCGTGCTTCGCTCGAGAACGGCGCCAACGTCGCGCTGCTCACCGGTATCGAGGCGCAGCTCCGTCTCGAAGTCGCGATAACCCGGCGAAGTCACGCGTATGTCATACAGGCCCGGGTCCGCGTACGGAAGCGTTACCCTTCCGAATCCTGAAAGCGCTCCGTTAACGAAAACCGCCGCGTCGGTGCTCCCGGATTCAACGGTCAGGGAGGCAAACTCACGACCGAGAAGAAGGCGCGCCAGTTGCTGAGCGAGCGGTTCCACCTCGTCGTTCACGTCTTCGGGACGCAGCAGGAGCGATGGAAGCATGAGCGAGTCCTGTGTCACCGAGCGGTAGAGACCCAGTCGGACAACGAGATAACCGTCGTCGTAGCCCAGTCTGCCCGAAATCAGCAGGTCGACGTCGGGGGGGTCG
Source organism: Spirochaetaceae bacterium (assembly GCA_046542845.1). Taxonomy (GTDB): domain Bacteria; phylum Spirochaetota; class Spirochaetia; order DSM-27196; family SKKC01; genus SKKC01. The sequence continues at coordinate 38,465 of JBKHAN010000006.1, forward strand.
CCGCCGTCGGGAAGGCCTCGGTCCGGGATCTGCTCCTCCTCAAAGCGCAGGGGTACGCGGTCCTGTATTTCGATATCGCCGGGTCTCGTTGCCAGGAGCGCGTCGCGACGCTCGCGAAGCTCGCGTATCTCCCCGGCAATCTCGTCCAGCCGTTGCGGCGCATCCTCTGAGCGGTCAAAGAGAAGCTCGTCTCGCGCCGCGATCCGCGAACTGATATCAGCCTCGATCGATGCGACCGCGTCGTGTATCAGAACGGTCGCGTATGCGTCGCGTTCGGACCGGTCCTGTACTCGTTCCGGTGCTTCAACGAGGCGCTCCTGCAACAACCGCGGGAGGCTCAGTGCCACATATTGATACTCGGGAGGTACGCCATCCAAAGCCAGCGCTGCGAAAGCGACACTCAAGTGTTCGCGGTCATCCCCCGGGAGGTCATCTGCTTCGACGGATCGCGCTGCGATTACGAGGACCAGGGCTGCCCCCGCTACTGCCGCACGGCGGAGAAACCGGGCGCTCACAGGTACTCCCGCTTTCCGGCAGCTTTGCGCACTGCGCTGACGATGCGCTCTGAACGGAATGGCTTTACCACGAAGTCACGGGCACCAAGCTGTATGGCCCGAATTATCAGCTTCTGTTCGTCCATGGCACTGCACATGACAACGCGTGCCGACGGATCGATACGCATGAGCCGACCAAGCGCGGTTATTCCGTCCATATGGGGCATCGCGATATCGAGCAGGACGACGTTGGGCTTATGAGTCTGATACATGGTCAACGCATCCCGACCGTTATACGCCTCGGCGACGATGACTATATCGGTTCCCGACAGGGCGTCGCGGATCGCCTCACGCATAAAGGCGAGGTCATCCACGACGAGAACCCTGATTGGTGTATGCCCGGCTGCGGACGTCCCGATATGTGTCATTGCTATTCCACCGTAGCCGGCTCCCATTGTACCCGCAACCACGCCTCAATGAACTCGTCAATATCGCCGTCCATGACCGCATCCACGTTTGAGGTCTCCGCCTTGGTGCGGTGGTCCTTCACCATGGTGTAGGGTTGAAACACGTAGCTTCTGATCTGATTCCCCCAGGAGATGTTTTTCTTCTCGGCGGCCTTTGCGTCCTGCTCCGCCTCGCGTTCAAGTCGATAATACTCGTAGAGGCGACTTCGCAGCACCTTCATGGCCGTCGACCGGTTCTTGTGCTGGCTTCGTTCGCTCTGACACTGCACGACGATGCCGGTCGGCAAGTGGGTCATGCGCACCGCGCTGTCGGTCTTGTTGACGTGCTGTCCGCCGGCGCCCTGTGCCCGGTAGGTGTCCACCCGCAACTCATCGGGCTTGATATCGACCTCTATATCGTCTTCGATAACGGGACTGACGTAGACCGAGGCGAAGGATGTGTGTCGTCTGCCGCTTGAATCAAAGGGAGAAATCCGGACAAGCCGGTGTACCCCCGTCTCTGCTTTCAGATAGCCGTAGGCGTATTCGCCGGTTACCTCAAGCGTCACTGACTTGACCCCACCTTCGGCTTCGAGAAATTCGATGGTCTGGTACTTGTAGTCGTGCGAATCGAGCCAGCGCGTATACATTCGCAGAAGCATGGATGTCCAGTCGCAAGCCTCCGTGCCGCCTGCGCCTGAGTGTATGGTCAGGAATGCCGGGCTGGCATCTGTTTCGTCGCTCAGCAGTTCGAGAACCCGAAGCTTTTCGTAGCGCGCCTGCATCTGCTGTAACTGGGCTCGAAGCTCGTCGGCAGTCGCCTGGTCGCCTTCGTCCTGCGCGAGTTCGAGCAGATCCAGTACATCCTGACTCTCGGTCTTCAAAGCCTCCCACGGCAGAAGCCGGTTCTGCAGACGTTTCAGATCCGACATGACCTGTTCAGCTCGTTCGCGATCGTTCCAGAGATCCGGTACGGCGCTTTTCTCTTCGAGCTCCTGAATACGGTACCTTATCGTATCCGGGTCAAAGAGACCTCCAGGTGGCAAGGATGTCTTCGTGCAGGCGAACGACCTGGTCTTTCAGTTCTTCAAACATGGATGTACGCTCCTGTGTATGATCAGTGCGGGTGACCGATCCGTATAATCTACCCGGTAATCTCGCATATGATACCCATGAGAGCCAAGGAGGACCACTGCAGAGATGGGTGGTTTTCGCCGATGAACAGAAAAAGAAGGAGTGTACGAGTGCAGAGGTCGCTATTGTCCCGTCGTTCGGCGTTTATATCCATCATGTTCCTGTTTTCGCTTTTTTCGATTCAGGCCGATGGGACCGCGGCGGTTCCCGAGCAACTCGCGATAGGGGTGCGCGGCGGTGAAGTTCGCTTGCGCTGGCGCATTCCCGATATGTACGAGCAGCGTTTCTTTGTCTTTATGCACGACGAACCTGTTACCGGGGAAAACATTGGCGAGGCACAGCTTGTCGCGGTCCTGCCCGCAGGGAGCGAACAGTATACCGAGCAGGTCGAAGAACGCGGCGAGTACCATTTCGCCGTTGTGACCGAAGACGAGAATCGCGAGCCGTCGAACAGTGTCCTGCCCGGCGAGAACGCGACCGAGCGTGCCGTACTGGTAACCCTGGAGCCCTCCGATCCGGGGCAACAGGCAGAGCCCGAGGAAGTGCTGAGCATGCGTGCGGTGCCTCAGGGTGACAGCGTGCGTCTGAGCGTGAGAACGAGCAGCGAGACGGTAAGCATCATCATACTCAGGACGCTCGAACAGCCCGAATCGGGTACCGACATGCACCAGTCCTATCACGTTGTGGGTCGTGCCGAAGGTACGACCGTAGAGCTTCAGGACGAGCTTGTACCGGGCATCCCGGCCTGGTACACGGCAGTCAAATCAGACGCGTTTGATGAAGGACGCTTCCCGGAGCTGCGCGCGGGTGTGAACACGCTCCGGTCTGCCGTTTCAACGGGACCGGCCATGCCCGCGCCGCCCGTTAATACACGCATCGGGAGCGAGCGTACCCTCAGGCGTGAAACGATCCTGGACATCCGTTCGGACCTGGGTATCCACTCTGACCGCGAGGTGCCACCGCCTGCGCTTGAACGTGTTCAGCCTGTCGCCCTTAACGAGCGCACAAGAGCCGCGGTGGAGCGTATGGTGTCGACATTCACCGAGCAATCGCGGAGGGACGAACAGCTTCCCGCAGCGCGGCCAACGGTGGATGAAGCCTTATCCGTCGAAAACAGCCATCTTCGACAGATAACAGAAATGTGGGCCCGGACGGGGGACAGCGAGCGCGCCACCATGGATCTGCGCCTCTTGCTCGCTCACGAGGCTGCGGGCAGCGAGAGCGCAACGGCCAGATACTACCTTGGACGAAGCGAGTACGAACGGGGTAATGCGCGGGAAGCGCTGTATCAATTTCTTCTCGTCGACGGCGACGAGGCTCGAGACAGCCTCAGGTGGATCAGAGCGATACTCGACGAAGGTCTCGCGAGCACACCGTAGGATCAGGAACGCCCCATCTTGACGCTGACGCCGTACTGTACCGACTCACCGGGCTGCAGCTGAAACCGCCACCTCGGAACGAGCGTGGACCCCTGATAAATGCTGTCGAGATGGTTCTCGTGCATGGAATGGGTAATAACGGGAAGGCTCCATGCGTCGGCCGGATGCTGGAACGAAACCGAGAGGTCGATCCTGTTCACGAGGTCTTCGTATATAATTGTACCGGCGTCCGAAAGGACCTGCATGGCGGGCCCGACTTCCGTGTGAGCCGCCTGAGGATTCTCTTTCGATCTGCTTCTCCTCAGTAGCGTCTTTCGCGCAATTGCCGGGTCCGACTCCGGGAACACGTGCACTCTCAGCGCGTCAACCTGATCCGACACGAACCCGAGATTAAGCTCGCAGCCATAACACCCCGCAACAACATCGGTCGAGAGGTTTTCCAGCCGCATTTCTGCACTGACGGTGCTCTCTCCGAAATGAAACCGCTTGCGAAGCTTCATGCGGGAGACTCCGGTGTCCGTCGTCAAGTCGAACTCGCAGTCGAGGGTAAGGTAATTACCGGTACTGTTGTACTCTTCGACTGAGAACATGCACGTATATACCTCGGCGTGCTCAACATGCTGCATGCGGTCGAATTGTTGTATCGTGCTGTCACTCGAAAAAAAGTGATCAATAAACGACCGTCTCGTATAGCGGTCAAACGAGGTATCGTCACCGAGCTCCTCGTGGTAGCGCTCCATATGGCGCGACATGACGTCCATGTAGTTCCACGGTGCGGGCAAATAATCGAGCTCGACAAGACGCGCCCCCTCGCGGTGCACGTATGCGTTCATCTCCTGGCCCTGGTACAGGTACTCGTCGAGCCCGTCCATATCGTAATCGACCGAGACAATCGATGGTATAAATATGCCTTTTTCTCTCGTGACCTTCTCTGCTTCAATAAGCGATCGATACACAGCCTTTCTGAGATGGTTGTGATAGATACCGCCGGCAGCCCCGTGCCAGTAGGCGGTATGCGACTGTCCCTTCCACAGTTCTTCGCGCGCAGCCTGTTTTCGGTACTTGTCACCGCGTATCTGATTCACGAGTACGTGGGTGTATTGCATCTTCGCATAAAGCATGTTGCTCTCGGGATAACGGGTCAGAAAGTCCCTGAAAAAGCCACCTGCGAGGTAACCGTCGTCTTCGTCGCTTCCATTCAGTACCGACCTCACGTGCAGCAGCGTACGCTGTCGTTGTGGATTCAGCGTCCAGAGCATCATGTCGTCGTGACTCGTGGCAGGAAAATACGCCCGCCTGCGGGGAAGACCGGACTTCAGATAGCGAACCGGGGTCGTGAGCGTGAGCCAGTCCGATTCTTTCTGGGCAAGGCTCAAAAACCGCTCGAGCCAGCGGTCGTCGTATTCCGGGTGCGACAGGGCGCTTCCGTTCGCGTAGCGCCGGCCATCGTACATCATCGATACGACGCCCGTGCCGTCGTCTGTTGCCAGCGAACTGATTTTTTCAAGAACGACTTCCGGGGGTGTGACGCCTATGTGTTCTTCCAGGCTCCGTCGAACCGGAAAAACAACCACCACCTTTCCCTGATCCTCGGTCAGGCACGGCTTGACCAGCTCTTCCGAATGAAGACCTGCGACCTTAAAATGATGATCATCGAGAAATATATGCTCGATGCCGCTGTTCCGGAGAGTCGAAGCGAGAAAGGGCTCCCAGACGTGCTCGGTAATCCACGCCCCGCGAGGCCGCCGACCGAAACGTTTTCTGAGAAATGTCGTGAGCCCTTCGATCTGCCCGAGCGAATCCTGCCGGGGTATCAGGCTGAAAACGGGATCCCAGAACCCTCCCCCGAGCATCTCGACCTGTTTGCGCTGGACCATTTCGCCGAGTACATCGGTAAACTCCGAATGGCTTGCGTCGAGCCACGTGAGTAGCGTACCCGAATAATGAAGCGTCAGCGGAACATTCGGCATGTTGTACAGTACGCGGAGAAAAGGCTTGTAGATTCGTTGATATACGCGCTCGAATTCCTGCGCGGGAGTTCCTACCGGGAGACTATTCGTTGTTCCGAAGATAAGCGATATAGATTTCAACAGCAGACACCCGCACACACGTTCTGTTTGGCCAGGAAAACGAACGGCCGAGTAATGAGCGCAATGTCGTTACAGTATCATTAGCGTCCACAGCGCTGCAAGCAACGTGGAATTGCGTACACCTTCGGTGAAGCGTACGCGAATCCTCGTCGTGAAGCTCGCGCGTATATTTTTACAGGTTTGATTTCAGACCGTCGGTAAGCAGGCTGCTGATATCTCTGAGGGTCTTGCGGGATGCCTCCTGGTAGCCTGCCGGGTCGTGCAGCACGGCAAGACCGAAATAATGACTCAATCCCATGAGCATGTTTCCTGCGAGCCACGAATCGGTTATGCGAAGTCCTGAAGACGACTTGGCGTAGCCCTTGGCGAAGTCATCGTAGTAGCGGCGGACCGCAGCAGGGGTAACAAACTCGGCTTCGCGAACAATATTGTAACAACTCGGATCGACGTTACTGATATAGAAGGCAAACAGCACCATTCCCTGCAGTTCTTTCTCAAGCCTGCTGATCCCGCTTTCGAGATTGCTGCTGATAAACTGTCGAATCTGATGACTGATCATCTCGATTATCTTTTCGGTAAATTGCTCCTTGCCTTCGAAATAATTATAGAAGGTGCCTACCCCCAGCCCCGAAGCACTGGTGAGGCGGTAAATGTTCATGCCGTGAAACCCGGTTTTTCCGAGTATGCTTTTACCGCTTGCAAGCAGCTTCTCGGGCGTCGTTTCCTGGAGCTTCAAGGGAAGCGGTTGCACATCTATGCCGAACACCCGCTCCCAGTCGGGTGTATCGCGACGAAAAACCCCGCGAAGTATAAGATCGGTCACAGCGTCCGCGTCTATCGCAACCTGGTGGTAGGTGCGCCTGAACGCCGAGAAGCGTATACCGGCCATCACGAAAATCAGTTCACCAGCCGACGGAGTCCGACCAAGCGTATGCGTCAAGTGCTGTTCATAGAGCTGATTGATTTTCAGTTCGTAGTCGTAATACCGGTACTGACCCTGCCGAAAAACCTGCGTGATATCACGCTGCTCTTCAGAGAGCCGAAAGACCACCATGCACAAATTCGCGATTCGCTGCTCGATGGAGTCGCCGTCGACGGTTTCCAGTGCAGACGACAGCATGGTGTAATATCTGTTCAGTATTTCGAGGAAAATCTCTTCCCGGGACGAAAAATACCGGTAGTAGGCTCCATTGGACATTCCGGCAGTACGGCAGATGTCGGCGACCGAGACCTGACTGATCCAGTTCCTGCTGAATAGCTCGACAGCCGCGGCAAGAAGCCGTTCTCGCGTTGCGGTACGTTGCTGCTCTCTAGCCACGGGCACCCCTTCCAGTGAATGAGAAATGATTCACTCTTACTACCGGTGGAGTATAGCCCGCCTCCTTTCGAGCGGTAAAGCGGTAAAAATGTGCTTCAGCGCGAGTGATTTCGCTTGACTCCGGGTATTTTCAGCATGAGAATGCCTAATAAATGAGAGTCGATTCACCATTCACTTTATACATAGCAGACGGAGCACAGAAAGAATGAACGTTGGAATCATGGGGATGGGAACCTACATACCCGATCACTTCATGACCGCTGCTGACATTGCAGCCAAAACAGATATCCCCGAACACATTATCCAGGAGAAATTCGGCGTCTATCGAAAGCCCGTGCCCGGCCCTGGTGATACTACCAGTGTCATGGGCCGCAAGGCGGCGTTGAAGGCAATCGAGCACGCAGGCATCGACCCGGGCGTCATAGATCTGGTGATCTGGAATGGAGCACAACACAAGGACTATCCGTGCTGGCTTGCAGGACTTGCAATCGCCGAGGAAATCGGTGCCGTACACGCCTGGAGCTTCGACATGGAAGCCATGTGCGGCTCCATGATGGCAGCCCTCGATACGGCGAAATCGATAATGCTCGCAAAACCGAAGGTCAACACGGTACTCATCGTAAGCGGGTACCGCAACGCCGATCTCATTGACCTCTCGGTACCGGATACCCGTTTCATGCTGGACCTGGGCGCCGGAGGCGCCGCCGTTGTCCTTCGCAAAAACCACGATCGCAACCTGATTCTCGAGAGCAGCTTTAAAGGTGACGGTTCGTTTGCTCGCGACTGCATTGTGCCGGTCCTCGGGACTGAAGCCTGGCCGCCTGAAAAGAATGACCTGAGCCATGCACATTTCGAAGTTGCCGACTCCGACGCATTCAAAAAGAAACTCGGTGAACGTACATTGCCAAACTTCTTTGACGTGGTCAGGGAGAGTCTCGCCGACAGCGGATACACCCAGGACGATATCGATTATCTGGCCATTCTGCACTTCAAAAAATCGGCTCACGACGCGGTGCTGGCAGAACTCGGGTTGTCCGACGAGCAGACGACATATCTGGACCAGTACGGGCACATTGGCCAGAACGACCAGATTCTTTCGCTGGAGCTGGGAATTCAAAGCGGTCGGCTCAAGGACGGAGATCTCACCGTTCTCGTAGGCGCCGGTCTGGGGTTTGTCTGGGCTTCCACAGTCGTACGCTGGGGAGCCGCACTTTAATGAGGAATCAATCGGGACATAAACCCGACTGAAATTCAGGAGGTTTACATGAAGAAGTCAATGCTTATGGCAGGCTTACTTACCATTTTAATGCTTCTACCCGTCTCCGTGTTCGCAAGCGGCGAAGCAGAAGAAGCAGTTGAGGACGAGATTCTCATCGGCGGGCTCACGTCGCTCAGCGGTGCGCTCATGGACTACGGTCAGCAGATGCAGAGGGGATTCGAGCTCGGTCTCGAGTACGCTACGGACGGAACCATGGAAGTTGCCGGACGCCCGTTGCGCGTCATCTGGGAAGACACCACAACGGTACCCGAAGTCGCCCGCGAACGCGCAATCAAGCTGCTCGACGAGGACGGTGTGGACATAGTCGTGGGACCGGCTTCGTCTGCAGATGCATTTGCAATTCTCCCACTGTTCGAGGAGTACGAGCGGATCCTGCTCATGGAACCGGCTGCGGCGGACTTCCTCACCGGAGAAGCATCCAATCGCTACGTGTTTCGAAGCGGTCGTAATACCGCTCAGGACTCCAACGCAATGGCGGCGATCATTATCAACGAGATCCCCGATGCCCGCGTTGCGGTCTTTGCTCCGGAAGGTGCGTTCGGTCGTGGATACGCAGAGCCCTTTCGCGCGGCGCTTGAAGCCGACGGCGGAGAGGTCATACTCGAAGAGTTTGCGCCACCCGACGCGACTGACTTTACACCCTTTATTACCAGGATACGAAACGCGGATCCCGATTACGTCTTTGTGATCTGGGCCGGTGCGAATAACCCCTGGCGGCAGATGTCCGAGCAGGGACTGTTCGAAGACTTCCGTGTATCAACCGGAGCGCCGGAAATCGCGGCTCTCCGCACCATGCAGGAAATGGAAGGAAATACCGGTTTCACCGTGTACTACCACTCTGTTGCACAGAATCCGGTCAACGAGTGGCTGGTAGAACAGCATACCGAACGCCACGATATGCCGCCCGACATTTTCGTCTCCGGCGGTATGGCAGCAGCCATGGCAGTCGTGACGGCACTCGAGGAGACCGGCGGTGATACCGACGCTGAAGCGCTCATCGATACCATGCGAGGCATGGAGTTTGACTCCCCGACCGGCATGCGTTACTTCAGGAGCGAAGATCATCAGGCTCAGCAGTCGCTGTTCGAGATTCGCTTCACCCGCGTCGACGGAGTGGACCACATTGTCCCCGAGCTGATCCGTGTGATCCCGCGCGACGACGTATCTGATCCGATTCAGACGACTCATACTCGCTGATTCACATACATCGGTATAGGGTAAACATGTCACAGGCTGGTGCGCATCCGATTTCGGGTGTGCACCAGCAATTCCCTGAGAAACTTACGGAAGAGGAAGGATCGTTACAGATATGCCGGAAGCGATATTGCGGACAGAGAACCTGAGCGTGAGCTTTGGTGCCCTTAAAGCCGTAAACGATGTCAGTCTCGAAATCGAGAAAGGCAGGTTCACGACGATTCTCGGGCCAAACGGCGCCGGGAAAACCACCTATTTTAATCTCATAAGCGGTCTGTTGAAGCCGACTGCCGGGAGAATATTCTTCAAGGAAACCGATATTACCGCGTATTCGGCGACGGAGCGTATAGCGATCGGTATGGGACGTTCGTTTCAGCTGACAAACGTGTTTCCCATGCTTACCGTACACGAGAACATTCGTCTTGCCGCACAATCGCACGGTAAGGTCGGCTACAGACTTTTTCGAAGCCACCGCCGATATACCGCGGTAAACGAAAAAACCGACGAGATTCTGGAACGGGTCCTGCTTCCGCACAGACGGGACGCACTTGCCGCAAGTCTCACGCACGGAGAACAACGCAAACTCGAACTCGGCATGGTACTCGCGCTTGAGCCGGAGGTTCTGCTTCTCGACGAACCGACGGCGGGCATGGCGATAGAACAGGTGCCTGTCATGATCGATATCATGCGCGACACTCACCAGCGCGGCACCACGGTGGTACTCATTGAACATAAGATGGACCTCGTAAAGCAGCTGTCGGATCGATTGATTATCCTGGTCAACGGAAAGGTACTGGCCGACGGCAACCCGACGGACGTCTCACAGAATCCCGAAGTGCTGAAAGCATATCTCGGAGGAGGGGTGCTCGATGCAACCACTGCTTAAAGCCGAAAACATCGTCTCGTTCATTGGCCCGTATACTATTCTTCATGATGTCAGCCTGCAGGTTACAGCCGGCGAGGCGGTGGTTATTCTCGGTCGTAACGGCGCGGGTAAAACGACCTTCCTGAAAACCATTATGGGACTGGTACAGACGCGATCGGGGATACTCGATTTCGATGGCGAGAGCCTCGTCGGAAAGGAAACCCACGCGATACAAAGAAAGGGCATCGGATACGTACCGGAGGACTACGGAATATTCGACCTGCTGACGGTCGAAGAAAACATGCGCATTGCGATGTGGAAGGAAGACGCCGAGACGAAGGATCGCCGCGACTGGGTTCTTGATTTATTTCCTGACCTGAAGCTGGCGTATAAGCGCTTTGCGAAAACCTTAAGCGGCGGGCAGCGACAGATGCTGTCGGTCGGCCGCGCCCTGGTAAACAACAACCGGATACTCCTGGTCGACGAGCCGAGCAAAGGTCTCGCACCCGTCATTATCGAGACGCTTGCCGAAGCACTGAAAAAGATCAGCACGACAACAACCGTACTGCTGGTCGAGCAGAATTTTGCAATGGCATGCGCAGTCGGAGAGCGGTTCTACATCATTAACGAAGGAAAGACGGTCGAGTCAGGCAGTATAGCCGACCTTATCAAGAACAAGGAACTCCAGGCCGTTCACCTGGGTATCTGACCTGCAACGGAGGTACTGTGTGGGTACACTGGTCACTTTAGTCATCAACGGTCTGGCGCAGGGAGCGTTAATCTTCCTTATGGCCTCCGGTCTGTCCATTATTCTCGGGATGATGGGCGTCATTAACTTCGCTCACGGCACGCTTTTCCTCTGGGGCGGATACATGTACGTGTGGTCCTATTACGGAATACGGCTGCGGGTCGCCATGGCAACGTTTCCCGAGGCGGTTCCGGTAACCCGGTTTGGTAACATTCTCACGATACAAGGCGTGCAGCTTCCCGCCGGTGAATCGCTGCCCTTTGTCGCAGAACTCGGGATTTTTCTCGCCGCGCTGCTTATCGCAGTGGGATTCGTGTTCCTCATGGGCCTGGTGTTCGAGAAACTTTTTATCAATCGCGTCTATGGACGGGTCCCGGCGCAGATTCTCATAACGCTGGGTATTCAGGTCGTGTTTACCGACATCGTTCGTGTGATCTGGGGGCCGAACCCCTTCCCGATCGACCGGCCTCCGTTTCTCAGCGGCGTATCAGCAATCGGGAACGCGAGAATTGTGCACTATAACGTTTTTCTGATTATTGTTGGTTTGCTGATTGCGGTCATTATTCATCGTATACTCACGAAATCTCGTGTCGGCATGGTCATTCGGGCCGGTCTTCAAAGCCCTGACCATGTAAAGGCGATCGGAATTAACATACGTCGCTACTTTACCATCGTATTCGCAGCCGGCGCGGCGCTCGCCGGACTCGGAGGTGCGTTGTACATGCCGCTCGTCGGCAACGTGGTATCGACAGCGGGAATGAGCAATCAGATTCTGGCCTTTATAGTTGTCGTTGTCGGAGGCCTGGGAAGCTTCATGGGTTCGTTTCTGGGAAGTATCTTCCTGGGGCTCATGGGCGTTGGAATCGCGATGACCGTTCCCGGCCTTTCGGTCGTCGCGAATGTCCTTATTATGGCACTGGTCCTCATGTTCCGGCCGAACGGCCTGTTCGGACTCGCCGTTTCGCGCGCAGACTGAGGAGGCATCTACTATGGGAACAAACGTACGACTTGCCTTCGACAAGAAACCCGGGCTGCCGAAACTCATAGCGCTTTCGGCACTCACTACCATTTTTCTCGTAATACCGCTTTTTATGCGGAACACCCAGCTGATCATGATGAGCAGGATATTTATCCTTGCCGTGTACGGAATGAGCTACGACGTTCTTCGCGGCTACACCGGCTTCATCAACCTTGGACAGGCGATCTTCTTCGGAAGCGGCGTGTACATGGGCGTCATTTTCCTGAATATACAGAACGATCTGTGGTTTTTTCTCATGGCCGCGGGATCGATTTTCGTTGCCTCGGTCATTGGCGGATACGTCATGAGTAAGATAGTACTCCGAACCGGTGGGGTCGTCGCCGCGGCTATGGTAACCCTCGCCCTCGGCGAGATCGTCCGGAATATTGCCGAGCGATGGAGAACGGTCACAGGAGGCCAGGATGGTCTCCCCTTGAGGTTCTCGCGCGTCGCGCTTGAACCGCTGTTCAGTAGCAGACTCGGCGCGTATTACTTCGCCTTCGTGTTCCTGATTGCCATGACCTTTGTGCTTCGCGCCTTCGTGCTCAGTCCGACCGGAAGAGTATTACAGGCAATTCGTGAAAACGAACAGCGCGCCCGGTTTCTGGGATACAACACACAGAAGTACAAGACTATTGCGCTCATCGTCTCGTCGGTCGCAGCAGGTTTCTCAGGCCTTGTCTTTGCTGTCATAGTCCGCTTCGCGAACACCGACTACCTCAGCATCACCTATACCCTGAACGCGCTCCTGATCACCCTCGTCGGGGGTACCGGAACCCTCTACGGATCCATACTCGGCAGCGCATTCGTGACCTGGATACAGAACTTTCTCCTCGACTTGAACCGCAGTCTCGGCTGGGAGATCTTACGATATCCGATGCTCTTCGTCGGGACGCTCTACATTCTTCTGGTCATATTCATGCCGTCGGGACTACTTGGCGGGTTTTTCCAGATTAAGACGTGGTGGGACCGTAAGCGACTGCCACGCACAACAGAGAACGAACAGAACGCCTGAAAAAGGCACGATAGAAAGGAGTTATATATGCTGAACGGAAAAGTGTGTGTCGTAACCGGCGGTGGACGCGGAATCGGAAAAACAATCGTCGAAACATTCGCAGCGAACGGCGCGGAGGCGGTGTACGCGCTCGATATCAACGACGATGCCCTCGCTACACTCAGCGGTGACACCGTTCACGGCGAAGTGGTCAACGTGCTCGACAGCGCGAGCATCAAGGCCTTTGTAGAAAAGGTGATTCAGACACACGGGCGAATCGACGTTCTCGTGAATAACGCGGGAATTACGCGGGACGCGGTCATTAACAAAATGGACGACGACGCATGGCAGGCAGTCATCGACGTAAATCTGAAAGGCGTGTTCTGCATGACTCGCGAGATCGGCCCCCGAATGATGGAATACGGGTCAGGGGCAATTGTGAATATTTCCTCCGTCGTGGGGCTCGACGGAAACATGGGTCAGACAAATTACGCAGCGACCAAGGCAGGCGTCATTGCCATGGCCAAGACCTGGGCCAAAGAGTTCGCGAGAAAAGGAGCTGCGGTCCGCGCGAACGCTGTGGCTCCCGGATTTATTAATACGCCTATGATTGAAACCGTTCCTGAAAAAGTTCTTGAGAGCATCAAGGCGAGGACCCCGTTGAAGCGCCTCGGGGAGCCACAGGAAATCGCGAATCTCGTTCTATTTCTTTCGAGCGACCTGGCATCGTATATTACCGGACAGGTGGTTCGTTGTGACGGCGGACTGGTCGTCTGAAAATAAGGAGGTTGTCGTTGGAAACAAAATCCGTATCGATCCGCAATGTACGCATCTCCTACCGCGAAGAAGGAACTGATGGTCAGGATATCTTGTATATACACGGCAACACCGGGTGTAATCTCTGGTTCGAGAAGGTCATGTCGCAGGACGGGTGCAGGGTTTTCGCACCCGACATGCCGAACTTCGGCGGATCGGGTCACATCGATACCGCGGATATCGACCTGTACGCAGATTTCATGGCCGAATTTTGCACCACACTTGGCCTGACAGATCCGGTCGTCGTCGGTCATTCGCTCGGCGGCGGCGTTGCGATGAGCCTGGCGGTGCGTTACCCGGACCTGCCTTCCTCGTTGCTCCTGGTGGACAGCTGCGCTCCTGGTGGTCTTCACACACCCGAGGAACACTATGCCGCAATCGAGATGTTCCGAACCAACCGTGACATGCTCCTGCAAGCCCTCGCGGCAACCACCCCTACCCTTCGCGATCCCGATTTTCTCGATCGCCTCGTCGACGGGGCTATGAACATGAACGCGATCGCCTTTGAAGGTAACGCACGCGCGCTTGACGCGTTTTCGGTTGCAGGCAGAACCATGACCTTTCCGAAGCCGGTGCGTGTCGTTCACGGGGACCGCGACATTATTATCACCAGAGAGATGGCACAGGAGACAGCCGACGCGTTCCCGGCAGGCTCAGTCGTGTTTCTGGAAAATGTCGGCCATAGCGTCATGGTTGAGGATCCGCAGCGATTCACGGAGATTCTTCAGGACTTTATCTTCGGTCGCTCCTAGATAGTCTTCAGCGAAGTACAAACCGCGACGGCGGAACAGGCTCACCATGCACCCAGGTGTACAGTGCTCCATTCCGCCGAATCGCGATAATGCGCCTCTCGCTCACGGTAACCGATACCCAGCCACCAATATCGTTTGCGAGGGCTGTGGGCTGCCGCTCGCCGGACGCCCAGTAATACAGCCACCCCATGTCGCTAATCGCGTACACGATGGGCGTCGTGCTTCCTCCGATATTACTGTGCAGTCCGGTTGCAACATCGCGCCAGCGTCGATCCGCAAATAATGTCACGGGCGAGACTTCCATCGGGTTCGGCGAGTCCGCGAGCTCGCCGTATCGGTTACCCCCCCATCCGTAGAGTTGTCCGCTATCCGTGATCGCAAACGACGTGTACGCTCCGGCAGCAATGTCTGAAACCCTCGTGGTGAAGTCAATACCAACAGGTGTGCTACGGGACTCACGGTCACCTGTTCCAAGCACCCCGTCGGCGTTGTCTCCCCAGGCAAATACGCGGCCGTTCGCGTCCAGGGCCAGCACAAAGGACGGCCCGATTGCCAGGTTCACAATATCACTGAGACCGGTAATCGGTTCCGGATTCGGCACACCGAGTTCTTCGACACTATCGGCGGGTCCCCAGTACTCGAAGCGGGTCATCGCGGGATTATCGGGAGTAACCGGACCGAGACCGAGACGACCACTCGAAGGATTCCCCCACGCGAATACGCGTCCGTCTCGAGTGACAGCAAACGAGCTCTGTTCTCCGGCGAACGCTCGCCCCCAGGCTTCGCTGGCTGCGATCCGGTTCACGTCAACCGAGAAGCGCGAGAGCGAAAACGCTTCGCCGAGACCAAGCACGGAACCCGTGTTGTTGCCCCAGGTGTACAGTTCGCCATCGCGCGATACGAGCAGGAGATGATTCGAGCCGACTCCGACTGAAATCCAGTCTCTCGATTCGAACGCTCTGATCGGCGAAGTGTCCTCTACAGCTCCCGCCCACGGTGGGCCACCGAGGCTCCTGTCGGTTGCACCGAATCGCCATGCACGGCCGTCGCTGTCCAGCACAACCACAAAGTCGGAGACCGCGCCGACATCCTCTACACGAACCTCGCCCCCCGGTAGCGGGCGTACAGGCGTTTCAGACGAACGGGAGTCTGTCGGTTGTGAATGGTCCGCGTCGGGTTCCTGGAACTCCTGAAGCACTGCACAGGAACTCACGAAGAGCCCGAGCAGGCAAATCACGAGAAATTTACGAGCGATTTTCATGCTGACAAGACTTTACCACAAACTGCGCGGGATTACCCCGTCCGCGCATCCGGCAATACGGCTGAAGGGGATCGCTGCAACACGAGTTGCGCCGAGCTCGTCGAGCGCTACACGCTCCGGAGCGCCGGTCGGTTGCGTGAAGGCCTGATCGGGGCCTTCGCTTCGAAGCACCGACGCTCCGCGCAGGTACCTGTTGGCACGTCCTTGCGTCGCTAATTCGGAATCGTCGTAGCAGGACAAGCCGAAGCCGACCTTCCACCTAAGTCCGTGGTGCTTTTCCGTGTCGCGAACGACGTCGGCTGTCGCACCTGGGCCGACAAAGGTGTTTCCGTAGAAATGATTATCCCCGCCCGTGACGGGTGCGAGTCCTGCAATCGCAGTCGACCCGGCCTCCATCCACGGTGTGCTACGGCGAGGCTCGCTCGAGACCTGCATGATCCCGGCTACATAATTGAACAGAAACGCCCCACCCTCTGACAAATCCCGTATCGCGTTTCGGGATAGAAAGGTGTTGTTGTCCACGAGATACGGACCGTGATTCACTTCGAGAAACAAGTCCTCGTCTACATCGTTTGCATAGAAGAGATTGCCGGATACTCTCGTTCCCTGAGTCATCCAGTCAAGCCAGAGACCCCGGTTCGTGTGATGCACCCGATTTCTGCGAATGACGGTATCAAGCGGTGCGTGCAGCTTGATTCCTGCCTGCTCGGCACCGCCAAACCGCCTTTGAACATGGATGTGCGAGACCTCGTTGTCCTCGATAAGCGAGTCAATGGCGCCGAGACTTCCGACGATACCTGCCTGTTCACAGTCGTGAATCACATTTCCTCGCACAAGATGACCACCGATTTGGCCGAAGGCCCAGTTCCGTGCAAGGGCTCGCTCTATTGTAGCTACATAGCCCTCAGCGGAGTCTTCCGAGGTGTTATCCCACTGGTCTCCATATTTTCCAAGCGAGAGTCCGGCACAGCGTGAATACGCAATCTCGTTTCTCTCGATGATCCATCCGTAGCTCCAGTGTGTGCCTATGAGCCCTACCTGCTCAGCCGTAGGTGGCGCCCATGGAGTCGCCGCGTGACGCAGCACAAGTCCCTGGACTGTAATGAAGTTCTTACCGGGCGCGTCAGGGTAGAACACCGTCTCGCGAGCAGTGACCTCAACGAGCGCATCCTCAGGAACGATGTCGCCAAAATCCGCGTAGATGCGCGTCGAATCGGAATCAACCTCCGCAAACCAGAATCTTCGGGTTTCGCCTTCATCTAATGACCGTTCGATCAGATCGTCGATCGTGTCGGTTTCAATCAGCCAGTGCCCGTTCACGAATACACTACCCGTATGGTGAGTTCTGCCATAGCTGTCGAACCAATCGCCGGTGATTAACGTGGCGAAGGGGTTATAAGAGCTGAAAATCGTGTTATCGATATTTGTGCACCAAACACTCTCCCGCCAGCAGGACCAGTCGCGCACCACCTCTGAACCGCACAACACCGCAGTTTCGCCCGGCGCAGAACGATACACAATGCGCGCCTGATCGCTGTCTCCGCCGCGAGGCGGGTTTACCCGCTCACGATATACACCATCGTGTATCGCGATGGTATCACCGGGTACTGCAACGGCGCTTGCCCTTCCAACTGTGCGAAACGGGTGTCCCGCTGTTCCTGTATTGTCGTCGTGGCCGGTCCGGGTGGATACGTGGTATTCCATGCGCACACTATAGAAACCGCCTGGGTCCATTTCAAGACAGAAAATGATGGTGCAAGGGGTTTCGTGCTGTTTACGCGACGCCCGTGAGTCAGTATGGTACGCAAACACCATATTCGGTATTAATTTATCGGTAAAACAGGAGACTATCATGAAGGGAATCATGAAGACATTAATGATATGTGCCATCGCGTTTTCCTTGGCGCTCAGCGCGTGTGGGAACGGCGAACGTGCCGCAGATGCTGAACCGGACTACGATGTCGTTATCGTGGGGGCCGGCGGCGGCGGGCTTGCCGCAGCACTCGAGGCAGCAAACGCAGGAGCAACCGTTCTGGTGCTCGAGAAAATGCCTATGGTCGGCGGAAACACGCTCTATGCCACAGGCGGAATGAATGCACCAGCAACGCCGCAGCAGGCGGACCTTGGTATCGAAGACTCGGTCGATCTGTTTATTCAGGACACACTTACCGGCGGACAGGAACTGAATGACGAAGAACTTGTCAGAGTCATGGCCGGGAACGCCGCAGACGCTGTCGCGTGGCTCGTGGAGCTTGGTGCCGACATGAGCGATGTCGGTCGTCTTGGTGGCAGCTCGGTCAACCGTACGCATCGGCCGACCGGTGGAGCACCAGTGGGCAACGAGATCGTACAGACGCTGGAAAACGCAGCCAACGAGCACGACTCAATCGAAATTCGGACATGGAACGAAGTTACCGGAGTTCGCATGGACGATAACCGCGCGGTCGGTGTTACCGCTACCGATCGGGACGGAGAGGAATACACCGTCAGCGCCGGCGCGGTTATCATTGCGACCGGCGGTTTCGGTGCCAACGATTCGCTATTTGCGGAGATTGACCCTGACCTTGAGGGATTCGGCACAACGAATCATCCCGGAGCTACAGGAGAACACATCGAATTTCTTCGTGACAGAGACGTCGCCTTCGTCGACCTCGAACAGATTCAGACACACCCGACCGTAGTGCCCGAAGTCGGCGCACTCATTACCGAAGCAGTACGCGGAAATGGCGCCATCACGGTTAATCGCGATGGAGAGCGGTTCGTGGACGAAATGGGCACGCGTGACGTGGTTTCGGAGGCATTTCTCGCACAGGAGGGAGGCACCGGCTTCCTCGTATTCGATAACGACATACGTGAGAGCCTCGCGGCGCTTGAGGGTTATATCCGACGCGGTTTTGTTATGGAGGCCGATTCACTCGAAGAACTGGCGGAAGAATTCGGCGCACCCTCGCAGGCGCTTGCTGACACGGTCGACCGGTATAATGAGCTTGTAGACGCGGGTAGCGATTCTGACTACAACCGTTCAAGCCTTCCTCGAGACATCCGTACCCCCCCGTTCTACGCGATCGAGGTCGGCCCCGCGGTACACCATACAATGGGTGGAGTATCGATAACCCCGGAGGCTGAAGTCCGCGATACAAACGGTGACGTTGTGCCGGGTCTCTATGCGGCAGGCGAAGCGACCGGTGGGGTCCACGGAGCAAACCGCCTCGGTGGAAATGCACTCGCGGATATTATCGTTTTCGGCCGCATAGCCGGTGAAAACGCGGCCGCTTCCGCGCAGAACTGAGTACGAGCACTCCGCGCTGAAATCGGCGCGTGAACGGAGAATACCGTCAGGACCGAGAGGCAATCTCAGTCCTGACGGTCGTCTGCACAAGCCGGGGGGACATCGTGGAGGAAGGTCTGAACCTCAAAACGTCTGCCCTCCGGATCTCTCGCATAAAAATTGTATATCCTGAACCGGGCATTCTCCTGCGGCCGGTTTTCAGCCATTCGTTCGAGTCTTCGATACGCGGAATCGACTTCTGATCGTTGCCGGTAGAAGAACGTGACAAGACTCGAGTCGTCCTGATGCTGATACCCGTCTGTCTGGATGAATCCAATCAGAAGATTTTCGTGTTGCAGAATGCTGATTCCCGGTTGTTCGACCCATTCCGTCATGCCCATGGCTGTTCGGTAAAACTCGACAGCAGCGTTACGGTCGGATGTTTTCAGAAAGATTATCCCAGCCACGACGTCCCCCGGTATTCCCTGTGCTTCAGTTCAGCAAGCCATGCGCGGCTTTTAACAGCAGTATTCTCTCTACTCCACGATCAATATCTTCCATCGTTATGCGCCCTTCACCTATCAAGTGTTCTACCCGGTCGACGACGTCAGAAAGACGGTACTGATCATACAGAAGAATCAGGTCTATTCCCGCGTATATAGCCCGCTGCAGGGTCGTGTCAAGATCGTACTCGTCGCGCAAAGCACCCATCTCCAGTCCATCGCTTATGACCACACCATCGAATCCAAGCGTCTGCCGCAGAAGATCGTTTACAAAAAGCGAAGAGAGCGTAACCGGAAATTCGTTGTCGATTTGTGGAAAGAGAATATGTGCAGTCATAACCGCCGGGACTCCTGCCTCTATTGCAGCCGCGAACGGCTGTACCTCACGCTCGATCAAGTCCTCCATACGGTACTCGACGACCGGGAGACGGCCGTGGCTGTCGATTCGCGTAACCCCGTGCCCCGGAAAGTGCTTCGCAGTGGCTATAAGACCGGCTTGACGGAATCCCCGTATTGATGCGGATGCAAACCGTGACACCTGATCCGGGTCGTCGCCCCAGGAGCGATCGCCGATTATGGACCCGTCGGGCGTTTCGACAAGATCGAGCACCGGTGCCAGGTTCATATTCACACCCATGGAAATCAATTCGATACCGAGCACATATGCAAGCCGTTGGACGAACAGCTCATTGTCGTGTCTCGCAACGTCGGCTGCCGACGGGACGCGCACCATGTCCGGAAATCTGAACGCAGCGACGCGACCACCTTCCTGATCAGCAGAAATCAGAAAGGAGTTTCCCGGCTGCAGGCGGTCTGCCATGGACTGAAGGAGGTCGGTCAGCTCGATCAGATCATCTCGGCCCTCATAGTTCCACGGGTACAGAATAAACCCTGCCGGAGGCGCCTCGGAAACCATTCGTACAAAATCCACGTCAATACTATCGTCCTGCAGCGCAGCGTTTGCCGACGGGTCGAGCCCTCGCGGGACAAAGGTGATAAACCTCTGCGCGATTCGTTCCCGTCTGGTCATTCGGTCCATATGGCTGCGCGCCACACCAAGGGAGTCGGTTTCCCGGGTGCGCGCGCTCGCTGCCCCGCCTGAATGCCGCTGATCGGGCGACTGACCTTCCGAGTCGGCGACCGGCGGAACGGATGCGGACCCATTGGTGTCCGGCGCGCCTGACGGTACCGACGCGCACGCAGCAAGGAACACACACGAGGCTGAGCATAGTATTTGTACATACCACGATAGTGTTTTCAACCCGCGCATTATACCACACCTTGCAGGAATGCGGGCTCCATGAGACCTTGCTACGACGAGGGTCGGTACACCTGCAGTCTTCTGAAGTGCGGTGCAATCTCACCGGATACTGCCGACACCGTTTCAGACGAACGGATCGCTGCTCTGAAAAAAAAGCGCTTGGCCCGGGGCAGGTCCCAGGAGATCCTGCAGGAAATCCAGCGAGTTCATATCGCTTCGCACATCAGAAAATCGCGGTAACGCGTGGCTACGTCCTTGCTTTGTAAGAGATTATATCCGTTTTACCACCACGGTTGCGGACAGTACCTACGCGTAGAGCAGCGTGTACGGCCGGTCCAGCGCCTCTTTGAGTTCATCGATACCAAATACGCGGACCTTCCGCACGTGCTCTTTCCCATGAAAAAAGGCTGCAACAGTCGGTACCGAAGTCACCTCAAGTTCACGCGCAACGTCACTCGACGACTGATCAAGGTGTACCGGAATGAAGACCATCTCGGGAAAAGATTCAGCGAGCAGGCTTTCCACCTTTGGACGCAGCGTCTTACAGACACCGCAATCGGTTGTCGTCATGTACACCAGCACGGAGGCATGAGCATCGATGGCACTGCGCAGTTCTCCTGATGTCATTCGTACGTTCTCCTCTCCATCTTGGTGACGTCCCCACCCGGCACGGCGTGTTCGTTTCGAAGCTCAAGTCGCCGTTGAATTGCTACGGGTCCGGGGTGTACTCCCGCCTCAGACACGCGCACCGCGTATCTCGGGTGCGTCGATAAATCCCACGACGCACAGTCCCCCGGACCGTAACGAGAGTCGCTGATCCAGTCTCTGCCGATCCCGGTCGCCGATCCACCCTGCGGAATCGAAAACTTCTTTCAGCCCCGTAAAAACCGGATCAGGTACGAGGACGTGATCGATATGGTAATATGACCATGTGCCGCGCCGCTCAACCGTTACGATATCTGAATCCTTCAGAACTCGGAGATGTCGGGAGACCTGATACTGCGGGAGCTCCAGCGCCGAAACGAGCTCGCAGACACACAGGCCTTCATCTGCATACATCAAAAGACGTACGATACGAAGACGGGTTTCGTCGGACAGCGCTTTGAAAACATGCGCCAGGTCGGCTATGTCAACAGAAGGTTTACTCATACCGCTCTTATGATAGGGCACCAACACCCGTTTGTACACAGGGATTCGTCCATGAACGGACTGCTGTCAGGCGGCGCGCCGGCTCGTTTTCGTTGAAACACCCACACGAACTTTCGCGACGCCCGGATTCAAACGTGCGTGTCGATGGGATATTGCGTACATGATCGCAGTCAATACCGCAAGACCAATAACGGCAAAGATCGGAACATCGCCGGGCTGCCGCACGATCCCTTCCGTGTGCACCGGTCGAAGATCGACAACCATGGGGCCAGGTTCACGAAGCAGCAGACGTGCAGGCAAGCCGTCGGCCGTATCGAGCACGGTCTCGAACCATTGAAGGTCAAAGCGTACGACCTGTTCGTTCCAGGTATCGAATCCCCCGTCAGCTCGTTGTTCAAACCGTTGTCGTTCTATGCTGTATCCCGGCTCAGGCACCCTGAACTCCAGAGCTCGCGGGTCAGGTACATGAGACAACGCGGTCTGATAATACCGGTGGGCGAGATAGGTTCCGACGGAAACCTGATAGTCGTTCGCCGAAGCGCTCCCGAACTCGCTGAGCGCCCGGTCGACTGGATTCATGTCGTTTCGACCATCGTGCGACAGGAGAACCGGTGTCGGAGTTTTGAGGGCATCCTGAGACGATTCCACTTCAAGCAGCACTGAGACCATGACCACCGTCACAAGCGTGAGTATGGCGATCGGCGGAAGGAGCGACGGGGACTCCCGCACCAGCGGAACGGCTACGAAGAGGGGATGATCGGGTCTACGCTGTCTGAGAAAGACCATCCAGGTTATCGCGGCGGCAAGCACTGATCCAGCTGCGAGCAGCAGCACCGGCCCGATACCCACCGACCGAGCCGAGCTTACTACCACCGTGACAACAATACTCAACCAGATCGATCCAAGCAGGACAAAAAACGGAGACCTGAATCGGTTATGAACGTTCCCGCGATGCCGTGTGAAGATGCTGCGTGCATATGCAGCAAACGAAAGGGTGAAAAGCTCCGCCGTTCGAGTCAAAAACAGAAACGGCATAAAACCGGTCGCAGGGACCGCAGAGCCCAGAAGAAGAAGCGCAACAGACATCAACGCGATTCGGCGCTTCTTTACCATCACAATAAACAGCGGTACGACCGAGAGCGGTACGATACGCAGCGGCAGCGAAAAATCACCCCTGGGTCGGCGTACGTGGACATCACGCTCGTCCGTACCCGGGATCTGTGAAACTGCCGTCAGCACCTCGGTGGTCAGCTCGTTCGGCGACCGATCGGAATTGTCGAGGACCACGTAAATCTGATGCGCCTCGGCGCTGTTCCATTCGGCCCGAAACAATTCGGGTACCGCACGAAGGAACGGATCACGGCGCGGGTCATCCTCCATCAGCCTCAGACTAATGTCACTCACGGCTACCTCGTCGCTTTCGCCGTCAAAACGCGACACGTGTACCGGAAAGTTGAATCGGGACACGACGGTACGCCCAAGCCGTTCTTCGAGGGCATCGGCAAAGCGCTTCGTGTCGGCGGTATTCCGTACGACCACCGGCAGTGAGCGTTGCCACCGGCGCTCCTGACCGTAGCCGGAGTCGGTCCGAAACGATTCCACGGGCGCCGCGGATTGTGCACCCAGGCTCGTCGGAAGCAGGACGTGAACGCCGAAATGAAATGCGAGGAAGGAGAAGAGAAAGAAGGTAAAAGCAAGCGGAGTCCGGTGACACGAGCGCACGGTTTTCAGGCAGCTATAGAATACTGAAGGCGATCGCAATAAAAAACCCCAACAGAATGCCGACACTGACTTCTGCCGATGTATGGCCGTGTATTTCCCGCACCGGGGTAAAATCAATATCTCCTTGTGTCGCCACCTGATTGCCGAGCTTGTTCAACGCCTGCGCTTGCAGTCCGGCAGCTCGTCTGACCCCGAGTGCATCTCGGACGACGACGGTCCCGTAGCATAAGGACAGGATAAACACGGAGCTGCCGATACCCTCATAAAACCCGATAGACGTGGCCAGGGCTGTAACCATGGAGCTGTGGCTCGACGGCATTCCTCCCGTTCGCCAGAAGATCGTAACCAGTACCGAGCCTGGATTACGTGAGGGATTTCGCATTGCGCTTATTACCGACTTGATCAGCTGTGCTATGAGCCAACTGAAGAACGCACTGAGAAAAACGGGATGAGAAATGAGTATGTAGACGGACCTCAACACGAACTCCTGAAGTAAAACAGTGTGTGTCAGCGAGGCATGTCTGTCAAGCTTCGTGGCGATTCAGAGAACGAGTGCAAACACCCGCACGAGCACAATATAGTTCAGGAAAACGGAGGCAAGGAGCACCGCCACGGCCGCGAGTTCAAAGAGCACGGCCTTCCGCTGGTTTCGTCGTATCGCAGCGGCATTCAACTCGGGGCGTGCATTCGAAACGGCCATAAGCCGCAGTCCGTCCCGGGTGGCCCTGTGAGCCCTGCCGCGTCGCCACAGGTTTCGATACAGGAAATAACCCGGCACCCCCGGCGGAAGGAGCGGCAGGACGGGAATTGCAGCGAGCCCGAGCGTGAGAAGGCCGTCGGTATACGAGGCCTGAAGAACACGCATCGAGAGTATGGAAAGGGCGAACATTCCTGAAAGCAGCGCCAGCGGTGTAATGAGACTCCAGTATTCGTTCCGCTGGCGACCCGTCCAGACTGCCCTCTCAAGCACGTGTTCGCTCGGACCATCGTACAGCAACAGGAGCGGCCGTATCGTCTCGCGGCGAGCGAAGACCGCGTTCCCCTCCTGAGATGTCAGTATCCCTGAGACAAACGCAGCGCTTCCCTCGGTAAGACTGGTCACCTGTCGCCAGGGTATCACATCCGGGGTTTCGCTGGGAAAATCTATGCCGTGCGCGGGCGGCAGCGATTGCTCGGAATCTTTGTAGGGCGGCAACACGATCAGGTTCGTATCGGTCATGTCCACTTCGACGCTGGCGTTTCCATCGCGTAACCAGATTCTATTATCACCCTGAAGTGCTTCAAGCCGTCCGATAAAATAGCATTCGCGCTCCTTCACGCTTCCATCTCTGACGGCTCGTATATCGGTATAGACGGCTCTGGGGATCGAGGCGGCGTGGTACACGTCGTTCCGAAAACGCCGCCACCTCGCGCGGACGACGACCGCTCCGATTCCGGGAAGAACGAGGTAAAACACTACCGCAATGATAATCGACAACAACAACATCGGCATTTCAGTGACTTGCGACGACCTGAATACTCGGGTACTGTGGCGGGGAGCATATCATGATCGAGAGAATCATTGTAGGACCCTTTCACACAAATACATACGTCGTTACTACGGGCAAAAAGGAGTGTCTGGTTATAGACCCGGGTGCTGATCCGGAAACCGTGCTGTACAGACTCGAGGTTCTGAATGTCAAGCCGGTTGCGATCGCACTGACACACGGTCATATTGACCACGCTTCGGCGTGTAACGCAATCCGCGAGAAGTATGGTCAGGCCGGGAACGAAGTTCCGGTGTACATGCACGGGGATGACCTACCCCTGCTTGATGCGAAGCATGTTTCGCTCGCCGGTAGTATTTTTGAACCCTTCGGGACGAAAGGTACAGAGGCGTTTCAGCTGATGTTCGAGTCCCGTCCCGAACGAATTACCCCGATTACCGACGGATTTGTCCTTCCGGACACGGATCTGACTATACACCATACGCCCGGTCATACTGCAGGAAGCGTTACGGTCTACAGTGAGTCGCTCGCTATGGCGTGGACGGGAGACACGCTGTTTTTCAAGGCAATCGGCCGTACAGATTTCGAGGGTGGTAACGAAGCCAAGCTGTTAGACAGCGTTCGGAACACAATCCTCCAGCTCCCGCCCGATACACGACTGTTTCCGGGGCACGGCCCGGACACAACCGTAGAGCGGGAAGCCGCGAACAATGACTTCTCGACCGATCACACGATGGTATAAGAGATGTCAGGCACTGAGGGTTAAAGACTCTCCTGCAAGGTAGTTTCCGTACGCCGAGCCGTATACCGAATTGTTCAGCCGTTCAGCGAGCCGGCGAGAGGCTTCTTCCACGGTCGTACCGGAAACGGGGGATTCTGCTGCCATGAATCGCTCAAGAATCCGGTTTATGATCTGTAATCTGCCAACGGAATACCCATGCCCTTCCTCAGACGAAGGGATTCCCCTGACATGATCGAAACTGGCATAGCCGCTGGTACCGGCTACCGGAAAACTTACTTTTCCATGATCAAACCGGGCGCCTATAAGGGTAGCCGGCGTGATCTGGATTGATGCCCAGGATCCGCTGACGTTCATGCGTATACCGCTCCTCTTGTGTATGAGTATCGGTATTTCGCACGGTGGTTATAAGCGAACTGGTACTACCTGTTACGTCGCTCCAACTCGTTCTGATAGTCTATGGTATACAAAGCGTATGGAATGGCTTCAAGTCGCTCTTTCGGAATCGGTTTCCCTGTCTTGAGGCATGTCCCATATACACCGTTCTCGATGCGTGACAGTGCACTCTCGATAAGACGAAGGCTCTTCATTTCCTGATTCCCGAGCGTACTGAGTACATTCTTGTCGATATCCGTACTCGCAATATCAACGATATCCTTCTGGTCACCCGAGGCAACGATCTCCTTAAACTCGGCGCTTTCCTGGGCGAGATTTTCCAGGATTTCCGTCTTCATCTGGAGCAGTTTTTCCTTCATGCGCTGTACAAACTTCTGATCCATAGAAACCTCTCACTGCTAAAGCATACAGACTGATTGTTTTCAGTCCGCTAAAGTAAGATGGGTTTATGTCACATTTCGACACTACTGTCCACTACCTCTGAACCATACTTTGCCCGGCGCGCGCGCAGGGCATTCTTGACACAACGTCAAAAGCCCCATAGCTTAAGCGGACTATATGCACGAAAAAGAGGAGATGCTGTGGCGAAAGAAGAAGCGATCGAAGTAGAAGGAATTGTAAAGGAATCACTGCCGAACACGATGTTCAGAGTTGAACTGCAGAACGGCCACCTGATTCTGACCCATCTCTCCGGGAAAATGAGAAAGCACTACATTCGCATTGTTCCCGGCGACAAGGTCAAGGTGGCGCTTTCCCCGTACGACCTCACTCGCGGTCGCATCATTTACCGAGAACGATAGTTTCGAATCCGAACCCACACAGCCCCGGACCCACCGTGAACCCGGGGTGGTTGCATGGTCTTACCTGCGATCGCGTTGGCCTCAAGCTCGCGAAACACCGCCTTTTTCAGACGGGAGACGCGATCGATGTTATGATTCCCTTTGCCATGGATTATGGTAACCTTCCGATAACCGTTCGCATGTGAATCCCGCAGAAACGCGCGGACGCGCCTTCGTGCCTCGTCCACGCTCATACCGTGAAGGTCGAGCCGTGCTTCCGACGGAAGCGCCGCAAATGCGTCTGTATCGCGCTCAGCGCCGCTATGTTCAGCAGGTGAACGATCCTCGGGGTCGGGCAGATAGTTATCGAGCGCGTCGCGGAACGCTGCGTGCTCTCGCTGCGCTCTGTCGGTGGGTTCGCGTTTTTTTTTCTGCTCCCACTCGTCAAGAATCCGACCGAAATCCTTACCACTCATGTGCGTCACCAGTCATTGACGTCGCTTCCCGGTGTCGGATCCGTGCGTACTCGAAACTGATCGGCATTACGTCGCCTGATCTCTTCGAGCAGGCCCTCGGCGTCAGGGCTCAGTGTTTCTCGCGATTCGGTAGCCCCTTCACTTTGCGACTGACTTGTGTTCTGCCATCGGTTAAACGCCAGCTCAAGGTTGTGTTGCGTGTCCGCGTCGCCGGGTTCTATGCGAAGAGCTGATCGAAACTGCTCGTATGCCTGCCGATAGCGTCCCTGCTGGAACAACAGCACGCCAAGATTGTATGCGCTCCGAAACCGCACGAGGGCATCTTCGCTTTCCTCACTCGATGTCCAGTAGGACACCGCGGAATCGACGTCTCCAATCGCGTATCGAACGCTTGCGGTATTGTACGATATCAGCTGATCAAGGTCATTATCTTCAGTTGCGGCATGGACACGGGCATAGCGGTCGGCCGCCTGGGAAAACCGTCCCTGCGAAAACTCAAAGTTGCCATATGCAATTCCGAAGTGACGCGAGGTCAATCCGCAGCCGGTGAGAACCAGCGATAATAGAACGATTAAAACAGATTTCGCCATCGTATTACCCGAACGCCAAGATACAGAAACAGAAAAAACACCGCAAGGCCGGCGAAACTCACCGAACGACTCACCTTCTCTTCGGTAAACGCCGCTTCTCCGGCCGAATGTCTCGACAGGAAACGCCGTACCAGCTCGTACGAGTCCGGTTCGCCGATCCGAACGTACAGACCGTCCGTCAGCTCCGAAATCCTGCGAAGATTCTCCTCGTCAAGAACCGTCTCGACAACCTCACCGGAGGAATCGCGGACCAGTTCACCCGAGGGCAGGGTAATGGTGACCGCTTCCTCCGACCCCACGCCCACGGTGACAATCGGCACGCGGGCTTCGAATGCCATGGTCGCGGCGGCTTCTTCGCTTCCGCTCAGTGACTCGCCGTCGGTCAGGAGAAGGAGAACACCGTAACGGTTACTGTCGCGCGGGAGGGCTTCCACGCCGGCACGGATCCCACTCGCTATACCGGTCCCCGGGGCGGTAATCATATCCGGACTCAGCGCCTGCAGCGCATACTGCAGTGCTACCGTATCGTGGGTCAGCGGCAGTACGCGTGTGGCCTCACCACGAAACACGCTGAGACCGAATCGTGAGGAGGCCATGTCTGATAGCAGACGGACGACAAACTCACGTGCGGCGGATAACCGGTCAGGCTCGACGTCGGAGGCGTACATGCTTCGACTGACATCCACAACGACACTTACGTCGAGTCCCTCGCGATTACGCTCGATTTCGCGGGTACCGTATTCAGGGCCTGCCAGCGAGACACCAACCGAGCTCGTTGAAAGAATGAGAAATATCGTCGAGATCGCCCATTTCCACACCAGTACCCGTTCGACTGCGCGGGTGTTCTGCTCGTGGAGTAAGAGTCGGATATCATGCCGGGCTCTGAACAAGACAAAGACCTGAACAAGGGCAACGACGGAAACCGCGACGACCGTGAATCCGAGAAAGACCGGGTGTGAAAATGTCACAGCACCTCCCGGAACATCAGGCTTCGGATGACGTACGACACACCAAGCAGAAGCGCGGCAAACATCAGAACCTGGCGGTCGAGACGTCGTATCCGAACGGAAATTCGCGTGCGGCGGTCGGTTGTCTCAAGACTGTTGATCGTATCAAGGATCTGGCTGAGTCCGCGCTCGCTTCTGGCATGGTAGTACAACCCGCCGGTCCGTCGCGCCAGGTCGCGCAGGAGGGCTTCGTCAAACCCGCGGTCGATAACGGCCTGGTATCGTTCACCCGTCGCCGGTTCGACAAAATCAAGCGTCGTCTCGGCTTGCGTCCCGACGCCAATCGTGTAAATGCGAATGCCGAGGGATTCGGCAATGTCGGCCGCCTCGTCGGGTTCAACGAGGCCCGCGTTATGCACGCCGTCGCTGATAAAAACGATCACCCGGGACGGTGCATCCGAGTAGCGCATATGCAATGCGGCTACCCCCAGAGCGTCACCAATCGCCGTCCCGTCGCCGAGATCCATGATCTGAAGCTCCTGCAATCGATCGACCAACATATCGTGGTCGGTTGTAAGAGGCACACGCAGTGCCGCACTGAGCGAAAAACTGACAAGCCCGATCGCGTCACCAGGTCTCGATCGTACAAACGATTCCACCGTATTTCTCGCACCATCAAAACGCGTCTGTCCGCCAAAATCACCGGCGGCCATAGTCGGGGACTCGTCAAGTACGATCAGTATGTCTATCCCCCGCCCAAGAAAAACCCGGTCGTTCTGAATCTGTATCGGGCCACTCGCCGCGAGGATCAGCAGGATAAACCCGCTCCAGAACAGAACTGATCCGACGGCACGCGCTCCTTGTAGCATTCCGAACGAGGGGTGGAAACCACGGCTGCCGTATACATGAAACGGAAAGCGAATCTTGCCTCCCCGCCCGTGCCAGAAATGCAGCGCGTAGACGGCGAACGGGACGACGAGGAGGAGAAGCAGCACTGCAGGATATTCAACGCTCCACATGACCCGCAACTCCTGAGTCTCCGCCGGTCTGCGTCGGTTCCGCCGCCTCGTCGACGGTTAGCCGTACCAGACCCCGACGTAGTGTTCGTTGTGAACGGTGAGCTACCGTTCGCTCTGATTTCTGCTCGATAAAAGCTACGATTTCGGCCAGCACAATGAGATGCCGAAAACGCTTGTCTTTGTCGCTGCTCGCGCCGGCAAACTTCACGAGGTCCGCCTGGCGAAATATCGACGCTAACTGCTTTACCCGCTCTTCGTCTGCTATCTTGCCGCGGATCAGAAGCGGCACTTCAGACGCGGTTGCCGTGATAGCGTCAACCCCAAGGCGTCGTGTGAGATACACCCTCGTTTCATCTATCAGTGCAATATAAAAAATCCGGGGGTTGAGCGTATCGAAACGCATGTGCATGGTACGAAGAACGCGCATGATCCGCCGATAGGGTTGATTTTCTTTCCACGCGGACAGGGCCGAGCGTATGTGTTTCCCCGCATGGATACTGCCACGGTACAGTAGAAACGGCGCCGCGACGAATAATATGATAAGCAGAAGCAGGAACACCTGGCTTCCCGGGGCAAACAACGGACCGCGCACCGGCCGTATCGGCGCCACGCCTCCGGTGGGCAGCACGCTTTCAATGCGGACCTCACCGGTGTCCAGGGTCGCCGATCCGAGATCGAACTCCGGCAGTTCTATAACGCCGGTTCGGTACGCCCGGAAACCAACGACAATCTCTGTCTCGTTGTCGCGATCTATGATGCGAGCGGACGTAACCTCGACCCATTGAGTCTGCGGGAAGGGTGAGGGTATCTCCACGGGTTCGTCGGCAGGTGTAATTACGCGTATGCGCAGCTCGCCGGGCTCACCGACCCGTATCTCATTCGGCAGTATGTCTCGCTCAAGAACCACCAGATCGGTAGCAGCGAGCGAAGCGGAAGCCGTTATAAAAATAAGTACAGACAGGTAAGCCCTTCGTTTCATGGTAACCTTAGCGTCGGTGACGAAAAAACCGGATGAGTCGGCTCGCAGGGTCTTCGTCGGTCCGGACTTCAAGCGCAGAAACGCCTCGGCGCCCGCATTCCCTGAGCCACTGTCTCCTGTGTATCTGCCAGAAATACCGGTAATCGTTCCGATACGCGTTCGTCCCGGCTGCGAGTATTTCGCGACCGCTCTCCGGGTCCTCAAGCTGCAACAGACCCGAACGCGGGAACTCGATATCGAGCGCGTCAACAATGCGGATCGCGACGGTATCGTGTTTGCGGGCAAGCAGCCGCAGCTCCTGATAGTAGTTCGACGTCTTGAAATCGCTCAAGACAACACATATTCCGCGTCGTGGCAGAGACTCGCCCACCGTCCGCAGCGCGAGCGACAGGTCGCTTCCCCGCCCCTCCGGCTGCACCGAAAGCGCGTCCTGTATGATTCGCAACCCGTGCTTCTTCCCCTTCAGCGGAGGAATCCAGTGCTCGATTCGATCGGAAAAAAACGCTGCGCCGACCCGGTCGTTGTTCCGTATTGCAGCAAATGTCAGCAGCGCCAGCAGCGTCGTCTCCGTATCGAATCGGGTCTCCATTCCCTCGAAGGGGCGCATACTGCCGGAAATATCAACGAGCAGGAACAACAGCATTTCCCGTTCCTCGCGGTAGGTCTTCGAGAACGCACGGTCCATGCGGGAGGTAACGTTCCAGTCGATCAGGCGGGCATCGTCGCCGTCGGAGTACTCCCGCACTTCGTCAAACTCGATTCCCGGCCCTCGAAACACGGACCGATACTGCCCGCTGAACAGCGTGTCGATGAGCCGATTTGATGTAAGTTCGAGACGCCTCACCCGCTGTATCAAACGTGCGTAGTCGGAATCCTTACGTGCCATTATCAGGGAACCGGAACTGCCTGCAGAAGCTGCGAAATGACGTCGTCGGTCGAAAGCTCTTCTGATTCTGCCTCATAGCTCAACACAATCCGATGGCGGAGGACCATATGAGCAACCGCCTTCACGTCCTCGGGAACGACGTAGCTCCGTCCGGCAAACAGCGCCTGTACCTTGGCACAACGGTAGAGAAAGATCGTTGCGCGAGGACTTGCGCCATAGTCGATGTGCCGGCTGAAACGAGCTACCGACTGTCCACTCTGCCGGCTCGCGATTACCAGACGGACAATATACTGCTCGATCCGCTGATCCATCGCAATTCGTGAGGCAACATCCCTGAGGTTTTTCAGGTCCGGTTTATACAGCACCTGTCTCAGCGAAACACGCTGCTCGTTGCCGATACGGCGGAGTATGGAAAGCTCCTCTTCCGGTGTCGGGTACTCAACCATGAGCTTCAGGACAAAGCGGTCGAGTTGTGCCTCCGGTAGGGGATAGGTTCCTTCCTGCTCGATCGGATTCTGCGTGGCAAGCACGAAAAACGGATCCGGCAGAGGATACGTGGTATCACCAATCGTGACCTGACGCTCCTGCATTGCCTCGAGCAACGCCGACTGCACCTTGGCAGGTGCACGATTGATTTCATCTGCAAGCACAATGTTCGAGAATACCGGGCCTTTTCGTGGAACAAAGTCACCGGTCTGCTGGCGGAATATCAGATTACCGGTCAGATCGGCGGGAAGCAGATCCGGTGTGAACTGCATGCGCTTGAAGGAGAGGTCGAGTACGTCCGCAAGGCTCGTAACCGCCCGGGTCTTCGCGAGTCCCGGTACACCTTCGAGTATAACGTGCCCGCCGACGAGCAGCCCCATGAGAAGTCCGTCGATCATCCTCTGCTGGCCAATAATTGACCTGGCGAGCTCGGTACGTACCGACGAAATCTGCTCGCCGGCGCGTTTTACCTGCTGCTTGAACTCCTGACCGGCACGCTCCTGACGGTCGGTTTCGGCCCGCTGCGCGCGTCTGCTGTCTGACTGATCGGTTGCTCCGGATAAATCCTGTTGTTCCACTGCTGTGTCCTATGTTCGGTAATCGGCGTTTTCGTGTACGTACTCGTCCGAAAGGTCGCTGCCCCATACGATCGACTCTGCGGCATCCGCTCCGAAGTCAACCGAGATGTCAACACACAAGTCATGTTGCGGATACCCCCGTAATCGCGGGTTCATGGCTGCTTGTGACAGGTAGGAGGATAGAGTAATCTCCTTTTCGCGGTCAAGGCGAAAGCAGCCCCGCGAAAAGACGAGCTCTTCGGCGATTCGTATCTCGAGCCGGTTCATATCGATGAGTATGCCTGCGTGCGCCAGGTAGTTTCCCAGAGCTCCGACGATGCGCCCGACATTCGGATCGTTTCCGTACACGGCGGTCTTGACGAGCGGGCTGTTGACAATCGCTTTGCCCGCTGCGCGACAGCAGGCCTCGTTCGGAAGCCCCCGAACGCGGACCTGCATGACGTGAGATGTTCCTTCCCCGTTGCGCACCACCTGCTTCGCGAGGGAAACGCAGACCTCGTCGAGAGCCTTCGCGAACACCGCTCTGTCCACCTTGCCCGCCATCCCCGAACTGAACAGAAGCGCCATGTCGCTGGTGCTCTGGTCCGAATCGATCGAAATGCGATTAAAACTCGCGTCGACCGCGCGGCTGAACATGCTTCGAAGCGGCGCTCTGTCAACATGAACATCGGTCATTAGAAACACCAGCATGGTGGCAAGATCCGGCTCCACCATCCCGGCCCCTTTGGCGATCCCGAGTATGCTCCCGTTCCCGACCCTGGCGTGCGCGAGTTTGGGATATCGATCAGTGGTCATGATACCCGCAGCAAAGTCTCGAGCGGTGCCCCGGTCAAGCCCTTCGCAAACCGCCGGCAGGGCCTGAATCATGGACGGTACCGGAAGCTTCCACCCTATTATTCCGGTGCTGACCGGAAACAGAAGCGACGCATCGCAGCCAAGCACGCCGGCGGCCGCATGTTGAACCCGGTGCGCGTCCTCCAGACCCCCAGGTGCGCATACGTTGGATATGCGATTATTCACGACAACGCCCTGGGCGGTCTCACGCTCGAGAATGTCCCGGGCGACGATGACCGGAGCGCCCACGACGGCGTTCCGGGTACACACTCCCGCGAACATATCTGTCGGCCTGTCCGCGAGGAGCACGCTCAGATTCATGCGATACGGCTCAAGCGTCGGTCGTTCTTCCGGCACAAAGGTCAGGGAACTTGTGGAAACTCTGAAACCCCGCGGCAGCGGGCACGTACGGTCGATCCATCCGTCGTAAGACGCCTGATCGGAGATGGTATCCATGGTTCCTTTTTGTACTCTGTTTTTACCATTTCGGCAAAGGCATCTATCGAACGACTCTCGCTCCGGCTCCCGCGACAAGCCGTTGAACCTCCCGGAGACCTGCCATGGAGGTATCGCCGGGAGTAGTCATTGCCAGCGCCCCGTGAGCCGCACCGTACTCAAGCGCTTCGGCGGGGTCGAGGCCCGCGAGGAAGCCATACACCAGACCGCTCGCGAAACTGTCACCCCCGCCGACGCGGTCGTATATCTCAAGCTTCTCTCTCCAGGTGGACACGTGAAACGTTCCTTCGTTCCAGAGTATCGCACCCCAGTCGTTGACAGTCGCCGAATGAACGCCTCTGAGCGTGGTTGCAACCGCCTGAAGGTTCGGGTAGTCCGCTGTAACCCGTTCGATCATACGCTTGAACCCCGCGTGCTCAAGCGAGGTCAGATTCTCGTCGACGCCCTCGACCTCGTATCCGAGGCAAGCCGTGAAGTCTTCTTCGTTGCCGATCATGACATCTACATACGACGCAATACGGCGATTCACCTCACGGGCTGCATCCTGTCCCCCGAGTCGGTTCCACAGACTCGGACGATAATTCAGATCGTAGCTGATGATCGTCCCAGCCTCTCGGGCGGCCTTCATCGCGGCGAGAACGACCTCGGGCGTCGACTCGCTCAGTGCGGCATAAATACCGCCGCAGTGAAACCACCGAACTCCATCGGACTGAAACAAGGCACTCCAGTCTATGTCCTGCGGGTTCAACCTGGACGCCGCGCTCCGCGCCCGATCGGAAGTGCCCACCGCACCCCTGAGACCAAACCCGCGTTCGGTAAAGTTCAAACCAACCCGCGCGTTTTCGCCGATCCCATCGTAGGGGACCCACTGAATGTAGTCGGTTGCAACACCACCCTGCTGAATCAGGTCCTCAAGAAGGAGTCCGATTTCGTTTTCCGGAATGGCGGTAACGACGGCTGTGCGTAGTCCGAAACACTTGCGGAGACCGCGCGCAACGTTATACTCACCTCCCCCTTCCCAGACGCGAAATGAACGAGCTGTTCGCACGCGTGTATCGCCCGGGTCAAGGCGCAACATGACTTCTCCGAGCGAGACCTCGTCCCAGCGGCACTGATCGGGCTTCTTTATGTTCATGGTATCGACAGACCTCCATCGTACGCGGAGGTCTGTCCGGGACTGCCTTACTTCGTCTCCATTACCCACACTCCGTCCCAGGAGTCCGGGGGGGTGGCGATAAGGCTTCTGCATCGCTTCGTATACGAAGCGGCAGGTGGGTCGTCGGGCAATGATCCAAACAGCTCCGCTGCTTCTTTGAAGTTTCCAGCGTAATAGGCCTCAAGAGCGCGTGCAAATGTTTCATACGTCGCTTGTCCATTTTCGTAGACTTCCTGTCTCATAGGCTGGAAAACACGCACCGCCTCGGCGCGGCCAACAACACCGACCTTCCCGAGCTCACGCAGCGCAAAGACATCGCGGACGTGATCCGCGGTCATCTCCGAGATCATGGTATACGTACCGAATTGCTTGTTGACGCCCTCAAGGCGGGCACCGAGGTTTACCGCGTCGCCGAGCATCGTGTAATCGAACCTGGTACGGCTGCCGAGATTTCCGACGATCGCCGGGCCGGTATTCATTCCTATCCTCATGAGCAGATCGCGGCCGGAGCGTTCACGGAAGGCAGGTCTGAGTTCGGCAAGCCGTTCCTGACAGCGAAGAGCAGCGCGAACACCGCACACGGGATGGTCGGCGATATCCAGGGGCGCATTCCAGAAGGCGATTATCGCGTCTCCCTCGTACTTATCAACCGTCCCACCCTCGTCCTGTATAATGTCGGTCATTTCGCTGAGATAGTCGTTCAGCAGCGCCGTAAGCGCATCCGGGGTCAATCCCTCGCTGAGACTCGTAAACCCCTGCAGGTCGGAAAAGAAGATCGTAATGTCGCGCCGCTCACCACCAAGTCGGAGTCGATCCGGGTCTGCGACAAGACGTTCGATGACCGCCGGACTCAGATACTGACTGAACGCACTGCGTATAAAGCGCCGCTCTTTGCCTTCAGTCGCGTAGTTGGCGCCGGTGGCAGCGAGCGCAGCAATAAACGCGGTACCCGTCGGGACCATCGCTGGAACCCATAGTCCCCCGAGAAAGGCAAGAAGCGCGATGCCGACCGGGAGCACGACCCAGAATACGAGCGAAAGTACCGACCAGACAGCCGTCGCCGCAAGTGTTGTCGTGACAGCCGCCGCGAGGGCGAGAAAAAGCGTGTACGCGTAGGTAACACGGTCTGACGGCACGCGAACAAAAGACTCATTCAGAAGATTCTCAAGCATCGCCGCGTGAAACTCGAGCCCGCTTGTCTGCCCACCGATAGGGAGTGGTCGCTGGTCGAACAGGCCCGGTGCGGTAAGCCCGACAATGACGTGCGCACCTGCGACCTCGTCGGGCTCGATGACCGGTTCTTCGCCCTCGCGAAGCTGGAGCTCGCTTTGTATGACCGCCGCCGCACTGAGCCGGGTGCGATCGTTGCTCCGCCGGTCAAAGCGGACGACCATGTTACCCGCCGCGTCGAGTGGGACCTGGCGACCTGAAAAGGAAACGGTGCTTTGCGAAAACGACGGGGGATCAGTCGAGTCGCTTTCATATGTCAGCGCCGCCATCGCCGGGGACGGAACAACGCGATCGTCGAACCGGTAGAAAGGCTGTGCGCGACGGTAGACGCCATCGGTGTCGGACGCTATGACCACATTGGCCAGCACGCCCGCCGCTTCCGCGAGTTCCGACTGCGGGAAACTGGCTCTCGGGTAGCTTCGAAGATCAGACGCGAGCGAGTCGTCTACCAGCATGCCCCTGTCGGACATAAAATCCGGCCATGATTCAACCCGGCCGCTTTCGTTCCCGAGCGCGACAGCCAGTATGTTCCGCTCCTGGTTACGCAGCGCGCCGGCAAAATCCTCGTCGTCCCACACACCGGCGCGCGAGGGGTCGATGTACAGAACGTCGAAGGTAAGCGAGCGAACACCTGCGCGACCCATAAAGTCCGCTATTGCCCCGTAGAACACGCGTGGCCACGGCCAGCTTTGAGCAAACTCGTCTTCGACGAAGGAAAGATCCGACTCGTTCACCTCGACAATTACGACGTCACGGCCCCCGACTGAACCGGCGAACAACTGGGTCCGCCAGTCCCAGGTCGCGAGCTCTGCGGTATCAAGCACCCCCGACAACAGAAAGAACAGCCCGATCACCATTGCAAACAGGCTTACAATTGCCGCGCGTTTCAGTCGCTGTACGGGGGTTGCCATTATATGCCTCCGAGATAGCGACGGAAGCGGTCCGTTCGGACCTGTAACTCTACCGGATCCTCCGGCCGGATAGTCGACGTAACGTCGTCTATGCGACTGTCTGGTGAGGGATGCGTACGCGCAAACCCTGGTCCGTCGGGATCCCATTGTGCCTGCATCCGCTCAAGAAAGCGAACGAG
The DNA here is from genome assembly GCA_046542845.1 of Spirochaetaceae bacterium. Taxonomy (GTDB): domain Bacteria; phylum Spirochaetota; class Spirochaetia; order DSM-27196; family SKKC01; genus SKKC01. The sequence continues at coordinate 76,284 of JBKHAN010000006.1, forward strand.
CGCACGCGGGTCATACCCTACACGCCTCATGATCTCGACGGCTGCGCGGTCTGCCTCGGTCTCGCTGCGCCGCGAATACCCCGAGTTAAACAGGGTCTGCGTTACGTCGTCTATCGATTCGTCGAAGACGCTCGTGAGCTCGCGTATTTCAGAACGTGACGCGAACTGTGCGCCGGTGAGCGCAGCGCTCGTGAGCGCAGCGGTAACCCGTGACGTACGGATGCTCTGCAATCCGTGACGGTACTGTATATGAGCGACCTCATGCGCGAGGATGGATGCTACCTCGTCTTCACTTCCTGCGAGACGAAGCATACCCCGCGTAACGAAGATCAAGCCGTTCGGCGACGCAAAGGCGTTCAGCTCGTCGCTGTCGAGAATCTGAAAACGATAGTCGGCAAAAAGCTGCGGGCGATCCGAAGCGTATGCGAGAAGGAGCCCGATATGATTCAGGTAGGTGTTGGCAACCTCGTCGTCGTATAACTCGTACTCGCTGACGATCCGAGCCGAAACCGACCGTCCTACATAGTACTCCTGCTCCGGGGTAAACTCTTCGAAGGATCGCTCTGTGAGCTCTCCCGTGCGTCGAATCCCTTCTGCCTGGCGCTCATCGATTGCTCCGGTTGCCACACCGATGCTTGCCCCCACCGCGGAGAGGGACCCGAGCGATGAACACCCGACGAGTACTGCGGCAGTCAACAGGACCAGTGAAACCTGGCGGAGTGCGTTCCGGCTCATGATTCGTTCCCTCCCGGCAGCTGCAGCTCACCGTCCTCGAGAAAACGCTGGAGCTCGTCCTCGTCGACGACGCGTGCTTCAAGCTCGTCTACCGGGCCGAAATCGAGCCCGCTTTGCGACTGAAACTCTTCCTCTACCTGCGCGTTAAACCCACGCCCCGCGAGTGCCACCTCCCGCGAGTCAGCCTCTCTGCCCACATCCCGGTCACTGGCTCCGAGGACAATCCGATCCTCACTGACGGCGTCCTGATGAAGCCACCCCTCGTTCCCGTCAAAACGGACCCGCAACCAGTCGCGTTGCGTCTCAAGAAGTGTCACCTCATCGGCATACGACAGCCGAACAACGACACGGGAAAGGTGATTCGGCATGTCCCTCAGGGCAGCTTCACGAACCGAAACGCTTCTCATGTCCGAAGACTGCCCGAAAAGGGCGGCTGCACTGAACAGGAGAAACATAATAATAGTCTTGCTCATTGCAAGCCTCCTCGTTGCTACGGTGGTTCTAGTGTTTTCCGTACTTCTCCGCTAAGCGCCGGAGGGTCTGCATATCACGATAAAGCGCCGAAGCGTCACTATCCTCGACACCGCGGACAATAATCCAGTGGTCGTCGTCCACGTGGGATAAAGCGGCGAGATATCCGGCCCATTCGTCGGTCCGTTCGCCTATGGCATTCGTTGATCCGTCGGGATGCAGACCACTTATGTACATTCCGACGATATCATGAGCAACAGCATTCAAGTCAGCGAGTGCCTCGTCATTTGAAGAAAACGGCTCTCTGCTCCAGAGAATGTCCGCGTGCTCACCCCCTGCCATATCAATCAACTGCTGGGTCGCGACTCCGCTGCGCACCGACGACTCGGCGCTGAACCCGACCGCCACGGTCAATCCCGGATGTGCCGCTCGACGAAAGCAGCGTTCAAGGGAGGCAGGGGCACGGCTCCCGTCGGGGCCGGGAATGACGGTGAGCATTGACGCACCGATCTCAAAAGCCGTATCGACCGCCGCCTCCTCTGTATCCGGGTGTTCGCCACCGCTGTCAATCGCGTACGAGAGGCATACGAGGCCGGCCTGCTCGGTACGGTCCCGCAGTTCATGAGCCCGATCCATATCGCCCACCGGGCAGTGGTACTCAGCATGCCATTCAAGCCCCTGTACCCCCGACGCCTGTGCAAGCTCTACAATTCGTTGGGGTTCCTGCCCCGGAAATGTGCACGAGCTCAGTCCAATGAGAAACATAGCATCCCTGCATCCATAGACCCGCATTGTCCGTATCGATTACAAAGATTGTCAACCCACACGCGAAACCGGTAGCATCCACGGCATGCACGTTTCACTACCGGTAGTAGCATCGGGGATCGCCCTGCTCCTGTTTCTGTCATGTCTGCTTATCGTGATGCTTTTTCGGCAACGACATGGCGCGGGCCAGGGTACGCACTCCGATACTCACGCGGCGCTCGCCTCCATGGCGGAACGACTGAACACCCTCGCGGGCATGTCGGAGCAGTTGCAGGACCTGAGCCGCATCTTTACCGTTCCCCGGACCCGGGGCGAAATTGGCGAGACCATGATGGCCGATCTCTTAAGGACCTATTTGCCACCGGACGCCTATACGCTCCAGTACCGGTTTCCCGACGGCAGCAGGGTCGATGCCCTGGTGCATCTGGTCGATGTACACATTCCCATTGACTCGAAATTTCCGCTCGAGGCGATACGAAAATTCCTCGCCGAGCATCCCGCAAACCAGGACATTCCCCATGCCATTCGAAAAACCTTTACCGAACACGCGAAAGCGATACGCGACAGGTACATACAACCGGAATCCGGGACAACCCCCTATGCGCTTATGTACATCCCCAGCGAGGGCCTGTACCACCGGCTGTTCGTCACCGATACCGCCGATACAATGCAGGAATTTCTGGGTATGCGCGTTATTCCCGTAAGCCCGGGCACCCTGTTTCTGTACCTGCTCACGGTTGCGCACGCGATGCGCGGCATAGCCTTCCAGGCACGGGTTTCCGAACTCGCCGACCTCGTGTCGGCAGTGCGTCGCATGCTCGAGGAAACCGAGCAGTCTCACGTCGTACTGCGAACCCATCTGAAAAATGCTGCCAAAGCTGCCGGAGAAACCGAGCGGAAACTCGCACGCCTCGGAGACTCAATTGACCGCCTCGAGGGACGATAGACATTATTGCGCCGGCCGCACGATGCGGACCGCCAGTGGAAGATGATCGGAGTATCCAGAAGCACGATCCACCCTGAAGCGAAGGGGCGCGCCTCTGTGGTCCAGCATAAATGCGTCTGCAACAACCGTAAACGTATCAAGCCGAAGCGCTTCCTCCGGAGCAAAGCCGCGACCGAACAGA
>JBKHAN010000028.1:0-31753 GCA_046542845.1 Spirochaetaceae bacterium
CGGGGCAGATGCGAAAACCGACACCGACATCCTCGTCTACGGGGCGACGAGCGCCGGAGTTATTGCCGCGGTCAAGGCGGCACGGCTCGGGCACCGGGTCATTCTCGCGCACCCCGGGCGCTTCGTCGGCGGCATGACCTCCGGCGGGCTTACCTATACCGATCTCGGCAACAAGGCCGTCATCGGCGGGCTCGCCCGCGAGGTCTACCGCCGCATCGGGCGCCACTACGGCAAAGACGAGGCGTGGACCTTCGAGCCCTCGGTCGCCGAGGCTGTGTTCCACGACATGCTCAGCGAGGCGGGGGTTACGCCGCGGTTCAACCTTTACGTAGACGCGGTGAGGCTCGCAGGCGGGCCGGGAAGCGCGATCCGCGAGGTGAGCTTTCGCGGCGGGCTTACGGTTTCGGCGAAGTGGTGTGTGGACGCCACCTACGAGGGCGACCTTATGGCGCTCGCGGGGGTTCCCTACGCCACCGGCCGCGAGTCGAACGAGGAGTACGGCGAGACCTACAACGGGGCTCAGATACGCGAGCACCACCAGTTTGACTGCGAGGTCTCTCCGTATCGCGTCGCGGGGGACCCGGCGAGCGGCCTCCTTCCCTTCATTGTGCCGGAAGGCACCGCGTACGAGCAGGGGGCGGCCGATCCGCTTGTGCAGGCGTATAACTTCCGCGTATGCATGACCGATAATCCCGAGAACCGCGTTCCCTTTCCGAAGCCTGCCGGATACGACCCGGAGTGGTACGAACTCGCTGCGAGGTGGCTTTCGTGCACGTCGGCGCGGGTGTTCGAAAAGTTCGACCGGGTGACCCCGGAGAAAACCGACACCAACAACTTCGGCGCGGTCTCCACCGACTTCATAGGCGGGAACTGGGAGTGGCCCGATGCCTCGTACGAGAAGCGCGAGGAGATCTTCCAGAATCACGTGCGCTGGCAGCAGGGACTGCACTGGTTCATGGCGAACGACGAACGCGTGCCGGAGGAGATCCGTCGCGAGTACGCGACATGGGGGCTTGCCGCAGACGAGTTCACACAGACCGGGAACTGGCCGCATCAGCTGTACGTCCGCGAGGCGAGGCGCATGGTCGGTGACTACGTTATCAGCGACCGGGACTGCCTCAGCGAGCGCCGCTGTGAGGACCCGGTGGGTATGGGCGCGTATAACATGGACTCGCATAACTGCCGCCGTATCGTAATAGACGGTGTGGTGAGAAACGACGGGGACGTGCAGATCAAGCTCCCGCGTCCCTACGGGATTTCCTGGCGCGCCATTGTGCCACCCCGAGGGTCATGCACGAACCTCGCGGTTCCCGTCTGCGCGTCGACCACGCACATCGCCTTCGGTTCGCTGCGCATGGAGCCTGTGTTCATGATTCTCGCCGAATCAGCGATAGAGGGAATTGACCTGGCCGACGCGGCCGGTATCAATCTTCAGGATGTCTCATGGCCCTTGCTTCAGGAGCGTCTCGACGCTGCCGGGCAGATCTATGAGACAGATATCGTAAACGACCGAAGCGGGAACCCGACAGCAGATGATTGACCTCATAGCCTTCGACTACGGCGGGGTCATTGCCGAGTTCATAGGCCCGGAGGTCACGCATCAGATGTCGCGCGTGGCCGGCGCTCAGCACGGACGTTTCGTGCACGCGCTGTGGAAGCACCGCGGGGGATACGACTGCGGTGACCTCGGCGCTACCGAATACTGGAGTCGGGTCATACACGAGGCGGTCGATCATCCCCCGGCTGACATAGACGGTGTTATTGAACGGTTGCTGATACTCGACGCCACCGGCTGGACCCGGGTCCGGCCACAGATCGTCGGGTGGATGCAGGAACTCAAAGCCGCCGGATACCGCCTCGCGCTCGTTTCAAACATGGCAACGGCGACCTTCGATATGGCGCTCGCGCATTCGGCGTGGATTCGGCACATGGACACCCTCATCGTCTCCGGCCGGCTCGGGATCAACAAACCCGACAGGCGCATTTTCGAGGAAGTGCTCAGGCAGACAGGCGTTGAGCCCGACCGCACGCTCTTTCTCGACGACCTGCCGCACAACGTCGAGGGCGCGCGCGCAGCCGGGCTTCGCTCAATTCATTTCACCGATCCTTCGCGCCTCGCACTGGCGCTCGGAGAGGACTTTCCGGGTATACCGGTGAGTGCCTTGTGGGTTTAGTCCGCGTCTGCGCGGTACCCGGCACGCGCGAGGTCAAGCACATAGTCGTCGAGTCGCTTTGTTACCCGTGCTTCGTTGAGCAGGTCGCCGAGCTCGCACAGGCGGGTAAACAGATCAACAGGTTCATCGACGGGTAGACGGTTTCCATTCTTCCATTCTTCGAGTCGGAATCGGTTCAACTCGTATGAGATTTCCGCTTCGAGGCGTTCCCGTTCGAGACTTGAGATTCGTGAGCGTCGCGCGAGCGCCTCAGGATCGGAGAGATCAATGGTCGGAGGTCTGCCGGGCTTGAGCGTTTCGATCTCTGCGATCAGGCCCTTCAGTCGGGTTACTTCGGCATTGAGCTCGTGTTCGTCGAGGGGTGCCGGGACGGCTTCACGGTCGGCACGGGGCACAATCGCGTCGAAGGGGGACTGTATCGGGAGGGGATGCACTGAGTGTGTTCGATATTGCGGGGCATCGCCAGAAACTATACGGAGGCTCACAATCTTCCACGGCAGGATGGTCAAGCGCGCGAGCGTCCCGGTTACCACCGGAGCCCCGGTGACACCGTCTGTATCCTCCGTGCGTTCATCCGCCGAGACCGTCTGACAGCTTTCTATGCCGCAGGGTTCGTCGATCTCGACGAGCTGGGGTGTTGCGGTTCCATTCCAGAGGCGAAGCACGTACCCCGGACCGTGTTCGGCTGACTTGAGGGCACTGAGCCCCACAGCTCCGCGTATATCCGGCCCCTGTACAGCCGGTGCGCTGCCCGCCGGGGGTGCTTTTGCCGCTGTCGCTTTTGCCGCTGACGCTTTTGCCGCGCGCGCTTTTGCCGCGGGCGCCTCCTCCGCAGGCGCCTGCGTCCACACCGGACAGGTAAACGCCTCTGCCTCCCGGAGGAGCGTCGCGTCGCTGCAGTCGCCGACGGCGACCGCGAGATCCCAGCGCAGGCGGCGGATGCACTGCGCGTCCGGGGTAAATATGAGCGGCCCGGCGTCGCCGATTCTCGACTGAAGGTCGGGGCGGGCGAGCCAGCCGACTGAGCGCAGGAGCGTCAGGGCTATAGTGCTGCCTTCAGGCAGCGGCTCGACTTCGTGTATCCCCCGCACATACACCGCGCAGCCCTGCTGGTCGCGCTCCCGTCGCACTGCGGCGTAGCGCTGCATGGGAACCTGTGTATTCGGATCCCGTTCGCGCGCCCCCAGCATGACACGGGCAACTGAAGCCGGCAGGGCCTCGTCGCTGTCTGTCGCCGCTCGGGAGAACGCGGTGCGGTCCTGCGCAAACTGCGTCTCGTGCACAAGGGCGTCGCTGTTCAGGTCAGTCGGAAAGAGCATGCGCAACCGGTGGTCTTTGACGCGGTTGGTCATTTCAACGTGTATCGACACCAGGGGTGAGGCGGCTTCGAAGGAGTAGCTGACGGTGATCTCCTGCCCTACGCGAGTGCCGCTCCGTGCTGAGCGGTCCGGGGTAAGGCGCTCGGGCAGGTCAAGCCGATATCGAACGCGGATGCTCGCACTGTGCGACCCTGTTCGTATCCACCGCCGTTCGGGGTCCGGCAGGGGCGTGATCCTCAGGTTGTCCTGAGGTGCTGAGTAGTTGTAGGTGTCACCCGCATCACCATCGTCAACGACGGCGCAGAGCCCGCGCATTACAACGGAGCCATTGCGCGAGGCGAGGTCAAGCGTCCCGCCGGCGTTCACGGTAGCAATGTAGGTGCGCGTCCGGACCTCATAGCGTTCTTCATCGATCTCAATCGGCGGTATGTCTTCACACCGTGTCAGCTCACCGGGTCGGCTCAGCGAGAGCGCCGGCAGCGAGTACACCTCGTCGACGGACGACCCGGACTTCCCGACTGTCAGGTAGCGACGGTGCGGTGACGGGTTAAACACCCAGCCCGATTCGGTCGGAAGGAACTCCGCAGCGAGTGCGAGTAACTCGGACTCGAGCTCGCTGAAGCGGTACTCCATGTCGGTGTGCACCGGGTCGACACTGACCCCGCACAGCGAATCGTGGGGATGGTTTTGAAGCAGTTTTCGCCACAACCCGGTTATTCTGCCCTGTATTTCTGTTCGCGACCCTGGTGGTACCGACCGCAGGCACAGGGCGGCAAGCGGTTCAACGTAGCGGGACAAAAGCATCTGGCAGCGAAAATTGAACACCTTCAGGTAGGTCCTCGCCGAGAGAACGCCCGGGAACACCGATATGTAGCTTCCCGAATACAATCGTCCCGACACCTGCCGGCACACGCCACCCTGAGCCTGCCATTCCTCAAGCTCGGCGAAGTACTCCTCCAGCGAACACTGTCGTACCGCGTCCGTCGAAAGACTCGCCGCAATCCCCGTGCCGGCCTCCTTCAGACTGCGGAGCAGGGAAGGAATATCCTCCGGTCGTCGTTCCTGGTCGTACCCGTTGAGGAGGAGCAGTAGCCCGCTCGTGGCGAAGGGGGCAAGACGCTCGACCGACCACGAGATGCGGGTGGAGGCGAGCTCGGGGATGCGCGCGAGCTGCATTGCGTTTCGATAGCTGTCTACCAGATACGAGGTCAGCGCTTCAGTGCCGTCGGGGCTCTTCCAGCGAAGCTCGCAGGCGAGTTGTTCCGGTGGCAGGGGAATGCCGCGCCATACCGTCAGGAACCGTATGCCGAACAGGCGGTGTATCTGCGCGGTTTGCGCGGTCTGCCCGAAGCTGTCGGGAAGCCAGCCGACCATGCAGGGCTCACCGACCTGCCGCGCGTCGTCGAGGCCAATCAGCAGATTGCGGATCAACGACTCGCCCGACGCCAGGTTCCAGTCCGGTTGCTGATAGTAGGGCCCGAGCGCAATCTGTCCGCGCCTGACGGCCGCGTGTATGTCCGGCAGAAGCGTTGAGTCCTGAAGGTCGGAAAGCAGGATGGTCTGTCCATCGAGAAGAAAGCGGTATCCGGAATCCTCGCGGCATCGTGAAAGCAGTGCGCGAAAGAAGTCGCTGAGCCACCGTTTCGTATACCGCGACGGGAGGTACCATTCGCGGTCCCAGTGGGTATGCGACACGATTCGAAGCCGGAGCTCTGGTGCGGTGTTCACATTGGGTACTATAGAATCAGTGCGGTGAGTCTGCAATATGTACTTTCTGCAAATTGCAATAATCTTTGCAAATATGCAGAAAAAAGTTGACCGCTTCTGAAAGTGGGTGTACCGTCAGGGCGTAATGGATGACCGGGTAACGCTCGAAACAGTTGCAAAAGAAGCCGGCGTAAGCCAGTCCACCGTAAGCCGGGTGTTGAATCAGCCGTCCAAGGTGAACGAGCGGACGCGTCGCGACGTCTATGCTGCCCTCGACCGTCACGGGTATCGGCCCCGGGCTCAGGTGCGGGACACCGACGCACGGAAGTACATCATTGGCGTGGCAATTCACGATTTCCACCTGTCGCTGTTTGCCGACCTGTTCCGGGCTCTCGAAGACGAGCTTTCACCGAGTACATACGATCTCATGATTATCAATATGCGTGGTGAACGCGATGTGCACGCGTTCTTTCGAAACCATTCGGAATACCGGGACAAGATTGATGCGCTGATCGCATTCTCTGCGACACTCGAGCGTGAGGGAGCGGACTACCTCGAATCGATCGGCATGCCGGTCGTCCTTATGCAGGGACGGTGTCAGCACGCGAAATCAATAAGCACGAATAATTTTCTCGGCGGGCACGATGCGGCAGCTCATCTGCTTGCCTGCGGTTATCAGAAACCGGCCTTTGTCGGGTGGCGGCGTCGTGACCACAGGCTCACCGCACGCTACTCCGGCTTTCGGACCGCGCTCGAGGAAGCCGGGATCGACGCTGCGACGCTTGCAACCTCCTATAAGCCGCTGTCGGTCGAGGGCGGATACGCAGCCGCCGAAGAGCTGTTCAGCGGTCCCGCGACCCCTCCGGATTCGATCTTTTTCGCCTGCGACAGTATGGCAATCGGCGGCCTTCGCTATCTTCGCCGTGCAGGCGTGCAGGTTCCCGGCAGCGTCGGGGTTATCGGCTTCGACGATATCGAGGCGGCGTCTGCTGTCGGTCTGACAACCATGAAGCAGTTTATCGATCGGAAGGCGCATATGGCCATCAGCTACCTGCTGTCGCGACTCGAAGGGGCGGAGCGCGAAGTCGACTTTGAAGAGGTCAGTATTTCTCCGCTGCTGGTACAGCGGGAAACGACGGAAATGCGGAAGAACCGGGATATACCCGGGTAGAGAACACACAGCAAAGGAGGGACCGAATGAAAACATTACGGTTCATTATGGTGTCGGTACTTGTACTGACGTTTATGTCAGCACCGCTGTTTGCGGGGGGTGACGCTGAGGAACCGGCGCAGGAGGAGCAGGGGGCCACCGAAGAGCGCTCGATCACCTTCTGGACGACCGAAGAGCAGCCCGAACGCATGGAGCGGCAGGAGGAGATTGCCGAGGATTTTTTTGAGGAAACCGGGATACGGGTGGATGTTGTACCGGTAACCGAATCGGCCATGGGCGAACGGGTAACCGCAGCGTTTGCCGCCGGGGAACTTCCCGACGTCATATATCATCCGCTTGCGTATACGTTAACCTGGATGAACGCGGGAATACTCGACAGCCTCGCTGCAACCGAGGTCGTAGAAGCGCTGGATGCGGATACCTACAGCCAGGGTGTCCTTGACCTGGTGGACATCGGCGGCGAGTACGCAGCGGTGCCGGCAGACGGCTGGGCACAGCTTCTGGTGTATCGGCAGGACCTGTTCGAAGAGCGCGGTCTTGACACACCCGATTCATACGAAAGCATTCTTGAAGCGGTAGAAGAGTTTCATGACCCGCCGGAAATGTTCGGATTTGTTGCGGCAACCGATCCTGGTGAGATCTACATGATGCAGGTATTCGAGCACATAGCGCTGGCGAATGGTGCAGACGTTGTCGACGATGATGGCAATATCACCATGAACACGCCGGAAATGCGCGAGGCATTCCTGTTCTACCGCGAGCTGGTCGAAGCGAGCCCTCCGGGAGACCTGTTCTGGCAGCAGTCGCGCGACCTCTATCATGACGATCGCACGCCCATGATCATATGGTCACCGTTCATCCTTCATGGTCTCGCGGGGCTTCGCGACGGAGTGCCTGTCACCATGTTCGACGATCCCACGAGTTCGGAGCTTGCCGGCATGACCGGGTTTGCGACCAATCTTTCCGGTCCGAACAACCCGGACGGAGCCGGATGGACCGACGTTCGCTACTTTGGTATCACCGTGGATGCGGACATCGAGGCGGCACAGCAGTTCGTGCAGTACAAGATGGATGAAGCCTACCTCGATACCCTCGAAGTGGCAGCCGTCGGAAAGCACCCCGTTCGCCTTGGAACCTCCGACGAACCGAATCGCTTCGTCGACGGCTGGGCAGACCTGGAGATTGGTGAAGACCGTTCGGGTGTCATGTCCGATTTCTACGAAGAAGATGTAATACAGTCAATCTTTGACGGTCTTCAGACCGGTACCCGATGGGGATTCGGACGGGGCTATGGAGAGGTCACGGCGGTGCTCTACGATACTCGCATTGTGGCCCAGATCCTTCGTGAGTTTCTCGACGGTGAACACACGGTTGACGAAGCCCTCGAGATTCTTCAGTCGGAAGTCGAACGACTGGTAGAGTAGATCAGACACACGCGCATGAGCGCAGGGACGGGGCACGGCTGTGTCCCGTCCTCTTTTATTATCGCGCCCGAACGGGCCTGTTCACGTGGAGGTAGGTGTGAAAGCGAAACAGTACCGCTCAGTGTCTGCACGAGAAGCGCGGCTGGCATTCTGGATGCTTTTGCCGGCGTTTCTGATTGTCTTCGCGGTAATCCTGTTTCCGGTTGTTGCGAACTTCTGGATCAGCGTCAAAAGCGTTGGTCTCGGAGACCTTCGCGCTCCAGTGCCGGGCGTGCGGGAGTTTGTCTCGGGACGGGCAACAGAGCCGGGAGATATCTTCGAGGTGGAATACCGGTTGCAGAACAGTTCGAGAAATGTCCCGATCCGGGATGTCGAGCTGACAGCAGAGCCGCCTGCGGGTTTGAGCCTCATGGACTCATCCGAGGAGGTCGATGTCAGTTCCGACGGGTCGCTTCGCGTTGAGTGGGACGAGTGGGCTCCGGGATTCAACGAGACGATCGTTGTGACCTTTCGCACCGATGAGCGATTCTTCGAATCAGAACCGGACCGGCGTTCACCGACGGGCGCTGCGGTGACCGGCGAAGGGGTCAACGTTCTGACAACCTTTGATTTCACGCTGGATAATTTTCGCTTCGTGTTTTCGGCGCGACAGTTCGGCACAGAGCTTGGAACGACCTTCGTGTATCCGTTTTTCGGATCGATAGGCTCGATTCTCCTCGGACTTACCGCTGCGATGCTGTTAAACAGAAAGTTTCGGGGACAGACGCTGTTACGGGGGCTGTTTCTGTTCCCCTATGTAGCCCCCATTATCGCGGTTGCCTTTACCTGGGTCTTTATTCTCGAGCCCTTCGGGGGAACCCTGAACGAGCTTTTGCTGGACCTTGGTCTGATTTCCGAACCAATCTCCTTTCTGGGGACCCGGTATTTCCCGGGTGAGGGTCTGCTGTCTCGAGTGCCTATGGCGCTAACCATGGTCATAGGGTTTGACGCATGGCGGTATTTTCCCTTTTCCTTCCTGTTTCTCCTCGCCCGGCTTCAGGCTGTCCCGAACGAGTTGTACGAGTCGGTGCAGGTGGACGGCGGAGGGCTCGTGAGACAGTTTTTCTCCATAACGCTTCCGCAGCTGTATGGTGTCATGTCGACACTCTTTCTGCTCCGGTTCATGTGGACCTTCAACAAGTTCGATGATGTATTCCTCCTTACCGGTGGTGCCGCCGGCACGCGAACGCTACCGATTCAAGTCTACGATAATGCCTTTGCCCGGGGCGATATTGGTGCGGGTGCGGCGACCGCGGTCGTCCTGTTCGCCATGCTCGCGGTGTTCCTCATCGCATACTTCAGATTCGTTGCCAGGGAGGAGACCTGATATGCACGGCTTCAAGGGAATCGCCGCATCGGCACTCGTCGGTGCGGCATCATCCATACTCTGGTTCTTTACCGTATTCTTTACGGTTTCACTCTTTAATCCCGAGAATCTGCTTCCCGGCTTCTGGATTACCTTGTTTGTCGGCGCAATTGTCGGTCCGGCATTTGCGTTTGTACGCTACTTCCGTCCCGGCAAGCCGCTGTACCTCGCGGGCACGGGGCTTGGCGCAGGCGTCATAATCTGGCTTCTGCAGGCTGCATCGGGTGTCGCGGTCCCTCCGGTGTTCGTTGTCGCGGCTCTTGTGTCGGGGGCGATTACCGGTGTGTACAGCGGCTGGTGCCTCGAAGGCACCAACCCTCGCAAGGTCCGTCGTGACAACATAGAGCTCATGATCACCAGAGCGCTGAAGGGTCTGCTGCTGTCGGCGTTCACGATCATGGTGCTGTTTCCGTTTCTCTACATGGTCTCCATGAGTCTCAGAAGCAGGGCGGAGTTTCTCGCCGCACCGACAAATCTGAGCGTGAACTTCTTCCAGCCGCCCGCGCAGCTGTTGCGGGGCTACATCGAGGTTCTTACCGAGTTCAATTTCGCAATCTACATCGTCAACAGCACGCTCGTTGCGCTGCTGACCGTTGTCGTTACGCTTACAACGGCGATCCTCGGGGCGTACGCGGTCACGCGACTCAAGTTCCCGGGACGGAAGCTTTTGTCGAAGACCATTCTGCTTATCTACATGTTTCCCGCTATCGTACTGGTTATTCCGCTGTACAGCGTGTTTACGCAGCTCGGATTGCGGAACACCAGGTCCGGGCTTTTGATTGTGTACGCAGCAATGACCATACCGGTGGCATTGTATATGCTTCGCAGCTACTTTCAGACGCTTCCGGCCGACCTTGAAGAAGCGGGTATGATCGACGGGTGCTCGAGAGGCGGGGTAATCTGGCGCATAACGATTCCCCTCAGCGGGCCGGCGATCGCGTCGGTCGCCCTGTACGTGTTTATGATTGCGTGGAATGAGTTCCTGTTCGCGTTCATGTTTCTCGATTCACCGGAGATCTTTACGCTGTCCCGGGGTATGGTCGTCCTCGATGACATGGAGGTGCCACGACAGTACCTCATGGCCGGTGCGACAATTATCACCGTGCCCATCATGATCATGTTCTTCCGGTTCCAGAAATACCTGGTCGGCGGCTTGACGGCCGGAGGCGTAAAAGGCTGAATTGCCGTATGCAAGAAAAACTCACCCGACTGCTCGTATCTCTCTACGGAGAGGAGGAGGGCCGCCGGTGTGCGGCGTTGATACTCGAAGCGATTGAGGCGGCACGGAACGATGTTCGCTCGGCAACGCCTGCAATACTGAGGCAGCCCGCGGTGTCAGGCCGGCCTTTTCCGTTGACCGAAGCAGATACGGTGCTCATTACTTATGGGGACTCGCTCGTTGGAACACCCGATAAACCTCTGGTGAATCTGAGGCGGTTTCTCTCCGAACAACTCGGCGGTATCATTCGCGGCGTACACGTGCTGCCCTTCAGCCCCTACACGTCCGACGACGGGTTTTCCGTGTCGGACTACGACGCAGTCAATCCGGAACTCGGGACGTGGGGCGATATCGAAACGCTCGCGAGTGAGTACATACTCATGGCCGACCTTGTGCTGAATCACTGCTCGGCGTCGCATCCCTGGTTTCAGGGTTTTCTGCAGCAGCAGCATCCCTACGACCGGTATTTTATTGCCGCCGACCCGGATACCGACACCCGGGACGTTGTGAGACCCCGGGCGCGGCCGCTTCTGACACGGTTTGAAACCGTGCGGGGGCCGAAGTGGGTGTGGACGACCTTCAGCGAGGATCAGGTCGATCTGAACTACGCGAACCCCGAGGTGCTCCGCGCCATGATAGACGTGCTGATCCTCTACCTGCGCAAGGGAGTCCGCATTGTCCGGCTGGACGCGGTCGCCTACGTGTGGAAAGAGCTCGGTACATCGTGCATACACCTGCCGCAGACCCACGCGGTTGTGCAGCTTATGCGGCTTATCGTGCAGGAGCTGTCGCCTGAGGCGCTCCTCATAACCGAGACGAATGTGCCCCACGCGGAGAACATCAGCTATTTTGGTGATGGCGCCAATGAAGCTCATATGGTGTACAATTTCTCGTTGCCCCCGCTGACGCTCGATGCCTTCGTAACCGGAGACGCGAGTATTCTCGCCTCCTGGGCAACGGACCTGCGACTGCCGGGCGAGGGCGCTGCGTTCTTTAACTTCCTTTCCAGCCACGACGGAATCGGAGTACAGCCTGCGGTGGACATTCTGCCGTCGGAGCGTTTTGACGGACTGCTTGCGGCCGTTCAGGAGCGGGGAGGTCGGATCTCGTACAAGACGACATCTCAGGGTGACGTACCGTATGAGCTGAACATCGCGTTTTTCTCGGCGATCGTAGCTACGGACGTTCCGGAGTCGCTTCGCATTCAGGCCTTTGTCTGCGCCCATGCGATCATGTGCGCGCTTGCAGGTGTACCTGCACTGTACATACACAGCCTTGTCGGGTCGCACAACTGGACCACCGGTATGCAACAGAGCGGCCATAATCGAACGATCAACCGCCGACGCCTCGATTACACAGAACTTGTCGAGGAGCTCTCGGATCCGGAAACGACACGAAGCACGGTGCTCGCCTCGATGCTTCGTCTGGTGGAAACACGAAACGCGCACCCGGCCTTTTCACCAACGACGAGTCAGGAAATACTCGAGAGTCCCTCAGAACTCTTTGTTGTCGGTCGGGACGCACAGGTGCTGTGCATTCACAACGTAAGTGATCACGAAGTTCCCTACGAACTGCCGGCCTCATACGCGGACGTCCCGGGACCTCTGAAAGACCTGCTGAGCGGAGCCCCGATTGCCCCTGAATCGGGGACTCGTGTGACGATCGAGCCATACGGTGTGCTCTGGTTCAGCCGCGCATGAATCGGCCGTCACCGCGAGGGAGCGGCTCAGAAGTGAAACAGAGTGGCAAGAAGTTCAGCGAGCTGCTCAAATGAAAAATGCGAACGAGCGATCTCGAAGTTGGTGTCTGTCGCGGATTCGCGCGCGCCAGGATCGGTCAGGAAGCTGCGCGCTTTCTGCATGACAGATTCGGTCAGCAGCCCCTGCATCTCGGCGGTTTCGAATCCCAGAGGCCGCAGATCTCGATCGTAGACCGCGTAGCGGTTTACCAGAATCGGTTTTCGTGCATGCACCGCCTCGAGAAACGCGTTTCCGAAACCTTCGATCAGCGACGGATAGGTGACAAAATCGGAGACCGCATACATGTCTGCGAGGTCGTATGTTCTGTGTCCGTCGGGAGCATCTCCTCGCGTTTCGGTAACGATATGATCGGCGAACACGAGCCGAACGCCGAAGGTCCCGGCGAGCGACGTGAGCCGGTCCCGGTACTCAGTTCCCTCGTCGCCGGCTGCGTGCGAGATAACGAGCACCGCGTGCGGCACATCCAGACGTGCCACGAACTCGATCGCGTGTTCTATCCCCTTGCGCGGTACGACGCGGGTCGGCTGGAGAACAAGCACCTCGTCCTCGCGTATTCCAAGGTCGCGGCGCAAGGTCGTGTTGTACTCGTCAGGTTCCCGTGTGGCCGTTGAATAGTCCATGACGTTCGGCACCACGGTGCTCGTCAACCCACGCCTGTATGCAAGCTGTTGCTGTGCAATGGTGTTAATCACGACGTGTCGAATGCCGGGAAGATCGGGCGGATACGCGTAGTTCAGAAGGTCGCGTGCAAGCCCCGTGTCAAAACGCTGCCGCTCCCAGGCGAAATCGTGATGATGCGCGACGACCGGAATTCCGGTCTCTGCAATGAACTCGGTGACGGCGAGCGCGAGCGGAATGTTCATGGGAATAGCGAGAACATTCTGCGGGACAATGACATCCAGGCGGAACCGCCTCACAAACTCATAAAGCGATTCCTTGACCGCAGCGCGTATGCGATGAATCCGTTCCGTGAGCTCCCTGCCACGCGCCTGTCGGGAAAAACAGTCGTCGGTTATGGTGCGCATTGCATCGCTTTGAAAGTGGGATTCCTCCACGAGCATGGAGCGCTGCTCAGGTGTATCAAGCTCTCCGGCAAAAAAGTAACACCGGTGCCCCTGCTGTTCGAGAACCGAAACCCATTTTGCGGCCTCAAGCGAAACCCCGTCGGTTCCTGCCAGGCGAAACGATATAAAGCCAATATGCATGACAGGGAGTATACCAGACCTCTGGTCTTGAACGTCACTCCCGGGCTACCCTCGCACAAGGAGGGCGAATCCATGAACGAGCTTCCTGAATACATACACCACTTCAGCTGGACGACCCGTGTATCGCTCGAGCTTCCCATCGGGTTTGAAGAGGAGTCCGTGGACCCGAACACCGGATCGGTCATTTACGCGAACGATCTGGATGACGACGATGAACCGGGTGCCCGGGTCCTCGTAAAGGCAACCGCAATTCCGCCGGATGTCGAGAACGCGCACCTGCAGATGCTCGAACAGTCCGCGAACCTCGTTGGGGGCACTCGCGTGTCCCCGGAGCATCTGGAAATCGACGGCTTTCCGGCTGCAATTCAGCAGGTGAAATACCACCAGGAAGAAATCGTCGCGGACGTTGTGCGAACCGAGTGCTGCGCGCAGGCGGAGACCCTGCTGTTTTCGGTGGTCTGCATCGCCTTCGCCGAAGACGCCGACCGCTATCGTGCCGCCTTCGACCATGCGTTGCGTACCATGCGCTTCGTACTCGACGGAGAGCCCGGGATCGATCTTCTTGTGTCGATACGCGTGCCCGATTCCTGGGAGGTCTCAAGCATAGACGGAGTGGCAGACGAAGGTCGCGATCCGGCAGTTATCGGGATCCGCTACTTTGCACCCCCGGTCGAGAATCTCGACGGGTATCGCCCGACACTCAGCGTGACTTGCGGTGAGCCCGACGGCTTTGGTGAGGAATGGTTTGCCGAGTTTACCGCGCAGCGCCTTGCGAATGTCGAGGAACAGTACCAGGGCTTCAGGCTTCTGCGCCGCGACCGGTATATGCTGTCGAGTATGTGCGACGTCGACGCTCTGTGGTTCGAGTGGGAAGCCGAACCGGGTATGAGGTTTACACAGGTGCAGGCCCTCCTGCAGGTGGATCGCTACCGCATGTACGTGCTCAATGCGGCAAGCAGAAGCGAGTGCGCTCCCGGGGTTGTCGAACGCTTCGAGAACGCATTGCAGACGCTTCGTGTGCTGCCACCGGATGTCGAGGCATAGTGCAGCGATATGAGTCCTGTTCTCGTTTTCTGGCTGAACTTCTTCGCCTTTACGCTCATGTTCGGGACGCTCGGCCTCGCGTTCCTGCGTCTTCGGCGGACGCAGGCCCTGCGTGAACGGCTGTATTTCGCCTATGTGATCCTGAATATCGTCTGGCTGCTCGTGCAGATCTTCGTGTATTTCTTCTATCGGGTCATGGACCAACCACAGATCGAGCATCTGATCTGGCTTGGAAACATTCGGCTGCTGCTCTCGCTCGTCATTGCCTACCTGGGCCCGGCATTCCTGCTTGGTCTCGCGATGGAGTCCATGCCACCGCGGGTATGGCTCATATTGCTTGCGGGCCCCGTTCTGAGTCTGGCTATCTCATTCACGCTTCTGAGACTCGAAAGCGGGGTCGGACTGGGCGTGTTCAACATGGTATTCAACGGCTCGCTGGGTGTGGGCAGTCTGCTGGTATTACGATCGGCGAATCTCGAGCGCGAGTACCGGTCCTTTCTATGGGTGCACGGGGTAATTTTTATACTCTTTGGCCTCTCATACCCGGTTGCCATGGTGTGGGAGTCGCTTGGAACGCTTGAAACGACGCTGACCCTGGGCGGTCTGTTCGTGCTTCTGTGGAGTGTGAACGATATTCTCGTGTACATACGCTATTTTGCCCCTGCCTCGCGCGAGGTGGTACCGGGTTCGTTCATACGGCACTACGGGGTGTCGCCGCGAGAGGCGGAAATTGTCGCCCACGTTCTCGCGGGGCAGAGCCACAAGGAGATTGCCGCTGCGCTCGGTATAAGCCCGCGCACCGCGGAGAGCCACCTGTACCGCATCTATCGCAAGTGCGAGGTCGGTAACCGCGTTGAACTCCTGAACACGGTCCGCCGGTACACCTGAGACAGCGCTCAGTAGAACTACGGAGCCGCGTGATCGCGTCAATTCAGTAGTTTTTCCATCTCGACGACGGGTCTTTCGTCCGCGATTCTTCTTCACAGGAGGACAGGATATGGACGCAACACTACTTGCAGCATTGATTCCATTGCTTTTCATAGAGCTCGCTCTGAAGCTCGTATGCTTTTTCGACTGGCGACGACGGGACACGCTCGGTGCACGGGCACGAACGATCTGGCTTCTCGTGTTTCTGTTTGTCAGCACGCTCGGGCCGATCGCCTATCTGGTGAAGGTGCGACGGTCATGAAAACGGTCATAGAATGCCGTGAACTCGGCAAACGCTTCTCGCATGTCCAGGCCCTGAACACGCTGAACCTGGATGTCCCGGAACGGTGTGTGTTCGGATTCCTCGGGCCCAACGGTGCGGGAAAAACCACCGCGATCCGGATCATGACAGGTCTGCTTCAGGCTGATGAAGGCAGCTGCACCGTGGCGGGCCTCGCAGTCACGGCGCGAAGCACCCGCCATCAGGCAAAAATCGGATACCTCGCGCAGGAGCCGAAGTACTACGGATGGCTGACCGGGCGGGAGCTTCTGCACATGAGCGGTCGCATGTTCGGAATGAGCAAAGCGCAAGCCTCCCTTCGCGCGTCGGAGCTGCTCGGTCAGACCGGGCTCGACCACGCGGCTGACCGCAGAATCGAGGGTTACTCGGGCGGTATGCAGCAGCGTCTCGGGATCGCGCAGGCGATTATGCACCGGCCGGAGGTCGTACTGCTCGACGAACCTGTCTCCGCGCTCGACCCGGTGGGTCGTCGCGAGGTGCTCGAGCTCATTGCGGAGATCGCGAAGGAGGCGACGGTGCTCATGTCGACGCACATTCTCGCCGACGTCGAACGCGTGTGCAGTCATATCGCCGTCATGCGGACGGGACGCGTCGTGGCAAGCGGTGAGCGCGACGCCCTGCTGCAGGAGTACGCTCCGGCGCAGATGTCGCTGACCTGTGCGACCGCCGAAGCCGCCGGGGCGCTCGCCGACGCACTCGCGCACGATTCTTCAGCGCTCTCGCGGCAGGACGGAACCGAGGTGTTTGTAGACCTGTCGTTCTGGGAACGGGAGCAGTACACCATCCTCGATCACGTGAAGCGCACGGGTGTCACCCTTGTGTCAGCTGTCCCGAAGCGGGCGAGTCTCGAAGATCTTTTCATGCACTTAATGAAGGAGGCCGTGTAATGGCTGCGTTTCAAATACTTCTGCAAAAGGATGTCCGCGAGCAGGTGCGAAGTTCGCAGCTTCTGATCGCGGTGATCATGGGAGTGTTCTTCGGAATACTTTCTCCGCTTGCCGCCCGGTACACGCCCGAGTTACTCGAATTCATCGGCACCGACCAGGGAGTGGAAATTATTCTTCCCGAGCCGGGAGTGGTCGACGCCCTGCAGCAGTTCACGAGCAATCTCGGTCAGATCGGGCTCGTTGTCTTTGTCCTGCTGTTCATGGGGTCGATCAGCCGGGAACACGAATCGGGAACGCTCGATTTTCTCATGACCAGACCGGTTCGGCCGGTGGAGATACTCCTGTCGAAGGCTGTCGTTGCAGTGCTCGTCGCCGGAGCGACCGTCGGCGCTTCAGCGCTCGCGACGGGATTTTATACGAACCTGCTCTTCGACGGTTTTCGGGTCGGCCCGTTTCTCTACACGGCCGCGTACACCTTTCTGTACCTCGCAAGCGCGGCGGTTCTCACCGTCAGCATGTCAGCTGTTGTACCCCGGTCCTTCGCGGCCGGAACTCTGGCCTTCGGTGTGTGGATGGCGATGGCTGCGCTGGGGACTCTTCCGCGAATCGGTAGCTTCAGCGTCGGAAAACTGAACCAGGCGGGGATACAGGCGGGACTCGGCGGAGACCTTCTTTACCGGCCGGTAATCGGGGCAGCGGTACTCGTCGTTGGGGCGTTTGGGCTTGCGGTGTTCCGGCTTAACCGACGCGCTCGTCGCTCATGAGGCGGTGAACCCGCTTCGCCCACAGGCCGTTGGAGACCGCGAGTGCGATATGAACAACGATCGCCGTATACGCGTTTCCGGTGGTCAGGGTAACGAGGCAGAGGAGCGTTCCGAGTAACAGCGCGCCGAAAGCTTCCTGTCCGCCTTTGGGCATGTGAACCGCGCTGTACAGCGCGGCGTTTATGCCGACTGCGGGCCAGGGACCGATGAGCGCCGCCGGTATCCCGAGCAGTACCCCTCGGAACAGGATTTCGTATACGGTCAGGTAGAGACTCCAGAACGCTCCGTGAAGCGCAACGGTACGGCCGCTCCAGCCATCCGCCCCGAGTTCGGGGTACCGGGTCGGGCGCCTGCGCGACTTCAGGAGCGTGCGGTTCTGCAGCCCGGTGACCAGAACGGCGAAGGGGAGGAGCGTCAGGATCCAGATGAGCGTCGCGATTCGGTGCTCGGCACTCACCGTGAGAACCGCAGACAGAAGGCGGAAGCCCGGAAAAAACACCAGGGTCGCGGACAGTACGACGGAGAACAGAACGCTGCCCCAGACCTTGTTGGCGACAAAGAGACGGCGTTGCCACCGCGTTTCGTATCGCTTCTGAAACCAGGCCTTCACCCCCTCGTGTTCCACGGGAAACCAGTAGCCCAGATACGCGGCAATGGTAAGTCCGTACAGCGCTCCGAGCCTGAAGCCTGGCAGGCGCGTGCTGTATAACAGGTCACTCCACTCGTATACGGGCATCAGCGGTCTCCTTCGAGGTATCCGTTTTTGCGAAGCCAGGTAAAGCTGTCGAGTATCGCGTCCTCTATAGGCGTCACCGGCATCAGAAGCTCGCTTCGGGCCTTCTCGCTCGTGTAGTAGTGGTCCTCGGTCCCGAGGCGGGCGACCTGCCGGCTAATAAGCGGGGCTTTTCCGCTAAGGCTCGCGACGGCCGAGCCGAGGGCCCCCATTGCCAGCGACAGTCCCCGCGGTATCGCGCGGCGGGGAGCCTCGACGCCCATGACCGATGCTGCTTTCTCGAAAAACTCCCGATAGCTCAGGTTCTCGTTCCCGGCTATGTAGCTTTCCCCGACGGTACCCCGCGTAAGCGCGTTGGCTGCGGCCCGAGCGACGTCACGCGAGTGTACCCACGATTTTCCGCCCGCGGTGTAACCCGGGATACGGCCCTGATACAGGCGAATGAGCATCATACCTGAGCTTGGTGTGGAATCGTAGGGGCCGATCATGAAGGTCGGGTTCACCGTCAGCGCGTCTATGCGACCTGCGCGCGCGCGGGAAAGAACGAGCTGCTGCGCTTCGTATTTGCTGTCCATGTAGTCAAGCCCGTAGGTCGACCCGTGATAGGGACCGCGTTCGTCGCCCGGGTCGGCTTTCGAGCCCGGAGCAAACGAGTTCGCCGTTCCGATGTACACGAAGCGCTCGAGACCGCGTCGTTCGGCTGCGTCGAGCACAATCCGGGTTCCCTCGATGTTGATCTCGCGCACACGGGCGGCGCGCGGCGGCCAGATGCTCGTGCTCGCCGCAGCGTGAATAACCGCGTCGGTCGTCCGCACAGCATCAGCGACCGACGCCGAATCGAGAATGTCGCCCCCGTGCCGCTCGACCGCAAGCCCGTCGAGCGTGATACTCGGGCGCCCGGGTTGAACGAGCGCCCGGACCTCGTGCCCGTCCTCAAGCAGTGTTCGTACGATCGAGCTTCCAAGCAGTCCGTCCGGCCCCGTTACAAGAACACGCATCGCTACCGCACGCGGAAATCGGCCTGCATGGTAAACAGCTGCGGGTTCTGCGTCGCCTGTACGCGATGCAGATCCTGCACAGTCCGGTCGAACGCCTCTTCCAGCGAGAGCGCTTCCTCGGAGTACAGGAGATGATCGGTGAACCAGCTCGTAAAAACGCTTCCAAGGGTCCGGGCGGAGGCTCCCGCCTCGTATACATACGAAAGCTCGTCGCCCGCACTCGCTGAGAGAACCGTACGTCGCTCGTCGACAAGCAACTTGCCGAGGCCGCCTGCATTGCATGAGTCGAAAATGAGAATCACGGTGTCGGATTCGATCTCCGTTATGGTTGAGACAAGGTCCTCTCCGGTCAGCTCTCCGTCGGGCAGGCTCAGGGAAAACACCCCGTTGCGTTCATCACCATGGCCGGAGTAGTAGAAAAACACCGTGTCCTCAGGGCGCGCGCGCTGTGCGATATCGCTCAGCGCATCCTGTACCATGGAATCGCTTATGGTGTCGTCGAATACTCCAAGCTGGTCCTGCAGCAGCGAGATGTTTTCCTCCGGAGCGCCGAGGACATCGCGGACATAGCGGTACATGTTGTAGCTGTCGGTCAGCGTCCCGACAAGATCGCCCGAGCCCTGATAGTCTGCTGCACCGACAATCAGCGCGTATACCTCGCCTTCGTGTCGTACGGTGGACGGGCGCAGTGGTGGAGCATCGGCTATCGCTTCGGATGTCAGTTCGTAGGCGCCGGTGTAGTCCTGGCTGTACCCCTGAACGAGCACCGTGTACCGCTCTCCGGCACGAAACCCGGTTTCTATGGCCGGGTTCAGGTTCTTTCCCGTATCGTCGGCTTCGAACATGACATAGCCGCGCTCGTCGATAACCGACATGACCGTGTCGAGCATCCCGACGGTTTCAATACGATACACACCGCTGTGCTCGGGCGTGAATGTAAACGCGTCTGTGTCGCCGATAAAGTCAAGGCGCGCCGCGGTTGTGCTTCCAGGCCTGTGGGTCCCGGGGTCGTCCCTGCCGCCGAAATCGTCTATGGAGGTGTCAATGAGCGGGGATACAGTGATACCGAATGAACCCACGGAAGAGGGCGAGTAGAGCGTAACGACAAGCGCGTATGTCATGCCCGCATCGAGGTCTGCGACCACTTGTGATGTGAGTCCTTCGCCGTAGTCGTCGTTCCAGGCCATGAGGTTGCCCGAGTCGTCGAAGACCGAGAGCACGGTATCGCTTGACCCGCTCGTTGAAACGATCACGCGGCCGGCGTCTGCGGTCTCAAGCGCCAGGGAAACCGCGTCTCCGGGCGCTGCGACTGCAAACTGACCGCTGCTGCCGGGGGAAAGCGGTTCCGCGAGCGGCGCAGGATCCGGAGTCCGGACAGCAGGCTTCAACGGCGCTTCTACCGGCTGTTGTGCCGAAAGCGCAATGCCGGAGGCGAAGAACAGTAGCACAACCCCTGCGATACGGACGAGTTTCATAGCACTACTATAGCGCATGGCCTACTCCCTGTCCGACGGGTCTTCACCGATCGGCGCTTCGCCGGCTTCCCCACCTCGGACGTAGCCCATGATCACAAGCGCAACCGCCATCATGACGGCCGAGTACAGGAATATCATTCTCAGGCCCGTTGTTTCTCCGAGGGCGAGACCAAAGAGGTCGATAACGCCACCGCTGAGCGGGGGAGAGGCGATCGCCGCGCCCTGGCTGAAGAAATAGTACAGCCCGGTATAGATACCCATATTACCGAAATGTGCCATTTGCCAGAGCATGGGAAAGGAGTTGGTAATGACCGAACCCCAGCTCATACCGAAGACGAACAGGAGCAGCAGAAACACAATCCACCCCGGTGTTGCCGGCACGCCAAGCAGCGTCATGAACGGGTTGTGCAGGAACATGAGCGCGAGCGACACGATGATTCCGACAAGACAGACCCTGATTACCCGCCTTCGACCAAACCGGTGGGCAATGACCCCCGAGGGGATCGCCATAATCATGTAGCCTATCGCCACGGCGCCGGAGGAAAGCCCGGCGAGCCCCTCGCTTACGCCCAGAACCTGCCTGCTGTATATCCCCATAAAGGGAAGGACACCCTGATATCCGAGAAACCAGAAAAACAGCGACAGCAGAATGAGTACGGCGCTTCTGTCTTCCCCGCCGAAAACCTTCTTCAGGGAATCGGTGAGCGCTGTTCGCTCGCGTTTCTGTCTGGCCTCTGAGCTTTCGCGGACGAACGTAAAGAGGAGAATCGTTGCTACGATCACCAGAAGACCGGAGATCAGGAAGGGTAGCCGCCGCTGCGTCGACCCGATAATCGGGAGCGTAATGTCCAGGTCCATAAGCGGTGCAAGCACGACTGTTCCCACTATGGCGGCGATCGCCCCCATGGTATTAATAACGCCGTTCGCCTCGCTTCTAAACTCTCCCGGAATCGTGTCGGGCATGAGCGCGACGACCGGACCGCGGGCCGCCTGCTTTGCGAGATTCAGCATGAACACAATAATTATGAGAAGGGCAAGACTCCCTGTCGGAAGCGCCCCGTAGGGAACAAGCGCAAAGAAAATGCCCGACAGCGGAACCGTAACCAGGATCCACGGCATACGGCGGCCGATCCGGGTGTTCGTGCTGTCCGAGAGGTTCGAGACAAGGGGAATCAGAAAGAGCGCAAGCACATTATCGAGGGTCATGACGGACCCGATGAGGAACCGGGAGCTCAGGAAGTCCTCGAGAAAAATCGGAACGTAGGTATCGTAGAGAGGATCCATGAGGCCCATGGTGAAAAACCCGAGACCGATAAGAACCGTAATGCGATAAAACCCTGCCGGCAGCGCCGTGTTATTGGTAGCCATAATCCGGCAGTGTAGCGTGAAAAAGCGGCTGAGGCCACGTTCATTTTGATACAAAACGCGTTAAATCATCTGTACGACGTTCGTCGTATTTCTTGAGTTACCCGCTTTTATTTCCATTGCGTTGTGGCATACTCTGTATCAGTAGAACCGGATCGGCACCTGTCCGATCGGTAAGGGGGCTTCGATATGAGGCGGATAGTGGTATTAACGGTGGCGCTCGTTGTCATGATTTCGGCGGTCGCGACGGCGCAGACCTGGAACGAAGATCCGACGTTCGGTTCTGTAGAGCTGAATGCCGGGTTTGTTCCTGACCCGAACACAGTCGAACTGACTGCAGGTGGCAACGTCGACTTGTCGGGCAGGGGTTTTTCGGGCTATGTGGCCGACGCGCCGGATTTCAACCTCACCTATGAGGCAAACGGCAGCTGGCCGCTGGTAATCCGTGCGGAGTCGGATTCAGATCTTGTTCTGCTCGTGAACGCACCCGATGGTTCCTGGCACTACAACGACGACTACTCCGGCTACGGATTCAACTCGGCAGTCGTGTTTGAAAACCCGCAGAGTGGTCTGTATAACATCTGGGTGGGAACCTATGGTTCAAGCACCGCCCCTGCGACGCTGTACATAAGCGAACTGGAAAGCTGGTAGGGTGTACCCGGCCGGATATTAGAGGCCGGACATCAGAGGCCGGACATCGGAGTGCTGCACGCTCAGTGAATAATTAACGGCACGCGCATCTCTTCGGGACTCAGACCGCTGTGGTTCCCCTGGAAACCATGGAAGGATCCGTCTTCTGCCACGTACTCGATCGCGAGATCCCCGAGGGACAGAAGCACAGCGTCTCCCCATCGGGTGCGCACCTCCGGCGTAATGTCGACCGGGCCGAGCAGACCGTCGCGTATAAGCTCGTCCGTTTCGACAAGCGCAAAATCGCCCCGAGGTCCGGGGATGCGCTCAAGCGCCTTCCGCAGAAGGTCCTCGATCTCGGGAAGCTGCTCCGACACCGGCCGGTCGCGGCGGAGCCACAGCTGGGAGGCCCGCGCGTCACCGCTCGGCGGGACGCGGAAGTACTCACTCACCTCGTCGTCATGACGAATCAGCAGTTCGCGTTGGGGTGGCGTTGCGATCTGCCCGTGGTCGGCTGTCAGAATCATCGAAACGCTGCCTCTGGACGCCGCGCGGGCCTGCCTGAGAACCTGCTCGCAGAGGCGCTCGGTTTCACGGGTTACCGCAGCGACTTCCTCCGAATACGGACCGAACTTGTGGGAGGTACTGTCCACCTGAGGAAGATATACATAGGTCAGCGTCGGTCCGTTCGAAGCGCGAATGAGCTTCCGGATGTGTTTGCCAAGCGTGCGGGATCGGACGGAGGACCCGCTTCGCGCGCCGGCGTTGAACCATTCATTGTAACTGCCGCCCTTGATTGAACGCGGCAGAACAATGTGCGTCTCGCGCTCGCTTCCGCCCCACAGTGCTTCCGAGTATATGAGCGCGTTCGCGGCCGCTCCCGCCTTGTGCATGTCCCGGTTCGTGAACCGCTCGCGAAAGGGCAGCACCGCGATGGTCGAGGATGCGTCCGGGAAATGGGTCCACCAACCCGTGAGCCCGTGCGTTCCCGGCCACGCGCCCGATGCGAGTGAGGTCAGCGCGACCGTCGTCGTCGAAGGGAACACCGCGCGAAGTTCGCGTCGGAAGCCGCTTCGCAGAAACCCCTTCGCATCGAGATGCGCTTCGAGAATGGGAATACCAAGACCGTCTATCAGCACGAAAATCAGGTGATCGGCCGGCACGATCTCCCTGGAGAGGCCGTCGACGTGAGGAGTCATGCCCGGCATCGCCGACACGGCAGGGTTTGACGCACTGTGCGCAATCGCTCGTACGAGGTCCACCGAATTCGGTATCTCCGGGTCAAGCGGGTGAAGAAATGCTCCTGACTGAAAGTGCGCCGAAAGTGCTGAGCTGCCGTTCATGGCGCATACCTTACCACGTGTACCCGGGTGTGGCACCCTCCTTGAAATGCATGTATGCTGCTTCGGGTATGAACCACCGCACAGAAGTACTGTCCGCCCGCGAACGGGATACAGGGTTGTCGTATTTTATGATGCACATAACCTGGAACGGACTCGGGGTGTTTCTCCTGAACCAGACAATCGTCTCGCTTATGGCGATACACTTCGGAGCGAGCAACCTTGAGCTCGGATACATCGGTTCGGCCTTCCATGTTGCAGGCATCGCATCGCTGTTCGTCCCGCGTCTGTTCCGGGGCGCGCGCATCAACAAGCTCTTCGGCTGGGGCTGGATGATCCGGGGATTCTTCGCCGTACTGTACGTGTTTCTGCTGTTCATGAACGACCTACCCGCGCGTATCTTCATACTGGTGGTGTTTACCGCGTTCTGCGTCAGCCGCGCAATCGGGATTTCGGTTGCTCACGCAGTACAGAGTGACTTCATGCGCGCGCGCAACGCGAGCAGCGCGCTCGTGAAACTGAACATACGACTCGCCTGGGCGCAGCTCGTCTCGCAGCTACTGAGCTTCGGACTCCTGTCCATCGCGGTGCTCGAAGGCATTCTCGGGCTCATCATCATCAGCCTCATTGGTGTGCTCATGAATACCGTGGCCGCGTGGTATCTGCTCAAACTGCCGGGTCGCGCAGTCGTCGAACCGAAGCCCGACCGGGGAACCCTGCAGACCTTTCTCTGGAGCATGAAGCGCAGGCACCACGCGATTCCATTACTGGTACACGGGCTGGGGATGGGGCTTGTTGTCCTGTTCGGGTTCCAGGTCGTGTTTCTGCGGCGCGTACTTGGTCTTCCGAATAACATAGCGATTCTTCTTGTTGTGCTTGAAGCGGTATCGGCGCTCATCGCGAACAGCGCGTTGAAGCCCTTTGCCGACAACATTGGCGACCGTCCGCTTCTGGTGATCAGCACGCTCGGGCTCACCGTGGTCGCCCTGATCTGGGCATTCATTCCGCCGACGCTTCCGGTTCCCGTGTACTTCGGACTCGGGTTTATTGCGTTCTTTTTCAAGCGCAGCCTGCTGACGCTGAAAGGCTCGGTCATGGTCAAGTCGGTCCCGCAGAACAACCGTGTGGCCTACACCTCGGCCGCCAACGTCATGCTGGCCGTCATTGCCCTGGTCGTAGGCCTCGTCGGCGGTGCGCTCGCGGATGCCTCCTCGCTGTTCCCGGGTCTGATCGTACACGACTACACCCTGACCTTCCTGTTTACCGCCGCGCTCTCGGTCGTAGCGCTTGTGCTGAGCACGCAGCTCGCCGGTGATCGCGACCTCTCGCTGCGCGAGACCGCCGACATCATGTTTTCGGTCCGCAATCTCAGAGCCTTTATAGACGCGTATCAGCTTGATTTTGCGGCCGACCCTGCTCAGCGCGAGACGCTCCTGCTTTCGCTTGAGCGCAGCGTGACGACCGTCGCAACCTCGCGACTTCGCGAACGGCTCTCGGGGCCGCACGTATCTGAACGCGAGCGGGTGCTCCGTACCCTGTTCCGCAGTCCGCGCAGCGAACTGCTGCCCGACATTATCGCCGAAGCACGCGACCGGGCGAGTTTCACCCGGCGTGAAGCGATCTTCTGCCTCGGGGCGTATCGTGACCCGGCCGCCGAGGCGGTCCTGCGGGAGACCGCAGGGCTCCCCGTGGTGTACGCTGCGACCGCGGCCGCGGCCGCCCCGCCGGCGCCGGATCCGGATATCGAGGCGGTGTGCATCAGTCTCAAGAGCCTCGCGCGCGTATACACCGCGCTCGAAGACGGGGAGGGGAGCACCGCGCCGCAGCGGAGGGAGGTCCTGTCACGAATTCGCGAGCTGCTCGACCGGAACGAGGGTCACGGACCCGGGAGCCTTCGTCCGGGGCTTCCTGCCGTCCCGCCTCGGGGTGAGCTTGACCTGCGCCTCGCCGAGTCCCTTCTCGACCCGGAGGGACCGCAGTTGAAGACCCTGTTCGAGGACGCAACCCGCTATGGCAGCCCCCGCTTTGCAATGACCCGCTTTATGATCGCCTTCCGACGACTGGGTCTCGACCCCGGCCTCGATGCGTATATCCGGAGCGAGGTCAGACATCATGGGCGGGGCTTCGAAGAGCTCATAGAGGACGCCTCGGAGTTTGCCGTCTTTCAGGCACAGCGGGCGCAGCTGCTTCGCTGGATACGGCTCGACGAATACGTGGAGGTGTTGACCTGGCTTGCCGGGCAGATCGATGCACTCTGGCCGAACGATAACGCTTCGTCGGACGAAAGCTCGTGGGCCGTCAAACTGCGAACCGCCGTCACCCGTTACGTGCACACCATGGGTGAATCACAACCCGATGCCGAGCTTCAGCGGATAACCGTACTCGCCGGCCTCTATGTCCTGCACCAGGTCCTTGCCTCGGAGGAGCCCTCCGGGCGTTCAGTGGAATAAGATACCGGAGGCAACCGTCTGCCGCCGCTCAGTCGTCCAGCAGATAGCGGTACAGGTTGGAGTAATCGTTCTCCACCGCGCGGCTGTCGAGAAGCTGTGCGAGCTGCCCCCGGTGGTGCGTCTCGTGGTTGAACATGCCAAGCAGACACTGCCAGCGCGGCAGCTCGTAGGCTTCCCCCGTCGAGCGCTTGAGCCTGAGCGGTTCTACCAGGATCTCCGGCGTCAACCCGTCGCAGTAGCTGTCCATGACCGCATCGACCTCGTGCCGTATGGAGGTCCACTCGGCGATCGAGGGATTCTTCTGCTCGACGAGAGACGACACGCGTCGCGAAAGCTCGCGAGGAGCCGGCGCGTCGCCGTACCACAGGCGCCGGATCCAGCCGATATCCCCTGCCGCGACGTGCGTCAGCATATCCGTTACCGACCCGAACCACGTAGTGCCGGGTTCGGTGCACAGCGCCTCGTTGGCTTCGACGATCGTCTGCACCACCCGGTTCACTTCGCGGTTATACAAGGCGAGCGTCGTGAAGGTTTCTTTGTTCATGGGATTGAGTATATTCTCGAATACACGTATGAACCATCCCGACAGCCTTTTTGATGCTTTCATGTACCCGCTCGAGGTCTTGAGCCTGAACCGCACGCGCCGCAGGCTCATTGCACGCGCACGCGGGGATGTCCTTGAAATCGGGGCGGGCACCGGCGCGAACCTGTCGTACTACGACCGGGACCAGGTTCGCTCAATAGCGTTAACCGATCTCTCGATCGGGCAAAAGCTTCGGGAACGCGCCGCCCGGTTTCAGTCTTCCCGGGAAAACGCTCGCGGCACGCCGGTTTACGTCCGCGCGGCCAACGCGATGCAGCTGCCCTTTCCCGACGACAGCTTCGACACCGTTGTTGTGACGCTCGTATTCTGCTCGGTGCCGGATCAGGCGGTCGGGTTCGCGGAAATACGGCGTGTTCTCAGACCTGCGGGGCGGCTCCTGTTCATTGAGCACGTACGTCCGCATAACGCCGCGCGGCACCTCGTGGACCGCCTTAATCCGCTCTGGTTTCGCGTAACCCGGGAGTGCAATATAAACCGCGATACCGCCGGTGCCATGCGTGCCACCGGCTTTCAGTTCGATGAACTGACGGTCGGCGGTAAAGGGTTTCTGATACACGGCGTCGCTCGCTGAGGTCTACGCGAGGATGTCCACGAGTTCCCGCGCGGTCTGTTCGTCTGCTTCCGAAAACGTCCCGCCCGCTTCCCGGCGGCGGGCGAGCAGCGCCTTCAGTTCGTCGTGCCGCGCGGGCGTAAGCGGGAAGCGAAGTGAGACGATTACGAGAAAGCCGATAAACAGAATCGGAACAAACGCAAACACCAGGCGCAGGATCAGGAGAAACTGTGGGGTCTGCGCGAGCTCGGTCACCGTCGTCAGCCCGGCCTCCGTCGCTTCCACCGGTGGTCGATACCCGGCGAGCTCTATAGCCTGACCGACCAGGAAGATCGCAAACGCGCCGGTGAGTTTCCGCAGAAAGGTCTGCACACCGGCAAAAATACCCTCGCGGCGGTGCCCGCTGATCAGCTCATCGACATCCGGAATATCCGGGAAAATCGCGTAGGCCATGACAACAACCCCTCCGGTCCCGGTCCCGACGAGGCCGGCAAACACGAAGAACAACCACCTCGGTGTCTCGGGTCCAAGCAGGAGGCTGCTGAGCATCGCCACTGCCCAGACCACCGCGCCGACGACAAAGGAGGTGACCTTGCTGAAGCGGGTGCTCAGGCGATAGTACAGCGGCAGGCAGACAAGCTGCACGATCAGAAGCGTTCCAAGCAGCAGATTCGTGATCTCCGGGACCTGCAGATAGTGTGTCACAAAGAATACGATGACCGACAGGACAATATCGATAGCCGCGAAGGAGAAGAGAAACATGAGTATGAACAGCCTGAATGATCGGATGCGGAACGGCTCGAGAAAGGCCTTGAGGTCTCCGGGTGTTGTTCGCCTGGTAAACTCCGGCCGTTCGCGTGTGGCGAGGAAGGTCGCAATAAAGGGCAATGCGAAGAACAACCCGAACACCAGACCCATGATCGGGTATCCGAGTGCACGCGTCGGAGCCCCGTTGACGATCAAAAGCGGCACAAGCGCGCACACCAGCGTCGACACCTGCGAGAATGCCATGCGCACCGTGGTCAGGCCGCTTCGGTCGGCGTAGTCGAGGGTCAGTTCGCTCGCGAGCGCATTATACGGAACCATGACCATGGTAATGATCGTGGAAAAAAACAGGTACGATGCCAGCGCGTAGGCGAACCGCGCCGCCTCCGCCTCGAAGGTCGTCGGGTACCACAGAGCGACAAAACTCAGCACAATAAAGGGGATACCGATCAGAAAGTACGGGCGCCGCCGCCCCCAGCGACTGTCGGTGCGGTCGGAGATCATACCCATAATCGGATCGCTCACCGCGTCCCAGCCCCGGGCGATCAGGACCACCAGTCCGGCCAGCCCCGGCCGTATGCCCACCACATCGGTCAGAAAGATCAGGTAGAGGGTAGAGACAATGAAAAACGCCCCGCCGCCGTACAGGTCACCGAGTCCGTATCCGATCTTCCGGCCGGTCGAAAGCCGCTGCGCCTGAACACTACTCATGTGCCGTCTCCTTTTCGAGACTGCGATGATATCACGAAGGCGGATTTTATGACACGAAGTCCTGCGCTGAGCTTCCCGGTTGTACGTCGGGTGACACGAATACGTTGCCCGCGCGTCGTCCGATGCGTATCTTAGCGCGGTATGGCAGTACTTCTTTCCATGCTGATGATTCTGCTCGCCTCGTGTACGACCATCCCTGTGGATGAATCGATTCTGCTGCAGCCGAGGCAGTCGGTAACCCCCGCGACCTTTGACCGCCTCGGCCTCGAAGGGTACACCCTCGTGGAGCACTACTTTGACGCGGCCGACGGCACGGACCTCAACGGATGGTTCTTTTCGCGGCCCGGTGGTACCGGGCGCGCGGGTCAGGATCGCGTGACGGTCGTCTTCTTCGGCGGCAACGGGTTCTACCTTGTTCACTCGATACAGTTTCTCGAGCTCTTCGAGTCGCTCGACGTGGACGTGTTTCTGTGGGACTACCGCGGCTACGGACTCAGCGCGGGAGAGGCGACACTCGAGCGCATGAAAGCCGACGCGCTCGTGGCAGTCGATTACACCGTCGATACCCTGGGCGCTCGCGGACCGATCGTTGCACACGGACACTCGATCGGCAGCTTTATTGCGAGTTACGTTGCCGACGAGCGAGCCGTCGACGCGCTTGTGCTCGAGTCCCCCGCGACCAACGCGGACCACTGGCTGCAAAGCGCCGTACCCCGCTTCGTTCGCCGACTGATCAGCATCGAGATCGCGGAGGAGCTTACCGCGATCGACAATATTCCTCGGGTCGCCCGGTTCACCGGGCCGAGTCTCTTCGCTGTCGGGGAGGAAGACTTCGTTACCCCGCCTGCTATGGCCGAGCTTCTTTACGAGACGAGCGAAGCCCCGTGGCGGCGCCTCTACACCGAGCCGGCAGGCGACCATAACAGCCTGCCGCGCGACCCTGGCTTTCGCGACCTCTACCGGGAGCTGATTCGAGAGCTGCAGTGAAGCTCAGAGAGCCGGAGTGTCGAGGGTCATGCGGCTGTAGGTGCGTACCGTGAGTGCCGCATTTGCGCCGGCGCGGGGAATGAGTATCATGAGGCTATGGGTGATGATGAAGCCCCGAAGGCGCTCCACGTCCTGATACAGCGCTTCTCCGGCATGGGGACGCATTTCCACGTCTCGCTGAAACCCGACCCCGTGGCGCCCGGTGTACCCGCAGAGCGGACCATGAAGTTCAGGAAACGCGAAACCGCCGTCCGCTGGATCACCGACGCCTTTGAGCGCGACTACGCTCCGGCCGGATACGAACTCGTATGGGACGAAGGCGAGCAGCAGCAGTGGTTTTACGGGGAAGGGGATTGAGGCCTGCGCGGTTGCGCCTCATCATCATCCTATAAAAACCTGAAACGCCATCATCGCAGCCACCGCAAGCACAACTGAGGTTGCAACCTCGTGTTTTTCCGCGCTCTTGAACGCATCGGGAATCAGATCCCCGACGATCATCCAGATCATGGCACCAGCGGCAAGACCGAGCCCCACCGGCAGAAAGGGCTCAAACACCTGCACAAAGAGGAAGCTCGGAACGGCGATCAGCGGCTGCGGCAGGCTCGACACGATCGCGAGCAAGGCCGCCTTCCATGGCTTAACCCCGCGGGGTATCAGCACGAGACTGATCGCGATCCCTTCGGGAATGTTGTGCACCGCAATCGAGAGGGAGATAAACAGACCAAAACCCTCCTCGCCGCCGAACGCCACGCCAACGCCGACCCCTTCGGCGAACGAGTGAAGCGTCATGATACCCATGATCATGAGAGCCTTGCGCGCATCCGCACCCGCGAGCTCCCCGACCGAAAGATCCTGTTTTTTCTGAAGCAGATGGTGGCTCAGGCCAATGAACACGAGCCCCAGGAGGATACCACCGATCGTACGCGCGGCCCCGTACGAGATCCCCTCGTAGATCAGGTTGAAACTCGCCGCCCCCATAATTCCTGCGGCAATTCCACCGGCCCATCCGAGCGCGCGCCGTGGAAACTCCTGCACGAAGAAAAAGGGAAGCGCACCGAGCCCGGTGGCAACCGCGGTAATCGAGGAATATATCAGAACTGTAACGACTTCAGACATAGACTCTAACGTACTGAAATCGATCCTCGTAGTCAGGCCGGTCCGTAGAAACCTTCGGCACGTGGGTGTACGAGAGCGGCTACCGCGAGCAATCCGGTAAAGGCAAGAAGCGTGAATATCGCCATAAGGAACGCGCTCGTTTCTATGGACGCCAGCTGTGCCCCGACAATCGCGAGCACGACGAGACTGACAGCAGCACCGCCACGCGCGTACCGAGACGGTTTGATTGTCCCTGTCAGCCAGACATTCTCGAAAACCACGACCAGAATGAGAGGCGCCGTAATCGGCAGCGTCAGGGCAGGGTGACCCTGTATCCATCCCAGAAGCGATCCGAGCAGACCCACGAGGAGCACAAACGCAAAGCCGTCAGCGGCTCGCATACCGCCCACAGCCGTCGCCCAGAACAGTCGTTTCGATCTCATACATCACCTCCAGACGAACTCTAAAGTACTGCCATGACGGATCATGGCGTCAAGAAGATTGTGGCACTCCGACCGACTGCTCAGCAGGGCTCTTGCGCTCCTGACTTTTCCGGTCTCTGTCTATTCGAGGCGCTTGAGAACGGACTCGCGTGTCGCAGCCGGCTCTATGATCTCATCGAGCGCCGCCTGGAGTTTTTCGGGATCCGAGACAGCACGGATGCGCTCACGCTCTGCCTGGGTAACGCTGAACTTTCGATCCACCTGCCGCAAAAGCGTAGCAACGAGTCCCTCGTGGAGGCC
>JBKHAN010000107.1:0-6897 GCA_046542845.1 Spirochaetaceae bacterium
CAGCCGCTGATGAGGCATGCGCTTCGAGAAGTTCGTCGAGGTTCCGGTAGGTCGTGCGACATCCGGATTTGCCTGCGACGTACTCGGCTCGCGCCGGGTCAGGATCGACGCAGGCAACAAGGCGGATCCGACGGTTAAGCCACGCGAGACGGGCAACGTAGTAGCCGACGTCTCCGCAACCGACGATCGCGAGCGCCGTTTTCTGTGCCATTAGCGCTTATCCATCACAAATATTCCCCATACCAGAGAGCCTGCGGACCCTGCGTCGATCCAGTGTCTCAGACCCGCTACCATTCTGTCCACGTACGCGTCACCGGAAACCTGTCGCGCGTTCGGCTCGCTTTTCAGTAACTCTTCGAGCACCCGGCTGTAGTGTCGAACCAGATGAGGCGTGAGATCGGTGAAGGAACGCAACCCGAGGCCGTGTTCCTTCGCCGTCCGCTCGTAGAGCTCAGGGCTTCCGAGCGATGAGAGATTGATCCGGTCGAGAACCGGCTGAAGTGTGCTCGCATCTGCGTCGCTCGCCTGCATGGGATCGGTGAAAACCAGCGTGCCGCCACGGGCGCAGACCCGTGCAGCTTCGGCCATAACCGCGGCGCGGTCACCGCTGTGGAGCAGAGCGTCCTGAGACCAGACAACCGAGAATGAACCTGCGTCGTAGGGCAGGTTCTCAAAGTCACCGTAGACCACCTCGATACGGTCAGAAAGATTCTGATCGGCGGTGAGCGCACGGTTACGTGTGTTCTGCACCTCGCTTACGTTGAGGCAGGCTACGTGGCACCCATAGTGCTTCGCGAGATAGCGAGCCGAACCTCCGTACCCGGCGCCGAGATCGATGACGGTATCTGAGGCGTTAAGGTCCACCTTGTCTGCCATCGTGGCGACGGTGCGCCTGCTCGCGTCTCGAATAGCCTCCGTGTCGTGCTCGTATATGCCGATGTGTATATCCTCGCCCCCCCATATGGAGGCGTAGAACGCGTCGGCGTCGGAACTGTCGTAGTAGGTCTCTGCATCGGATGAGGCTTTGCTTCGGGATCGTCCGTTGTCACTATCCATGAACCCTATGCTACCGGTACGCGAGTAAGAATCAAGGGGAGTTCCCGAGCGGACATTTCCGTGCGATTCGGTTAGAATCCGGCCTGCGGAGGCGTACATGGCACAGCTTGGACAGGTAGATTTCGTAGAAGAAAAGCTCAACTCGGTGACCCACGGTATCGGAGCCGGTCTTGCGATTGCCGCGCTTGTGTACCTCATGGTCCACGCAGCCCCTACGGGAAGCCCGCTTCTGGTCACGACGCTTGCCGTATATGGCGGGTTTCAGATCCTGCTGTACCTGTCGTCTGCACTCATGCACGTGTTTCACGATATGCCGAGGGTCTACCGGGTTCTCAACGCCATGGACCTGTCCGCTATCTATTTCCTTATTGCCGGAACGTATACACCGGCCGTGCTCGCGGGGATCGGAGGAACGCTTGGGTGGTGGCTCTTTGGCATCGAATGGGGCCTCGTCGCAGTCGGCCTCCTGTTACGAGGCGTGATCGTGCGACGATCACATATAGCGCTTGATTTGCTGTATCTCCCGATGGGCTGGCTCATTGTTTTTGTCGCCGGGGCCGTCATAGACAGCCTCGGTGCGGGATTCATGTTCTGGGCCGTGCTCGGCGGGCTGCTGTACAGCGTGGGCGTTATCTTTTACGCATGGCGGCGTCTTCCTATGAGCCACATGATCTGGCATCTGTTCGTGATGGCGGGCGGCTTCAGCTTCTTCTTCGGCTTTGTACTGCATCTCATTCCAATGTACGGGGGGTGATCCGTTCCCGGGCGCGTTCACAGCATAGCCGGGCGCACCTTGTTCCGCCCGCCGGTCACTCGTGCAGTTTCTTGAGTGACCGCGGCGGACTGGAACCATCGTCGGAGAGTTAGTATCGTGTTGTAATGATGGGTGTTTCTATGGACTGGTTTTTGGCAGCAGACCCAGTGGTTCAGGCCGTCACGGCTACCCTTTTTACCTGGGGTGTAACCGCGCTCGGGGCAGCATTCGTGTTTCCCTTCAAGAACGTGAACCGATCGGTTCTCGACGCCATGATGGGCTTTGCCGCAGGCGTTATGATCGCCGCGAGTTTCTGGTCGCTCCTCGCTCCTGCAATCACCATGGCGGAGGAAACCTACAGACACGTATGGGTACCCGCTGTAGCGGGGTTTATCGCAGGCGGTGCGTTCATGCTGGGCGTGGATAAAGTGTTGCCGCATCTCCACATTGGGGACCCGATTGAACGTGCCGAAGGTCCATCCACCAGCTGGCAGCGTTCCGTGTTGCTCGTGCTCGCGATTACGATCCACAACATCCCCGAGGGCCTCGCGATCGGGGTTGCCTTCGGTGCGGTGGCGGCGGGCATGCCGTCGGCTACAATCGGCGGAGCAATGGCCCTGGCCCTGGGCATCGGCCTTCAGAACCTGCCGGAAGGCACGTCGGTCTCCGTACCGCTTCGCAGGGAGGGAATGTCGCGTGGACGTGCGTTCTGGTACGGGCAGCTTTCCGGATCCGTGGAGCCGGTTTCCGCAGCCATCGGAGCGGCAGCGGTGATCCTCATGCGTCCCCTGCTGCCCTACGCGCTGTCGTTTGCCGCAGGCGCGATGATATTTGTCGTGGTCGAAGAGCTCATTCCCGAGTCACAGAAAAACCAGCATACCGATCTCGCGACCATCGGTACGCTCGCGGGCTTTGCCGTGATGATGGCGCTGGATGTCGCGCTTGGGTAATCGCAAAGGCAGCAGGTGTGCTCAAGTTGCCTCAGGAACCGGTATCACCAGCGATCGCCGCGTCGGATGCATCGGGTTCGGAGTCCGGGGCAATCTCAAGTACGCGTTTTCCGAGAGCCTGTATGGCCCAGGCGCCCGCAGGTGCCGTTAGAATTATACTTAAAACGGCTATCGCCAGGATCAGCTCGCCGGGTGCCGTATCCATTCCGGCCGAACGCATCGCGAGGAGTGGGGCCGCGCCGATGGCTGCCTGTACGGTCGCTTTGGGCGAGAACGCCGCGGCGACAAAGACCCGTTCTTTCCGGCTCAATTGACTTCCGAGCAGACACAGCATGACGCCAAGGCTCCGGGCGAAAAGACCAAGGCCAATGACAACTGCACCAACAGCGCCTGCGCGCCACGCAATCCCGATATTCACCTGTGCGCCTACCATCGAGAACAGTACGATTTCAGCAAAGACCCATACCTTCGCGAGCTTAGCCGACAGTTCATGCGCCATGTGCTCCCGCTTTTCGAGAATAATAAATCCCACGGCCATTGCGGATAACAGACCCGCAAACGGCACGATATCGCGTGCAAGGTCCTGCAGGCGAACCATAAAGATTGAAACTGCCAGCACAATAAGAACGCGCTTCGTGGCTCGGGGATTGAAGCGGTCGAATGTCTTGTATAGAACCACGCCGACACCGGCACCAAGCGCTACCCCAAGGATAAGAGATAGCGGTATGCTCGCGATCCGGGCAAGCATGTGTACCTCGCTCCCAACATAGGCGCCCAGGATCGCAGTGTGTGCGACTATTACGTAGACATCGTCAACCGATGCGGCGGCCATAACCATCGAGGGGATATCCTTCTGAGCCCCCCGGCGTTCCTTCACAAAGCGTATCATCAGCGGCACAACGACTGCGGGTGAAACTGCCGCGAGCACCGACCCCAGCACAGCCGACTCGAGTACGCTTAAGCCGAGTAGACGAGGTGCGAATACCGTGATCGCTGCTCCTTCCATCGTGGCCGGGATAAACGCGAGGAGCACGACCCGGCTTCCGATCCGGTGCAGAGTGGACCGGCTGAGTTCGAATCCGACGCGGAGGAGGATCACGATCAACGCTATTGAGCGAAGATCCGAGCCGATGGCAAGCAGACTCGGATCGAGTAGATCGAGGACGGAGGGTCCCAGTACGACTCCGACGAGTAACATACCGACGAGCCCGGGGATGCGCGCACGACGGAACACATAGTCGGCGATCAGACACAATATGATGATTAATGCGATGCTTACGGCCATGGTATCCGACATCCTGTGTATGCTTCTTCTTCTGCCGCTGTCAATTGCGGAGACCCGCACGATCCGGGGAACAGCCCGCCGGCGAGTTCAACAGCGAGTGGGGACAGGGGCGCGTGTGCCACACCCTTGACCACACCCGCGTTCACCCGTCACTATGAGGTCCATCCCACCACAGGCACGCGTTCGCGTATCGTCTTATGTAATCCGGATAGAACCCCGGAAGCGAGGAAACCATGACATCTTTTGACCAGCTCGGTCTGATCCCAGGCCTGCTCGACGCGATCGCTGCGCGCGGCTTTGAAACGCCGACTCCCATACAGGCGGAAATGATCCCCTTTCTCCTGAACGAGGACAGGGACGTGACCGGTCTTGCCCAGACCGGAACCGGCAAGACCGCAGCGTTCGGCCTTCCCATTCTTCAGCACATCGATCTGCAAAGCCGCCTGACCCAGGCGCTTATTTTAACTCCGACCCGGGAACTCGGCCTGCAGGTTTCGCGAGAGATCGCGGAGTACGGCGCGAAGCTCCGTGGGCTTCGAACAACGACTGTGTACGGTGGGGCACCCTTCGCACCGCAGATACGCGATCTGAAGGCGGGGCCCCACATTATAACGGCGACCCCGGGACGGCTGAAGGATCTGCTCGATCGGGGTATCGCCGACCTGTCGGCGCTCCGATTTCTGGTGCTCGACGAAGCGGATCAGATGCTCGACATGGGCTTCAAGGACGAGCTCGATGCGATTCTCGCAACCGCGAACCCCGCACGCCGCACACTCCTGTTCTCCGCTACCATGCCTCCGGAAGTCGCGAGAATCGCTGCGACCTACATGAACAACCCCCACGAGATCGTCGCCGGTCGGAAGAACCAGGGCGTTGGTACGGTCACGCACTACGTCTACCGGGTCCACGCTCACGACAAATACGAGGCGCTGAGGCGTCTGATCGATGTCAAGTCCGGCATGTACGCGATCGTTTTCTGCCGCACACGAGAGACCGTGAAGGACGTGACGGCACGACTCGCGCGCGACGGCTACACTGCCGACGCGCTTCACGGTGAGCTCGCCCAGGGGCAACGAGACACGGTCATGGGCCGGTTTCGCGAAGGTAACCCGTCGCTGCTCGTCGCAACCGACGTCGCTGCCCGCGGCCTCGACGTCGATAATCTCACCCACGTCATACACTATGACCTGCCCGACGAGGTGTCCTCCTACACGCACCGAAGTGGTCGTACCGGGCGCGCAGGCAGGAGCGGTGCGTCGCTGGCGCTCGTGCACATGCGCGAAGGACACAGGATCGCGCAGATCGAGCGCGTCATAGGCAGGAAGATGGAAGAAGCGAAAATCCCCCGCGGGCGTGACATCTGCGAGGCGCGGCTCATGGACCTCCTGTCGCGGGTCAAGGAAGTCGAGGTAAACGAGGAGGCAGTCGGGCCCTACCTGCAGGCGGTGCGCGACTCACTCGCCGGACTCGATCGGGAGGAGCTTCTGCAGCGCTTTATCTCCGTGGAGTTCAATCGCTTTCTCGAACAGTACGCAGGCGCCGAGGATCTCAACCCGACTCAGGAACGTGCGCGTCCAAAACGGATGCCGAATGACTCGATGGTTACCTTACGGCTGAATGTCGGCCGACGCCAGTCGATGCTTCCGCCGCAGATCATAGGCCTCATTAACAAGGCGACGGACTCCGGGAACATTCGCATTGGCCGTATCACTATCGATGCCGATTCATGCGATGTGCAGATCGATGGTGAACTCGCGAAACGGGTCGAATCGGCCCTCACCGGGTACACCTACCAGGGCACGAGCATACGAGTGGAGCGCGTCGCCGACCGCCGACCAGGCAAAGGCAGGCGCAACGGCCCCTGGCGTCCGCCTGCGAACACCCGGTCCCAGGACCGTCGTCCGAACAATCATCGTCCGAATAAGTTCAAAGGAAAGAAACGGCAAAACGGATAGGCTTCAGCGGGGCTGCGGTGAAGGTGGTGTCCCGCTATCAATGATTCCCTGTTCGCAAAGGAAGCTGAGTTGCACCTCAACCTGTGACCGACTCACGTCTCCATGTCCGGCGAATGGATACACCGTCATGTGCTTGAGTGCCGGTATTCGGTTGAAGGTGGCGTAGTAACACTCCGCGGGGCAGACTGTGTCATCCAGACCAACTGCAGCCACCGTGGGGGCGGTGATCCATTCTGCCATGTTCATGGTGTCGAAATAGCTCAGGGTCTCGAATGCAAGGTCGGTCTGACCGGGATGGACCCTCAGATACTCGTTGACCGCGCCGAACGCACCGGTCCCGGAGTAGG
This sequence comes from Spirochaetaceae bacterium, assembly GCA_046542845.1. Lineage (GTDB taxonomy): Bacteria > Spirochaetota > Spirochaetia > DSM-27196 > SKKC01 > SKKC01. The sequence continues at coordinate 6,348 of JBKHAN010000107.1, forward strand.
GCGCAAGTTTTATTTCGCTGCGCCGTTCCAGATTACTGTTGCTCGGTACGTCGACCAGCGCACAGCAGGGCCGCTCGTCAAGTGCGGACACTGCGGTTGCAAGTCCGCCGCCCTGGCTGACGCCTGCTACTATGATCCTCTCCGGGTCTACAAGCGGCTGAGATGCGGCAAGATCTATCGCCTTAAGACAATCCATGTAAACCGCGCCGTAGTAGTATTCGCGCTTGTCCAGTAGACCCTTCGTTGTCACGCTGGTCGCATTACCATGCGTGTAGTCGGCCATGTTTCCGGTGATACCGCGTTGTTCACGTACATCGACGCTCAAGACCGCGGCTCCCGCGAGAATCCAGTGCGCGAACGAAGACACTGTACCCCGGTTACCGTTGAATCCCGGATACGTCACGACACACGGTATAGTTGTACCCTGGGTCAGACCGACAGGTGTAATGAACCAGCCGTGTATTCGCGTCTCATCGAAGCCACAGTAGGACACCGACTGGACCTCAAGCCCACCGCAGGGGTACGGAACAGACTCATAATGGGGGTCAAG
>JBKHAN010000108.1:0-6881 GCA_046542845.1 Spirochaetaceae bacterium
CACCGCGTTCACCCTGACGCTACGCCCGGCAACCTCCCGTGCAAGACTCTTGGTGAGCCCAACCATACCCGCCTTCGAGGCGGAGTAGTTCACCTGCCCGCCGTTGCCGATCAGACCGACAATGCTCGTGACGTTGATAATGCTTCCCGAGCGCTGCTTGATCATGAGCCTCGACACCGCTCGACAGGTGTAAAACGCGCTTGAGAGGTTAACGCGCAGCACGTCGTCCCAGTCCTCGCTTTTCATCCGGAATACAAGTCCATCCTTCGTAATGCCGGCGTTGTTTACAAGCACATCGACTGAGCCAAGACCGGCGTGAAGTTCCTCTATCGCCTGGGTAATCGACTCCTCGTCGCCCACATCGGCTGAGCGAAACACCACCGAACCGCCGTGCTGCGAGGCAACAGACTCAAGCTCTGCGTGTTCAGCCGCCTGCGTCCGCGATACATAGGCCACGTTCGCGCCTTCCCGCAGGAAGGCCTCGACAATTGCCCTGCCTATACCGCGCGAACCACCTGTTACAATTACGTTCTTTCCCTGTAAGGTCATTGTCTCTCTCCTGAAAATCGGTCGCCGACCGACACATTTCAGAACCATATCACGCCTCCCGGTGCTGTGTACACAAGCAGGCGATCGTGTACCTTTCCACCCCCGCGTGGTATTTTCTGCTTGGACTGATGATGAAAAACATCCTGCTCGCCCTCAGCTTCGCCATGACCCTCTCCTCCTGCAACCTCGGGCCGTCGCTCGACCGCCCGGCTCACGAAGTATCGGGCCCCGGCTTTCGTATCATTCACCTCGGAGAAAACCGCCGAAGCTCCTTTTCGGTCGACCTTACGTTCGAACGCCCCTCCGACGTGTTCGTTGTCTTCACAAACCCCACCTCGGGCACGGTGGGTCTTCCCTCACTGTCGGTGAGCCCGGCAGCCGCGCTCGAATCATTGACGCTTGCCGCCGGACCAGGCGGAGAAAACACCAGGGTCGCGGACAGTATTCCCCCGCCCGGCCGCCTCGGAGCCTTCCAGACCGCCGGAACCTCACACGACAGCGGCGGGGCAACGATACACCGCGGGAACGCGCGCATGGGGGTACCCGGCCTGCGCGATCTCGACCCCGATGCGTTCGAAGCGACCCGTACCGACGGGGTCGGCGCAGCCGCGACGGATGACCCCGACACCGTGCTTCGACAGAGCGATGTCGAGGCGTCGGGGTACGCCGCCGGCTCGGAGGACGACCTGTCGGTGCTCAGGCAACAGGGGTCGAGCGAGCTGTCCGCGAATGACTTTGATACGGTACCGGCCACCGTCCGCTACGTCTCGGATCCCGTCGCCGGCTTCGAGCTCGTGATCTGGGTCGAAGATGCTCTATGGGTAGATAACACGGGCGATATTTCGCAGGGCATGGTCGACGCGCTCGGGGACGCGCTGACGACCGCGCCTGATGGTGGTCCGAGCGTGTTCGGGACAATGGTTGCGACCTACGGGGCGTTCTGGGGCGAAAGCGCGCTCTCAGGCGTGCTTGAGCCCGACACCGATACCGTGCACGTGTTTCTCGCGGACATACTCGATGCCGGGAACAATCTCGACAGCGGGTTTGTCGCCGGATACTTTTTCGCCCGAGACGTGTTCCAAAACGAGACATCGGGTAGCGACCTGCCCGGCAACAACAGGCTCATGGTCTATGTGCACGGCCCGGCTTTTGCAGAGCGCGACGGCAGTTCCTGGGCACTTACAGACTTCTGGCCGAGCGAAATGGCGCTGACGACCGCGCACGAACTGCAGCACCTTGTTCACTACTACCAGGCGCGGGTGCGAACCGGCAGGCCTTCAAGCGAGGTCTGGCTCGACGAGCTGTTGTCGGTCCTGAGCGAGGAACTCGTCGCAGAACGCTTTCAGGCTGCCGTCGCGCCCGGAGAAGAGAGCTTTCTCGGTCCGCGGGGTGTGCCGCCGTCGGTGCGAGTGCCCGGAAGCGACGGTAATCCGGTTCTAAACGGCCGGCTCCCCGACTTTGTCGCGTACCCGCACCGCTCGCTTACGACCTGGAGCGCTGCGGATGTCGAACGCGACTACGCGGTGAGCTACGCCTTCGGTACGTGGCTTGTGAGAAACTTCGGCGGGGCGGGTCTCCTTCCCCGCATCTACGAGAGCGAATCCAGCGGCTACGAGGCGGTCGAGGATGCGGTTCTCTCGCATACGGGAGAGAGCATTACCTTCGGCGAGCTCCTTGAACGCTGGGCGGCGTCTGCTGTCATGAGCGACCGGAATATTCCGGCGCGCTCCTACCGGCTGACCGCGAGCGACTGGTTCCGCAGCAGTCCGGGCGCGGTCGGAGCGCTCTCCGCCGGTCCGGCGGCAGAGTTCGAGCTCGGCGACATTCCACTGAGCCAGTATAGACAGGCGTTTTCCGATGACACCGACGGCCTTTATTTCTTTTCACCCGCAGAGGGCTCTCAGGCGGCCGACGACCAGATTCTTTCGGCGAGTCGCCATACGCCGCACTCGAACATCTACTACCGCGCGGCGAGCGCGCACGACGGCCCGATCACGCTCGACATCTCGGCAGACCGAAGCGGGCGGACGTCCATCATCATTCTGGAAGATCGGTAATTTTTCGGTAATGGCGCTGCAGGGACGATCCTGTTACATTAAGGGAAATGGCAGAAAAGCGATCACGATTTATTCTATACAGCGGCATCCTGCTTCTGGCGTTTGTGCTGCTTGACCCCTTCAATATTGTCCCCGACCGGGGCGCGCGACGCCCAGGGGTCGACACCGAGCGCGCGACCGCCATGGCGCAGCATCTTGAGGTCATACACCGCAGCCCCGAAGATTATCTTCTGGACATGCTCGAGGAGCACCGCGTCGTCCTTTTGGGAACAATTGGCAGAATTCGCGAACATACCGAATTTGTTTCTCATATGGTCGAGGCGATTCCTCTTGCCGACGTTCATACCCTGGGGGTCGACTTTGTCCGCGCCGACGATCAGGACGTTCTGGACCGTCTCGTTGACGGACCCGAGTTCGATCGTCGCACGGCCGCGGATCTGCTGCTTCGTCGCGACGTCCTGTCCGGCTTCGAGGACTATGTAGACATACTCGAATCGGTCTGGGAGTACAACAGCGCTCGCGGCGACGGTACAGAGGCGCTTCGAGTGATCGCATTGTCGCAGCAATTCTTCTACGACGAAATCGAAACCGAGGCGGATATGAACGATCCGGAGACCATGCGCTCGGTCATTCGCGAGGGACCGCCCGACACGTTTATGGCAGAGCGAGTTCTCAACACCATTGTCGAGGACGACCGCCGTGCACTCGTGTTCATGCGACTGCCGCACGCGCTTTCGGGGTTTTCGCCGTCAAGCGTGGAAGAAGAAATGGCAGACCTCGGCTTCGAGGGAATCGAACCGACCGGGGTGCAGCTCCGCAACGCGATCGACGAGGAGGTAGCAACGATTCTTCTTCACAGCCCCTGGCCGGACTCGTCGCGCATGCAGGGTATGACCTTCGCAGCGGACGGGTATATTGAAGCGGTGCTCGACCTCGTGCCGGAGGGAATGTCACGCATGGGTTTCTCGCCGGGGCAGGATCCGGTCGGCAGTCTTGGCGTTCAGAGCTCACAGTTCGGAGATCCGGATAACCCGCGAGCTTTTCACGATATTACCGACGGATACATTATTCTGGAGCGAAGCTCAGACCTTTCTGCGAGCCGTCTTATTCCCGACTTTTACACCGCAGACAACATTGCCTTCGCGCGGCAGAATTTTCCCGGACCCGAGGATACGTCGATGGACGAGCAGTCTCTGCAGGAGTTCGTTCGGGGCATCGTGCAGGCCTACGACCGGAATCTCCAGGAGTTTCAGTAATGTTCCAGTACTTGACCCACACGCATCAGGGCCGTACAGTCCTGGTTTTCTAACGGAAGGAGCACCGTAGTGCACGCGCAGGTAACAGGGATAGGGGCCTATGTGCCGGAAAAACGAATGTCGAATGACGAGATTGCGACCATAGTCGACACGTCCGACGAGTGGATACGCAGCCACACGGGAATCGCCTCACGCCATATAGCCGCTGCAGACGAAGCTGCTTCCGATCTTGGAGCGAAGGCGGCAACACAGGCGCTGGCAGATGCCGGCGTGCCGGCTACAGAGGTGGACCTGATTCTTCTCGCAACATCAACACCCGACTATCCGGGTCTGCCGTCGACCGCGTGCATCGTGCAGGACCTCATCGGGGCAGAACATGCAGCGGCGATGGACCTCGTAGCCGCCTGCAGCGGATTCGTCTACGGGCTTGAGACCGCACGCGCGTATGTGGAAAGCGGGCTCGCTCGTACCGTGCTCCTCATTGGGAGCGAAGTCTACAGTCGTATCGTGAACTGGAAGGACAGGAGCACGTGCGTACTCTTCGGTGACGGAGCGGGCGCGGCTGTGGTGCAAGGAGGAGACGGTACCGGCAAAGGTATCCGGGCATCATATCTTCGAAGCCGCGGTTCGGACTCGAAAAGCCTGTACCGCCCCGCCGGCGGCAGCAGAACGCCGCTGGCCGACGGCGATACGACCGACGAGCGGTGTTTTCTGTATATGGACGGAAGGCGCGTGTACAATTTTGCCGTGTCGGTACTGGTCGAAATTATCAACACGCTGCTTGCGAAGGAAGACCTTGGCATTGACGATGTCGACTACATTGTGCCACATCAGGCAAACATCCGCATAATTGACGCGGCAGCGAAACGCGGCGGGTTCCCGAAGGAGAAGTTCTTCACGAACCTCCAGGAGTTCGCCAATACTTCGGCAGCGTCAATTCCGATCGCGCTCGACCAGATGAAACGTTCCGGACTCATACAGACCGGCAGTACGATCATGACCATAGGATTCGGGAGTGGGCTGACCTTCGGGGGCAACCTTATAACGCTCTGAGCCCATCCCCCGGAGTATGGGCCAGGATCAGGGTGAATGCAGTCCCCGTCCCGACTTCCGATTCAATTCGCATGGAGCCGCCAATCTTCTTCAGGAAATCATGACAGAACAGGAGCGCGAGGCCTGCGCCACGCTCGCCATCGGTCCCGACGGTCTGCCTGCGGGCGTTCCAGTCAAACAGCGTCTGAACCCGCTCAGGCGACATGCCAATGCCCGTGTCTTTTACCTCCAGGTACACGGTATCTTCGCTGTGCCAGGCTCGAACCGTCAGTGTGCCTTCCCTCGTGAACTTGTTCGCGTTTGTCAGAAGATTCCAGATGATGAAGATCAGCACGTTCCGGTCGCTCGGCACAAACAGGTCGGTGGCAATATCAATCACAAGTTCGTTCCGCTTGGCGGCACACTCGCGGGCGAGTGGTTCAGTCACTTCACGCACAAGCGCGTAGAGTCCAATGTCGCGCACTTCGAACGGAGCTTCACCGAGTTGACGGGAGGACCAGCCGATAACGTTATTAAGCAGGTACTCGGTTGACTTGAGCGTGTTCGCGAGTTCAACGAGTAACTCCTGCTGTTCATCTGCACCGATTGCCTCGTTCTGCAGGAGCGATATGAAAGAGACGATGTTTGTCATAGGTGAACGCAGGTCGTGGGCAAGGATGGCCATGAGCCTGGACTTGAGATCCGACAGCTCCTTAAGCTGTCTGTTCTGCTCGTCGTTCTGACGTTGTGCACGACGTAGCTCAAGCAGCGTGGCAACATGACGCGAGAGCACTGCGAGCGCGCTTCGCTGGCGCTCCGTAAGCTGCCTCGGTTTATGATCGATGGCGCAGAGCGAGCCGAGATTGGCTCCTGTCGACGTTCGGATAGGCATGCCCGCGTAGAAGCGAATCTCAGGATTCCCGGTTACCAGGGGATTATCGTGAAAGCGCTCGTCGACGGTCGCGTCCTCAACGATAAAAAGGTCGTCTGTGAGTATGGTGTGTGCACAAAACGCGACGTCGCGCGTGGTCTCCCGCTCGTCGAGGCCGACTGCCGCCTTGAACCACTGCCTGTCAGCGTCTACGAATGATATGTTGCTGATCGGCGTATCGCAGATGTCGGCAACGAGACGCACAATGTCGTCGTAGTCTTTCTCTGTCTCGCTGTCGAGTATGTCGAAACTTCGAAGTTCCGTCAGTCTTTGTTCTTCGTTCGGCGGTACCGGTGCAGATTTCATAGAGCCTCTTTGTTTTGTATAAACTGACTCAAATGTATCAATGTGTTAGCTTCTGCGCTATAGTTTCAGTTGTAACATGCTGATACCGAGCGGCTGAACTCGCATGAGGAAGCGAAAAATGGTATACATATTCATTGCAGCAGCCCTTTCACTGTTCTCTTGTTCGACCGTCGGGGCAGACTCAACGGTACGTTCGACGGACGAAAGTATCTACGCTGCATATACGAGCAGAGAGATTATACGACTTCCTGAGCTGAATAACCCTCTCGATTTTGAGAACATGGACCTGAAACTGCTGCAGGCGGCCATACGTGCGCTCACCAACCGGGAACGGGCAGCCCACGGTCTGGCGGAGCTTGACCACGATCACTCGCTCGAGCAGGCGGCCGAGGAACACAGCAGGGCTATGCGGGACAGGGGTTTCTTTTCTCACACCAGTCCGGTTCCGGGAAGGCGAACAGTCGGCGACAGGGTCACGGCTGCCGGTTTCAGAGGCACGGGATTCGGGGAAAACATTGCTACAAGCTTCGGCATACAATACGAAGCAGGTCGGCAGGTTTTCGTCCCGTCTCAGAACGGCGGGTATTTCAGTTACGAGTTTCAGGGGGCGCCAATACCGCCGCACAGCTACCTGAGCGCGGCAGAAGTCGTGGTCCAGCAGTGGATGGATTCACCCGGGCACCGTGCAAACATACTCCGACCCGAGTTTCGCTACATCGGCATAGGAGCCGCGTACGAAACCGATCCGAG
>JBKHAN010000029.1:0-31294 GCA_046542845.1 Spirochaetaceae bacterium
GTTATATAGCGGTAAATCTACTGCTTACAAGAAGATAGAGAAACATAAAACGTTTCTCATGAAAGGACACGTAACCCATTGACCAAGCGATACTTAGCCCGGAATGAACACCAGGGTTGCGGACACTATACGAGACTTGCAAGACAACTAATATCGATATAATATCTAATTTCTATGTCACCTGGTTTCTTTTCGAGCATTATCGTCCCTACGCTTTTTCTCGGTATGCTCAGTGTCAGCAGCCTGGTGTTTCTCCTTCTTACGATACGCACGCGCACGCCTTTGTATCACGCGCTTCTTCTCACAAGCACTGTCGCGCTGATCAGTATCGGGGCGCAGATCGCCGGACTCGCCACGCTCGGCTTTACCGGCGATGTCGCACTGGTGGCCCAGTGGTACCGGCTGGAGCAGGTCGTCGTTTCGATCTACATGCTCTCGATCCCGCTGCTCCTCGAAAGTATGGTTGAACTGTCGCCCAGGCACAGAAAGTTAAATCATGTACTGCTCGGGCTGCTTCTGATGTTCTGCAGCGCAATCGCCGTGAGCGCCTTCGCTGTACCCGATCTGTTTGTATCGCTATCCGTGTCCGGAGAGGGCGTCGCATCGTTTGAGAATGGCCTCGCACCGCTGATGCCGGAAATGCGTCGCTCAGCGGCGGGACCATTGCGACAGGCGAGAGATCTCCTTCTGGGGGGCCTCTCGGTGTACGCAGTGGTGTCGCTGCTGCTGTATGTAAGGAGAGAGAATGCGAGAACCGTGTTACCGGTCGCAACAGGACTCGTTATTGCGATCGCGGCAGGAATCGATGACCTGTGGATGATTTATTTCGCGGACTCGTTTCTCCTTCCGGGATTCTTCGCCGTACAACGCCTGCCGATCGGTATGACTGTCTTCACCCTCTGCGCCGTCGGTGCGGGCTTCAGCCGCTACCTGAGTGCTGTCGGTGAGGTGGCACGCATGCGGGACAGATTGTCCGATCTGGCCTACAACGACCAGCTTACCGGACTTCGAAACCGGCACAGCTTTATCGATCGCATGACGCGGGTATGCAGCCGCCCTGCTTCAGAAATGACAGAGAACTCGGTCGCGATTCTCGTGCTCGATCTCGACCGCTTCAAGGATATCAACGACTCCCTTGGCCACGAAACGGGTGATCAGTTGCTGCTTGAGGTCCGGGCACGGCTCGCGACCAGAATCAGGACCGGGGACGAGCTATATCGCATCGGGGGTGACGAGTTTGCCGTCGTGCTCTCCGAGGTGTCGGACGAAACTCAGGCGGGAGCCGTGGCCAGAAAACTCGTCGAGGCGCTTCAGCTCCCGTTCATTCTTGGTGACCGGATACTCTACACCGGGGTAACCATAGGTATAGCGCTCCACCCCCGCGACGGGCTTACAAGCGACACTCTAATGAGACACGCCGACGTTGCACTCGCGCGTGCGAAAGGCGAGCGGAACACGTATCGATTCTACGTCAAGGACATGCAGAAGGAGTCGCTGAACCAGATTCGCATGGTCGGCGAGTTGAGAAATGCGATTGCAAACAACGAACTGACCGTTGTATATCAGCCACAGTGCGACTCGCATGGGATCGCCTTCGGCGCCGAGGCGCTGCTGCGATGGAACAGTACTGCTCTCGGGCACATCGCACCGTCGCAGTTCATTCCACTCGCGGAAGAACACGGCATTATCGGGTCTATAGGCGACTGGGTCCTCGACCAGGTCTGCCGTGATTACCGGACAATAATGGCCGATCTGGGCAGTAACGTTCCGATTTCCGTGAATGTATCGACACGACAGCTCAAAGACCCCCAGTTCGGACGCCGTGTTCTGTCGACCCTCGAGCATTACGGGATGGAACCCGAATCGATACATCTCGAGATTACCGAGAGCGTGCTCATGGCGCAGTCGGCGCTGATACAGACAACCATGAATCAGCTTATCAGTGCGGGGATCGAGTTCGAGATCGATGATTTCGGGGTCGGCTATTCCTCTCTTTCCTACCTCCGCAGCCTTCCAGTCAGCACGGTCAAGCTCGATCGTTCTTTTCTTCGCAATGTTCCCTGGGATGAACAGGACTCAAAGCTTGTTCGCGCGCTGATTGCCCTGATAAAAGAACTGAAACTTGATATGATTGCAGAAGGAGTGGAAGAAGATGCGCAGCGGTCGTTCCTTTCTGCGGCAGGTTGTTCACGAATGCAGGGGTATCTGTTTGCCCGCCCTCTCCCGCTGTGGAAGTTCGTTCGTTTTCTTTCCGACGGGTTCGAAGAGACATCAAGCGAATACGATGATGCGCCTCACCGGAATGTCGGCTTCCGCAGGGACTGATCGGGAATGCATTTTCCGTAGCACCTTGACCCGAGGTTCCCGGACACCTACACTTCGGGTATTATTTTTTAGTTAAAGGTCCTACATGCGAACACGGCTGCAGACAGGCACATCTCTGGCACTGAGCAATTCCGGTAGTCTAAGCCTGTTCGCGGCGGGTTGCGGTAGTGCCTTCGCGAGAACGCTCGGTCAGAATAACTATCTTCTGGTCAAGGGCGATACACACATACTCGTTGACTGCGGGTCGAAAACTCCGGCGCGGCTTCGGGCGCACAACGTGGAGCTGACCGACATACGCAACTATCTGATTACACACAGTCATGCCGATCACATCGGCGGGCTCGAAGAAGCGATGCTCATGGGACGCTACGTGGCCCGTTCGCGTCCACGGATTCTTATCGAGGAGTCATATCAGAAGATTCTCTGGAACCAGAGTCTCAAAGGCGGCGCAGCCCCGAACGAGCGGCACAACGGAAACCCGCTTTCCTTCGAGGATTACTGGGAGATTCAGCGCCCCACCCCCCGACCCGACCTGCCGCGGGACTGTATGGAATTCAATATCGGGTCGTTGAATCTCAAGACCTTTCGCACGAATCATTTTCCCGAGCAGGCGCAGTCCTGGAACACAGCGACGTACAGCGTCGGCGTCCTCATAGACGAGCGCATTTTTTTTACCGGAGATACCAAGTTCGATCCGACGCTGATTTCGGATTTCGAGACCCACTTTGATATAGAGACGATATTCCAGGACGCACAGTTTTTTACGGGCGGCGTCCATGCATCCATATACGAGCTGTCTGAGTTACCGGAACATCAGAAAAAGAAAATGTTCCTCATGCATTATGCCGACTCCTTCGAATCCAGGCAGGCCGAAATACAGTCCCTCGGGTTCAAAGACTTCGTACGGGAACATACCTGGTACACGTGGTCCTGACGCTTGAGTCTATGGCCGCAATCCATGCCAGGCGCTGTCGATTCGTCTGACGGTCACTGGAAAGGCGGCCGGCTCAAGCCACATACTCTCTCCATCAAACTGAAACGGCAGTCGATCCTCACACTCAATGACCATAGCCGCCATGGAGTCCAGGTGCACCTCCGGGTCGTGCACGTGAGTGCCACGATACACGTGTCGCTTCAACTTGATTCGACCAAAAAAGCCGGGCAACTCGATGGCCACGAGGTTCTCGTGCTGTGGAAGTATCGGCTTGTCGCCACCATAACGCCGATGTCCGCTGACGCCGAACGCCACCAGAGCGTACTGCTGCTGTGAACGATGCGTGCTGCCGTCCGGGCGCGTGACGTGCAGAGTCGTGCGCGGGATACCATAGACCGGAACGTAAAAGAGCGTAGCCAGATCCGCCACCAGGGTGTACATGTTACCGAGCAGGCCGTTCCTGAGCCTGTTCGTGATGTGCGCAACGTAGGCGTCGAGCCCGAACGATGCGATATTGAACGCGTAATACCGCTGTCCGTCGGCTGTGCGGATCTCAAGCGCACCGTGCTGTGTCGTATCGCTGAGCCTCGGAAGCAGTTCAAAGGCTTCGGAGAGAGTCGCGCAGTCGGCTCCGTCGTTGCCTGTCCCGGCCGGCAGACGAAACACCGAACACATTTCGGGCCTGTCGAGCGACGCGGCTACGAGTCCGGAGAGCACGTCCTTATGCGTCCCGTCTCCACCGGCGCTGATAAGCATGGTTCGCCGGCCGCTGTCGGACACAATGTGTTCCACCAGGTTCGTCGCATGCCCGGGGTACTCGCTCAGATGCAGCTGAAAGGGGCGTTTCGTCTCGGTCTCGGGTGTCGAAATCAGGGCCGCTCGGGCCTCCAACGCTTCCACCGAACGTCGAAGTCGGTCTTTGTGGGAAAACAGCCCGGACTTTGGGTTAATGATCGTGTGAATGGTCGAGCCGGTTGTTTGATACGCAGGACTGCGGGTCAAAAGCCGCGCCACATGATGCGCGAACTCATCATAGAGTCTCATGGCCTCTCCTGCACCAACCCCCTCCAAACGTGATATGATCGGGAAGTCGTGAACGAAGAATTTCATTACTACACTATCGCCATGCTTGCCCGGCGGGCGGGGTTCGCAGAGGGCGATGCCGATATCATCGCCTATGCATCACAGTTTGTCGACCATGCGCTGGTTACCTACCAGGTTACAGGCTCCGGTGTGTCGTACACGACCCTGGCCACACATCATTTTGGAATCTGGGACAAGACTCAGGAAAAGTCGGTATGGATACCCTTTCATTTTTTTCCGGGAGATGCGAAGGCTGCCGCCGAACGGAGAAAGGACGGAGCGGTAAACCCGCTCGCGGTCACGGCCAACAGCGATCGCGTGAAGGCCCTGCTCGTTGCAGCGCTCAGGACGGGAGACCTTATGCGTATCGGCATAGCGCTTCATACCTTCGCGGACGCGTACGCACATCAGAACTTCACCGGACGCAACGAACCCTTTAATCGTCTTGATCCGAGGTCGCCGGTCCCCCCGGCCGGCCACGCCCACGCGGGCCGGGGACCGGACCGTTTCGATGGACGCTGGACCGACACGCGACTTCGGGAACCCTGGTCACTCGTCGTTAACCGCGATCGGTATCTCGCCGCCGCTCGCAAAATCTATCGATACCTCGCAACCTACAACAAAAGACCGTTTTCCGACGACGAGCTGGTCCTCAGCGAGCTTGAACTGCTGCTTGGTCCGAAGGGGTCTGAACATAGCGCTGAGTCACGCGTACTGGACTTTATGATTAATTATAATATCGCTCGCTACAGCCGTAACGAATGGAAAGGCCAGGCGGTCGAATTGAACCGTCATACCGGTGACGAAGACATAAGCTCGGTTGAGGACAAATACTTGTGGCTCAGACATGAACTGAGCAAGAAAGCCGGTTTTGGACAAGTTCGCGAAGTCCGGGCCCGCCCGGGCTTTTTTCAGTCGCACTATTACCATTGGCATGAAGCAGCTCGTGAACACCGCACGCACGCCTTCGGTATTCTCTCGGACCTGCTTTCATGATGCGGGTCCTGAGCCATCTTCGGAAATCCGGGGCCGTATATGCCGTTTTTCTCTTCTTTGCAGCGGCCACCGGGCTTGCCGTCTACGCCAGCACGATGGAGCCGCAGCGAGCGTCTGCCGGACCGCTTGAGCCCCGGATCGAGCCTGTCGTACGCGACGATCCGACGGAGGTTGTTCCGGGTTCGGCGCTCGACACCCGCTCGCAGGCCCTTGATACGCTGCATGTCGCCATGCTTGCCGCATCGTATCCGCGGCACATAGAGGAGATCCGGCGCTTCGACGGTGAGTGGGCACTGCGAATCGGCGACACATGGTTCTTCTGGGAAGAAGGACGACTGCTTCCCGAGGACCTGCGGCCGCAACAAGCGTCCTACACCGCGCTTCACTTTTACAATTACCGCACGGGTCCCTACGAGGTGCCCGAGCTTACAGAAGCGCAGAAGGAAGCGCTTCGCGACTACGAAGCGCAGGTGCTCGGACAAAGCTCCGGAGCGCTTCATCGCGGCGAATACGGTCGCCATACCGGATTCCTCGACGCGCTGTGGGGTTTCTCCAACGCTCGCGAAGCGGACCGGGCCATGCAACGGATACGCTTTCTGAACATAGACACGCGGGTGCACCCGGATATCGTCGGACCGCTTCGCGGGGTCGAACGCGATATACGAGCCGCCATGCAGTCGGATTCAGAGGTTCGTGCGTTTGTTGAGAACATCCTTATGGTGAGCGGCTTTTTCTGGCGCGAGGTGCCCGGGACAAACGTACGGAGTTTTCACGCATACGGCACCGCCGTTGATCTGCTTCCGCGTCGCTACAACGGCTTCGGGTACTGGCGTTGGGCGCGCGATTCGGGTGTGAGAGAGTGGTGGGATGTGCCGCTTGAGCAACGCTACCGGGTTCCACCGGCGATCGTCACCGCCTTCGAAACGCACGGCTTCGTGTGGGGTGGTAAGTGGGCGCTGTTCGATCCGGTGCACTTCGAGTACCGACCGGAGGTGGTGTCGGCGGCGCGCGCTCGGGCGCTGCCGCCGGTCGAAGCGCGCAGCGTTTACAGCCCGCCGGAGGCGAGCATACTCAGGTAGGCGCGCGGTTCGTAGTCGGAGGTCGGGATGCGGAGCTCTTGAAATACGCGATTCACGCGACGCTTGGCTTCCTCGACGCCCTCGGTGTCCGGAATCACCGCCTCGACCTCAAGGAACCACGCTAATCGATCTACGTACGAAAGCTCGGCCAGAAGTCCGTGGTCGAGGTTCCACGCGCGTGTGTCTTTCTTTTTGACCGCGAACAGGCTGCATCCGATACGGCCGATGAGCGAGGAAAAATCCGCCGCATTCGAGACTTCGAACTCGCGTTCTTCGTTAATCTCCATTCCATCGTCCATGACACGCGATTTCCAGGTCACCGTCCCGGGTGCGTCGGTGTCCAGGCTCAGGGTGCGGAGACGAAACCGATTTTCCGTGTCTCCAGGTTTCGAAAAATAGCGGTCGACCTTCCGACTGTACGTCGGTGTCCCGAAGCGCTCAGTCAGGCGCTCGGCGATCGCTTCAGGGTCCGGTATGCGCGCCTTGCGCTCGACTTCCCAGGCCATGTACGTCTGTCAGACCGCGTGTGTGTACTCGTCGACCACCTGCTTGAGCGTGGCCCACGCGAGCATCGCGCATTTGACTCGCACCGGAAAAGCGCGCACACCCTGCATCGCCTCAAGGTCGGTCGCGTACTCGGGAAACTCCGGAACCTCCGTATCGGTAAGCATGGACCGGACCTGATCAAACAGCGATCGTGCTTCGCTGAGCGTACGGCCCGTAAGCGCCGTACAGAGCATGTTCGCGCTCGCAAGGCATATGCTGCACCCCGCGCCGTCGTAGGTCACCTCTACGATTCTCTCGCCGTCGAGGCGGACAAACAACTCTATGTCGTCGCCGCAGCTCGGATTTGCCCCTTCCCGGCTTATATCCGCGTTGTCCATGCGACGACGATATTTCTTGTCCTTGTAGTGGTCGAGAATGATTTCCTTATACAAGTCATCGCCCAGGTTCATAGAAAAATCTTCCTTACTGCTTCGAGGCCGTCAAAGAGCGCGTCTATGTCCGACCTGTCGGTATACATATAGAAACTCGCGCGGGTCGTCCCGGCGACTCCAAGCACGCGCATAAGTGGTTGAGCGCAATGGAACCCAGCCCGAACGGCTACACCCTCGCCGTCGAGGATCATGCCCACGTCGTGCGCATGCACCTCGTTCAGGTTGAAGCTGAAAATCCCACCCCTGCCGGCCGCATCCATTCCGCCGTAGACGGTAATGTCGCTAATAGCGGCGGCACGTTCGAGACAGTACGAGAGCAGTTCGCTCTCGTGCTCGGCTACTGCGTCAAGCCCGATCTCGCGTACGAAATCGCAGGCTTCACCGAGCCCGATTGCGCCGGCAATATGCGGAGTTCCCGCTTCAAACTTCTCGGGGATTTTCGCATAGGAGCTGTGATCTTTCCAGACCCGCTCGATCATGTCGCCACCGTAGAGAAAGGGGTCCATATCCTCCAGTACATCCTCACGCGCGTACAGCACGCCTATTCCGGTCGGTCCACACATCTTGTGTCCGCTGAAGGCCAGAAAATCGATGCCCAGCTTCTGAACATCAACCGCTTCGTGACAGACCATCTGAGCTCCGTCGACGAGAACCAGCGCTCCCCGTTCGTGAGCCAGCTCGGTGATTCGTGCCACCGGCGGACGATACCCGGTGACATTGCTCATGCCGGTAATCGCAACGAGCCTCGTTCTTTCGCTGAACGACGCCTCAAGCTGTTCGGGATCGAGACCCGTCGCGCCCGGCAGAAGCGGGAAAAAGCGAAGAACAGCCCCGGTTGCCTTCGCCACCTCCTGCCACACCACGATGTTTGAGTGGTGTTCGAACTCGGAGGTCAGAATTTCATCGCCTGGTTTCAGGAACTTTCTACCCCAGGAATATCCAACCAGGTTTATGCTCTCGGTTGTACCGCGGGTAAAGATAATTTCGTGTGACGCAGGCGCATTGACGAGTGCCGCGAGTTTTTCTCTCGCTTCGTCGTAGCGTTCGGTCGCAGTCTGGCTGAACTCGTACACTCCGCGATGTATGTTCGATGAGAGCTCTTCGTAATAGGCTCGCTCGGCTTCGAGGACACGGTATGGCTTCAGGGAAGTCGCACCGCTGTCGAGATACGTGAGCTTCTTGCCTCGCATTTGCTTTTTCAGAACAGGAAACTGATCCCGCACTTCAGAAACGTTCAGGGGTCGACTCTTAACTGTGTACACATGAGGCTCCTGCCCAAAGGATAATACTTTTCCATTGCGCGAGACTACACCTCGAGCGGGGTCACGCGGTTTCTTCCGGTGGCTTTGGCGAGGTAACACGCCCTGTCAGACTGCTCAATAATGTCCTGAAGCGACAGGTCTGAGGTGGAATCGTATACCGACACTCCTATACTGATTGTCAACCGTTCGTCGCTGAACGAAAGCTTCACGTCCGTAACCGCGTGTCTCACTCGTTCAGCGATGTCCACTGCCTCCGGCCACCGGGTCTCGGGCAGTAGTGCAATAAACTCTTCTCCCCCGTAGCGGCCGACAATGTCGGAATCACGAAGCGTTTCGCGAATAACGGACGCCACGGCAACCAGGGCATCGTCGCCTGCTCCGTGCCCGTATTCGTCGTTGATTCGCTTGAAGTAGTCGATGTCTATCATGAGGAGCGCCATGCAATGATCGTAGCGACGGGCATGCTCAAAAAACGCCCGGGCGTTCATGAAAAATGCTCTTCGCGACAGGAGTCCGGTCAGCGAATCGGTCATTGCGAGCCGCTCGGTTTCTTCAAACAGCTGCGCATTCGAAAGCGCAACCGCGACATGTTCTCCGAAGGCAGTGGCGAGGCGTAAATGGTCGGACGTAAAGGCGCCGACCTGGGCGTTGTCGAAGGTCAGTACGCCGATGCTTTTCCCGTGGACCATGAGAGGCACACCCATCCAGGAGCGTATGTTCTGTTCGAAGTTCGAAAGCGGAAATGCCGGAAAACGTCCCACCACGTCGTCGAATCGAAGTGGGACCGACTGCGCAAGCACCCGTACGTTCGGCGTTTCCCCTGGAAAGGGAAAACGCAGCCCCCTGATCTCATCGAGATTATCCCAGCCCGCTCCTCCTACCACTTCAAGCGCGTTATCCCGCAGGAGCTGAACGCTTGCCGTATCGTAGGGTACGACCGGTTTCATTTGATCGAGGATCAGCGTGAGCATATGGTCGACGTCGAGCGTACTCGATACCACAGCCCCGGCGCGCCTGAGCACGTCGGCTTCATATGCGCTTCGCTCGGCTCGATCCTTGGCCGCTAAAAGTTCCGCCTCGCGTTCCCGGTCGACGGTTATGTCACGGTCCACAGCAGCGATACGCCGCCCCTGCCCCTCGGCAGCAGGCGGAATGAGCGTCCAGTCGCTCTCCACCCAGTGTATCTCGCCGTCGTAACCGTAGAAACGGTACTGTAAGAGTCCCCGACCCGCTTCACCATTGACGATGCGGTCGTATTCTGCGCGTACCTTCGGTTGATCCTCCGTATGTATGCGCATAAACCAGTCTTCCAGCCGAAACCGAGCACCGTCGAGGCCGAGACTGGTCCACAGACGCCCTCCAAAACCGATACCCGAATCGACATCCCAGCAGCCCACGCCCGCTACGGACCACGCCTCGAGTATCCTGGAGTCTATAAGCGATGACTGCGGATCCATGATCAATTTTCAAAGCCTACCACTTTTACCCCTGCACGACTACTACTATTTCGGATGCAGCCTCATATGTACTGGTTCGTGATCGCTCGCCCGCCGTGCGTCCGACTCGGCGAAAGCGCTATGCCGATGGACGACCGCGAAATCCGGTGAATACGTCTGAATAATACCGTTGCTCGCGAACAGGTGATCGAGCATCTGTCCGTAACCGTTGAACACATAGGTGTAGCGGTGCTCGGCGGGCAGCGTTGACGCAGGGTTTACCAGGCCGGCTTGCTCGAGGATCGCGGCGGTTTCCGAGAACTCGAAATCGTTCACGTCCCCGGCGACAATGATCCTGGCATCCGGGTCGAGACTCAACATCTCCGAAACAAGCGCGGCGACAGCCTGAGCCTGCGGGTGGCGCCGTGCTTCCTCGCTGCCGCTTCTGTCCGGCGGCTGTATGCGGCCGTAGACCGGTGTGTCGCCGAACTTCGAGGTGAAGTGCACACCGACAATGTACAGAGTGCTATCGTCGAAGCTGAAGGCGGCTACCAGCGGTTTGCGGCTGTCGTCAAAGATCTCGGTTCCGGCCGCGAGGACTCGCGACGGCAGGTTGCGAACAAGGACCTCACGACCGTCGTCGGCGATCGTTCGTT
Organism: Spirochaetaceae bacterium; assembly: GCA_046542845.1. Lineage (GTDB taxonomy): Bacteria > Spirochaetota > Spirochaetia > DSM-27196 > SKKC01 > SKKC01. The sequence continues at coordinate 10,710 of JBKHAN010000029.1, forward strand.
CGGCTTCGGCCGGTGTCGAAGCATCGGCGGCGGCGGCGGCGCCCGCGTACACCGCTGAAGTCCGCAGCGGATCGTAAAAGATGACCGCCCGCGGGTTCCCGTTCGCCACGCCCCCGTCGGCAAAGGGTTCGGGATCGATCTGCGTCCAGTCGTAGGACGGCCCCCCGCCGGACACGATCGCGTCCCGCAGGAGCGCGAGCGTGTCGGACGCATCGGGATCGCTTCCGCTTGTGCTGCCTCGGTCGTCGAGGACTTCCAGGAGAACGAGGATCGCCGGTGACGCAAGCCCGTCTACTACCGTATCAGCGAGCGCGGATACGCGCGCTGTCGAGGAATCCGCCGCCGAGAGGTTCTGGACGTTCAGCGATGCCACGTCAAACGCTCCGGAGTCCGGTGCGGATACCTCGGCCCTCGGAACCCGGGGTACCCGATACGACCGTGTGTGGGCAGTCTCGGAGAGAATGGAGAACCGAGCCCGATGAAAGCTGAGGACGCCGACCAGTTCGTCCTCGAAGCGGGTCCCGACCCGTAGATCCGGCATAAGAGCCTGGTTGACCGGGTATATCTCGATCATCGGGTCCAACCGCGCGTACCCTGCCGTTCGCGCACCACCACCTGCCCTTCGATCCGAACCGTTACGCCCGCCGTCGGGCGTGACAAAAAACCGTGAAAAACGGTCCGACGCGCCGCTGACCTCCGCATCCTCGACGGCCACCACCATGTGTTCGAGCGCTTCGTAGAAATCCGCCGCCCGCCGAGCGGGCTGTATAAAAACGTCTTCGTGCCACAGGCTTCGGCCCGGCAGCCCCTGATATGACTGGACGACCGGAGGGCGCAGGCCCGAAGCACCTATAATAACCGGCTCAGGAGCCACGTACGGGCGACCGGCTATGGGACGGTACCAGACGCGTATCTGATGCGTCGCGTCGACTCGAAGCTGCGTCCGGCTCAAGGTAGCCGAACTCCACACCGAGTCGTAGAACGGCGGGTCCCGCGTATCTTCTACAACCAGAGCATCCGCCACCGTGATTACCTGTCCGGCTTCTACCGTGTCCGACTCCGGCATAAGCACCTTGATCGCGTCGCTCGAGCTGAAACGCCCGTCGGGATTCGGGTCCTGCAGGTACACAGCCTGCATCCGGGGCGAAATCCAGGGAAGGCCAAGATCGCGATCAACTGTGGTGACCACTCCCAGAACCGAATCGACGGTCTCTCCCTCCATCGTCGACTGATGCTGCAGCCCCTGTATATCGGCAATCGGAGTAATCTCCCGGGACAGATCGAGCATGCGAAAGTTCTGTGTGACCGTGTCGCTCCGACCCGCGGTCAGGGTACTCCCGGATTCCGGGAACACATAGTAGCCCTCGAGTTCGGCTACAACCCGGTACAGTCCGTGTTCGGGAGCTGGAAGCGCGTACGTACCGTCAGAGTCGGTAAGGACCACGCGACGCAGGTCCTCACTCAATACCGCGACTTCCTGCCCGACGCTCGCCCAGTCGTCATGGACCGGGAGCAGGAACACCCGCACCCCCTCAGCGGCCGCGTTGCTGAGATAGCGCACGGTTCCGCTGACGCCGCGGGGAGCGTCACCCTCGTCGGGTCCAAAGAGCAGGCCGCAGGATGACAGGGTAAAGACCACCAGCGCAGCGAACATCAGCCGGCTCAGCACAGTTCGGGCATGATTCTGTTTCATATCCTCTAGTACCGGGCAAAACGGCCATTTGCTTGCAGCAAATTACGTGCACGCGCGAGGAAACTACAGATCGATAATACCGTCGCGAAGAACCTCGAAGTGCGCAGGCCGGGACACGATAACCGGCTCCCGGAGCATGAGCGTATCCGCGTCGAACCAGGACGCATCGTAGACGTCCATGCGCTCCCCCGATACACTCCCGCGAAGCTCAAAACCGAGGAACTCCAGCATAGGCCAGGCGCCTGCGAAATCCCATATATGGTCGGTGAGTACCGTTGCCGCTCCACGACCTGCCAGCGGCCAGCACGCGTTCGCCGCGGCGCAGCCGGTCACCAGCCACGTACACACATCGTAGCTCCAGCGGTAGCGCCTGGTGTAACTGTTTGTGAACAGCACGATCTGATTCCGGTCTAGCGCGGGGTTATCGCGAGGCTCGGCGAGTACCGTTGTGTGCGGCGAGTCGCTCCAGGCGTCCTTCGTGAAGGCTACCCCCTCACCGTCAAAAGCGAAAAGTTCGCCAAGCGCCGGGAAGGCGACCACGCCAATCCATGGCTTTCGGTCACGAAACACGCCAAGCGAAACACCATACAGCGGAACCCCGTGGTAGTAGTTTCTCGTCCCGTCGATCGGGTCGATCACAGCAAAAACCTCGTGACCATCCGCGTCGGGAGCGACGGGCGCTGCACCGTAGCGGCTGAGGTTCTGCAGGTGTTCCTCGGAGACGATCGCGTGTTCGGGCAGCACCTGCGAAAGGCGCTCGAAGGCGAGCTTCGAGAGCGTGAGGTCCACTTCGGTCACGTAGCTTTCGTCCTCCTTAAGCGAGGCGGTCGCCTCGGCCTGAGCCCGTCTCGCAATTGCTCCAGCGTCGAGCGCGAACGTGGTGATCGTGGACATGAGTTGCTCGTGGAGCGTCATGATGGTACCTCCGTGATGTCGTTCTGTGGTAGAAAAATTCGGCGTCTGGTCACTCGTCCGTCTTCGTGCACGCGACACACCGGAAGCCTCCCGGATCAAACACCGTAGTAGTCCCGGTACCAGGCGATGAATCGCGACACACCGTCGGCAACATCGACCGAAGGTTCGTAGCCGAAGTCCCGCGAAAGATCACCGACGTCGGCCGAGGTCGCCTGAACGTCACCCGGCTGCATGGGCATAAAATTGATTTTGGCAGGCATGCCGGTCTCTTTCTCTATGGCCGCAATATAGTCCATAAGTGCAACGGTTCTGCCCCGGCCAATGTTATAGATACGGTACGGGGCACTCGATATGGACGGATCGGGCGTTTCCGGATTCCATTCCGAGGACGGTTCGGCAGGCGATTCAAGGACGCGACAGATTCCTTCCACGATATCATCGACGTACGTAAAATCCCGCTTCATGTCCCCGTTGTTGTACACGTCTATCGGCTCCCCGCGCAGGATCCGCTCGGTAAACAGAAAGAGCGCCATATCCGGCCGGCCCCAGGGCCCGTATACGGTAAAAAACCGCAGACCGGTCATGGGTATGCGGTACAGGTGAGCATAGCTGTGCGCGATCGCTTCGTTGGCTTTCTTGCTCGCAGCGTACAGGCTGACCGGGTGCGCCGCGGCGTCGTGGGGGCTGAAGGGAAGCTTCCCGTTCAAGCCGTACACACTCGACGTCGAGGCGTATACGAGGTGTTCGACCTGCGCGAGTCGCGCCGCTTCAACGATATTCAGGAAACCCGAGAGGTTACTGTCGAGGTAGGCGTGCGGGTTAATGGTGCTGTAGCGGACCCCGGCCTGCGCGGCGAGGTTCACGATACGCCGTACCTGATACTGCTCGAAGAGTGTTTCAACGAGCACGCGATCGGATATATCGCCGTGGATGAAGGTGTACCGGCCCTCACCGTCGGTGGCACCCTCCGCCTCGTATCGGGCGAGGTCTCGTCCCTGCCCCGGCACGGCTGAGGGAGCAATGCGCACACCACATTCGGCAAGACGAGCATACTTCAAACGAGGGTCATAGTAGTCGTTGATGTTGTCGAGACCGATGACCGGGTTGCCGTCTGCGAGCAGGCGACGGACAAGGTGGAACCCGATAAATCCGGCAGCTCCAGTGACGAGGGTGATTCCAGTGTGTTTCATACTGCAGCCGAGTCTATCAGATTTGCCGGTGTAGTTCACCTCCCGGGCATCGAAACTGACCCGGATGAGGTCGCCGCTTGCGTGCGGGTTCGCCGAGACCGTAGTATTGTGGGCGCCATGAAAAAGATCCTTCGCGTCACGGTGATCGTGACCGGTTCCCTCGTTGCCCTGTACATACTTGCCCTGCCCTTTCAGGCAGATCCGGCCGACCCGGTATGGTTTTTCGAGTCGCAGCCGGTAAGCATCATCGCGCACAGGGGTGCATCCGGCCACATGCCGGAAAACACCATCCTCAGCTTCGACGCGGCGCTCGAGATGGGTGCTCACGTCCTGGAGATGGACCTCCAGCGAACGGCAGACAATCAGATCGTGGTACTGCACGACGCGACTGTCGACCGCACAACCAACGGGACAGGACCTGTCGGCGAGCTGACCCTGCAGGAGGTACAGGCGCTCGACGCCGCGTACCGCTGGGAAGACGAGCGCGGGAATACTCCGTTCCGGGGGCGTGGCATTCGCATCCCGACGCTTGAAGAGATTCTGAGTCGCTACCCGGGCATTCCCCTGCTTATTGAACTGAAGACTGATTCAGATATCGGAATTGCCGAACGTGTTTCAGAGCTCATCGATGAATACCAGGCCCAAGACCGCGTCATGGTTGCCAGTTTTGACTCTGCGTACCTCGATGCGTTTCGCGAATTGCAGCCGGAGGTGCCCACGAGTCTCGGTGTTCAGGAAACTCGCTCGCTGTACGTGTTGCATTTCCTGGGACTTCACCGATGGTATACGCCGGCGGGAGACAGCCTGCAGGTGCCGCAACGGTTTTCGGGTCTGCCCGTATTGCTGCCGACGTTTCGTCGGGCAGCTCGACAGCGAGGTCTTGATCTGCAGGTCTGGACCATCAACTCCTCCGATACTATGCTTGAACTGCTGGAAAAAGGCGTCGACGGGATTATAACCGACTATCCCGACCGTGCCGTCGAGGCTGTCGAGGCAGCCGGAATCGTTGAAACAGACGGGTGAGCAGGTGCACGCTTATCCGGGAGTACACCGTACAACTATGACATGTGAAGCACGGATCCTGGCAACCGATATTTCTGAAGACCGTTCCGGTGGCGCGAGGCTTCGGAAACCGTCACCTCCCCCCAGAACGGACGCGACCGATGCTTAGAGCAGGATTTGCGCGCGAGCGAATAACGCCGGAGTCCCGCTCTCTGAGTCTCGTGGGTTATGATTTCCGGAACCAGGACGGCCTTCGCGGGAACGAGGGGGTCCTGGACGATCTGTACCTCAGATGTCTTTACATCGAAGACAGCGCACGGGCGACCGGGCTCATCATTCTGAGCATCGATATCTGTGTGGTCCTGAACGATTACGCCCGCGTCCTTCGAGAGGAGATCGCGCTGCGACTCGGCCTTGAGGTGATGAACGTCGTGGTGCACGCCACGCATACGCATTCGGCTCCCATTCCCCGCCTCAAGGACAGCACCGATTTGTCGAACGTAGAACCCCTCGCGACCGGCGGCAGCGTGAAGGAGGAGCACACGTGGGGGGACACGGTGCGCGAGCTCGCCGTGACCGCGGCTCTCAGAGCCCAGGGGCATACCGTCCCGGTTGAGGTGCTGCACGCCGAAGGCCTGAGCGCACTTGGATACACGAGGCGGGTTCCGGACGGACGCGGTGGTGTGAGTATGTGCTGGAACCGGCAGAGTCGCCCGGACCTCGCGCCGACCCCGTCGCCCGATCCGATTCTGAGTCTTCTGGTGCTCCGCCCCCGTGGTGGCGGCAGCGATTTTATCGTCTGGAGTACCGGCGTTCATCCGGTGACACTCGGTAAAACATCGCGAATGATCAGCGCGGACTGGCCGGGAGCCGCTACTGCGGCCATATCGGCCCAGCTCGGGAGCGAACGCGTCATGTTTCTGCAGGGCGTCTCAGGCGAGGTGCATCCGCAGCTGGCGACAGGCGACACACCGGGCGACCTGCAGCACCTCGCGGCGTGTGCGGCAGCCGAGGTGAACCTTCTGTACCGGACGCTCAGGCGATCCGGCAGTCCGCGATCAGGGGCAGACATGCTCGCAGTCCGCGGTGCGGTGGCAGCGCTCGAGTCCACGGCGCCCGAACTTACGGGCATTCGACTCGGCGGTCTTGCGATACTCGCGACGCCCTTCGAACTGTTCGCGTCGGTCAGCGCGTCGCTGCGCGCAGAGCTCGAGTACCCGGTCATGCCACTGAACCTGACAAATGGCTGGCTCGGCTATGTGCCGGACGCCGCTGCCTGGGTAACAGGGAATTACGAAGTTGATGTCGCACGCAGCATGACACGCGTCCCGGGCGACACGGATGTCCTCGTTTCCTCGTTGAAATTGATCTGCGAAGCACTTTTTTCGTTTTGATCCTATCCGTGAATCGTGATATTTTGATAGTATAGACATTATTGAATAATTGAGGAGTCGTATGGGAGTACCGCTTCCGGGAAATGAGCGTGGTGATTTTGCGGCCTGGGCTCAGTCCATAGAGGAACATTCACCGATCTGGAACGAAGCGGAAGACATGGCCCGGATCGGAGCGTGGGCGCTCGACGTACGAACCGGGGCCACCTCCTGGACGCGGGGCGTGTACGAAATATATGGGGTTCAGGTCGGTGACGTGACCGAGAAGGAGACCGCGCTTTCCTATTACGAAGCCGAGGATCAAACCCGGCTTCGAGAAGCAATACGCAACGCCATAGAAAAACAGCTTCCCTACGACATGACCTGCCGCCTGAGGCGGGCCGGTCACGAGGTGCGGACCGTGAGAATAAGCGGGAGACCCATACTCGAAGGTGGTTCGGTGGTCCGTCTTACCGGGGTTATCCAGGACATAACCGAGCAACACAGGGTAGAAGAGCAGCTTCGCGAGAGCGAGCACAATTTCCGGGAGATCGTCGACAGCGTCGACGCGGTCTTCTGGGTACGTTCCAGTGATCTGAGCCGGCTCCTGTATGTCAGCGACTCCTATGAGACCAAATACCGGAACTCAGTTCAGGCCGCTTACGAGAACTCCTTCTCGTTTCTCGATAACGTACACCCCGACGATAAACCGCTTGTCGCGGCGGCGGACAAGGAGTACTGGCGCACGAATCTCATGGACATCGAGTACCGGGTCTGGAAGCGGGACGGCTCGATCGCGTGGGTCAACGCTCGTTCCTACCCGATCCGGGACAGCGCCGGAGCCATAGTCCGACACGTCGGAATCGCAATAGATATTACCCGACGAAAAAAATACGAACAGCTGCTTGAACGGCAGGACGCATTGCAGCGCCTCGTTACCTCAATCTCGACGAGTTTCGTCCGCTCGCCTGTGGGCAGTGTCGACGCGGAGATCGATCAGGCGATCAAGAGCCTCGCGCAACACTTCAACGTCGACCGCGGGTATGTCTTTCAGCGTGCCGAAGAGGCTTCGACTTTCAGGAATACGCACGAGTGGTGCAGCACAGGAACAAGCTCCCACAAGCATCGTCTGCAGAATCTTGCGCTTGCTCCCGGGTCCTGGTTACACAGGACATTGTTAACCCGCGACCACGTCCTGGTTCCACGCATCGAGGATCTGCCGGAATCGGCTTCAACGGAACGACAGGAGTTCGCCACCGAAGGCATACGCACACTTCTCGGAATACCAATGCACGGCGATAACGAGTTCATTGGTTTTATCGGGTTTGATTCGGTTCACGACCACCGAACGTGGGAGCTATGGGAGATCGAGCTTCTCCGCGTTGCGGCAAACGCGATTGCCGCTGCGATACAGCGCGCCGAACACGAACGGACCGCCCTTGATGCGCGGGAAAAGGCGGAGCGAGCCGCGAAGGCGAAAAGCGATTTCCTCGCGCGCATGAGTCACGAGCTGCGAACGCCGCTGAATGCGGTAATCGGATTCAGCGACTTGTTGTCAACGACGGGTCTGTCGGAACATCAGCGAGAATACAACTCAAATGTTATTGTCTCGGCTAAAGCGCTGCGCGGGCTCATCGATGATATTCTCGATTTTTCGAACATTGATTCCGGTCATCTCAAAGTCGAACCAACGGCCGTGCAAATCAGAAATCTGCTCAGAGAGACACTAACCCCGTTCGAGCTGCAGACGGTGAACCGCGGCGTTTCGGTCGAGTACACGATCGATCCGGCCATGCCCGACAGGGTTGTCGTCGACCCCCTGCGGCTGCGCCAGGTCGTGTCCAACCTTCTCGGGAACGCGGTCAAGTTTACCCAACGCGGCTTCATTCGTCTGAAGGCGGGGGTCGAGCCGCAGAATGATATTCTCCTGATTCGCGTGGAAGATTCGGGAGTCGGGATCGATGCGTCCAAACTTGATATGGTATTTGAGTCTTTTGCGCAGGCAGATGAATCGACAACGCGGGCATACGGAGGAAGCGGGCTCGGACTCGCAATAGCCCGAAGACTCGCCGAACGCATGGGAGGATCGCTCCGCGCGACGAGTGTCCCCGGTGCCGGTAGCGTGTTTTCGCTCGCCGTGCCGCTGATTCTACCTGAGACCAACGTACCCGCTGAGATGCATAACAACAACACGAAGCCGCGAGCTTCCACGGATACCTACATGACTGATATATCGTTTTCGGTTCTTATTGCCGAGGATAACGCGTTGAATGCGATTCTCGCACGAGAGCTCATTAAAACGGTTGCACCAAACGCGACCGTTCACACGGTCAGAGACGGCCGATCCGCAGTCAACTTCTGTCTTGAGGATACACCGGACATCATCCTCATGGACATACAGATGCCTGAACTCGACGGCCACGAAGCCACGCGGGCCATACGGTCGTCTGGACTTGCCCGACAGCCATACATCATAGCCCTGACCGCAGGCGCGTCGTCTGAGGATGAGGAACTCAGCCACATGGCGGGAATGGACGCGCATCTGTCAAAACCAATCATGAGGGAGTCGCTGTACACGGCGCTTATGAACGCCGTAGAGTTCACCTCACCATCCACAGGAGAGACGAACATGACCGTAGAAGCAATAGCCCGGACGCTACAGGATCGCGGCCACGGAGAGGACACGATAGCCGAAGTGCTCGATCTCCTGCGCGAGCGAATACCGGAACTCCGGGCTTCAATCGCAGAGGGCCTATCGACGGGCGACGCGACGACACTCGCACGAGAGGGGCACTCGGCAAAGGGAATCCTTCGGACCCTTATGCTCGACGAACTCGGAGAATCGGCGCACGAGCTTGAGCAAGCGGCGAAATCAGGAACGCGCGACGCGATGGAAGGTGCAGCAACAAAACTTCTGACCCAGCTTGAACAGCTGCAACAAGACCTTTAAACGCTTGAGTCAAAAAAAAGCCACCCCGCTGCGGGGTGGCATCAACGCTTACTGTTCGCCTTGTTCTTCTTCCATCATGGGGTCGTCGAGTTCAAAGTCTTCGTCGACCTCAACCGGCTCGCACGCGGCGAATACCAGCGTCATCGTACCAATAAGCAACAGAACCTGAATAAGTTTTTTCATAACGTTCTCTCCTTGACATAGAGAGTACGACAGCCCGATCATATCGCGGTCAACGCTTTGTCAAGATCAGGCAAAGAAGGGTCCGAGCATGGTTAAGCTGTTGGTCACGCGTCGGACAGCATGACCTCGTCGCTCTCGAGCGTGCGCTTTCTGATCTGGTGGAACTTCTCGACAAGTTTTTCCACGGTAAGGGTGCGCTTCTGCTCGCCCTCCACGTCAAGAATGATCTCGCCCTTGTCCATCATGAGGAGGCGGTTTCCATACTCGATCGCGTCCTTCATGTTGTGCGTGATCATCATGGCGGTCAGCCCGTAGCGGGACACGAAGTCCTGCGTGAGCTTGAGCACGAGCGACGCGTTTTTCGGGTCGAGCGCCGCGGTATGTTCGTCAAGCAGTATCAGCGCGGGTTCGGAGAGAACCATCATGAGCAGGGTCAGCGCCTGACGTTGCCCGCCGGAGAGCAGGCCGACGTTGTCCTTCATGCGGTCTTCGAGACCCATATCGAGCTGCACGAGCTGTTCCCGGAAGTGGCGGCGCATGCGGCTGTTCAGGCTTATCCTGAGCCCCTTGAAGCCCTTGCGGTGGCAGATCATCATGTTATCTTCAAGTGCCATATTGGACGCGGTGCCGAGTAGCGGATCCTGGAATATGCGCCCGATGTACTTCGCGCGTTTGTACTCCGGGTCACGGGTTACCTCGACGTCGTTCACGAAAATCCGACCTTCGGTGGGCGGCTGATTGCCCGAAATGGCGTTGAACAGGGTGGTCTTGCCTGCGCCGTTTGAACCGACGATTGTAATGAAATCGCCTTCCTTCACCGTCAGGTCGATGTTCCGAAGCGCAACGTTCTCGTTCACCGTTCCCGGGTGAAAGACCTTGGTGAGGTTCTCTATGCGAATCATGCTCCACCTCCACCACCGGGAGCGGCCGCGTCGTTCGCCCCTGGCGCGACGGTCGCCTGAGGTTTCTGCTGGAGGCCCTTCCAGCGTCCGTGTCCCTGAAGCTGCGTAATCGCGAGCAGTACAATAATGAGCACACCGGTGATCAGTTGCAGGTCGCTCGGTGTCAGGTTGATGTAAAACCCGTAGTAGCGTCCGAGATACATGAGTCCCCGGTAGCAGATAGACCCCAGAAGAACACGGAGCGTCAACACGTGAATCTTGTTCGACCTGAGAATGAACTCGCCGATCATGACCGATGCGAGCCCGGCGATAATAATCCCCTGCCCCAGATTGACGTCTGCAAAGCCCTGATACTGCGCGGCAAGGGCACCGGAAAGGGCGACGAGCGCGTTTGAAAGACCGACCCCAATAATCTTAAGTACCTCGGGGTTCACTCCCTGGTTCACGACCATCTGCTGGTTATCACCCATGGCACCGAGCGTAAGCCCGAGGTCGGTGCGGAAGAACGCGTCGAGAAGCAGCTTCACCACGAAAGCCACGACGAGAAAAAACAGCAGAAGCGCCCACTCGCGCGGAAGCACACCACCGTTCAGATCAAGAACATCGGTAATTATTGTCTGTCGTCTCAGAAGTGGCAGGTTCGCCCGGTTTCCGAGCACCCGTATGTTAACAGACCAGAGCATGGTCATGGTCAGGATACCCGCGAGCAGGTTCGGGACTTTCAGCTTGTTGTGGATAAGCGCCGTGCAGACACCCGCAGCAGCCCCACCGGCAAACGAGACCGCAAGCGTAACGCCGATCCCGTAATCGTTTGTCAGCATAATCGCGGTTATGGCCGCACCGAGGGGAAAGGAACCGTCGACCGTCAGGTCGGGAAAGTCCAGAATGCGGAAGGTAATGAATACACCGAGCACCATGAGCCCGTAAATGAGCCCTTCAACAAAGATGCCGTCTATCATGTTGTGCGGATTCCTTGCAGACGCACGCCGGCGCGCAGGCGCCGGAGCTTTAGAAGCAAACGATTCGAGTTATCGGATCTCGCCGTCCTCGAAGACCGTCGTCGCCCGTGAAATCACCGACTCCGGGACGGAGAGGCCCAGCTGTTCGGCAATATCGAGATTCAGGAACATCGTCTGATCTTCGGGCTCTGTCATGTACATGGTCGGGACCGTTTCCGGGTCCACCCCACCAATGATGTCCGACACAAGACGCCCCGTGACACGGCCCATCTGATAGTAGTCGAAGCCAAGCGCCGCGAGCACGTCGAAATCCGCGGCAGAGGTCGGGTCGGCGCTTATGACAGGGACCCCGGCTTCGAGCGCGACACTGGTCAGCGCGCTGAGCGCGGAGACGACGGTGTTATCCGTCGAAACATAGATCGCGTCCACCTGGCCAATGATCGACTGCGTGGCGGTGCGAACCTCTGCGGTATTGGCAACCGTCGACTCGACGAAACGTATGCCAAGATCGTCAGCGGCTTCACGCGCGAGCTCCGCGAGACGGACCGCGTTCGCCTCGCCTGCAGCGTACACGTGGCCGAGGACCTCCACATCAGCAAGCTCAAGCAGCAGCTCCAACTGTTCGCGCACCGGGGTCAGGTCGCTGACGCCGGTCACGTTATCGGTTCCGCTCTCGTAGGTCTCAACAAGACCCGCTCCGACCGGGTCGGTGACGGCCGAGTACACAACCGGAATCTCGGTCAGGTTGTTCACCAGCGCCTGTGCAGTCGGCGTTGCGATGCCCACGGCCAGCCGCACACCATCGTCGCGGAACTTCGTCGCAATCTGGTTCGCGGCGGACACTTCACCGTTCGCGTTCTGCAGATCGTACTCGAACTCGTGGCCGAGTTCGGCAAGTTCATCAATGATACCCTGTTCCACGGCGTCGAGCGCCGGGTGGGAGACAATCTTGGAAATTCCGATCACGTTGCTTTCTTCGGTTTCGGCAGTACCGGCAGCAGACAGTGCTGCTGCTCCTGCCAGCGCGATACACCCGACAGCAAGAAATCGTCTCAGTCCGTTCATGCGTGCACTCCTTATGTAGCGTTGTCCTTTTATTTATACACGAAAAGCGGATATTTATGCAAAGGATGAGCGCACGCGGCGAGCCCGCGGGCTCAGTGTTGTTCACGGGCGAATGTATGCCATACCCTCTGCCAAACAATCCCGGCGGGACCTCAATCGCGAAACACCGGCTGCCCCGTTGAGGCGAGAACCGCCTGCCACAGCGGGCCGTCGACATCGACCTGTTTCGTGCGCCCCACCGCCAGACTCAAGGGGACGTGAACGACGCGGTTGTTGAGAAACGAGACCTGACACGAGGTCTTGCCGGCCATGGCGGCATGGACCGCGTCGCGTGCGAGGCGGTCGCAGAGCAGACTGTCTTCGCTGTTCGCGGGTACCCCCCGGATGGTGTAGCTGGGGTTTATGTATTTCATGTCCACGGGTTTGCCTATGTCGCGGAAGTACTGCGCTATGCGGTCGCGCAGCAGGTGCCCGATGTCGCCGTAGCGGGTATTGCCGGAGGCGTCGGTGCCGCGTTCCTCGGGCGGAAAGAGGTCCTGCCCCGCGCCCTCGGCGACGGCGATCAGCGCGTGTTTCCGCGCATCCATGCGTCTTTCGAGTTCCGCGAGTAAACCTCGCGGTCCGTCCAGCTGGAAGGGGACTTCGGGGATCAGGGTATAGTTCACCTGCTGGCTTGATACCGTCGCGCCGCAGGCGATAAACCCGGCGTCGCGGCCCATGAGTTTCACAAGACCGAGGCCGCGTTCTGCTCCTTTCGCTTCCACGTGGGCAACAGTCAGAACGTCGCGGGCAGCGTCCACCGCGGTCGAATAGCCGAAGGTGCGGTCGCAGTAATACACGTCGTTGTCTATGGTTTTCGGTACGCCGATCACCGCAATCTTCTCGGAGCGTTCTGCCGCGGCGGCGGCGATCTTGGCAGCCGCGCGAAGCGTCCCGTCACCGCCGATGCAGAACAGCAGATTCACGCCGAGAGCCTTGAGATACTCGAGCATGACGTACTGGTCCTGCATGCCCCGGGAAGTGCCGAGTATCGTGCCGCCCTCGGTGTGTATGTTGTCGACCATGTCGGGCGTCAGTTCGATCGGTGTCAGTTTCTCGGCCGGGTTCAATCCGCGATAGCCGTTGGGTATGCCGAGTATGGTTCGCGTACCGTAATGAAAGTGCAGTTCAGTGACGAGCGAGCGAATGACGTTGTTCAGCCCCGGCGCAAGCCCGCCGCAGGTGACAATGGCAGCCTTCACCGTCCCCGGTTCGAAAAACAGCAGCTCACGCGGGCCTGCCTTCTCGAACAGCAGTGACGCGTCGGTTGCAGCATCAGCGTCACGCCTGGCGCTCGATTCACCTCCACCGTCACCGCTGACTTCTACGTCGTACCGGACCCAGATGTCGTCGTCGACGAAATGCCTGCGGTTCCGGATGGGAGAGGCGTGCGTCGCGGCGCCGAGCGTATCGGGCCTCGAATACCGTGGTGCAATATTCATACCCGCTATCCTCGGTGCGATTTGCGTTTCGGTCAAGCGTGTGTACTATACGGCGAATCCGAGAATTAACGCAGCGAGGACGATCAGCGGCGCCGGAATCTTTCTGCTCGCGAGCAGTGCGATAGTTGTAAGCGTGACCGCCGCGTTCAGCGCCGTCAGGCCCGAGGCTTGAGCGAGGATTACCGCCGCGACGGCAATGAGTCCTCCGGCGACCGCTCCAACGCCGCGCAGGGCGATGCGAATGGCGGGTATCTGTTTCAGGGCTTCCCACACCGGGTACACAAAATAAATCAGCAGAAGACCGGGAAGGAAGATTCCGACACCGCCGGCAACGGCCCCTACAGTCTGATAGAACGCACCGCTGCCACGGGCGGCCATACCACCGGCGTAGGCGGCGAAGCTGAACATGGGGCCCGGCAGACCCTGAACCAGTCCGTATCCGGTGAGAAACTCCGGTGTGGTCATATAGCCGCGTACTTCGACCAGCTCGCTGTGCATGACCGGTACCACTACCTGTCCGCCGCCGAATACCAGATACCCGAAGCGGTAGAACATCTCGGTAATCTGCACAAGCCGCTGCTGCCATAGCAGACTTGCCGCTACACCGCCGATTGCCAGTACTGCAAAGGCGATCAGGTAGCGCCACGGGGGGTGCATCGGCACCCGGTGCCAGATGTCGCGTTCGCCCGATACGGCTATGCTTACCGCACCGCCCGCGATCAGGACCGCCGGGAACATCCACGGGGCGCGGATGAAATACGTCACGACCGCCGAGCACACGAGCAGGACGGCGGTCAGCCGGTCCACGACGACTTTGCGACCGATGCGATAGACGGCGAGTACAATAAAGCCGACAGCCATAGGACCAATAAAGCGCAGCACGTCGAACGAGATGCCCTGCAGGTCCAGAAACTGATACAGAAAGGACAGAACGCTCATGATCACAAGGACCGGGAGCGCCCATACGAGCATGGTCAGAAAGGCCAGAACAGGGCCACCCATTTTGTAGCCGACCGAGACGATGGTCTGTGTACTCGTTGGTCCGGGCAGAATACTGCAGAGGGCAAGCAGCTCCACAAGGTCCTGTTCGCTCAGATACGACCGTTTTGCTACCATTACGTCGACAAATACACCGAAGTGCGCTTCGGGGCCGCCGTAGGCACCGAGCGAGCAGACAAGAACGTCCCGGAGAAATACCGTCCATGTCGGTTTTTTCGGTCGAGCGATAGCTGCAGAAGCATCCATAGGCGCGGTCCCTCCCTCGGACCCGCACACACGTATCACAGAAATTGATCCTCGTCATGCGGGTTCTGTTCGGATTGCGTGAAACCTTTCCATCGTTGCATTGAAGCACTTGACTATATATCACTTTTTCTATATGTTCGATTAATAATATTTATCAAGGAGTTTTTCGATGAACAAAAACATTATTATCACCGGCGCTGCGGCATTCGTTGCAGGTATTCTGCTTACGGGCATCCTCCTGTGGGTGTCCGCACCGTCTATCATGATGCTCGAAGACGAGAGTCCGTACGATTTTGAGACAACCGTTCGCGTCTTCGAGGCGGAAGTGGCCGACGGCGGATGGTCGGTTCTGCAGGTGCACGACATGCAGGAAACGCTTGCCGGTCACGGGCACGACGTCGCTGCGGTGCAGATCTTCGAGCTGTGCTCATCACGCTATTCGGCAGAAATCCTCACCCTGGATGATGAGCGCATCGTCTCCCCGCTGATGCCCTGTCGCGTATCCATCTACGAAAAAAGCGACGGTAGCGTCTACATTGCGCGGATGAACTCCGATCTCATGGCACGGCCATTCGGCGGGGTTATTCGCGAGGTCATGAGCGTTGCAGCAGTCGAGACTGAAGTTGTCATAGCTAACCTGCTTAGCGGCGACTCCCAGTTCGCCGACGCGAGGTAGGTTTATTCGAATACAGAGGGTGCCTAAACGACACGAGCGGCGTGCAGCAATTGCGATGTTGCGGTATAGTTCCTCCGGAAGGAGATTACTATGACAAACAGCAAAATTGCAGGCATTGTCCTGCTCGTAGTCGGGGGTATCCTCGTATACTTCGGGTACCAGGCGTCGCAGTCGCTTGGGGACCAGGTGGTTGAGGCCTTTAGCGGTCGCTTCAGCGATCAAACAATGTGGTTCTTTATCGGTGGTGCAGCTTCGATTGTTGCCGGAGTATTCTTGACGTTTTTCCGGAAATAGGCGTGAAGCGATAGAACGGTTTGCCAACACCGCACGGTGCCCGCTACACTGGAACGAATATGAGCGTATTAGTAACGGGTAGTAGCGGAAAAGTTGGTCGGGCAACGGTCCTTGAACTTTCGGAAGCCGGGTACGAGGTCGTACACGTAGACCGGGTGCGCCCTCCCGGCGACCTTCCCGGGGAGTGGCGTCAGGCAGATCTGACCGATACCGGGGCAGTGTACGACATTTTTCACCAGGTGCGTCCCGACTGGGTATGCCAGATTGCGGCAAACCCGGATCCGGCACACTTCCCCGGGCCGCAGATATTTCAGAACAACGTCATGACAACCTACAATGTCATGAGCGCAGCAGGCGACACCGGTGTCACCCGCCTGGTCTACGCCGGCAGCGAAATGGCGACTGGGTGGCTCACGAGCGACCGGCACCCGCCGGTCCTGCCGTTTACCGAAGAGCATCGAATCGACTCACCGAATCCCTATGCGCTGAGTAAGTATACCGGCGAAGTCATAGCCGACAGCATGGTGCCCCGCTTCCCCGGGATGAGTCTCGTTACGCTTCGCATAAACAACGTTATCGTCCCCGGCGGCCCTCACGGCTACGACGTGCTCGAAACGAGGCGCAAGGGGTATCCGCACGCCGGGAGTGCGAATTACTGGAGCTATATCGATGTCCGGGATGTCGCCTCGGCGTTTCGCGCTGCGCTCGAAGGAACGAGTACCGGCCACGAGGTGTTCCTGATCGCCGCCGCGGATACCTGCCTCGACGTGCCTGTACGCACGGCCTTTCGCGACCGTTTCGGCGAAGACGGACCGTTCGTGGACGGACACGGCGATTTCGATTCCGCCTTCGACTGCTCCCGAATCAGGGAGTGGTTCGGCTGGGAAGCGAAGCACAGCTGGCGGGACGCCTCGTCGTAAGCACGCCCGGTTATTCCCCGTTCCCCTCGTATCCGAGACCGAAGCCGTAGGGAAACAGCGGAATGTCCGATTCGCCGCGCACTCCGTAGCCGGCGGCGCGGGCTTCGTCGGTGCTCCAGAGCTCACCCCGGTCTTCATCCTGCTGTATCGGAATCTGATCGTTACTCCGCGGCCAGGTCATGGGCAGGCGCCCCGATGGTGAGGCGGTGCCGAAGAGTATGTCGGCAATGCCATCCCCCTCGCTTCCGGGCAGCCACGCGGCGAGCAGCGCGTCCATCATGGGAAGCTGTTCGGTCAGAACGAGCGGGCGTCCGCTGAGAAGCACGACCGCGACCGGGGCTTCTGCTTCGGAAAACGCTTCGAGGAGCGCGATGTCGGCTTCGTGGAGGTTGAGGGAGCTGCGGTCGCCCTCGAACTCGGCGTAGGGCGCTTCGCCTATGACGGCGACAATGAGGTCGGCAACTTCCCACGTGTCGCTGCCCGCGGTGGCACGGTTGGAGAAGGTCACCTCCACGTCATTCCCGGCGGCGCGCGTAACGGCCTGGCGAATGCTTGTCCCCGCGATTGTGTTGCCGCCTACTCCCTGCCAGTCGATGGTCCAGCCGCCCGCCTGGGCGCCGATGTCGTCTGCGAAGCGGCCCGCGACGTGGACATGGCGAACATCGCTATCGATCGGCAGTGTCGCGTCTTCGTTCCGCAGCAGTACCACCGACTCCCGCACCGCCTGCCTGGCGATTTCGAGGTGTTCGGATGAGCGGATCGAGGTCTGGTGGGTTCTGTCGGCAAAGGGAGACTCGAACAGACCCATGTCGAACTTGAGGGTCAGAATCCTGCGAACCGCCTCGTCAATACGCTCTTCAGTTAGGCTTCCGTCCTCCACGAGGCTTCTCGTGATCGCTATGAACGACCGGTAATCATCGGGAACCATGTTCATGTCTATCCCGGCATCGATCGCCTGCCGGGTCTGCTGCAGCACGCTTCCCGGCAGCTGATAGATCGCTCCCCAGTCGCTGAGGATCATGCCGTTAAAACCAAACTCATTTCGCAGGAGCCCGCTCAGCAGGCGACCGCTTCCGTGCACCTTCTCTCCGTTCCAGCTGTTGTAGCTCGCCATGACGACTCGCGCGCCTGCGTCGATCGCCGGTCGGTAGGCTGTCCCGTGCAGGGTGATGAGCTCTTCCAACGAGAGCACCGTATTGCCCTGATCGACTCCACCGTCGGTCCCGCCGTCGCCAATCCAGTGTTTCGGTGTGGCAAGAACCCAGCCGCTGTCGAGCGGTGAACCGGTCTGGTATCCACGAATCGCGGCGGCTCCGAGCTCACCAACGAGTTCCGGGTTCTCCGAAAAGCCCTCGTATGTTCTCCCCCACCGCGGGTCCTGAGGGACGCCGATCGAGGGCGCGAAGTTCCAGCGCATGCCGGTACCGGCCATTTCTCTGGCTGTCGCCCGCGCGATTCGTTCGACGAGCTCTGGATTCCGCGTCGCTCCGAGACCTATGTTGTGGGGAAACACCGTAGCGTCCTGAAGATTATTGTGGCCGTGCACCGCGTCGACGCCGTAGAGAAGAGGAATCCCGAGTCGTGTCGTGAGCGCCTGCTGCTGGAGTCCGTCGTGGAGGTCGGCCCAGCCGTCCGGGGTGTTCACGGGCGGGTTTGAGTTTCCGCCGCTTAAAACCGATCCGAGCGCGTAGGTGCGTACATCGGTCTGATCAGAAATAAAACTGATGTCCGCTTGTGTCATCTGGCCGATTTTTTCGTCGAGGGTCATGCGAGCGAGCAGATCTTCGACGCGTTCGGCGGTGGGCAGATCGGGATTCCGATAGGGTGCATCGTCGGGCGGTGGCGCAGCGGCGTCGGTTCCGTTCCGCACCGATGTCGTGCACGCGGTCAGCCACACGAGGGCGAGCGCAAGCGTCAGAGCCGATACCGCCGGTCGAAGGTAGTGTTTCACATTCGGTGTCGTCATAAGTGGATGTTTGCATGCTTTGTTGGTTTCGGCAAGCAACGTGTATATAGTGTCCGCAACCGTGGTGTTGAATACGGGCTAAACACCTCTGCGTTAATGGTTTATGTATTCTTTCATGAGAATTGTCCGTCGTTCTCCTATGTTTTTATGCGTAAAACATTTATGGCTGTATAACACCAGGGTCGCGGACAGTAAAAAAACTTCGCTTGGCGGAGCGTTCCTCGCTTCGCTGCGGTACGCCCGCTTGGTACGCCCGCTTGGTACGCCCGCTGGAATCCACTCGGTCGTCTGCTTCCTGCAGACTCCTCCGTGTCACTTCCGCTGCTGCCTTGTACCACGACGCAACATTATGTCGCTAGGTGTATCCTCTGTAGACAGATAGAGTAAGTGACCGATCTCGGCGACGCGCAGTCCACGGCTATTCGTGGCTCGATGAGGCGTGGTGTGACCGGCTACATGCTACACCTTGGCGAAAGGGATTGAGTGACCCGAATATCATCAATTGCAAGCGCTTGCGCTCGAAGACAGCCCTTTCACAAGTATACCGACTACGCGAGCAGCAGCATCCAGGTTATGCAAATCTGGGCTGCGAAATACGAGGGGAGAATCCACAATTCATCGTTCTTCAGTTGCCGTCGGAACAGGTTGTGTGCAATGAAGCTGTCAGAGATATAGATGCCCAGAACGGCAACAATCGCCAGCATGGCGACCCCGGGATTGACCGACCATACCGCATGTGCGTAGGCGACGCCGGCTACAACCAGATGGGACACAACTATCATGTAGACTACTACCGGAACTCTCAGGTCCGCCGGCAGATTGGGTAGGGTTCTGTACTGGACAATCAGTATGATCAGCATAACCACCGACGCCCCGGCCGCAATGAGCGAGGGACCGGCCGATATGTGAAGTGCGACGCCATAGATTCCGTAGGCAATCAGAAACCCGAATAATCCGGCCCGGAAATACCACGCTCTGTGTTGTGTCGCCAGAACGTAATCGGCGGCTGCCGCAAACAGTAGCGCAACCGCGAAGGGTATCGTGAACCCGTTCGAGTCAGTGTTGAGTCCATGCAGAACGACGATCGCGAACAGCGAAAGAGTCGCTGCTGTCTTGACGAACGCACGCCCAGTGCTGCGGGTGTGGCCAGTAATCACTGCGAGGACAGACAGAACGGCTGGAATCAACAGAAGGTAACTGGGCATATCGGTTCTTGCTCCAATAGTGCGGTCCACCAGTTGTCGCAATCTGGCGCCACACAAAAACATGTGCGGCGACACCCAAATGAGGATGTTATACAGATCCGTATTTGACGATACCCGAATGTAAGAGGTCCGCCTACCTGCGGACACGTTGCTCCACGACTCCTTGAATTGCGTAGCGGTTGACCATTTAACAGTATGGGCTGGTCGATGCTTTGCGGCACGTGCCCGCCTCCGGGTCCTACCCCAGGAGCGGGTACGAGGAACGATCCCGACACTTTAACTTGATTTTTCATTTCCTATATGGATACCATCGAAGTGATGCGAACTCACCGCCCCGATGGATTCAGAAGACTCATTGGTTTGCTCGTTTTGTTTGTTGTCGCAACGGTCTTCACGCTCGTCGCAGTCTCCTGCGATTCGTCTCCGTTTGTTGTTGCTGTTCTCAATCCCTCCAATCATGGTGATCATATCGTACGCCTGGTGGAGCGAGAAATCGCAACCGGTAATCTGGATAGGGAGGTGGTCTTGCAGTACGAGGGGCAGACACGGGACGCGGCGGAACTCGCTCG
>JBKHAN010000007.1:0-78188 GCA_046542845.1 Spirochaetaceae bacterium
TGATATCTGTACATGACCGTCAATGGTACAGCGACTTGCCGCCACTCGGGAGTATTACCATATTGTAATGCATGGGCTCACTTGAAATAAATATCAGTACGCTGGATCTTGTCATCGTAGGCCTGTATTTCGTCGTTATCGTCGGTATCGGGCTGTTCGTGTCACGTCGAACGAAAACGGGAGACGAGCTGTTTCTCGCTGGTCGTTCGCTCGGTTGGGTCGCGGTCGGGTTGTCGCTGTTCGCGTCCAATATTTCGAGTTCGACGCTTGTCGGGCTCACGGGAGATGCATTCCGTGCGGGTCTCGCGCCGTCCGCCTTCGAATGGATGGCGGGTCTGCTCCTCGTGTTCGGCGCTTTTACCTTTTTTCCGTTTTTCCTCAGGTCACGAGTTTCGACCATACCTGAATATCTGGAACGACGATTTGACGTACGTACGCGCAAGTACTTTTCGGTTATCACGATTTTTCTCGCGGTAATCGTTGATACTGCAGCGGGGCTGTATGCCGGAGCGCTTGTCGCGCAGACTTTTATTCCCGACCTGAACCTGACGGTCTTCATCGTCGTTCTTGCTGCGTTTGCGGGCTTGTATACCGCGGGCGGCGGGCTCGCTGCGGTCGTATACACCGACCTTGTTCAGGCGATTATTCTGCTTATCGGAACTGCCTCAATCGCGATCGCTACCTTCGGTGAGTTTGACTTTTCGTGGGCCGCCGCGACGGAGGCTCTGCCGGACGGTCACCTGTCAATTATTCAGTCGATAGATAACGACGTACTCCCCTGGCCGGGCTTGATCCTGGGTGTTCCGGTTCTCGGATTCTATTACTGGATTCTCAATCAGTATATCGTGCAGCGAGTACTCGGCGCGAAAAGTATACAGCACGCTCGCTGGGGAGCGATGCTCGCCGGGCTTCTGAAACTGTCTCCGCTTTTTATCATGATGCTGCCCGGAGCGTTTGCAGTTGAACTGCTCCCTGATCTGGAAAGTGCCGACAACGTGTTCCCGACTCTGATCCGCGAGTTTCTCCCGAGAGGATTGACTGGAATCGTTCTCGCCGCAATTCTATCGGCCATTCTTTCGAGTGTTGACTCAGCTCTGAATTCCGCGTCGACGCTTCTGACGCTGGATTTTCTCGAACCCGCCAAAGGAAGAAAGCTTGAGCCAGGTGAAAGCCGAAGAACGGGTACACTTGTAACCCTGGGATTCATGGGAATCGCCGCGATCTGGGCACCGGCCATTCAGGGGTTCCCGGGACTCTTCGCCTATATTCAGGAGATGTTCTCGTATATAGTTACGCCGGTCGTAGCAATTTTCCTTGTCGGTTTTTTCTGGGACCGCGCGAACGGTACCGGGGCCCTCACGACGCTTGTCACCGGACATGTTATAGCGGCCATAACCTTCGCGCTCGTACAGACCGAGGTCATTCGCATACATTATCTCTACGTATCGAGCATACTGTTCCTGGTATCCTGCGGACTCATGTTTCTTACAAGCCGAACCATGGGTAAGGCACCGGCGTCCCCGCAGATCAGTGATTTGACCTACAGCTCACGGGACAGGACAGTCGACGAACCGGTCAGCTGGTACAAGGACTTTCGCGTTCACGCGGGTGTCATCGTCGCCTTGACCGTGACAATGCTTATCGTGTTCTGGTAGGAATGGCTCGCACGGTGGAAGCCGGAGTCGTATCGCACGATGATTCCTGACGATCCGGCATTAACCTGCCAGGAGGCCCCGCACTTCGTCGAGCAGTTCACGGCGGGAGGCAATGCAACTGTCGGCGAGCCAGTCTTCTCCACCGTCGAACCGTTCGAATACACCGCCGGCTTCGGTAATAATCGGGCCGATTGGCGCGATATCCCACGGAGACATAACGGGGTCGACCGCGAGGTCGGCGCGTCCGCTCGCGAGCAGAAGGTATGCGTAGGCGTCCGCCCACGTGCGGACCATACCTGCCGACGAAAAGAACGTTTCCGCATACGACCGTCGTCTGGTATAAAGATCCGCCGGGTCGCACATGAGTACAGTCGCATTCCGCAGCTTCACTGCAGGTCTCATATACGTAATACGGCCGTTGTAGCGTGCACCATACCCAACGAGGGCGCTGA
Source organism: Spirochaetaceae bacterium (assembly GCA_046542845.1). Classification (GTDB taxonomy): domain Bacteria; phylum Spirochaetota; class Spirochaetia; order DSM-27196; family SKKC01; genus SKKC01. The sequence goes on from JBKHAN010000007.1 coordinate 2,108, forward strand.
CGGTCTCGTCGGTTATGGGATTGCGTATCACGCCTATGACCGGCGCACCGGTGCTTTCTTCGCCGCGCCCCCGTTCGGCTTCGTGGTCGCTCACGCCGACAAGGACGGTAAAGAGGGGAACCCCTGCCACAAAGGACTTGGTTCCGTCGATCGGGTCGAGGTACCAGGTGAAACCACTCGAACCGTCTCGCGTGCCGTGCTCTTCACCGACTATTCCGTCGTCCGGATACCATAGCTCCAGAAGCTCGCGCATGAGGGTTTCCGTATCCCGGTCGGCGTCGGTAACCGGAGTCGCATCCGCTTTGTAGTCGACGGAGAAGCTTCGTGTATACCACTTCGCGACGTTATCGCCTGCAATTCGTGCCAGAAGCTCTGCGGCTCGATACCGCTCCCGGCGTGCCTCGGTCCGATCGGTTCCCTGTGTCCCCATGGTGTACTCCTATCGTCCCGCCATTTCCCGGTCTGCGTCGCGTTTGAGATCTTTCTGCTTGATCGATTCACGTTTGTCGTGCAGCTTTTTCCCCTTGCACAGGCCGATGGTCACTTTCACGTAGCCGCCTTTCAAGTGCATGTCCAGTGGGACAAGCGTATAACCGCGCTCGCGGGTCTTCTTCGAAAGGCGCTCGATTTCACGTTTATGGGCAAGGAGTTTTCGAGTGCGAGTCGCTTCGTGATTCCACACTCCCGCGTTCATGTGCGGTGTGATGTGAACCCCGATGAGCCACAATTCGCCCCCTCGTATTCGGGCGTACGAGTCAACGAAGTTAAACTTTCTGTCCTTGACAGATTTAACCTCGGTTCCGCTGAGTTCTACCCCGCATTCGATCTGCTCCTCGACATGAAACTCATGAAAGGCTTTTTTGTTTTTTACCAGTAGCTTGTCCATTTCTACGCTCCAGGGCTAAAGCCCGGGCTACTCAACTTCGCCGATTACAAGACGGAACCCGAGAAAGGGTGTGGACCAGTGTGCAGGCTGGCCGCCTCGACTCTCGATCCCTACCGCCGCGCGGGTATTCGCCCACGATCCACCCCGTACAACCCGGGGGAACGTATTCCCCGGACCTTCGTCAGATAGCGGTCGTTCAAAACGAAGGACATCGGAGGAACGATACCACGGGTCGGCGGTCCATTCCCACACGTTTCCCAGCATGTCTTCAAGTCCGAGCCGGCCCGTGCGCTCGCCGGTCAGCACAGCGGGCCCGGTCGAGCGGGAGAATGCAAATGACTGTGCCCCGTACTCGTGGCGATCGAGGATTGCAGCCCATGCCCATTCCGCCTCGCCCGGCAGACGTGCGCGAAGATCCGAACCGATACGTTCGATCTCACCCGAGTACCGTTCGTCGAACCACCGTGCGTATTCCGTCGCTGCATGCCAGCTTACTCCGGTCACCGGTCGGTTGTCAGGTGCGCCGTTGAAGTCTGCGAGGTATCCCTCGTCCACGAGTTCCAGAGAGTACAGCTCTTCATATGCCGTAGAGCGCCACTCGGGATTTTCGTCGAGAAACTCCCGGAACTCACCCACGGTGACAGGTCGGGTCGAGACCCAGAATTGAGACAGGGCAACGTTGGTGCGGGCTGGAGATCTGTCTTCCACTCCAAGGGCGGGGCGGAAACCGAGCAGCACTTCGCCGGCCGGCACGGGCTGAAACAGCGACCCGCCGATGTCCAGCGGCGCCTCAGTTTGTGCTTCAGTGGCGGTCGCGAGTACATACTCGCTGTACCCGTTTTCCAGCGCGCGATTCGCTTCAAGCTCTGCCTGGTATGAATCGCTTGCCCGAAGATCGTCAACCATATCGGAAGGGAGTATCGTTGCCAGCCAGCGCCCCCAGTTTTGAGAAAACACTTCATACTGTTCAAAAAAAGATACAATTTCGTCCGGTTGCGGCAGTTCTGACGTCCGCTCGGTCTCCTGTCGCGTGCGTGTATCGAGTGCCTGCACCAGATCCTGTAGAAGTGCAGCCGACGTGACGTCCTGCAGTCGTGGTAAGAGAAACCCGGTACGCTCGTTCGCATCCACGCCGAGCGCCGAGAGATCGCGTGCCGCAGGCACAAGGATAGGCGGAACCGGCCTGTCGGGCCGTTCTGCCCCGAGTGCGGCCCACTCTGAAAAGTCGCGAGAGGCTTCACGGATAATAGCCGCTGCACTCGCCTCAACGGAATCCCGAGGTCCGAGCGAAACGTTCAGATCATCGGTCTCCGGAGCGATCAGAGAGCCGAAAATGCGACCGCTCACTGCTATTTCGCGCTCCTCGGCAGCGAAGAACGGACGGAGAAATGTTACGGTATGCGACCCGGCCGGTACGTCATAGGTAAGCGGAGTCGAGCCGATCCTGCGACCGTTGAGATGAACACTTGCTCCTTCGGGCGTTGAATCGAACTGGTATACCACGTGACGATCAAGGAGTCCCGGCAGGAGCAGAAAGCCCAGGAGTATCACGGCACCTGCGACCGACAGGACTACAGCAAGCCATTTGCCCGGCTCCATCCCGAACACGGGTTTCAGGTGCACGGGCTCCACCTCAATCGTCGATGCCTCGGCCTTCGACATTGCCGCGGGGGTGTCTCCGGAACTCGTACGGCTTTTTTTCTCGCGGTGCTTCATGGTTCGCAGGAGTATAGGAACGGGGGAACAGGGGTGTCAATGTGGAAGCGGATCGGGACGGTGTGTTGCCCCGGCACACAGCGAGATGCTATTGTTCCGTCGGTCAAACAACATGAGCAACCGGTATCATACGCTACAGATAAAAACCGAACGCTTCCTCACCTGGCGGAAAGCCCGCAAGGAGCGCGCGAAGAGAAAACAGGCGGCGAAAAACAATATCCTGAGCTGGATAGAGAGCTTTCTCTGGGCGGCGGTCGTGGTGCTGTTTCTGAATCAGTTTCTTATTCAGGCCTACGTCATTCCGTCGGGTTCCATGATACCCACGCTGGAAATCGGTGACCGTATCTTCGTAAATAAAGCGGTCTTCGGGCCGGAACTCATACCGGGATACGGAAAGTTACCCGGGATCCGGATTCCTCAACGCGACGAGATCGTTATTTTTGAGAATCCGTCGTACGAGTCCCGCCCCCCGGCCGTGGAACTCTTTCACCGTCTCGTCTTCATGCTGACGCTCAGTCTTGTAAACCTCGACCGGGACGAGTTCGGTCGCCCGCGTGAACAGTTCCTGATCAAACGCGCCGCCGCATACGAGGGCGACAGAATACGCATCGTGGACGGTGAGCACGAGTTTCGTGCTCACGGGGAATCGCGGTGGATGAGCGAAGCGGAACACCGCGAGCTCCATGGACTCGGGTATCCGGTTCAGCGGCTCGTCGACGCATCAAGCATGGAGGCCTTCGTAGACGCGGGACGTGCGCGTGCGCGGGCAGACCTTGGCCTGTCTGTTTCGCGTGAACTGCGAGACTCGGTCGCACGCGCGTCCGACGCACAGGTTACCGACAGGTTTGCGCTGAACGAAGGCTACAACGCTACGCGCTACCAGGCATCCCCGAACAGCTCGCGCTTCGAACGGCTTCACCACGAAGCTGTCGTCGGATGGTACGTTCCCGACGGGCACCTCATGGGGCTCGGCGACAACAGGGACAACAGCCGCGACGGACGCGATTTCGGTCCGGTTGCCCTCGATGCGATTCTGGGGCGGGCCATGGTCCGCTACTGGCCTGCGGGGCGTATAGGAGCCATTCGTTAGTTATGCTGAGCAGTGTCAGGGGTACGAGCACATACCGCGGACCGGAAGACCATTCGGCGGGACACCGCATTCGCATCCTCTTGACGATCCTGATTGTATTCCTCGTCTGGTATCGGCTTTTTACCTTTTTTTTCGCCGCGGGTGTTCGCGTCGAGGCAGACGGTATGGAACCGACGATCTCCGCCGGCGACGGACTCATCGTTTCGCGTATGAGCTACGGCCTACCGCTTCCGTTCACAGACGCCCGAATCGGGGAAGCCGACCCAGAGTACGACGATCTAGTGGTGTTTACGCCGAATGAAGTTCGTCCCGCACCCGCAATCCTGCGGGCTGCCGACGGCATCGTGCGCCTTTTGAGTTTCGAGCGACTCACGCTCCGTAATCTCCACGGTCGCGAATGGGAACCAGGAACTCGGGTCGCACGCGTCATCGCAGGTCCTGGTGATACGGTATTCATGGAATCGTGGCACTACCGTGTGCAACCCGAAGGAAGCAATACGAGCCGTCCGGATCTTGACGAACGCGACGGGTCGGTGCGGATGCAACGGCCGGAGACCCGGATCCCTCCCGATGTTGTCGTTCCCCTGTCTGGAAACATGTCCGCTGTCACGCTTGCAGACGACGAGTTCTGGCTTGCCGGTGACAACCGGGGGCGCGCCTTCGATTCTGTTCATACAGGTCCTGTATCACGTTCTCAGATACACGCGAGGGTCGTTTTCAGGTTTCGGCCGCTACCGCGCTTCGGGGGATTACGATAGACTGTGGCCCGGAACGGCCCGGGTTTATTTTTTTCCGGTTAAACGCATACAATACACACAGAATAGAAGAGGAAGTAGACACATGTCAGGTCACAGTAAATGGGCGACTATACGCCACAAAAAGGGAGCTGCAGACGCGAAGCGCGGCAAGCTGTTCACCAAGCTTATCAAGGAAATTATTGTATCGGCACGAGAAGGCGGAGGTGATACCGAGGCGAATCCGCGACTTCGGACGGCGGTTCTCAAGGCAAAAGCCGCCAACATGCCCAAGGACAATATCGAACGCGCGATCAAGAAAGGAACGGGCGACCTTGAAGGGGCCGATTACGTCGAACTCTCCTACGAAGGCTACGGTCCCGGCGGGGTCGCCATCATGGTTGAATGTCTGACCGACAACAGGAATCGAACCGCTGCGGACGTTCGCAGTATTTTCAGCAAGAGCGGCGGAAATCTGGGAGAATCCGGCTGTGTAAGCTATCTGTTCTCGCGAAAGGGGATCATTCACTACAGCACCGAACGTTATACCGAAGACGAGATTCTTGAGCAGGCGCTCGAAGCGGGAGCCGCAGACGTGAGTACCGAAGGCGATCAGATTGAGGTAACCTCCGCCCCGGAGGACTTTGAAGCGGTTCTTAAGGCTATGGAGGAGGCATCCTTCGAGCACGAGTTCGCCGAAGTCGCCAGAGTACCCGAGGCGACCGTAGCGCTCGACGAGGATGGAACCCGAAAAGCGCTGAAGATCATCGAAGCACTCGACGATCACGACGACGTGCAAAATGTTTCAACAAACCTCGATATACCCGACGACTTCGACAGCGATTCATGACGGCACTTCTCGGCATTGATCCCGGGCTGGCTTCAACAGGCTACGGGGTCATTGCAGTCGACGGCAACCGGATCAGACATCTCGCACACGGAGTAATCACGACGACGGCGTCCGACGCGACGGGGTTGCGACTGGAGCAGATTTTTTCACAGCTCGAGTCGCTTATTATCCGGTACAGACCGGTCGAAGCGGGTGTTGAGTCGCTGTATTTTTCCAGGAACATCACGAGTGCGATACCGGTCGCCCACGCGCGCGGAGTAGTCCTGCTCGCGCTCGCGCAGGCCGGCGTCGTCGCACACGAATATACTCCGCAGGCGATCAAGAGCGCGATCGTGGGCGAGGGCCGTGCGGATAAGCGGCAGATCATAGAGTTCGTCCGTGTTCTCCTGAATCTTCCCGAGGCCCCCGGGCCGGACCACGCCGCCGACGCGCTCGCCGCGGCGATCTGTCACAACAATAATCGCAGTTACATCTCGCTGAAGCAGGCCGCAGTAAAAAAGGCTTCGCCATGATCAACAGTCTCGAGGGAACGCTCAGTTCACACGGAGCTGATTTTGTGAGACTGAAGGTCGGCGGTTTGGAGTTTCACCTTGAGACGTCGGAGCAGACGGTACGCTCACTTCCGAACACTGGTTCTGAGGTCCGGCTTCTGACCTATCTGTACGTACGTGAAGACATGCTGAGACTCTACGGTTTTTCCCGGGAAATGGAGCGCTCGCTTTTTCTGCAGTTGCTGACCGTGAGTGGAATTGGGCCCAAACAGGCGCTCAAACTTCTTACAGCTGCACCTGCTGAACGCCTGCTGGGAATGCTTGAAAGCGAGGACGTCGACGCGCTCGCTTCGCTTCCCGGCCTCGGGAAAAAAACCGCGGGTAAGATAGTGCTTCAACTACGCGGAAAACTTACCCAGGATACAGAATCCGGCGGTGGGACCTGGGATGATCTGGTGTCCGGCCTTGTTGAGATGGGGTACGATAAAGCGCACGCTACGAAAGCCGTGCAGCAGGCAGCCGCCGAAGCCGCCTCCGAAGGCGTCGAGGGCGCGGCGCTCGAACGGGATGTATTCCGACGTGCGTTACTTTCGCTGGGGTAGGTGGGGATGAACGATTTTGAAGACGGCATTCTCAACAGCGACATGCGCGACGATGAACAGTTTGAAGTGCGTCTGCGCCCACAGAGGCTCGAAGAGTTTCAGGGCCAGACAGCGGTTAAGGATAACCTCAAGGTTTTTGTGTCGGCGGCGCTCGGTCGACAGTCGGCTCTGGATCATGTCTTTTTAAGCGGCCCTCCCGGCCTGGGCAAGACGACGCTTGCCGGAATACTTGCTCAGGAAATGGGAGCAGAATTCAAGGTAACCTCCGCACCCGCTCTGGAGAAGCCCAAGGATCTCGCCGGATTGCTCACGTCCATGAGCGACGGAGCGCTTTTTTTTATCGACGAGATACACCGCTTGAAGCCGGCGATTGAGGAGATGCTTTACATCGCCATGGAAGACTACGAACTCGACTGGATTATAGGCCAGGGACCGGCTGCCCGTAACATTCGTATCCCGCTTCCGCCGTTTACCCTGCTTGGTGCCACAACGAAACCGGGAAAGGTAGCGGGTCCACTCTACAGCCGTTTTGGCATTACCGTTCGACTTGAGCTGTACAGCGAAGAGGAGATTCTCCTTGTTCTACACCGCTCAGCAAAACTGCTTGGCATACCATGCACCGACGAGGCGCTTCGCATGCTCGCTCGAAGCTCGCGCGGAACACCTCGCGTCGCCAACCGTCTGCTTCGGCGTGTCCGGGACTTTGCAGAGGTTCTCCACGACGGAACCATACAGGCATCCGTGGTCGAACAGGCACTTGAGCGGTTGTATATAGATTCCATAGGCCTCGAACGACACGACAGGGAAATACTCAGGACCATTATCAAGAACTACGGTGGAGGCCCGGTCGGAGCTGAAACCCTCGCGATATCAGTCGGTGAATCGATAGATACCCTCGAAGACTTCTATGAACCGTATCTGATCCGCAGCGGGCTTCTGAAACGGACACCACGAGGTCGGATGGTTACACCCCAGGCATACGTGCATCTGGGCATTCCGCAACCGGGAACACAGGACAATGGAAACGAACAGCTTCTCTTTTGATCTTCCTCAGGAACTCATAGCACAGACCCCGGCTGACAGGCGGGACCAGACGCGCCTTCTCGTCAGCACCTTCGAAACCGAGGGCGAGGGGGAGCGGGTCGAGCACATGCACACGAGGGATTTTCCCGAGCATGTACCCGGCGATGCAGTTCTCGTCGTAAACGACTCAAAGGTCCGAAAATCACGATTGCTCGCGAAACACGAGCACGGAACGACGAGTCGCGACTGCGAAGTTCTCTTTCTTTCTGCAGCCGACAGCGGTCGCGTCTGGGATGTAATGCTCGGAAAGGCCGGACGGCACCCGGAGTCGGGTGCGTATCTGCTTCCCGGTGGTCGCCGGGGTACCGTTACAGGCCGCACTGAAGATACGTTCAGGATGGAGCTCGACGAAGCGCTCGACGAACCCTGGTTTCAGCAATTCGGTCACGTGCCGCTTCCACCCTACATTAAACGCGATGATTCACTCGAGGACGAACAGCGGTATCAGACGGTGTACGCGCGGGAGTTCGGGTCGGCGGCGGCGCCAACGGCGGGTCTGCACTTCACGACCGAGATGCTTGACCGTATTCGCGAACGGGGGGTCCAGATTGCCCCGGTAACGCTGCACGTCGGTATCGGGACCTTCGCGCCAATTCGGACCGACACGGTCGAAGCGCACCACATGCACGAGGAACGGTACCACATTACCGAGGAAACGGCTGCTGTCATAAACCGGGCCCTTGAAGACCGACGGCCGGTGGTCGCGGTGGGAACGACATCTGTTCGAACACTTGAAAGCGCCGTAACCGAATCGGGCACGATCAGGGCAGGATCCGATGCTACGAGTCTGTATATTTATCCGGGATATCAGTTCCGGGTCGTCCGAGAAATGTTCACGAATTTCCACACACCGGGCAGCAGCCTGGTCGTTATGGTTTCGGCCTTCGCCGGAATCGAACGGATCAGACGTCTGTACCAGCTCGCGATCGAGCACCGGTACCGTTTTTTCAGCTACGGTGACGCGATGTATCTGAAAAGACGGGATCAGTAGGTCTCCGGTCCCATTTCCAGGAACTCTTCGCGCACGAGATACAGCCGCTCCAGGTGTTCGTCTATGATCGCGTTGTAGTCAAGCTCCCCGGTCTCGATCCGGTAGTTCTCGTCTACCCAGTGCTGCACCTCTTCGAGGTGTACGAAGCGAAGTTGCCACGCGCGCTCGGACCAGACCAGGGCCTCGTCCCAGTAGATACGCGCGTACTGAAACAGGTCTTCGGCATGCTCAAGACTTTCCAGGTTCAGGTCGACCCACGGATAGTTGAAGAAATACGCGTTTTGCCGGTTGTACCGATTCGCCCAGGCCAGGTACAGGTCCACGAGCAAAAGATTTACGTGCATGTTGAACAGATATCGGTATCGCTCCCAGTCCTCTTCGTCGTCGATTCGAGCAATCGCGTTTAAGGGGTTTGCAAAGTCAGCCCGTAAGGTCTGTTCAAGCCAGTAAATGTTCTCGTTCAGGTTCAGCGGCTGATTGTAGAACTGGCGTCGATACAGCCCATACAGCTGCTCCTTGTACAGGAGGCGGTAGGAAGACGCTGATGGGGCTGCCATGCACAGAACGATCACGAACAGAACGAGGCGGGAAATCGCATTGCGAGGTAGTTGGTATCTCACATCTCAAGTATCGGACGTCAGTGAATACACCTACAGACTTCCGCATGGACTTCCTCAACGGATTGCGTCCCGTCTATACGGTAAATACTGCTGCCATGGGCTGCCATATGATTCAGGGCGTGTTCATACGCTGCGAGGGTATCAAGCAGAAAAGCCTCCTGCTCGAAGATTTCCCGTTCACTGCGCATACTGAGTCGTGAAAGACAGACCGATACCGGGACGTCGAGAAAAAACAGGTGTCGTGGGACCGGCAGCTCACCATTAAAGGACAGGACCTGCTGTATTCCGCAGGTAACCCCCTGGTAGGCGAGGCTTGAGGGGAGAAACCTGTCACAGACAACGTGCACGTCCGCATCGTGCCGCGCGAGAACCCCCTGTTCCGGGTCGAACATGTGAGACCTCCGGTCCGCAGCAAAAAGGAGCGCGAGCGCATGATGATCCGCATGCGAGCGGCCGGCGAGTATGTCACGGATGTGAACCCCGACCGGCCCGTCGGTCGGCTCCCTGTCGAAGTCGACACGATGCCGCATGCCCTTGAGGTAGGATACGAGCATTTCCGATTGAGTCGTTGTACCGGCTCCATCAAGGCCTTCGAACACGTAGAAACGATCGAGAACGCGTGACACGTTGTCTTCGGCTGCCATGTATATTCGCCTCCTGCCTTTTTTCCCTGTCTTCAATGTGTTACACTTGGAGAATCGGGGGAGTGGGGTGCGTAACGGGTAGCGGTAAGGTTAACTGAATTGAACGTCAAGGACCAGAACCTGTTCACGAACATCCTGCAGGGTATCCTGATTATCTCGTTTGTCGGTCTTACGTTCGTTCTGTTCGGACCCGTCCAAAGGCGTGTCGCGGAGCGTATGGAGAGCCTGCACGCGGAAACGGTAGCGCTTATCGAGGCGAGGCTCGGGCGCAGCTTCTCGTATGATCGGATATCACCATCTATTTTCACCAGATTTACTATCCGCGGCGTTACGATCGGTTCCGTGGAGCAACGTGATCCGCTTCTCGAACTTGACTCACTTCAGGTTCGTTATCGGGTCCTGCCGCTTATCACCGGAAACCTGCAACGGGCGATACGGGACATCCGGCTTCAGAATACCGCGCTCAGCATCGATACGGTCGACGACCGTGAGCTCGTTGAGCTCCTTCTCGGCGCGGTTGGGACAGACCCGGCTATCGAGACGGACCAGGAAGGACTCCTCACGGCGATTCCGGAAGGTATTACGGTATCCGGCCGGAACCTGACCGTTTCCGTCCGGGACGCAGTCGGAACCATACGCGCAAGCCGTCTGAGCTTTAACGCCCGACAGGGAGAAGGAGGGCTTGCGGTCGACGCGAACCTGAACCTCGCGGGGGAGACGGCGCTGTGGCCCGAACTCGGTCGCATAGACGCACGAGTGCGTGTTGAAACCCAGTTCGACGAGACTATTGAGAACGTCAGCGCTCTGCTCGACGTAGCAAGCTTCGAGAGCGACCTGTTCAGTGTCAACAGACAACAGTTCCGGCTGCAAGCCGGAAACGGCGAACTTGAGGTTCGCAAGGTCGAAGACGCTGCTCCGATCGATCTGTCACTGCAATGGACAGGGGATACGCTGGATGTGCTCGTCGACGCCGAGGAGTACAGGCTTTCGGACTTCATTCGTCTCGAGGGCGGTTGGGCGGATGCCGATCCCTGGCTCGCAAGCACCATGACCGGGAGCGCGCGCTTTCGCTGGGACAGGGAAGCCGGCACGGAGTACCTCGCCGATTTTTCAGCTCGCGTCCCGGAGAATCAGATACAGGGGGGGATAGAGTTCGACATCCGCGCCCGCGGAGATCGCTCGCTGGCTCGGGTTCCGCTTTTGCAGGTTGGAACGCCCTACGGAAGAATAATGTTCACGGGCTCCATACCCCTTCAGACGCTTCGTCCGACCGGATCGCTGCAACTCGACCGGATCGCACTCCCCGGTGCACCCGCGCTGAGTGCGTCGCTGACCGTGTCCGAAGACGACGGTGCGAGTGTATTTGAAGCGTCCCGGGTCGAATACGAGGGCCTTCTGATCACCGACTTCGTGGGACGCGTGAATCGCACGGGCTCGCTCGTACAGCTCGACGTGTCGACTCAGCTCCCGGGCCCCGGAACTGTCAGGGCATGGGGGCGCGTTGATCTGAACTCGCCGCTCGATGCCCGCCTGTCCGCGGTCGTATCCGACGTTTCTGTACGGTCTGCAGCCGTCCCGCTCGTAGACGCACTGCTCGATATCCCGGAACAGGTCAGCCCGGCTGCAGTTCCGGAGGGCCTCTCGCTCTCGGGTTTCGTCGACTGGCAGGGCCTGGTTCCCGAAACTCGCCGGGCCAGAGCGGAGGTTCGCGTGGAGGGCGACGGCACTCAGGAGCTCTCGTCGCAGATCACGCTTGCTGCCGAGGGAAACGAAATCGATGGTAACGTCGCTCTGAGCATTCCCGATCTCCAGTTCAGCGGTGAGTACCGTTATCGACCGACACACAGCGCGTCTCTTGAAGTCGACTCGCGTCTGATGGTTCAGGGTGTAGAGTATGACATAACCGCGATGCTCAGCGAACAATACCTGTACGTATCCGGTGGTGCAGGAATACAGGCGGAGGTTCTGTTTCCGCCGGGACAGGCGTTGTCGGCTTCTGTTCGCCTGCGCAACGTTCCCGTACCACGCTCGGCGTACACCAACGAACGCTCGCGGATTTCCGCAGACGTCGAGGGTGAGTACGCAAACAGCGAAGACTGGAGCGCGGACGTCCGCGAGCTTAGGGTCCACGAGATTGTTCTTCCATTTCTTGAGTCGGTCAATGTTTCGGCACGGGGTAGAGCCGACGAAGCCGGCGCCGTTGTCGAACAGCTGAGCTTTGAGGATGAGATCGGTACGCTTGAGGCGGCCGCAATCCTGCAGTGGGAGCGTGACCGGGAATTTTCGGTCGATCTTGTTGCGGACAACCCCCGCGACAGGGGCGAACGCTACGAACTGCAACTGTCGGTTTCAGACGCGGTACAGGGCAGCCTGCAGTTGCGAGACGCAGACCTCAGCCGCGCCCGAGTCGATGCCTTGTCCGGTTCGGCGGACGCAGATATTCAGATCGACGGTACCCTGGAGGCACCGGAATTCTCCGGCGACGTAACCACGAACAACGCAGTGCTCGACGGCGAAGAGCTTGAAGCGGGCGCTGCATTTTCTCTGAATCGAGATCAAATCCGGATCACCGAGTTTAACGGCAGCTACATAGGCGCACGATTTGAGAATGGAACAGCCGTGCTTTCGTCGGCGGACGAAACAGTCCTCGCAAACCTGGACACGGAAGTGCCCCTGGGCGGCGAGCTGTACGACGTTCGGGTCGAGGTCGACGGACAGGTTTACACTGACGTCGACGGTGCAGCTGCAGCAGAAACACCGGTCCTTGATCGTAACGTTGAACTTTTTGTCCGTATACGCGGATTGCCGGTTTTCGCGGACCTGCCCGACGTATGGGAGTTTAATCTTGGTCGGCGGGACGGCCGTGTCAGCATTATCGGCGGACCTGAAGAATCAATAGCCGTTGTTATTGAGGACGGGGGCGAGTTTTTCATGACCTTTTCCGATCCCCTCCCGTTGAACCTGGACGCGGATGGTATGTTCTCCGCCGGCGAAGTGGAACTGAACCTCACCGGCCTTCGTCTCGACGTAGCCACGATCCCTGATGTATTCGATTTTGGAGACGTAGCGATAACTGCAGGACGCGCCTCCGGCAGTCTCCGCATGACAGGACCGCTGACGGACCCGGATTTTTTCGGAACGGTGCCGATCGAGGATTTCGGCATGACAGTTTCACAGTTGCCGGATGAGATTGGCCCCGCCGACGGCTTTCTTGTGTTTTCAGAGAAAGAAATGCGCATCCACCCGCTCGAAACACGAATCGGGCAGGCACGGGCGGAGGCTTCCGGAGTTTTTCTGATCAGCCGGTGGAACATTGAGCAGTACGAGCTGCTCGTGGAAACGAACGACGAACCGGGGGTGCGGTTCGCCGAAGATTTTGGCGGCTTTATCGTCGACGGGTACGGCAGGGGTACTTTGAGCCTGATACAAGACGGAGCCGACCTTTTACTCTCCGGAGACCTGACCGCTCACAACACCACAATGACGGTAGGGTCCGAAGGCGAGACCCGTGACGACCTACAGGCTGCTGCGAATAATCCACTTCTCGTGGACCTGACGATCACATCCGGTCGATCGGTCGAATTTCTCTGGCCGACGACGCAGCTTCCAATCCTGCGCGCCGTGACGGCTCCCGGGGCAATGGTCCGGATACAGGCTGATACGGTGCGGAATACGTTTCAGCTCGTTGGAGACGTGGAAACGCAGGGCGGGGAGCTGTTTTATCTCGACAGAACCTTTTTGATTCGCGAAGGTCTGATTCGCTTTAACGAAACCCAGGAAACCGTCGACCCGCGAGTGACGCTACGAGCCGAAACCCGGGACATTGGCCCCGATGGACCCGTACGCATTTCGATAATCGCAGAGGAAAGCCCTTTGAGTGATCTGACGGTGAGGGCGGTAAGCGAACCACCGCTGTCGGACGAGGAACTGCTCGCCATATTCGGCGGCGGGGTCTTTGCAACGGGCGATTCCCTCGTGAGCCTCTCCGGAGCGGTTCTGGCCGGAAGCGATATCGTCAGTCAGTTCGGTGTCATCCGGAGCGTAGAAGCGGGCGTCCGAAATGCGCTGCAGCTTGACCTTTTCAGCGTACGCACGCAACTGTTTCAGAATCTCGTCCGGGGCGTCATTGACGAGCCCGCGATAGATTCCGAGGAGGCGGCAATACCAAGTCTTGGAAGGGTATTCAATAATACCACGGTATTTCTCGGACGTTCTCTCGGTCCGGACGTGTTTGCTGAACTGCTTGTGCAGTTTCGTGCAAGTGATCCCTTCGAGGATGTCAGCGAACGAGCCTTTGCCGGCATTGAAGTAGACAGCGAATTCAGTCTCGAGTTTGAGACACCTTTTTTCGATCTGCAGTGGAGCTTTTTTCCACGAACTCCGGACGCATTATTCGTGCCGGATAATCAATTTACCTTTTCATGGGGCTTTACCTACTGAAGGTTAACAAAGCGCCCGCCGTCCACTATGATACGGGCAGCTATGCAAGGAGATTCTATGCGAACCCGTGCCCTGGTCGCCATTGCGATCATATTTTTACTTCCCGGTGTTCTTGGTGCTCAGGACAACGAATGGTTTCTCGAACGCGAGATCGTAGATATCACGTTCGAAGGCCTTGAGAACGTACGCGAAAGTGATCTCACTGGAGTCACCGAACCCTTTATTGGTCGTACCTTCACCGACAGTGTATTCAACGATATTCAGCGACGCCTGTTTGCACTCGATCTGTTTACCGATCTGATTCCCGAGGCGGTCAGACCTGCCGATGACGTCGGGATGATTCTGAACTTTATTGTCACTGAACGGCCAACAGTTGCGGAGGTTCGGTTTGAAGGGAATAGGAACTTCAGAGCGACTCGCCTTATCGAGGAAATTGTTGTCGGTGTCGGGGACGTCGTCATAAGCTCACGCCTTCGAAGTGACACCGGCGCACTGGAAGATTTCTACCAGGAACAGGGCTACGCAAACGCGACCGTCGAACACGAGGTCTCAGACGTAGACGAAGACAACAGGCAGATTGTCACCTTTCGCATCGAGGAAGGTGCCCGCACCACGATCGATGAAGTTCAGTTTGTCGGGAACGCGTTTGCGTCGGCAGGATCGCTCCGGCGTGCCATCGTGACCCGCGAGCAGAGCATCTTTAACTCGGGGGTCTTTCGCGAAGGTAATCTGGAGGAAGACCGCGAAGCCATTCAGAGCTGGTACGCGGAACGAGGATTTGTCGATGCGCGGGTAAACGAGATAGACCGGGAGGTCATAGAAGACGACGACCCACTGCGCACGCGTCTCAGGATTACGTACTTTATTGAGGAGGGAGATCAGTTCACGTTTGATGGTTTCGAGTTCGATGGAAACGTCATTTTTTCAGAAGATCAGCTTCTCAGAGGCGTTCGGCTGCAGGAGGGGAGCGTACTCAACGCGGTACAGCTTCAGCAGGACTTTGACGCAATTCTTGACGTGTACCGTGAAGGCGGATATCTGTTCAACGAGATCGACCTGGAGGAACGGCGTGACGAGACGAGCGACAGCATTGGCTACACGGTTCGTGTCGTCGAGCGCGGACGCGCACGCATTGAAAACATCCGTGTGCGCGGCAACGAACGAACACGGGACCACGTGATTCTGCGTGAAGTGCCTCTGCAGGAAGGGGACGTGTTCAGTCTCACGAGGCTCAGGCAGGGGCTGCAGAATCTGGCCAACACGCAGTTTTTCACCGGTGTCGTACACGATATACCTGAAGGAAGCGTACCGGGCTTGCTGGATCTTGTGCTGACCGTAGAGGAAGCACCCACTACCGACCTGACCTTCGGTGTCACTTTCGGCGGAGGAGGGGATTTTCCCGTAAGCGGTCAGGTCGGCTGGCAGGACCGGAATTTCCGCGGACTCGGTCAGACCTTCGGATTGAACGCGACTGCATCTCCGGGAACGCAAAGTCTTTCTCTGACCTTTCAGGAACGCTGGTTCACCGGTCGGCCCTGGTCGCTCGGTGGGGACATCACCGTAACGCGTGACGTACGGCCGAACGAGCCGCAGGACGTTCTCTCACCGTTTGGCGTCACCGATCCATTTACGGGGGAATACGTGTTTTCGGGTGACCGGACTTTTAACGACACCGTGTACTCCGCCGGCGACCCCTTCCCGGGCATCCCGACAGACGAGGAGATCGAGGACTTGAACCTCGTCACTGACTTTGAGTACGCAGGCGGCAGCACAGGCGTACCCGAAGACTACCTTATGACCTACGAAGAGTGGAGCGTGTCCACCGGCGCCAACACGAGCCGGCGTTTCACGACTCCGATTGGACGGCTCACCCTCGGTACGAACGGACGGATCCGGGTTACATTTGCAACCTACGACGACACGCTCTTCCGACCTGCAGATCCCATACTCAGGGATAATCTGAACCAGTGGCGCTTTGTGAACAGCCTTGGATTCAACGCGTCCCTCGACGACAGGGATATTATCTTCAATCCGTCCTCGGGCGGTATCGTACGCCAGGAACTCAGCTTTGTCGGAGGTCCACTCGGTGGTAACCGGCACTATATCAGCACGGATACGAGAGCCGAACACTTCTTCACCCTCTGGGACCTTCCGGTCTCAGATTCGTGGAACTGGAAGGGAGTCCTCGGCGCACACACCTCCGTCGGGATTCAGTGGCCGACGTTTTTTCGCTGGGACGGAGGCGACCCGTTCGAGCCAGGTCCGGACGAACTGTTCATAGACGGTCAGACGGTAGCGCGCGGCTGGCCACGCCGTGAGGGAGAAGCCAGGTGGAACAACTGGATCGAACTCCGGCAACCCATAGCACCACAGGTGGTCTGGTTTGACACCTTTCTTGATGCTGTCGCGCTGTACGACGAACGATCCGACATATTGAGCACGGAAAGGACCGATTTTCTGTTTACCATGGGCGCCGGGCTGCGATTTACAATTCCGCAGTTTCCGATACGGTTGTATCTCGGCAAGCGCTTCAGCTATGACAACGATGGATTACAGTGGGAACCGGGCGACGTTTTCAACAATCCCGACCGGCCGGATTCCGGACTACAGTTTATCTTCAGTCTCGGCACGGAGTTCTTCTGAGACCCGTGCCGCGTACACCAGGGAGTAAAATTAACGTGAGAATAAAACGATGTACCGTACTGTTTGTGTTCCTCTTCGGCGCCGTGTGGAGCCTCACCGCCGAACAACTGACCACGGTGGCAGTTGTCGACATGGAACAGGTGCTGAACCAGTTTTTCAGCGAAAGTCAGGCCGTGCGCGCGTGGCGATCGGATGTTGAAGCATTCGACGAGCAACGCCGCGAAATCGAAACGGAGATAACCGATCTCGAAGACGAGCGACTCGCCGCCGTCGAACGCGGGAACGATACGACCGCGCTTCGCCTTGAAGGTGAGATAGACGAGCGGAGAACGTTTTTAACCGAGTTCGTCCGCATTCGAAGAGCGCAGCTTGAGCGTCAGCGCGAAGCGCTCCTTGCCGGCGACGATCAGTTCTTTCAGGAACTCGATGCCGCCCTTGCTTTTGTCGCCCAGAATGAAGGCTACACCCTTGTTGTCGATTCGGACCAACGCGGCCTTCTCTGGTTTTCGGATGAGGTAGATGTCACGCAGATGGTTGTAGGGAGATTGCGCGAGGTTCTCGAATAAGTTGTCCGTTGAACTCACTCCCATGATGCAGCAGTACGCGCGCATCAAGGAACAGCACCGGGACGCGATCCTGTTTTTCCGTCTCGGTGACTTTTATGAGATGTTTCAGCGCGACGCTGAACAGGCGTCCCGGATACTGGGACTCACGTTGACGCAGCGTCAGGGTGTCCCCATGTGCGGTGTACCTCACCATGCAAGCCGCGGCTACATAGCGCGGCTGCTGAAAACGGGACGCAAAGTCGCGATCTGCGAACAAAAGCATGTGCCGGCGAATGGAAAGGGAATCGCCGAGCGCGAAGTTGTCGAGATTATCACGCCCGGGACGGTTATTGACGACGACTATCTCGACCGGCGCGAGTCGAACTGTCTGCTCGTCGTTGGAAGCCCGGACGAGGCGAGCGTCGTGTGTGCCGTCGGCGATGTTTCTACGGGCACGCTTACGATAGAGCTTCTCGCATCCGGCGACACCGCGCCCGCCTTGCGAGGTATCATTGCCCGCACTCAGCCGAAGGAGATTCTCGCACAGCAGACCGTGCTTGAGTCGTCGTCGGAGGTAGCGTCGGTCCTCTCGGATCTTCCTGTATCCGTCGCCCGCATTCCTGACTGGAATTTTGACGCATCTATAGGGTTTGAACGCCTGTGCCGCACCCTCGGTACGGTAAATCTCAAGAGCCACGGGATCGAATCTGGTGATCCGGTCCTGGGATCCGTGGCGGTCTTTCTTTCCTACGCCGAAGAAACAACCGGGGTTCCACCCGTACTCCTCGGTGGATTCCGGGTTATGCGATCCAATACGCCCGTTCTCGACGAGTCAACCCTGCGAAATCTTGAAGTACTGCGGAATATGCAGGATGGAAGCAGATCGTACTCGCTCCTGCAGACGGTCGACGCCACTGAAACCGCCATGGGAGCGCGTCTTCTGGGCGCCTGGCTTGCCTCGCCGTCGGTCGATACGCAACAGATTGTCGCACGCCACGACGCGGTGGAGGCCTTGTATCGTTCGCAGACGCGCCTGACCGGAATCAGACGTGAGCTTCAGAGCATGTCCGATATCGAACGACTCGCCACCCGCATCGCTCTCGGCCGCGCTCACGGGAAAGACCTCAAGGCCGTCGCTCAGTCTCTGCGGCAGGTTGAAACGCTCAACGAGCTGCTCGGCGACCCCCGCGAAGCGCTGTCGGAAACCGCCGCCGACCTGTTGATCCCGATACCGGGTGAACAGGCGCGCGCACGGCTCGCCGACCTGGCTGACACGCTTGAGTCTGCGCTTGTCGAAAACCCTTCAACGGTGGAGAACGAGGGTAATCTTATCCGTCCGGATTATGACCCGGAGCTGTCGGATCTGCACACCATCCGCGACACCGGCGAGCAGCGTATGCAGGAACATCTTGAGTCGGAGAAAGCGGCATCCGGTTTATCTACCCTGAAGCTGAAATATAATCGCGTCATTGGTCATTTTTTTGAAGTAACGCCGAGCCAGGCAGATCGGGTACCCCGACATTTCCGGCGACGGCAAAGCCTTGCAAACGCAGAGCGCTTCACGACCGACGAGCTCACCAACCTCGAACAGCGAATGTACGACGCCGAGGAAAAAATCATCAATCTGGAACGGACGATATTTCTGACGCTCCGGTCACGGGCAATGTCGAACGCAGCGGAACTGGCCGGGACGGCGGCACGGGTAGCACGTATCGACGTACTCGCATCGTTCGCGTACACGGCGACTGTTCGCGCGTATACGCGACCGCAGATCACCGACACACCGCTTTTGTCGATTCGCGAGGGAAGACACCCCGTTGTAGAAGCGCACGTCGCTTCGGGAGATTTTGTACCCAACGACCTCGATCTGCACGCGGACCGCAATCGGTTCATACTCCTGACCGGCCCGAACATGGCCGGGAAGTCAACTTATCTCAGGCAGACCGCGCTCATTGTCCTGCTCGCGCAGACAGGAAGTTTCGTTCCCGCAGCAAACGCCACAGTCGGGATCGCGGACAGAATATTCTGCCGCGTCGGTGCAGGTGACAATCTGGCTCGGGGCGAAAGTACCTTTCTCGTTGAGATGAACGAGACCGCGTTTATCCTTCGCCAGGCTTCGAAACGAAGCATCATAATTATGGATGAAGTTGGCCGTGGAACCGGCACCGTCGATGGGCTATCGATCGCACAGTCGGTATGTGAATACGTCGTCGACCGGATCCGATGCCGGACCCTGTTTGCGACCCACTACCACGAGCTGACAACCATGAAACTCGATGGCATTCACAACCACCGAATGGCGGTCAACGATCGTGGGGGCAGGATCGAGTTCCTGAAAAAGGTGGAAGAGGGTGCGACGCTGCAGAGCTACGGAATACACGTTGCAGAACTCGCGGGTATACCCGAAGAGGTGATACAACGCGCGACTGAGCTGCTCGCAGAACACGGGGCCCGGTCAGCGGATCGCACGCACCCGCAGCAGGCCGAGCACAGTGATCGTGCACGTTCGGTGCAGTCGCTGTTTCAGACCGAAGAACTGGTAGCCGATATGCTGCGGAACACGAATATAGACGAAACCACTCCATTGGACGCGCTTCTTTTCCTGCAGAAACTGAAGAAAATACTGCAATCAGAATGAACACCGTCCAGGTATGTCGGGGTATGACATATCTTGCACGCGCCGAAGACTGGTTTCTGAACCGCCTGTGTCGTTCCTGCGGAACCCCGCTTGTGCTCTGCCCCGATCACACGGGATTAATATGCCGTGAATGCAGGGTGGTACTCCAACGCTCGTATCTCAGCGGGCGTCTGTGCGAGTGCTGCGGCTCGCCACTTCTTGGCGGCCTTTCGCCGTGTCGCCACTGCAGGGAACACCCGCCTGCGTACACGAACCACCGTTCGGTCTTTTTATATACCTCGCTGCCCGCGACGCTCGTCGTTGATTTCAAGGGGCGCGGCTTTCGTCGGCTTGCTGCGTATTTCGCGGAAACGATGCTTACGGTGCTGCCTCCCTGCGACCTGCTCGTACCCGTGCCCTTCCGACCGGCATCGGTCCGGCAAAGACCATTTGATCCGGTAACGCTCCTCGTGCGAGAGCTGTCCCGTCTGAGCACCGTACCCTCCGGTTTTATCCTGAACCGCCGCGCCGGGCGGAGCCAGAAATCGCTGAGCCGGGAAGACCGTCTCACGAACCTTGACGGCGCGATACGTCTGAATCGTCACCGAAACACCTGTCTTCGAGGCCTGTCGCTTTGCCTGATCGACGACGTCTTCACGACTGGTGCGACGGTCCATCAGTGCGCTCGCGTCCTGCTTCAAGACGAACCTGCCGCGGTGTATGTCAGAACGATCGCCATGGACTGATCGTTTGTTCCTGCACAACGCGCAACACCCGTGATTGACAGATCTTTCCGCGGATTGGTACACTCCTGCATAAGACAACTACGACCGGGAACGGGCAGGGAGTCGATATCGTATCGGCTCTTTTTTTTGTCCGGAACGTAAGGCAATGGCACACAGCGACACACAGCTTACTCAGGACATCGAAGAACTGATCAACGGGATGGGAATGAACCTGGTATCCATGAATCAGCAGGTCGTAAACGGTCGCCTGCACGTATCGCTTGTCGTCCACAAGCCCGGCGGGGTCAAACTGGATGACTGCGCCGACGTTCATCGCACGGTACAGCCGCGAATATCGGTCCTGACCGGTCGAAGGGATTTGAGTATAGAAGTATCGTCGCCCGGAATAGGCCGAAAACTGAAAGAGCCGGGCGAGTATCGGCCCTTTATCGGAAGCATGATCAAAGTCCTTCCCCGGGACGGCGACTGGTTTTCGGCTCGTCTGCGTGCCTGCGACGATACCACTGTTGAACTGGAGCGGGACGGAACCGTATCTCGCATGAGTTATGATACAATTACTGTGTCACGACTGGACGACACAGTCTAAAGGGAACAGAGGAAACACACCATGTCTGCTCAATTAGCCGAAGCAATTCGCCAGCTGGTAAGCGATAAAGGCATCAGTGAAGAACTGATCATGACCACGATCGAAGAGTTTCTTCGAGCGGCGTATAAGCGCAAGTTCGGACACGACGACAATGCCGTTGTGAAGTTCAGCGACGACGGGCAGGATGTAACCCTCTACGCCCAGAAAGAAATAGTCGACGAAGTCATGGACCCGGCGACAGAGATTGCGCTGAGCGAAGCGCTCGAACTTAACGATGAATGCGAAATCGGAGACGAACTGCTGATTGAGGTCGATCCGAGCGAATTCGATCGGGTCGCCGTACAGAGCGCGAAGCAGAAGGCGCGCCAGACGCTCCGGGAAATACAGAAAGATACCCTGTACAGTGAGTTCAAAGACAAAGTCGGCGAAATGATCATTGGCTACTACCAGCGTGAACGGAACGGCAACATCTTTGTCGACCTCGGAAAGACTGAGGGCATGATGCCCAAGCGATATCAAAGCCCGCGCGAAGTCTATCGCCCGAACGACCGGATCAAAGCGCTCATCTACGAAGTTTCGAAAACACCGACCGGCCTACAGATTATTCTGTCGCGCACACATACCGACTTCGTACGTCGGATTTTTGAACTCGAAGTTCCCGAGGTATACGACAAGACCGTTGAAATCTTCAAGATTGTCCGGGAACCCGGATACCGAACGAAAATAGCGGTGTATTCCAACAGGGACGACGTCGATCCGGTCGGAGCCTGCGTTGGAATGAAGGGTGTTCGAATACAGTCGATCGTTCGGGAACTCGAGGGCGAAAAGATTGATATTCTCAAGTATGATGTCGACACGCGAAGCTTTATCAAGAACGCGCTTTCTCCCGCCGAAGTCAGCAACGTCGTTATTCTCGATGAGTCAAAACGTCAGGCCCTCGCGATCGTGCCCGAAACGCAGCTGAGTCTCGCGATAGGAAAACAGGGGCTCAACGTGCGCCTCGCCAACCGCCTGGCCGACTGGAACATAGACGTGAAAACCGAGGACCAGTTTGCAGAAATGGACATTGCCGCGGATACCAAGCGTGCCGTCAGCGCGCTCTTCGGTGACGTGGAGGAAGAGGAAATCACTCGACTTGCCGAGCTTCCCGAGATACCACCTCGTATCGTCGACATTCTCGAGCGCCGCGGAATCGAGCTCATAGAGACGCTCGTCGGCATGACCGACGAGGATCTTCGCAGTATAGACGAACTCTCAAGCGAGGATGTCTCAATGCTGAATCGCATCATAGCCGAAAGCGTTGAGATCATCGAGGACGAAGTCGAAGAAGAAGTCCCGGTCGAGCCGGTGGCTACTGACGAATTTGAAGATACCGGCGACGAGTCAGAGGCCGAAGACGAACGACTCGAGTCCGATCTTGACGAACCCGAAGATGAAGAAGAAGAGATCACCCTGATCAGCGAACTCCCCGATGTTCCGGATAACGTGGTTGAACGACTGCGTGCTGCAGGAGTCACGGAAGTCGTCGATCTACTCCAGATGACCGGTAAGCAGCTGAAAGCCGTGGAGGGTCTCAGCGACGAAGAGGTCGAACTGATACAGGAAATTGTCCGGGAAAGCGTTGAAGTTATCGAAGACGACGAGGACGAAGACTATTAGCGCGTACAGGCACAAATGACGGTTTCACCCGGTTTCACAAAGCCCGTGCAATCCGTTAAGATAGAGAACACGGAGGCTGAAGTCCAACAGACAAAGCGTATGGCAGAAGAGCAGGAACAGAACAAAAAACCGAAAGCAACTCTCATCAAGCATCGGAAATCCGACGCTCCAGGCGAGTCAGGCGACGAACCCAAGAGAAAGAAACCACGCATTGTCGTTAAACGGAAGGCGAAAAGTACGTCACCCGACGAAACAGCCACCCCTGCAAAGTCTTCCGAACCGCCTGCGACGCCTCCCAAACCCGACGTTGAAACGCCGCACGCTCCGGGAGCGGGCGTTGATTCGGTGAAACCGGCAGACTCACCACGGGCCGATACCCCGCAAGAGGAAACTGTGTCTCCCTCACCCGGCGACGCGCAGGCCGGAGGTTCCGATAGGGTTCCGGAAGGTGAGGCGCCGCAAGCGGCAACGGGACCTGAAGCCCCGAAAAGCGAAGTGCCGAACGAATCGTCGGTCGAAAAAGCGCCTCCTGAAAAATCGGCTGACGCCCCGACTGCGGCAACAAAAGAGGGCGACGGTAAAGAACCGGCTACCATGCGCCAGACGGTCCGTCGGCAGACCTTCAGGCGACAGCCCACACGGCCTTCACCTGCTCCATTCAGGCGCACCGGTGGCACCGGCCGTCACGTGTCGTCCTCCGAACTCGAGGCGCGAGCAGAACGCGCCGACAGTCGCCCTGTGTCTCCGGAACAGCGAAGCCCCCGTCCGGGTGGCTTCAGTGGTCCCCGTCCGGGTGGGCCTCCACGCGGGGGAACCGGCAGCGGGCCACCGCCGGCAGGACCTGCTGCAGCCGGTGGCAAACAGGGTGGCAGAAAGTTTATCAAGTCGAAGCGAAAAGACGGTGGCTACCAGAAGCGAGAACAACAGCCCGAAAAGCAGATTTACTACAACAAGAAACGCACCCAGCAGCAACGTGCGAACCCGGTCCCGAAACAGATCGACATTATGGAGGTCGTGACCGTTTCGGAGCTCGCGCGTAAAATGAACCTCAAAGCTTCCGACATCATCGGTAAACTCATGGGCATGGGTATGATGGTGACCATCAACCAGCAGATCGACGCTGAAACAGCCGAGATTGTCGCCTCCGAGTACGGATGCTCGGTCAACGTCGTTAATCTTTACGACGAAACGCTTATTGCGACCCCCGAGGATACGGCCGAAGAGCTGCAGCCACGGCCCGCGATCGTGACCGTTATGGGTCATGTCGATCACGGTAAAACCAAACTGCTCGACGGGATACGCAAAACCAACGTTGCAGGCGGCGAATTTGGTGGAATCACTCAGCACATAGGGGCGTATCAGGTCGAAACAGAGCACGGGAAACTGACCTTCCTTGATACACCGGGCCACGAAGCGTTTACCCTCATGCGTGCCCGAGGCGCGAACATTACCGACATTGTGATACTCGTCGTGGCCGCGAACGACGGCGTAATGCCTCAGACCATCGAGGCTATAGATCACGCCAAAGAAGCCAAGGTGCCTATTATTGTCGCCCTGAATAAAACTGACCTTCCGGATATCAATGTCGATCGCGTCAAGCAGCAATTGAGCGAGCTCGACCTGACGCCCGAAGAGTGGGGCGGTTCGACGCTCCTTGTGCCAATCTCGGCACTGAAGGGCACGGGCGTAGCCGATCTGCTTGAGACCGTCGCGCTGCAGGCAGAGCTCCTTGATCTGAAGGCAAACTACAATTGCCGCGCGGAAGGAAAAATTATCGAAACTCGTATAGATGCGGGCCGTGGTACCGTTTCGAGCGTTCTGATCGAACGTGGTACGCTGCGCGTCGGTGACAGTTTTGTCGCCGGAGTATATCCCGGACGGGTTCGTGCGATGTTCAACGACCGGGGCGAGCGCATCGACGAAGCGTCTCCGAGCATGCCGGTAGAAATACTCGGTCTCACCGGCATACCTGAGGCGGGCGACCCCTTTCAGGTTACCGAAAGCGAGAGAATGGCTCGGCAGGTCGGGGACAAGCGCCAGGAGCTTCGTAAGCTTGAGGATGCCCGAAACGTGAAAAAGGTCACGCTCGACAACCTGTATGACACGATTCAGGAAGGAAATGTCCAGGAACTGAAGGTCGTCGTCAAGGGAGACGTTCACGGCTCGGTTGAAGCTCTCAAGAGTTCACTTGAGGGCTTGAGCACGCCCGAGATCAAACTGACGGCGATACGCGCCGCAGCCGGTGCCATCAACGAAAACGATGTTATGCTTGCAAGCGCGTCGAATGCGGTTATTGTCGGTTTCCACGTACGCCCCACACCGCGCGCATCTGAAATCGCGGACAGAGAAAAAGTCGAGATCAGGAAATACAGCATTATTTACGATGCTATCGACGATATCCGGACGGCAATGGAAGGTATGCTCGCGCCCGAACTGCGTGAAGAGACTGTGGCAACCGTCGAAGTACGAGAAACCTTCAAAGTACCCAAAATCGGCATCATCGCCGGCTGTTTCGTGAAGACCGGTACCGTGACGAGAAACGCCCAGGCGCACGTCATTCGCGATGGTGTGGAAATTTTCACCGGCAAGATCAATTCGCTCAAACGCTTCAAAGACGACGTACGAGAAGTGAAGGCGGGATACGAGTGCGGTCTCGGGATCGCGAATCTGAACGACCTGAAGCCTGGAGATGAAATCGAAGTCTTCCAGATCACGGAAATCAGCAGGAAACTATCTGCCCCGGTAAAAGCATCGAAGAGCGAAAAACGGTAGAGCAACATGGAACGAACCGATCGCGCCGGACGCCTGCTCCAGAGGATAATCAGCGAAATGATTCTCACGGAGCGCGTCCGTGATCCGCGGGTCAGCAAGCTTGTCACCATCCACGAAGTCGAAGTAACAAAGGATCTTCGTAACGCGACGGTTCACGTCGGCGGATACGTCTCCGAACCTGAGCTTCAGTCTTCGGTAGATGGACTCAATGCGGCCGCGGGCTTTCTGCAAGCAGGCATCGCCAGGCACATACAGTGGAAGTCGACACCAAAGCTCACGTTTGTGATGGATACCCGCGTTCGCGAATCGCAGGAACTTCTTCAGGACATGGATCGTCACGGCCTCTAGCGCACAGCGGTAAGCGAAATGTCAGAGAGTCACACCGGAGCAGTTCTTCTTGACAAAGCGGAGGGAATCTCGTCGTTCAAGGCTCTTTCCCCGGTAAAGCGAGCCTATCGGGGAAAAAAGGTGGGTCACACCGGCACGCTCGATCCGTTTGCGTCCGGACTGCTGGTCGTGCTCGTCGGTCCGCTTACCCGCCTCGCCGGCGAGTTAACCGGACTCGAAAAGCATTACTCGACGACCGTTACCTTTGGCGAAGAGACTGACACGCTTGACCCTACCGGGACGGTGGTACACCGCTGCGACACGATACCGGACCTTTCGGAAATCGAAAGCGTTCTCCCGCGCTTTATCGGTACGATTACGCAGGTCCCACCTATATACAGCGCCGTCCACATAAACGGACGGCGAGCGTACGACCTCGCGCGCCGTGGAATCGATGAAGCAGTTCCCGAGCGAACGGTTACGGTCAGCTCGCTGTCTGTAAGCGACTGGTCACCACCGGAGCTTTCGCTTGAGATCACCTGCGGTTCCGGCACGTACGTGCGCTCGCTCGCCCGAGACATTGGCCTGGCCTGCGGCTCAAGAGCGCACGTCTCGAGGCTTCGTCGGACCCGCGTCGGACAGTTTCACATCGGCGACAGCCAAAGCGTCGACGATTTTTCGGCACGCCCGCGACTCGTTTCCGCATTTGAGGTTCTTCGCCGCATGCCGGGAATTGATTGCCGGACAGTTCACGAACATGCCGCGGCGGATATCGCGCACGGGAAGCCGTTTCGCACCGCCATGCTTGCAGAAGCCGGGACGGAAACCAGCGAGTCAGACCTTGCACTTTTCGATACCAGCGGGAATTTTCGAGCGCTCGTGCAAAAGACGCAGATTGGATACAAGTATCGTTTTGTCGTACCACCGTGAGCAGACGCGCGACAGACTGGTCGGGTTGACAGAGACCTGTCGCGTAATCATAATTAACGTTCAATATCGCGCGCTTACCATCCCCGGGGCGCTTTCGCATACCGAGATTTTCACATGAAAACCCGATATGCAAAAGTGTACGAAGCGTTTGCTCCCGCGAACAGCGGCGGCAAGGGCGCGGTTTGACTACATTTTCAGGTTTTGTGCCGGCATACCATGGAGGACACGATCTATATGCCATTATTGAAGGAAGAAAAACAGCAGATTGTCGAGCAGTTCGGCGCAAGCGCCACCGACACCGGCAATACGGAGGTTCAGATTGCGCTTCTTACCAGGAGAATCGACCAGCTGACCGAGCATTTCAAGACTCACAAGCAGGATCATAATTCGCGCCGTGGGCTTTTGAAGCTTGTCGGACGAAGGCGGCGACTTCTACGGTATCTGAGCGAGAACGACCTCGACCGCTACCGCCAGCTTATCGCAACCCTCGGTCTTCGAAAGTAGACCCGGGCAACCCCGTCTACCGGCGGCTGGTCGAACACGTATATCGATCAGTCGCTTTTTTTTTGCTTCGCCGTACATACCCTGAAAGTATGGAAAGCACTTCCTGTGAACGGACACATACAAGGACATAGAAAGAACATGACAAAAGTAAGCGTAACGATAGGAAAAACGGAACTCACCCTCGAAACGGGCCGAATGGCGAAGCAGGCAAACGGCTCAGTATTCGCCACCTACGGTGGCAGTGCCGTTCTCGGAACGGTCTGCTGTTCAAGCAAGGAACTCGACGTAGACTTCCTGCCGCTCTCGGTCGACTACAACGAAAAATACTACGCAGCGGGGAAGATCCCCGGCGGTTTCCTGAAACGGGAAGGTCGTCCGAAAGACAAGGAAGTTCTCGTATGTCGTCTCATCGACCGTCCCATGCGCCCGCTCTTTGACAAGAACTTTCGTCGTGATATTCAAATCGTCCCGACGACCGTCAGTGCGGACTCAATTAATCCTCCCGACGTGCTCGGTATGATCGCGGCTTCAGCTGCAGTCACGATATCCGATATCCCGTTTAACGGCCCCACCGGTGCCGTACGCGTATCAATGATCGACGGCGAGTACATCATTAATCCAACGTACGAGGAAATCGAAAAGGGTCTCCTTGATATTGTCGTTGCCGGCACCCGTGACGGTATTACCATGGTCGAAGGCGGCGCAGCCGAAATCTCCGAAGAGATTCTTGCAGGTGCGATCGATGCGGCTCGAGAGCCCATACAGCAGATATGTACGCTTATCGAGAATCTTCGGGAAAAGGCTGGTAAGGAGAAACTTCCTGTACCGCCCCCGGCACCGGAAATCCCCAACGCGGACGAGATACGCTCGCATGTGCGTCCGAAAATGGAAGAAGCAGCGTTTGTAAAGGGCAAGTTTGAACGCCACAGCGCGATTGCGGCTGTCGTCAAGGAAGCCGCAGAGCACTTTGCATCGACGATAGAAGAGCACGGTGAAAAGGGCTTTTATTCGATTATGGATGCGATGGAAAAAGAGATTCTCCGGAACAGCATACTCGAACGTAAGATCAGGACGGACGGACGCGGCCCTGAAGATATCAGGTCAATTACCTGCGAGGTGGGTGTCCTTCCGCGCACACA
This sequence comes from Spirochaetaceae bacterium, assembly GCA_046542845.1. Taxonomy (GTDB): domain Bacteria; phylum Spirochaetota; class Spirochaetia; order DSM-27196; family SKKC01; genus SKKC01. The sequence goes on from JBKHAN010000007.1 coordinate 30,723, forward strand.
CGGCAGTGCCCTGTTCACGCGAGGGGAGACCCAGGCGCTTGCGATCACGACTCTTGGCACCGCTCGCGACGAGCAGATCCTCGACGATATCGAAGGTGATCGCCGCGAGAACTTTATGCTCCATTATAACTTTCCTCCGTTCAGTGTCGGTGAAACCGGTCGCCTTGGCACCGGACGACGGGAAATCGGACATGGTCACCTTGCGCTCAGGGCTATTGAGCGCATTCTCCCGACCAAGGAAGCATTTCCGTATACCACTCGCATCGTCAGCGAAGTGCTCGAGTCAAACGGGTCAAGCTCGATGGCGACGGTATGCGGCGGATCGCTCAGCCTTATGGACGCAGGCGTACCCATTTCGGCTCCGGTTGCAGGCATCGCGATGGGGCTTGTCCAGCAGGGCGACCGTACAGTCGTCCTCAGCGATATTCTCGGAGAAGAAGACGCGCTTGGAGATATGGATTTCAAAGTTGCTGGAACGGAAAAGGGCATTACTGCGTTCCAGATGGACATTAAACTGTCCAACGTCGACCCGAGTGTCATGCGGACTGCGCTCGAACAGGCGCGTAAAGGCCGTATGCACATTCTTTCGATCATGAACGAAGCGCTCGCACAACCGCGCAGCGAGTTGAGTGAGCACGCACCGAGGATTATGAGTTTCAAGGTGGATCAGGACAAGATTGGTCTCATGATTGGGCCCGGAGGCAAAACGATCAAGAGCATCTCGGAAAAACACGATGTTCAGACCAACATTGAAAATGACGGCACGGTAACCATCTACTGTAACGACAAGGCAGGCGCCGAAGCGGCAAAAGCGGCATTCATGTCGCTGCTGGAGGAACCTGAGGTCGGTAAGACCTACGAAGGCGTGGTGCGACGCATCGTCGATTTTGGCGCGTTTATCGAGTTTCTCCCCGGAAAGGAAGGTCTATGCCATATTTCGAAGATGGCCTCGCATCGGGTTGAGTCGGTGTCTGATATCCTCGAACTCGGACAGGAAGTTCCGGTCAAGATCATCGAGATCGACAAAATGGGGCGGACGAATCTGCGACTCATATACGACGAGCCGGAACGTAGCCAGAATAAGTGACAAAAGGGTGAAACCCTGAGACTCAACTCGCATGAACGGTAACCACCGCATAGAACGCTACGTCGCACGGGAAGTATTATTCTCGTTCTTCGTAGCGTTTCTTTTTTTCTTTTTCATATTCTTTGTGAACCAGCTCCTTCTGCTCGCAGAGGACATTCTGGAAAAACAGGTTCCGGTTATTGACGTGCTCATGCTTCTGGTGTACTCGCTGCCGAGCTGGATCGCACTCGCGGTCCCGTTCGGAAGCCTGCTTGGGTGCCTTATGGCTCTCGGACGCCTGGCCAACGATAACGAGGTTATTGCAATCCGAGCCGCCGGAATCAGCATGGCCAGAATTTTTCGACCGGTGCTCATGATCGGCGTTGGTCTCACCCTTGTATCGTTTATTGTCAACGACTATTTTCTTCCAATCGGAAACCTGAATTTGGTACGACGTTACAGAGAGCTCGTTCTTTCGAATCCGGATCTCGAGTTTGAACCCTTTGCAATCAGGGAGTTTCAGGACCTTGTGCTGGTCTCCGGTGATGTCCCGGACGGTACCATTGAACAGCTAATGATTATAGAAACCGGGCGGGGCGGCCGGGAGCGCATCATCTCTGCCGGCCGCGCAGAACTTCAGGAAGACGCTGCCGAGAGCGGGGTCATCTCGCTGAATATGTCAGACGTTTTTGTACACGATCCAGTGGGTGGCAACGCGGAAGATTTCGACTTTTCACGATCAGAAACCATGAACTACAACATTCTGCTTCGGGATATCGCATTTTCGATACAGAATCCGACCGCGAGAGAAATGAGCTCGGTGGATGTGCTTGAGATGGTGCGATCGCAGGAGGCAGACCTTGAACTCCGGCAGTCCGAACAGCAGATGATCGTTGATCGCACGCGCGCCGAGCTCCTGTTGCGGTATCAGATTCTGCAACAAGCGACAATCGAAGACGCTGCGGCACAGCAGATCGCAACCGGGGAGCTCGAATCCCTGTGGAACCGCTACGTCACGGAACGCGACCGAAGCGTCCATAGTCGGACACTTCAGGTCAATCGTATAGAGTTTCATAAAAAGTTTTCGATACCCGCTGCGTGCCTTGCATTCGTTATATTCGCGTTTCCCGTCGGTGTACGGGGACGGACCTCAACTCGTTCGGTCGGTTTCGGCCTTGGCCTTTTCGTATCGTTCCTGTATTGGGGTGCGATTTTTGCAGGCCAGACTGTCGGTATACAGCAACCGCAGATTCCAGCCTTCCTGACCATGTGGGCTCCAAACGTTATTCTGGCTGTACTCGGCGCTCTCCTGTTCGCGCATGGACGACGAGCATGAACACCACCCTCGATCGACTGACCCTGCGGAGCTTCTTCCCGGTCTTTTTGATCTCACTGCTTTTTTTTGTGCTCATACTGCAACTTGTCGATCTGTTCGAGCACATCGTGACCTATCTGAATCGGGAGGTTGCAGCGAGGTCCGTCGCATGGTCGCAACTGCTTTTTCTACCGCGGACGCTGGTCTTTTCAGTCCCGCCGGCGCTGTTGTTCGCTATCAGCTACACGCTCGGTTCAATGTACTCGAATAACGAACTGATTGCAGTTTTCAGTGCAGGCCGCCCTTTGAGACGTTTCGTACTGCCTCTCATAGGCGTGTCAATCCTTGCCGGTATAAGCCTGTTCTTTTTTGAAAACACCGTTGCCATCCCCTCACAAAGTGCCCGAAACGAGCTGCAACGACAGCTTATTGGCGGGTCAGGCTTCTCTTCAACAAATACCACGATAAGCTGGAACGGAGGCAGACTGGTATTTTTTACCGAGTACTATGCGCGCAGCAGCGACACCATGGACAGGGTCACGGTAGTCGAGCGGTCTCCGGAGGGCGAGCTCGTGCGCCGTATCAACGCACGGAGCGCGCGATGGGAGGATTCGCGGTGGGTTTTCACGGATGCAATTGTATTCGAGCTTGATGAAACTCCCCGAGACGCCGTCGCAACTCGCCACGAAGAGTATTCCAATGACGGCTACGACGTTCGGCCCGAAGTGTTTCGACGGGGAAGCGAAGACATACAGGACATGGGGCTCGCCGAAGCGCGAAATTTCATACGTCAACGGCAGGATGCAGGGCTGCCTTCGCGAAAGGTGGAAACCGACTATCTGTCCCGCTATGCTTTTGCGATGACACCGGTTATCGTTGCGATTTTCGCCACCGCGGTCGGAAGCAGAGTCAAGAAAAGCGTACTCCTTTTGAGTCTTCTTTCGGCCCTCATTCTGTCAATCCTGTTTTACGTTTCGAGCATGGTGTTTGGCCTGTTCGCTCGCTTCGGCTACCTTTCGCCTTCGGCTGGGGCATTCGGTCCGGTATTGCTATTCCTGTTTTTATCCATACTATCATTATTTCGAGCACGCACATGACTTTTACCTCACAGCATTTACATCTTACCCATTACGATACTCACTCTTCGGCTCGTAGCGGGACGCTCTCGCTTCCGCACGGAGACGTGGCAACTCCCGCATTTATGCCGGTCGGCACCGCGGCGAGCGTCAAGGCGGCGGCCCATCGCGACGTTGAAGCGCTCGGTTTCAAGCTGATTCTGGGCAACACGTATCATCTTTTTCTCCGTCCTGGAATCGAGATTATACAATCCGCCGGCGGACTTCATTCCTTCAGTAACTGGCGGCACAATATTCTCACCGACTCGGGCGGCTACCAGGTATTCTCGCTTGCGCCGTTTCGCAAGATTCGCGACGAAGGGGTATACTTTCGCAGTCACATCGACGGCTCATATCACACCCTGACACCCGAACGCGTCGTACGGATTCAGGAAGCGCTCGGAAGCGATATACAGATGGTTCTCGACGTGTGTACGGGATACGACGTTTCCCGACGGGAGTCCGAGTCAGCGGTGAAAGTTACCAGCGACTGGGCGCGTCGCGCCTTCGAGGAATATCGCCAGTGCGGTCCAGCGTACCATGGACTGCTGTTCGGAATTGTTCAGGGAAACTTCCATCATGATCTGAGACAGCAGAGTGCTCAGGAAATCACGTCAATTCCATTTCCGGGTTTCGCTATCGGAGGACTGTCGGTAGGGGAGCCGTTTCCGGTTTTTCAGGAGTTTCTATCATCAACCGCGGCTCTACTCCCCGTCGACAAGCCACGCTATGTTATGGGCATCGGTACGCCCGAATACATACTCGAGGCGGTGGAGCACGGAATCGATATGTTTGACTGCGTATTTCCGACGCGGATCGCGCGCAACGGCACTGTGTTTACCCGCGACGGGCGCATCGCGCTCCGAAACAGGCGTTTTCGGGACGACTTTGGATCGCTCGACCCGGATACCCCGTGCGCGTTGACCGACGGCTACTCTCGCTCGTACGTCCGGCATCTGCTTATGGCAGGTGAGATACTCGCGCCTATGATCGCCACGATACACAACCTGAATTTTCTCGCGGTCATGATGGAGGAGATACGTGAATCGATAGTGGCGGGCCGTTTTCTCGAATACAAGAAGGCGTTTCTGAGTCGTTACAGCCGGGACCCTGCAGATGCCTGACAATCTGCCTCCCCACGAACCTCACGGCCACGGGATCGAGAGCATGAATCGCAGTGCACGGAGCGCTCTGCTGGTCATGCTCACCACCTTTGCATCCCGTATCCTCGGGTTCATAAAAATGGCCGTCATAGGGAGTATCTTCGGCGCAGGGGCCCGGGCGGATGTGCTCCATCTTGTGTTCGTGATTCCGAACAATCTCCGAAAACTCCTCGCTGAAGGAGCACTGTCTTCGGCGTTTATACCTGTGGTGTCGGAAAGGATCGTAAATGATCCCGGCGGTCGAAGCGCTCCCGATCTGGTGCGGCGACTGTTGACCTTTCAAGCCATGATTCTCGTCCCCGTTATCGGTCTCTCGATTCTCTTCGCCCCCGGACTCATACGAATTCTTCTCGATTTCCAGGATCCCCGACAGCTCGAACTCGCGACCGAGCTCTTTCGCTACATTATTCCCTATCTGTTTCTGATAAGTATTTCAGCCGTCCTCGTCGGCACGCTGAACAGTCACAACAGGTTTTTTATTCCGGCCGTTGCACCTCTTGCATTCAGTGTGTCAGTCATCGCCGGAATCGCACTCTTTGCCGACACGCTTGATGTTTTTTCGATGGCGGTCGGTGTGACAGTCGGAGGAACGTTACAGCTCCTGCTGCTCGTTCCGCAGTTTTACAGGCTCGGGTACCGATTCCGCTTGCTGTCGCCGGGTAACGACCCGCATATGAAGCGCATCCTCACTCAGTGGCTGCCGGTACTCGCGACGGCCGGTGTATACAGTGTCAACCAGCAGATCGCGATGCGTTTCGCCTCCGGTCTCGACCCGGGAAGCGGTTCCGCCATGCAGAATGCACTCGTATTCTGGCAGCTTCCGTTCGGGCTGTTTTCAGCGTCGATTACGACGGTACTCTTCCCCCGTATGAGTCGTCAGATTGCATCTGACGACCGCGAGGGGGTCAGAGACACGCTTGAAACGGGCCTCAGGTACCTGGTTGGCCTTCTCGTCCCGTCGGCGGTTTTTCTGGGACTGTTCGGAACCGAGACGATTGCTTCGGCACTGCAGAGCGGAGCCTTTACCCGCGCGAACAGTCTTCTCGCCGGTGATGTCCTTGGCGCGTACTCGCTCGGGCTGTTCAGCGTCGGTGCCTATACCTTCGTACAGCGATTCTTCTACGCCCGTGGCGATTTCCGCACGCCCCTGTACACATCGGCGTTGGTTCTCCTGATCGACGTCGTGCTCAGTCTATGGCTCAAGGAGACTCCGTTACGGGTTCGTGGGCTCGCTGTCGCACATTCCATCGCTTTTACTGCAGGCTTGAGTATTCTTCTGCTTCGTGTCAGACAGGCGTCGGGACAGTTGAACATGAAAGCCTTCGGCTCGACGGTCATCAAAACGCTCGTCGCTTCCGCGGCTCTGGCTCTGTACCTAATCGGCATGCGACTGCTTCTACCGACGATATTTATCGGTGGAAGAAGCCTGACAAGCATTCTGTCGGTCACGCTCGTCGCTGCAGGCGGAGCAGTCGTGACTCTTGCATTGATGTGGATCATGAACGTTGAAGTTGTAACGGTCTTTCTGAAGAACAGGATTTACCGTCGTTAGGACAGGGCTGTACGGGCACCCCCGGTATACCGATATATTCACCATATGAACGTCAGAAATAAACTCGCGTATGCGCTTGTATCCATGTTCCTCGTAGTGAACGCGAGCGCTCAGACAACGGACGATGCAGCAGACGAAGCGGACGAAGCCGCGGAAGTGTTCGAAGCCGAAGTCGAGACCTATAGCGAAGCCGACCGGGAAACGCGACGGGAACAGGAAGAAGAATGGCGGGAGACGCTGCGCTTCGGGATAGATACGCAGGTAGCGGAGCTCATTTCGACGCTCACCGAACAGCGCGTGGAAGCGCTCGCCGACGATATCGTTGAGCTTCTCTCAGAGGATCGCTCTTCAGCGGTAATCGAGCGCGCGATCGGGTACTTTCAGGAAATCGAGGACCCGCGAGGTGAGTCCGCAGCTCGCGAAGTGGTCAGCGAGTTCGATACGCGTACCGAAACGACGGTCCTCGAAGCCATACGGTATATAAGCAACACGCTAACCGAATCCGACGACGACACGCGAGAGGTTCTGCGCACTGCCGTCGAGTTTGCGTCCGAGCGTGTAGCGGCCGAGGCCGCCCTTGCGCTGGGGCGAATCGGCGACACTGATTCGATTCCAGTGCTGCAAGAGATATTCGAGCGCCGAAGCAGCGTCGCCATACAGGGCAACATAATGCTCGCGTTTGGAGAACTGGGTCCCGCAGCCGACGGTGCGGTCGAGTGGCTTATTGCCCTTGCGGAATCCGAATCGCAGTCCAACACCGTTCGGTACTACGCGGTGGACGCGCTTGGGCGGATCGGAAGTCCCGAAGCGGTGTCACCGGTGCGGGCGCTGCTTTCGTCGGACGACGCGCTTATGCGTGCGTACGCCCTGTCGGCGCTGCTCGCCCTCGAGGCGGATGATCTCGATACGGCACTGTTGTCTGCGATACGCGACGATAACTGGCGGGTGCGGCAGCTCGCCGTCGAAGGTATGGGAGCGTCCGGTAACAGGGAACACGTCAACGCGGTCTCTTTTGTCTCGCGACGCGACCCCGATCATCGGGTCCGTCGCAGCGCGCTGCAAAGCCTCGCCGACCTTGATACCGGGGAAGGGTGGGACGTGATACGGTCGCTGATGCTGTCTCGTTCTGCGCCGCACGAATCGCGAACTTTCGCGGTCGAATTGATCGCAGAACAACCCGGCGCACCGACGATCGAAGCATTGGTGGAACTATACGAACAGGAAGAAGGCAACCGGGACCGTCGACTGCTGCAGCAGCTCGCGAGGAGCGCCTCCACCATGGAAAGCCGCGAACTGGAACCTCTGTACGAACTCCTTCTGTCCCACGAGGATGTGGCGATACAGACCTACGCGGTGCGAGGCATAGCCTTAAACCGCATGGGTTCTTTCAGAGAACAGCTTGAGCGCTACTCCGAGCGCGAAGGAGGGCCCGTGTCGCTGCGGCGTGCAGTCGACGAGGCCCTCGACAACATGTGAGTTTTGCGTATCCGTGTGAGACCCGCCCGGTCAGCTCTTGAGCACCGGTTCTATGGCTTTCACTTCGTACTTGTACTGGTGATCTCCGACAGAAAAATCAAGCACGTCGCCGACCCTGTGATCGTACAGCGCCTTGCCGAGGGGTGACTGATAGTTAATAACCCCATGCTCCGGGTCCGACTCCCACGGGCCGAGTATCGTAAAGGAAACGGTCTCGTTCTTTCTGATATCGAACAGTTCAGCCTTCGTTCCGAAAGAAATCACTTCGGTGTCTACGTCCTGCGGACGCACGATTGAGACCCGCTGAAGATCGTCGGTCAGGCGGGCAGCATCGTTGTTCAATTGCTCCTGACGCTCTTTCGCTGCCTTATACTCGGCGTTTTCCTTCAGGTCACCGTATTCCCGCGCCGCAGCAATCTCCTGTGAGTTCTTTGGAACCTCGACGGAGTGAATGAGTTCAAGCTCCTTCTGCTTCGCTTCATAGCTCGACGCGATGGTCATGAAGCCACCCCGGCGCACCGTTTCGGGTCCCTGATCACCGTAAAAACGGAAATCCGGGAAACGTTTGATTACAATATTCTTAAGATCCAGGCCAATGGTCGGGTCAAGTCCGGCAACGTCTTCAACGAGCGTGTAGATGCGTTGTATGGACTCTTCGTCCACCGTCTCAAGCGCATCAGCAAGCCTTCGTTCCTTGAACAGGAAGGTCTGCACCTGCCGGTTGATACGCCGGTTCTCCGTGACGTCCCGTCGATTCTCAATGTCCCGGAAGGTGAGGTCCAGGATGTGCACCAGGTTAATAAGCATTTTTTCGTAACTGAGACCAATCGCCTCGTACCAGGGGATCTCTTCGCTGTGGCGAGCGAGCCATACAAAGGCTTCGCGATAATCCCGGTAACCGTCGGCAATCTGTCGGTAGATCTTATGCAACGCGTCGGTCTTGCCGGCTGCTTCAAGATCGTCGAGTAATTCCTTGCTGAGATAGTGCGGAAATACATGGACAAATATTGTGTCCCACTCGGAATGATGCTTTCGAAGCTGTCGCAGAAACGACTTGCGAATGTCGGCGTTCGCGATGTTTCGAAAGATCTCTTCGATGTTCGACGCGTGTTCAAGATAGTCTTCGAACGCAAGATTCACGCCCGGATTCAAATACGGATGCTCGGAAATCACGCGCTGCAGCACCAGGACACTTCCGAAGGTATACTCATTGACCTCGGAGACAGACCGGAGATATCCGGTAAAATAATCGACCATCTCGCGAACGAATTCTGTATCACTCGCCTCAACATCTCCACGTTCGACGTAGCGAAGGAACTCGAACAGGGTTTTCGCGCGGTCGAAGAAGCTCTTTTCGGCTTTGAAGCGGTTATACATTTTTTCTTCAAGGGTGATGGGCTGCTCGCGAACCGAATAGCTGTCCACCTTGTCCGGGACGTTCCAGAAGCGCTCATCCGTCTTCAGAATCTCCCGCGCGCGCGTGCTCCAGCTCGACCACTCACCCTGGGTGAGGATAGATGGGACGAGCTCGGCTTTGATCGCTTTCATATCCGCAGAGTTGTTCATACTGCGTATTATGATCTCAAGCGCCCAGTCCGGATTCTTCTTTACTTCCTTCCGCAAGCGGTCTTTCTTTCGTGTTGTCTTGAGTACCCAGATATGGTCCTTCGGAAGTACGGTGAGCGCACTCACCGCCATCTTCAGGGACATCGTATGATTTCTTCGTTTTACAAAGTCGATGGTGATCTCGTCGTCGTCTATACCCCGGATCAGACCGACACCCCAGCTTCTGTGAAACACGAAATTCCCGGCGTCAAAAGCGATGTGCTTCTCGAAATCGGCTATAGCATCGTGAACATTGCGCCAGCCCTGATTCAGATTGCTGAGTTTTATGTATTCGTCGAGGTGGCTGTGGTGCGAATAAAGCTCACGATAGCACTCGGTGATCTCTTTCCGGGCCCAGGGATTCTTCGCATCGTACGTGAGGACACGTTTCAGGATTGTGATCGCGGTCTGATAATCTTCTTCCTGCCGAAAATGCGGGTACAGATCCTCAAGAAGCTGAATCGCGCGCTCTTCGCTCAGGGCACGAGAGATTTTTCGCTCGGCGTGGAAGAAGAACTCGGTCTCACCCAGGGAATCTTTAATGAGCTTGTGCCAGATTTCCTTGATGTTGGAGAACGACTTCTTTGCGATGTACCGGTGCAGCGCTTTCTTGTAGTAACCAAGCGCTTCTTCAGGGAGACCCTTCTTTTCCTTGTATTCGGCGAGCTGTTTAACAATATCTGCTTCGTCAAAATCGATGCGTATCAGGCGCTCCCAGGTCGCGTACATCTCGTCGACCATATTGTCGTTGTTGTAGCTGTCTGCCAGCGTCCTCAGGGCGAACTTGTTTTCGCCATGGTCGAGTATGCGTTCACAGAGGTACCTGACAATTGCCCACTTGTGATTGTCGATAAAAATTTCGATCAATGAGACCAGATTCGCATCGTCGACATTCTGGCGTCGGATCTTGATCCTGCCCGATATGTACAGCGCGATAATGCTGTTTTTGGTGTGGTGCAGGTGCTCGTTGCACAGTTCGAGCACCTCGTCTGCCTGTTCCTTGTCCTGTATTTGTTCAATGAGCTTATCCAGTTCGCTGAAATTTGCTACCGTGTAGTTATTCAGGGTTGCTCGGGTCCATTTTTCTTCGTTCAGTAGCTCAGTAATTCGCTCAGTCAGCTGCATGCCAGTTTCTCCTGCTTTCATCGCCATCATTGCTTCCATTGTCCACATTTATTACTAGTTTGTATAACGCTGGTATATCTTCATACTCAGCTCTCTGATCTTCAACAGTATTTCGTCTATCTTGCTTCGTTCTTCGCCGGTATTCGAATAGTGATCTATGAGCCAGAAATAGCGGTTGATAAGACGCGCCTTTTTGGAACCGTCAATCGTTGCCGGATCTTTTACTTCATGGATTTCCCGCTCAAGAGCGTAAATACTCTGCCGGAGTTTCCCGTATTCAATCGCGCGAAGCTCCCGTTTGACAGAAAACACACCATACAGAACCCCGTACACCGGAACCCATTCCGCCAGCTCAGCTCCCTCCAGTCCTTCCTCGCGAACCTTTTCGATAAGCCTGCAGATCATCTGAGACTCGAGCGAAGAAATGTTTATCCTTTGCGGCGAAATAAAGAAGGCTTCACGAAAAAATGCCTTGGCTTTAACCGCCTCGCCGGTTAAAGCGTAACAATCGGCAAGCTCAGCCAGGATTTGCGCGTCTTCCCTGCGTACTTTTCCGGCACGTTCCAGCGCCGAAAGCGCAGAATCATAGTGACCGAGCGCTTTCTCGCACCGCCCCAGCCGTAACAGAAGCTCGGTATCGGCCGAACCGGCCTGTTCGGCGACGCTCTGATAATTGACGAGAGCCGCTCCGAACACATGAGCCCGTACCGCGGCCATCCACGGCTCGGACGCTTCACCCACGCGGTCTACGAAGTGCAGAAAATTCTGCCATTGGGACAGGAGAAACTCTCCCTGCTCAAGGGCACTGCCAATCTGTTCGAGCAACGACAGCCGGTCTATCCAGAAACGAACATACTTCAGGCTGACAACAAGATCCGGATGGTCAAAGTCCACCGTCAACGCGTGCTCTAGCAGTTCCGCCGCTTCGACAAGCCTGTGCTCGGAAACGGCCGCTCTGGCGTTCTCAATGAGATCCTGTACTGTCTGACCCTGATGGATCGCGTCATGTGCCGACATAAACCTCTTAATTTCACCCGAACATCCAATTATACCCGTTCACTTGGCTTCGTCAACGCAGTAAAAATACAGGGTGAACGCGCGGTCACGATTGTGCTATTATCGGGGCATGAATATCAGTGTTCCAAGCCTTGCTCCGAGCATCCTCTCAGCCGATTTTACCCGACTCGCCGACGAGATTCGGCGCGTTGAGCAGAGCGGGGCGGGCGTACTGCACCTCGACGTTATGGACGGTCATTTCGTCCCGAATCTTACCTTTGGTCCGAAGATGGTCGCAGACATTCGCGACATTACTGATCTTCCGCTTGATGTGCACCTCATGATCACCAATCCGGAACAGTCGGTCGATTCATACATAGACGCAGGTGCCTCCGTCGTCACGTTTCACGCGGAGGCGGTCGTGCACAGCCACCGGCTCGTCGACCGGATTCACGCTCTCGGTGCGCAGGCCGGACTCGCGATCGTCCCGTCGAGTCCATTGAGTATGGTGGAACCCATGCTTGAGGACATCGATCTGCTTCTGATAATGACGGTGAACCCGGGTTTTGGCGGGCAGAAGCTCATCCCATTCTGTGTCGATAAAATTCGAAGCGCTCACGCGCTTCGCAGCGAGCGCGGAGCACGGTTCCTTATCGAGTGCGATGGTGGCGTTAATGAGGTAACTACACCCGAGCTGCTGTCGGCAGGGACTGATATGCTGGTGGCCGGGAGCGCCTTTTTCGGCAGTGCCGACCCGGCGCGGCTCGTTTCACTGGTGCGGAATGGTGGGAAAACCTGAACGTGAACGCACGCAAGCGCGTGTCCGTCATACCAGTCTCATTTCAGACCTTGGCCGAACATGACGACATATCAAGGAGAGGTGTATTCGATTATGATGCAAGGACTACGTCGTGCCGCCCTTACAGCAGCCGTGTTTCTCGCCGCGGGTTCGGTGAGTCTGGCTGCCGACTCTTTTACCGAAACATACAACTCGGCAATCGACGCGTTTGAGAGCCGCGACTTTGAGTCCGCGGCGTCCGGGTTTCGGGATGCAGCGTCGATCGGTACCGACGAGCAGAACGTTACAGCATGGTTCTGGGCCGGACGGTCGCATCTCGCGGCGTCTCAGCCGGAGGATGCGGAAGAAGCGTTTCAACAATATCTCCGGCAGGCCCCTGCGGATCACGAGTTCAGACCCGAAGCCCGGTACCAGCTCGGACGGGTCGCGTTTCTTCAGGCGGATTTTCAGCGCGCACTGCGGGAGTTCGATGCATTCATCGCCGAGTACGAAGGCGAGCCGCTGGGCGGAAACGCGCTGTACTGGAGCGGAGAAAGCCTGCTTGCACTTGGCCGCACCGAGGAAGCAGCCATCCTTTTCTCCGCAGTCCTGTCCGACTATCCGGATAGTCCGCGTTTCGAAGCTGCGCGCTACCGCCGCGATGTCATAGAGCTTAGCCGGCGCGAGCAGGAGCTTATCGAGCTCCTCAGACTCAGTGCAGAGGAACAGGTACGGCTCGCCGAAGCCCTGCAGGCCGAACAGGCGGCAAACCGTGAAAACCGCGACGGAGCAGAGGCGGCAGCGTCAGATGAGCTCGCGCAGGCAGAACGGGAACTTGAAATCGCGCGTCGTGAGGTCGAGCAGGGACGACGTGAGGTCGAAGCCCTCACCGAAGAGCTGAATCAACGGATTGAAGCGGTAGAGCTTCAGCAGGAACTGCTGTCGCTTATCGGAGCATACGCCGACTGGATCGAGGAACAGGAGTAAGCAATGAGAACGACAACAGGGCGAGCTGCATTACTGCGTACGATCTGTCTCCTCCTGTTGATGTCGCAGGCTGCGCTTCTGTGGGCATCGGGGGACCGGGAACGCGATGCACCATTCGCTCCTGCATTCGGATCGCTTCCAGGCTGGGTGTATGAGAGCAGTGAAAACGGAAGTCCATCTATCCGCCTGCAGGAGGAGGCCGAGCCGGAGGCTTTCACCCTCTGGAACCCGGAGATGTCCGAGGGTCGGCTTCGAATAGATAACATGGTATACAACTTCGAGGATATTCTCGGAGACGATCTGATCGCACGAGCCGGCGGCCTCGAAATCACGTTCGGTGCGGCTATCGACGACGTGAGTCCGGATTTGAGCCTCGTCGTGATCACAACAGTCCTGGAAAACGCTGCCTCCCGTCCTCGCAGCGTAGGATTGCGGTTCGTACTGTCGCCCTCGCCACAACGGGAACAGCCAATACGCGCATTTCACCTTGCACCAGGCCTCCCCATAGAACTCGAAGAAACGACAGACGGAGGCACGAGCTTTACGCCGCAGAGCCGTATTTTCGAACAGGAAACAAGTTTCGCAGCGGAAAGCAGCGAACAGGTGCTGATTCCGCTCGTCGGTCCGTCTGACTCGTATCGGACCACGGCTCCGCCGATTGTCGCCTGGAACATAGCGAACGGCTCGGAAGCAGTACAGTACAGCGTTGCAAACCGAACCCGACTCCTCGAAAGTCCCTGGTCCTTTCAGACCGGACGAGCTCGTGACTTTTCCGTGGTGCCTGGGGCACCTCCCGATGCAGGCATAGGGATACGCTTCGCCGAACAGACACTCGCACCCGGGGAGACCGTTTCCTTCGAGTACTCCGTCTATATTCAAAATCAGAGTCCCGCCGTCGCGTCTGAATCGCAATCATCGACCGACGATGAAGCCGTTCCCAGCGGCGACGCATCGCAAGAGACCGAAACCGAACCGGCTCCAGAGCCGGCCGCCGATGCGTCCGAGGAGGCCGGGGGCGCGGAACCTTTGAGGTCGCCTCAGGAGGAAGCCGAACGCGAATCAGCCGATGCCGTGGTACCGGAGGACGATAATCAGAGCGCTTCACCGGCAGAAGAGCAGACCGAGCGAGCGTTCACCGAGCTCAACCGCGAGCTGAACAGACTCCGCGCCCTTCAACAGCGGGAAACACCGCCCACGCAGGAAGAGCTGGATGCAATTCGGGACACCATCGAACGTCTGAGACAGGAGCTCGACAATGCGCGCCGGAGTGAAACGCAGGAATGAAGCAGGAAAGCGCGTTGCGCACCGCTGAGCAGCACTATAGACGGCGACGCTACGCTCAGACAATAAGCACGCTTGAACCGCAAATTTTTCTGTACCGCGAGAACGTTTTTTTCTTCCACCTCCTCGGTCTCGCGTGCATGAAGACCGGAGACCTCGGGGGCGCCCGTTCGTATCTGATGCGGGCCACACAGATCGACGCTGACGCGATTGCTCCGCGACTGGCCCTTGCTGCCTGCGATCTTGGTCGCAGCGACTCAAAGGAAGCCCTCCAGATGTGGCTCGAGATACTCGACGAAGATCCGGAGAACCGCTACGCACGAAAAGGTCTTGAGCTGCTTCGAAGCGGACTCACCGCGCCTGATGGTAGCGCAGTGAACGTCGGCGAGCAGATGCACAGGCTCTACCCGGACATCGAAAAGAGACGATACGATCCGAGGACGCTTCGTCTCGCGGGAATTCTGCTTGCGGTCGCGGCAATTATTACCGCATCGCTTGTGTATGCGCCACGAATCCGCACGCTCGTTCAGGAGCGTGGTCCGTTGCGCGACGGCAGTGAACTGACGGAGCTCTCAAGACGGAGTGATCTTGTGACGGAACCGGATGCCGACGAGCTCGACGCGTCAGATACACGGTACACGCTGAGCGATGCGGAGATACGCGAGACGTTTGACAGTCTCAGGACGTACTTCCTCGCCGAACGCGACAACATGGCCGCACGCGAAATAAATCGCATCGTCCATTCAAATGCGCGCGAGACGTTCAGGAATCAGGCCATCGCGCTTCGTGGCTATCTGCGAACTCCCTCGTTTGCCGATTTTACCGACGGGTTCGACCTTGACGCGGTTCGTTCGGACCCCGTCCTCTACGATGGCACGTATGTTCGGTGGCGTGGACGGTCGAGCAACCTCGAGGTCACCGACGAACGGGTACGTTTCGATTTCCTGGTGGGGTATGAGGATCTCGTCAGCGTTGATGCCATCGTACCGGTCGTGTTCAACCGGGCCGTTCGCCTCGACCCCCAGCTCGCGATCGAACTGATCGGCAGGATACACTCGGATCCCGACAGCCCGGAGGGGTTTCGGATCGAGGGAACGTCCATACGGCTAATACGCGCTGCCGAAGGCTAGGGCATCCATTCCACAAGCACATGGAGACGTGCATGCGAGCAGTTGTGACAAGGGTATCCCACGCACGAGTCACGTGCAGGGGATCCGTCTCGGGAGAGATTCAGGGCGGGATCATGGCGCTCGTCGGTATATCCACGCAGGATCGTGAAGACGATGTGAATTATATCGCGCGGAAGATACACGGGCTGCGCATTTTTGACGATGCGGACGGGGTCATGAACCAGAGCATCGCCGAGGCAGGCGGTTCGGTGCTGCTTATCTCGCAGTTCACGCTTTACGGGAACGCCAGGAAAGGCAGGCGCCCGTCATATAACCAGGCAGCAGCCGGTGCGTACGCGCGTCCACTATTCGACGCTCTCGTGCAGAAGCTGTCGGACTACGGTCTGCATGTGGAAACCGGTGTCTTCGGTGGTCCGATGTCCGTCGAGAGTACAAACGAAGGGCCTGTCACCATACTGCTCAGCTCCGAGGGGGAGTTCTGATGTGTGGCTCCTCGGCAGCGCCCGATTATATGAACAGTTTCATGGAACTGAGATAGTTCCACGCGTCGAATGGTTCGAAGAAGGGTGCCAGGGATTTCTCCTCGTGAATGCGCATGATTATTTCGGCGCTCAGTCTCGCACTCGACACAACGTGCAGAAACGGCATCGCTTCCCTGACATGCGGCGGGCAGGCGACTGTATCGGTGCATACGATGCTCGATAGTAAGCCTTCGTTGTAGAGCTCCTGCAGCCGCGAAAGGGCGGGGCCGCTGAAAACAGGGTGTATTGCCGCGATGTGTATGTTCCCCACCTTGCGTTTTTTCAATTCCTTCACGAGGGTGTAGACCGAACCGCCGGTATCGATCATATCGTCTACGATCCATACCGTTTTCCCTTCAACGGGAGAATCCGAGAGTATATTTATGCCCTCAACCGTATTGGCCTTGTGATAGTTCCGTGTCTTGTGCGCAATCATGAGTTTTGCGCCGAAGGCTCTCGCGTATGTTCTTGCGACGCTCTCTCCTCCGGCATCCACAGAACAGAACAGCCAGTCCTCCGCGACGGTTTGTTCGAGGGTTTCCATGGTCTTGATATAGTTATCACTTATGTATTCTTCGAGCAGGGCGTTCGCCGGGACGTCGTCAATAGCGCATACCGCCGGGTCGAATACAGTCCGCGACTTATCGCTGTGAAGCTGGTAGGTAATAAAGTGGTCGATACCGAGGGTTGTGAGTGTCTTGTAATGCATAAACAGCCCGACCGAATTACGACGGGTCGTCCTGTCACTTCGCGAGCAGCTGCAGTAGGGCTCAAAAAGCGTGATACGCGAGGGCTGTGCCCGTCTGAGCGCGTCGATCGTGTGGTACAACTCCATTTTCGAGTCGGCAACCGACAGTTGCTTGGCGTTCCGACCGGAGTTGGCGAACAGGAATACGTCCTTTCCCCGCACAGACGAATGCACTTCAACTTCCATCTCTCCATCGGCAAACGAAAGCGTGCGAAGTTTGCCCATATAGTTCCCGGCTTTTACTTCCGAATGAAAATCGGGAAACGTCTCAAGCTGGTACGCGACTCGCTGTACGTAGTCCTCCATACTGCGGGTAGAACAAAGGGCGAAATTTCCTCTCATATGGCTTCTGTGTGCTGCATGGGTTTTACGGTCCGTATCTTAGTCGGCAGCCGTCGAAGAGTCAATCGAAGCTTCTATGCGAGACCTCGCCTCGCGCGCAGCGATCACGACATCGCGATTGCGTGAGGTCTGCTCGATAAGAACGGTAACGCGGAGAAAAACGCGTTCCGGCAGCATTTCAACCGCCTCGAGCCAGGCAATCACACCCGCTGCTTCATCCACCGGCAGTCGGCCGGCGTGTTCGTCGAGCTCACGAGCTATCCGGTGACCCTCGCGCTGAAGACTCAGACGCCAGGTGGAATCGGTTCGCGTTATGGCACCCGTCCTCAGCAGGACTTCCCGGAGCCCTGAAGGCATCGTCGCCACCGTATCCTGAAACCGCCGCAACGATTCGCCGAGACTGGGCTCCACAGCGTCTCCTCGCCTCAGTACGGTAAACGCGCCCTCAGCGAGCACGCGCAGGATGTTCAGCCGCTCATGAGCCCGAAGCCCGAGCGTCGCCTCGTGAAAAACGCGAATCGCACTCGCAAGCTCCCCGGCGTCCCCGCGGGCAGCGATACCGGAGGCAGCCCCGTAAGCCTCGGAAAACGGACCGCGTCCGGCATACAAGCGCAACAGGTACACATCGTCGGTGACAGGCGGGTCGGAGGCGTACGCGGTCAGGGGAACGACGCACAGCGCGACAACGATTAACAGAACCGCAATTGACCGGCGTGGGTCCGAGAGATAGTATGAAGAAAAGAGCAATCGCTCGTTCATTTCACCCCGTAGTATATAATATCAGCCGGATGCGGCATAGAATTTCGCTACGGAAGGGGTTTACATGGCAAAGAAAGAATCGACAACGCCGACGACGGAAAAACAGAATACCGGGGAAGAGAAACAGCGGGCGATAGAAGCCGCTCGGCTTCAGATCGAGAAGCAGTTTGGTAAGGGCTCCCTCATGAAACTCGGCACCGGCGTGCAGGGTATCGGAATAGGGACAATACCATCAGGCGCAATAATGCTCGATGAAGCGCTCGGTCTCGGTGGCTACCCGCGCGGGCGCGTAATCGAGATATATGGACCGGAAAGCTCCGGTAAAACGACGCTTGCGTTGCATGCAATCGCACAGGCGCAGAAATCCGGGGGCATTGCCGCCTTCGTTGACGCGGAACACGCGCTTGACCCGAGCTACGCGCGCAATCTCGGTGTGAATATCGACGAGCTGTGGGTCAGTCAGCCGGACACCGGAGAACAGGCGCTTGAAATCACCGAGAGCCTCGTACGCTCGGGCGCGGTCGACATCATTGTCGTGGACTCAGTCGCGGCGTTGACGCCGCAGGCAGAAATCGACGGCGACATGGGCGACAGTCACATGGGGCTTCAGGCCCGCCTCATGAGTCAGGCGCTGCGAAAGCTCACCGGGACCATACACAAATCTGGAACCTGTCTTATTTTTATCAACCAGATACGCATGAAAATTGGTGTCATGTTCGGGAACCCCGAAACAACAACCGGCGGAAAAGCCTTGAAATTCTACTCATCGGTTCGCCTTGAAGTCCGTAAAATAGAGACAATTTCGAAAGGTTCCGAAGACGCAATCGGTAACAAGGTTCGCGTGAAGGTCGTAAAAAATAAAGTCGCGTCTCCTTTCCGAAAATGCGAGTTGGAGATCATCTTCGGCAAGGGACTATCGGAAAGCGGAAGCCTCCTCGATGCTGCGTTGAAACACGATCTCATCGCGAAAAGCGGGAGCTGGTACAGCTACGGAGAGGATCGTATCGGGCAGGGGAGAGACAACGCGAAACAGTTTCTCGAAGAGAACAGCGATATCGCGATACGTCTTGAATCATCGCTCAGGGACATAATGTTTGGTCATCTCAAGGCGCAGCCCACGGAAAACGGCGAGGCGAAGGATGCGGCGGGTCCGGACGACGGAGTGGAGCCGAAGAGCACGCCGAAGTCCAAAGCGAAAGCTCCGGCGGCGACCTCCACCGCGGCCGATGTCTCCATACCGGACGACGAGCTGTTTTAGACCGGGCGGATACAATACGTGAAGGATGAAAGGCCACAAACGCCCCGAGACCGGGCGTTTCTCGACACGGATCAGGTCGCGATAGGCATAGGATCCAACCTCGGCGACAGGTTGACACATATCCAATGCGCGTGCGCGAAACTCGCAACCCGCGTAACGGATATCGTCGCTTCCAGACTGTACGCGACCGAGCCGGTCGGTTACACGGAACAGGAGGAATTCCTCAACGCCGTCGTGGTCGGCCGCTGGCACGACGGCCCGCACCAGCTTCTTGACTTCCTGCAGGACATCGAGCGATCGGGAGGCAGGATTCGCGGGCAGGGGCCCCGATTCGGCCCTCGAACGATCGACCTCGATATTCTTTTGATTGGCCGGCAGACTCTTGACACCCCGGATCTGACGGTGCCCCATCCGCGAATGTACGAGCGCCGGTTTGTGCTCGATCCCCTGCTCGAACTGTACCCGGAACTTCTCGATCCGGCCAGTCGAACAGCTTTCTCGGTCTTCGCTCGGAGACTGCCACAGGCAGGTATTTACGAATACGGCGAGCCACCGATATAATCGTCTCCCCTCCACACAGGCGAGGCAGGAGCCGGTACGCATGGAAATTGTCGAACAGGAAAACGCGAGCGATCAGGTGGATCGGGAGCACGTATCAGACGCACACCGGTTCAAACTGGGAGACTTTGAAGGGCCGCTTGACCTGCTCCTTTTTCTCATACGCCGGTCCGAAGTGAACATTTACGATATCCCTATCGCGCAGATCACCGAGCAGTATCTCGCATACCTGGAGTTCTCAACGAAAGTAGATCTCGACAGCATTACCGAGTTTTACGTACTCGCGAGCACACTCCTCTATATCAAATCCCGCATGCTGCTTCCCGTGGAGTCAGATCTCGACGACGAGTTCGACGATCCACGTCAGGAGCTCGTTGAGCGGCTGATCGAGTATCAGAAGTACAAGAAGCTCACCGACCTCATGAAGGACCAGGAGGAACAGGCGGAGTGGTCCATAGAGCGAAAAAAGAAACAGCGAACGCTCGACTTTCTTGAAGACGAGGAGATGTGGGAAGAGCTCGACGTGTGGGATCTCCTTCAGACCTTCTCGCATCTCATGACCAATCTGACCCCCGAGCGCATCATCGACTTGTACGAAGAGGTGTCAATAAACGAAAAAGTTACCCTGATTACCGAGCTGCTTGATACGAAGGAGGAGTTCCTTTTCACCGACCTGATAGTCCGACCCGACTCATTTCTCGATGTTGTGTGCGCGTTTCTTGCTATACTCGATTCTGTCAAGGAACGCCGTATTTCGATCTATCAGAACAGAATGTTTGGCGACATACGGATTCGTCGCTCCGAACGGAAAGCACCACAGGATCACAATAATGGAACTGAAGACTGAGATATCGTTGATTGAGGCAATCCTTTTTCTCGAGAGCGAGCCGCAGGACACCGCGACGCTTGCCCGCATCAGCGGTCTTTCGAAAAACGTCGTAGAAGCATGCACGGAGGCACTGCAGACCCGTCTCGCCGGCGAAGAATACGGCCTGGAGTTGCTGGATATCGGGGGCGGTTGGCTTCTGACCCCGAAGCGGCACTTGTGGGAGCAGTTGCGAACGCGATACGGTAAACGAAACGATAACAAGCTCAGCAAGGCTGCTTTGGAAACGCTGAGCATCATAGCCTATTCGCAGCCGGTCACCAGGGCCGAGGTCGAAAACATTCGCGGGGTGCAGGCGGACAACATGATACGGCTGCTGCTTCAGCGGGAACTGATACAGGAAGTCGGGCGTAAGGATGCGCCCGGCAGACCCGTTCAGTTCGGTACCACGCGCAACTTTTTGAAGGTGTTTCGACTCTCGAGTATTTCCGAGCTTCCGAAACTCGACGAAGCTGATCGAAGGAGGTTCGAACTCGATGGCAAGGAATGACGAGACGGAAACGATGCGGCTTCAGGTGTATCTCGCACAAGCCGGACTGGGTTCACGCCGTTCATGTGAAAACCTTATAGACGAGCTCCGTGTAAGCGTTAACGGAGAAATGGTATCCCGGCATGGTGTACGTGTCAGCGACGAAGACGTTGTAAAAGTTGACGGGAAACAGGTCCACCGCACAAAGAAAAGCGTCTATCTGGCGCTTCATAAACCCCCGGGTTACCTGTGCGCACAGAGCGACCCCGAAGGACGCCCGCTCGCCGTTGAACTCGTACAGTCGCGCTACGGCATGCGCCTGTATACGGTTGGTCGACTCGACTTCAATAGTTCCGGCCTGATATTTATGACAAACGACGGTGACTTTGCGCAGGCCGTATCTCATCCGTCGAACGAGGTCGAGAAGGAGTACATCGTACAGACCCGTAAACCGGTATCCGAAGAGTTTCTCGAAGCGTGCGTTCGGGGTTTGAACATCGAAGGTGTGCAGTACCGCTTCACGAACTGGGAACGGGCGGGCTCGAGAAGCATACGGGTCACGCTCCGGGAAGGAAAGAACCGCGAAATCAGGACCGTGTTTAACCATTACCGCTATGGTGTCAAACGTGTCCATCGCGTCAGAATCGGTCCCGTGAAACTGTTTCGTATGGCGCCGGGACGATTCCGACCCCTGACGCGTCAGGAGATTAACTGGTTTTTCAAGCAGGCGGGCGTGGCTCCTCCCGGGGACGCCCCGACGCCCGGGGAGAGCTCGGATAAAGCCCCGCGTAAAAAACAGGTACGTGTTCGCAGAGGGAAGACAACGTGATCGTGGCGATAGACGGACCGGCAGGAAGCGGTAAAAGCACAATCGCAGAGCGCTGTGCGCAGGAAGTCGGATTTGCCTACGTGAACTCGGGACGACTCTACCGGGCCGTCACCCTGTATGCGCTGAAAAACGGCATAACCAGCGACGCGGACCGCATTGTACCCCTGCTTTCGGCAATCAGCATAGAAATCGCAGGATCCGACATCCTGTTGAACGGTCATATCGTTTCCGACCGGTTGCACGACGACGAAGTCGACCGCTGGGTTCCTCAACATTCGTCCCTGCCCGAAGTACGCACCTACGTTAACACCAGGCTGCACGACATAGCACGGCAGGGAAATGTCGTGGTCGAAGGTCGCGATATAGCGACCGTCGTGTTTCCCGACGCCGAGGTCAAAGTTTACCTGGACGCGTCCATCGAAGCACGGGCGCAGCGAAGATACCGGCAGGGGACGAGCGAACTGACCTATGAACAGATATACAGCTCCATCGAACAGCGCGACGAACTCGACCGGAACAAACAGATCGGACGGTTGAGACAATCCAAGGACGCGACATATATCGACACCTCGGACTTGACCATAGATAAAGTTTGTGACAAGGTATTGAGCATTATCCACGGACATCTCGAATCTTCAGGAAAAGTACATAAAACATGAGCGATAGTCAGTCTAGTCAAGGCGCAGGCGCGCCGCTTCAGGAACAGCTTCAGGAACAATATCTCGACCACCTCGATCAGCTCGAAGAAGGGCAACTGGTCGAGGGCATAGTTATCGAGGTCGGACCCGAACAGGTCTTCGTCGACGTCGGATACAAGTCCGAAGGCAAGATCGATATTTCGGAGTTCAGAGAACTCCCGAAAGTCGGCGACAGCGTAGAAGTTGTGCTGGTAAACAAGGAATCCCGTTCAGGCGAAGTCATTGTTTCCAAGAAGAAAGCAGACGAGCGGGTCTTCTGGAAGACCATGAAAGAGGCGGCGGCCGAGCATCGTGCGGTGCCGGGTCGGGTCAAGCGCGCCATAAAGGGCGGATTCGAGATTGATCTCGGTCACGACGTGCGCGCATTCAATCCCATCTCAAAGATGGACCTTCATCGCATTAACAACCCCGAAGAATACGAGGGCATGGATACGTTCTTTTATATTGAACGTCTCTACAGCGACAACCGGGTTAATATTGTACTCAGCCGGCGCGACTGGCTCGAAGAGACCGTCGAGAAAAACCGAAACCAGTTTTTCGAGAATGTCAGCATAGGCGACGTCGTCGAAGGAACGATTAAAAGCTTCACCAGTTTTGGCGCTTTTGTTGATCTGGGTGGTTTTGACGGCCTGCTGCACATAAACGATATGAGCTGGGGACATGTCACGCGTCCCAAGGACTACGTCAAGAAAGGCGACAAGATCGAGCTGAAAGTGATCCGCATGGATCCCGAGGCGAAGAAGATAAATCTCTCGCTCAGACACATGACCGAGGATCCATGGTCCCAGTTCGAAGAGAAGTACGCAGAGGGCGACATTGTCGTTGGCCACGTAACGAAGCTCACCGAATTCGGGGCTTTCATTGAGCTCGAAGAAGGAATTGAAGGTCTCGCTCATATCTCCGAGCTTTCCTGGACACGACGCATTAACCACCCGAAAGAAGTACTCGATGTCGATCAGGAAGTAGAGGTTAAAATACTCGCTTACGATCTTCAGGAAGGAAAGGTCAGTCTTGGTGTCAAGCAGGCAATGCCCAACCCATGGGATCACATCGAGCATATGTACCCGGAAGGCCTTCGCCTGATTCGTCCCATCAAAAAGCTCACGAACAGCGGAGCGTTTGTGGAACTCGAAGAAGGCATCGACGGATTTCTTCACGTGGACGATTTGAGCTGGACCAAGCGGTACAAGCATCCGAGTGCCATCCTTCAGGAAGGCGAAGAAATCGAATGCATGGTCATACGCAGCGATTCAAAGAATCGGAATGTGCGTTTAGGCATAAAGCAGCTCTCCGAAGACCCCTGGGACAGTCTAAAGAAAGCCTACCCCGAAAACACGGTCATCGAAGGCGAGGTAACGAATATTACCGATTTCGGCGTCTTCCTTCGAGTACAGGGCGGCATCGAAGGTCTTATTCACAAGGCGGCGCTTGTCGATCCGCGGCAGGAGTCCTACGAAGACGCGATCAAGAAGATCAAGGTCGGAGATTTCCTCCGGGCAGTGGTCGTAGAGCTGAATACTGCCAAGCAGAAACTCGGACTGTCTGTCAGGGAACTCGAGCGTCTCGAGCAGCGTCAGGAGCTCGACAAGTATATTCACGAGGACGACGACGACAGTGCGACCATTACGCTCGGCGATATTCTGAAGGACAAAGACTCCAACTGACAAACGGTTATAAGGCGTGCGGAGTCGTGGAAGCCACACATGCTCTCAGAAAACGTTGATCTTCGACGGCTGGACACGCTTATAGAGATTAACACTCTCATAAACAGTGACTACAGCGACCCGAACGCACTGCTCACACGCATAGTCGAATCTGCAACTCGTCTTACCGAGGGTGAGGCGAGTTCCCTCCTGCTCATTAATCCCGACGACAACAAGCTCTACTTTGAGGTTGCTCTTGGTTCCAAAGGAACCGAAGTTCAGCGTTTCAGTCTGAATAAAGGGGAAGGGATCGCGGGCTGGGTGGTCGACAAGAATCGCAGCCTCATCGTAAACGACGTCGAGTCCGATACGCGGTTTTTTTCCAACATAAGCAAGGCAATAGGTTTTTCGACTCGGAACATACTCGCTGCACCCATGCGCATCCGTGAAAGCTGCGTCGGTGTACTCGAGATCCTGAACAAAAAGGATGGCAAGAACTTCACCGAAAGTGATCTGTGGTGGCTCGAGATTTTTGCGAACCAGGCTGCCCTGGCCATACAGAACGCGAGATCCTTTCAAAAAGCCCGAGATCAGATTGATTTTCTGAGCGAGCAGGTGCAGGAATCCCAGGGATACCACACCTTCGTCGCGGAGAGTCCCGCGATGCTTGAGAAACTCGATCTGGTAAAGCGCGTCGCCCCGACTGACTCGTCGGTATTGATACTCGGCGAAAGTGGCGTCGGCAAAGAACTCTTCGCGGAGCAGCTTCATTTAAACTCCCGGCGCGCCGACCGCCCGTTTGTACGGGTGAACTGCGCCGCTCTTCCGGAGTCGCTGCTCGAAAGTGAACTGTTCGGCCACGTAAAAGGTGCCTTTACAGACGCGAATCGTGATCGGATCGGACGTTTTGAGCTCGCAGACGGCGGAACGATCTTTCTCGACGAAATAGGGGAGCTTCCCCTCGCTTTGCAGGCGAAGCTCCTGCGCGTGCTTCAGGAACGGACGTTTGAGAAGGTAGGTGCCAGTGAGCCGAAAAACGTCGACGTTCGTATCGTTGCCGCCACTAACCGCGACATCGAAGTTGAAGTGTCGGAAGGCAGATTTCGACGGGATTTATACTACCGCCTGAATGTGCTTCCACTGTATATCCCACCCCTCCGATCACGACCCGAGGACATACCGGGACTTGCACGATTTTTCCTGAAGCGCCTGAATCATGAGACCAAGAAGCAGATTCGCGGCTTTTCGAACGAGGCGATCGAGCAACTGCTCTCGTATTCCTGGCCCGGCAACGTCCGCGAGCTCGAGAATGCCGTCGAGCGTGCGGTTGTGATAACTCGGGGCGATGAGATATCACCCGAGGATCTTGTCCTTCAGCGAAGCTCAAGCGACAGCACACGATATGCGGGAAACAGTCTGAAAGATGCGGTAAATTTATTTAAGAAACAGTATCTACGTGCTACTCTCGAACGGTGCGACTGGAATCAAACTATTGCAGCAAAAGAACTTGGAATTCAACGGACGTATCTTTCCCGGCTCATTAAGGAGCTTGAAATATCGCGTTCAGATTGAACCACATGATATTGATAGGAGTACATAATAATAATGAAATCGACGGATGAACGAACGGCACGCGAGCGCTTTGTGGATGCACTCAGCGGCTTTCTGCAAAGGCAGCGAAAACCGATTCTCGCACTGACGGTCATTGTGCTTGCGGGCATTGCAGGCTTCGCGGTCTACGCAGAAATCAGAAACCATCGCGCAGAGGAGGCTCTGGTCCAGCTGGAGGACCTGCAGACCCGCGTGGATGAGCGACAGGGGCTTGAGGAAGACGAGAGGACGGAATTCGATGAGGACGTGCTCGGTGAGCTGAACGATCTGATCGATCGCTACCCCGGAACGTATGCCGCACAACGATCCCTGTTTCTCAGCGGCATCCTTTATATGGAACAGGAGAACTTCGAAGCAGCTGCCGATTCTTTCGGACGTCTCGCCGACCGGTTTCCCGAGGGCCATCTCGCACTGATAGCCCGTGCAAACGAGGCGACTGCGCATGAAGAAAACTCCGAGCCCGAAGAGGCCATGGACGCCTACCGACAGCTCCTCTCGATGCGGCCTGATTCGAGTCCCCTGACTGCACGCGCGTTGTTCTCGCTTGGACGTCTCAGCGAACGTCAGTCCGGCGACGGCGACGACCCGAGAGATTACTATGAGCGCATTATAAACGAGTATCCGCAGAGTAACTGGACAACTCTGGCACGAAACAGACTCCTCGCGCTCTCTACGGCAGCACCGTAGAGTCAGCACATCAGTCTGACACCGGTATGAAGGGGGAGACCATGGCCGATCAAAAGACGCAGAGCAGGAAACGGAGATCCAGAACCTGGAAACGATTCCGGGAGACCCGGAATTTTGGCCCTTTGATCGGAGTTTTTGTATTTCTCGCACTACTCGTCTTCACGACTGTGTTTCCCGTCATCCCCGATCGCCTTGAACTCTCCGTGGTGGATTTTAATTTCAACCTCCGACAGTTTACGGGAACCACGCGGCTGGAGGAGGGTGTCGTACTCGCCGAGCAGAATCCGGCTATCTCCCCCGATATACTGATTGTAGGTGTCGATTTCAACGCACTGCAGCGCTTCGGTAACTGGCCGTTTCCACGCGCGAGACACGCAGACCTCGTGAACTCGTTCGCACGCATATCGGACCAGACTCAACGTGAAAACGCAGTCTTCCTCGACTTTTTCTTCATAGAACCTGTCGCGGAGGCTTTTAACGACGCTCTGCTCGTAGACGCAATGATCGAGAACAGACGCGTGTTTCTCGAAACAGTGCTCGAGTCATCGCCACCTCCTTCGGGGCTGGAGAACGAACTCTTTGCACGACACGACGTTCTTTTTGACCGACAGGGTCGTTTCGGGACGATAGCCGGCGACTGGCAGGAGGTTCCCGGGAACGATGGACTTCAGCCGCCCCTGCAACCCTATGGAGCAGCGTCCGCAGGGTTTGGCCACGCGAATTTTTCCTCCGATATTGATGAGGTTTTTCGGCGTCAGGCACTCGTAGCCAAATCGTCGGAACTGCTCGGTTTTGTCTTTCTGGAAGACCTGGAGCCGGGCATAGAACTCATAGACGAGAGCGTTTTCGAGCGTCTCGCATGGGTGGATCGGTCCGGGCGCGAGCACCAGATTCGAATGCCGATCACTGAAGAGTCTCTCGCTTCACTGCGAGCCGAAATGGAAGCGGAAGCGCCGCCACGACGCGTAGAACTCGACGACGGCACTGAAGACGACGTATTTCTGATCCGGGTCTACCGGGACGAGTTTGTGCCCTCGATCACGCTATCACTTGCCATGAATTACTGGAATCGGAGTCCGGAGGAGGTTGATGTTCATTTCGGTGAGCACATCCGGATTCCCGAGCCTCGCGTCTATAATCCCGAAACCGATAGCCTCGAACCGTATCGCATACTCGAACGCCCGGAACGACGGGATGAGGACGGTGAGATTGTTGAGGAAGCACGGTACCGGGACGTTCCCGAGATCCTTATCCCGATCGACGAACACGGAAACATGACCGTTAACTTTATGGGACCTCGGTCGAGTGCCACACGGGGCGAATACCAGACCTTTCCCGTGCGCAGCTACAGCGGATACGCGTCAAACCCACCAGGTGCCTTGAGTGAACGCTGGCCGCGGACACGGGCGGTGCCGAACAGCATTATCATGGTCGGAGCCTTCGCTCCCGGTATGGCGGCCGATGAGCTCACAACCCCTTACGGCCTCATGTACGGTATAGAGGTGCATGCGAATGCGCTCAATACCATTCTTATGGACAACTTCCTGAGAAACGCACCGTCCTGGTTGAACACTCTGATTCTGTTCGCTGCGTCCGTGCTTATCGCGTTCGCCTCGTCACGGCTGCCGACGGGCTGGGCTCTTGGAATTCTGATCGTTGGCATACTCGGATTCTTTATCGTAAACAACCTGTATCTGTTCGATTCCGCCGGCATGATCGTCGATTTTGTTATCCCTGTTACCGGAGCCACGCTCAGCTTTCTCTCGGTAGTCGTATACCGGATTGCGACCGAAGAGCGGGACAAACGGCGCCTGCGGGAAATGTTCGGGAAGTACGTAAGCCCGCACGTCGTCAGCGATATTATGAACAATCCTCCCGAGCTCGGTGGAACGGATAAGGAACTCACCGTGATGTTCAGTGATATTCGGGGCTTCACGACCTTGTCGGAAAGCATGACGCCGCAGGAACTTGTAAATCATCTCAATCTGTATCTGACTGCGATGACTGATATAATTCTTGAGTACGAGGGAACCCTCGACAAGTACGTCGGCGACGAGATCATGTGCTTCTGGGGAGCTCCGATTCCACAGGAGGATCACGCGATTCGAGCGTGCCGATGCGCTCTGAAGCAGATGCAGGCCCTCGATCAGTTGAACGAGGGCTGGGAGCCTGAGCGGCGCATCAACTTTGGAATAGGGATTAACTCCGGGATCATGACCGTTGGAAATATGGGGTCTCCCGGACGCCTTAACTATACGCTTATGGGAGACAACGTGAACCTCGGAGCACGGCTTGAAGGTACGAACAAGCAGTACCGGACAACCTGCATTATCAGCGAATACACCTACGGACTCGTTAAGGACAAGGTCATAGCCCGTGAGCTCGACAACATTCGGGTCAAAGGAAAAAACAAGCCTGTCCTTATCTACGAGCTCATCGATATGGCGGATGCTGTATAGGGGAGTGCGGGGCAGGGCGTCGGGCGTTCTCGTGCCGTCCACACTGTTCGTCGTGTGTATGATCGCCTCATGCGGACTTACTACGGGCGTGCGGGTCATATCACCTCCCGAACGCCGGTCATCGACAATAAACTCGGTGGTCTTTGAACACGCGCTCCCGCAGAACGACGATGTCGGCTTTCAGGGATACGAGCTGTACTACAAGATTTACGGCAACAACCAGAGTGAAGCCCAGGAGGCCGATGAAAACGCGATCGAGGGCACGAGTGACCCATTCTCCGTGCTGAACGAGCGCGGGTTTCGTCGCTTTCAGCTGGAGGACATCGATCGCGAGCGTCCGCCGGTGATCGCTCATGTGATACCACCGGTGGACGAGCCTGTGACGTTCTCACTCGATTTTCTACGCGCAACGGGTCCATCCCCTGAAAGCAATCCGGTCCTTCTGATAGAGCGCGGGGATGCTGATCCAGTCGAATACCGTCTGGTACGCACTATACAGGCAGCGCCGGGAGACTTCGGATCCGAGGCGTCGCGTCGAGCGTTTAACGAGCCGGGAGAACCCCGTTGGCTTGTAGACGGCAGCGACGATGCCGCACCACACGCGGACGTGGATAGCGATTACGACGGAATTTCGCAGGTGTCGATTCTGATCTATGCTATTGGACAAGCGCTTGATGTCAACACGCTTACGCCGATTCGCAGTCTCGATGCACTGCAGCTTATAGAGATTGAGTTATAAGGAAAGAACCTCGCATGCCAACACAAATACTTTCAACAGCGCTTATATACCTCGCTTCAGGACTCTTTGTTGCGATTGTCTACATGTACGTTTTCCGTGCATCCGTTCCCGGAGGTGTTACCGTCGCACTGTTTGTCGCGGTCACCGGATCATTTCTCGGTGGCGTCCTCGAAGTCGCTTTGCAGGACCTCATACAGAGTCTTCAGGATGTTGCCGGTGTAAATCTCTTTCCCGCGATACTAACCGCGACGGTGCTGCTGATCGCGTTCGGCGCAACGGGAAGACTGCGGAACGACGACCATGAATAGTACCATTACTTCTGATAATAAACATTCTGTCTACTTATAATACCACATGCAAACAAAGCACACGAATGAAAGGAATTACCTTCCATGACCATACGACATAATCGAGCCACTCCTCACGACAGGGTTTCTTTCGGTCCGCACACGAGCGCTTCGAGAATCGAGGCGCTGCGTAATGTGATCCGTGTACTCAGGAGCCCTGTCGGGTGTCCATGGGACCGCGAGCAGACGGTCACGAGCCTGAAAAAGTCCCTTCTTGAGGAGGCGTTTGAAGCCGCCGACGCTATCGATCATTCTGACGATCTTCATCTTCAGGAAGAGCTCGGGGATGTTCTGCTTATTCTGCTTCTCATGTCTCAGATTGAGGAAGATCAGGGAGTCTTCTCCTTCGAGGATGTAATGTCTACGCTGTACGACAAACTCATCCGGCGGCACCCCCATGTGTTCGGTGAAGAATCGGTAGAATCATCCGACGACGTGAAGATACGCTGGAAACAGATCAAGAAGGATGTCGAAGGTCGGATCGCGCCGGATTCGGTCCTGTCGAAGGTACCGGTCCATTTACCACCGCTTCTGCGGGCACAGAAGTTGCAGAGCCTGGCGGCGCAATCCGGATTCGACTGGAACAGCATAGAGGGCCCGCTCGATAAGATTCGGGAGGAAATTCAGGAGCTATCTGAAGAGCTCCGGAACGCCGAGATCGATACCGAACGTGTCTCCGACGAGCTTGGTGACGTGCTGTTCTCCGTGATTAACGTCGCGCGGCACATCGGGATCAGCGCGGACGACGCGCTTCGAAAGGCAAACCGGAAGTTTCATGAACGCTTTATGCACGTCGAACAGGAAATGTCCAGTTCCGGCACGGAAATGAAACCGGAGAACCTCGATGCAATGGAAGCGTACTGGCTTTCCGCAAAAAACCGATCCCGATCCTAGAATTCCCACCACGGCAGGTACCACGGTTGCATGGCCCGGACTGCCTCTTCGTAGGTCTGGTCGGCAAAAATTCCCTGGAGGATTACGTTGGCCGCTTTCGGTGACCAGAACTCATATTCGTTGTCCGCATCGACAAGGACGACAACCGCAACCTGATCCATAGGATCTTCCGGCTCAACAGGAGCGTAGGCAACGTACCAGCTGTGCCACTGATCGTCCCGCCCGACCTCACCGGTACCGGTCTTACCCACGCTGTCGACCGCCTGCGTTATAACCGTCCCGCGAGCGGTCCCGACGGTTACCGCTCGCCGCAAACCTTCTTCCACGTGGAGAAACGAAGACTCACGTATGGGAGCGCTTCGGAGAATTTCAGGTTGTATACGTTCAAGGACTTCGCTGGTTCCGGGATCCCTGACCTCCCGGACCAGGTGGGGTCTGTAGACGGTCCCGCGATTCGCTACCATGGCCATTACATTTGCCATCTGCAGAGGCGTGACTCCGGTGTAGCCCTGCCCTATGCTCATATTGACGGTATCACCACCAACCCAGGGCTCGCCGAAGGTACGTTCTTTCCACGTGGGCGACGGCACAATACCAGGGCGTTCGCCCGGGATATCGATACCCGTACGTTCGCCAAGCCCGAAAATTCGTGCATAGTTACCGATCCGCTCCGCACCAAGATACTCGTTGCCAAGCGTATAAAAGAAAAAGTTCGATGAGTTGGCGAGTGCGCCGTAGATATCAAGCGGACCAAAGCCCTGCGGCCGAAACGCAATGCCCCACTCATGAAACAGCTGATTCCCCACCCGGTACGCACCTCGTGTATTAATGATCGTGTCTGTGTCTACGAGTTCTTCTTCAAGAGCGGCGGTCGCCATGACAATCTTGAAGGTCGAGGCCGCGGGAGCTTCGAGCTGAGTGGCACGGTTGAGGAAGGGAGACTGGGAGTCTCTCGAAAGGCTGTTGAATACCGCTGAGCCACCGCCGTACATAAAGCGGTTTGCGTCGTATCCAGGGTAGCTGTACAGCGCGAGAACCTCACCGGTTGCTACCTGTAATACGACCACTGCCCCGCTACGTTCCCCGAGCGCCTGTGCCGCGAGCTGCTGTATGTCCCGGTCAACGGTCAGGACGATGTCGTGACCGGGGACCGGTGGCGTAACCTCAAATTCACCCTCGATTTCTCTGCCAAGAACGTCGACGTCGCGGGTTCGCATTCCTTCCCGGCCCCGTAGAATCGTGTCGTATTGCTGCTCGAGTCCGGTTTTCCCGATGATGCTCCCGGCGTTGTACCCTCTGTTAAACAGAATCTGCAACTCATTTGAGGTGATTTCACCGACATACCCGAGCATGTGACTGAAAAGCTCGCCATCCGGGTAGTATCGCCGTGGATCGTTGCGCCACGTTATACCGGGGAACTGGTCACTTCGCTCGGCGATACGCACGATGGTCTCGAACGGAACGCCCGATCGGAGTTCGATTTCGCGAAACTGTCCCCGAATGTTCATCGGAACCCGTTGATGCAGCTGCTCGGTGCTGACGTCAAGCAGCCACGATAACTGTTCAAACATCGGTCCGAAGCGGTCTGCGGGAACATCCGACGGATTAATGGATACCACATAGGAGTCAACGCTTGTCGCGAGGGGGCGGCCACGGCGATCGAGAATATCGCCCCTCTGCGGTGATAACACCGAGCTTCGTCGGGTTACTTCCTGCGCGCGAAGCGCGTACTGCGACCCGTCGATTATCTGCATCGTGAATATCTGCGCGAGATACGCCACAATAAGCGTACCGATAATTCCGCCGATCAACAGGAGTCCGAGCTTTGATACATTATTAACGTTGTTGCCTGAGTAGCCCGACACGCTCACCCCCCGTCAGTTAAAAATTCCGTTCGCGGTAATCCAGCAGCAACCATCGCATACGACCAAGAATCGCATACAAGAGGGGTGCAAGCACAGCGTTATACGCGATCTCGATCAGAAACCCGCCTGAGAAGACAGCCGAAACGACTCCGTCTATGCCAAAGATAAACGCCACGAGAACGAACAGTACACCCTTAAGCAGCGTCGCCAGGGCGACAAGCAGCATGGGAAACACAACCCCGTCGAGGAACACGTTTCCTTTGCTGAAACCGTACACAAAGCCTATGACCGTGTTAACAAGCGTGTAGAAGCCGAGTGGAGCCAGACTCAGAAGGTCTTGCAGCAGTCCCGACACAGCACCGGCGGCCTGCCCGACGCCTGGTCCGTTTTTATTGGCGATAAACGTGACGAGAATCAGCAGTACATCCGGGCGCACCGACAGAACTGCTACGGCATGGAGCAGATTGGTTTGCACCACAGCTACAGCAGCGATAAGGACTATGCCGGCAAGGTAGGGAATCATAGGCGGGCTTCCTGTGCCTGTATTATAAACAGGTACTCGAGTCTGTTGAGGTCCACGAAGGGACGTACGGGAACCTCGAGTGTCGGTTCATATGGATGGGACTCGATACCCTGTACCAGCCCTATGAGTATGCCCTCGGGGTACAGCGACTGGAGGCCACTCGTAATGACCGTAGCACCATGCCGTATATCCTCCGCTGCAGACTGCGGTATGTGTCGAAGCTCGACTGCCCCGTTCGCACTGCCGGTACCGGCTGCAAGCCCCTGGTGCCGCGAATCGGAGATCATTGCCGACACGAAAGAGCCGGGCTGGGTAATGGGCTGAACACGCGAGCTGAGTTCGCTGACCTCCACTACCCGCCCGACAAGCGCTTCACGGCCCTCCTGCACGGCAACGACCGGCGAGTCGCGTTCCACACCGTGCCGCGATCCACGGTTAACCGTTATCGTCGAAAAAAGGCTCTGCGGATCACGCCCGATTATTTGCGCAGGCATGTGATCGTACCTGAGAGACTCTGAGAAATCGAGAATACTCCTGAGCTGCTCGTTCTCCCTCCTCAGCGACTCTATATCCTGTTCGAGAACTTCCGCCGACCTGACTCGTTCAAGCAAGGCGTCGTAATCGTCGCGCAACTGTCCCAGCTGCCGAACCGAGTCCACTGTTTCAGTGAAGAACCGTCCAAGCGAACTCACACCGGCCTGCATGACACCGAGAACAGTGCTTCCCTGATTCACCAGAGATGAGGTCGAGAACAGCAGCGACACGCTTGATACGGACACTATCAGGACAAAGACGACCAGAGTACTGTGAAGCTTAAGGAATCCTCTGATGTCCATACGCAAACCGTGCAACGCCCGATCAGGCGTTCATGGAGTTATAGATGTTCCGACTGTTATTCTTGGTCCTCATGTGTTCGAAATACATTCCGGTACCGAGACAGACACAGTTCAGCGGATCTTCCGCCTTGAAACACGGGACACCTGTCTCATTTGCGATCAGGGTGTCGAGACCTTTCAACAGGCTTCCACCACCGGTCATGACGATGCCACGCTCGACAATATCGGCAGCAAGCTCGGGCGGAGTCTGACCGAGCGTTCGCTTTATCTCCTCGACTATGGCGTTTATCGGTTCCTGAAGAGCCTCCCGGACCTCGACGGAATCGATCTCAAGTCGACGAGGCAGACCGGTAATCGCATCCGTACCCTTGACTTCCATCTTTTCTATCTTTTTGTCCGGAGTTGCGTTTCCAATATTCTTTTTCAGTTCCTCGGCGGTCCGTTCACCGATTATGAGGTTGTGCACGGTACGAACATGTTTCATGATCGCTTCGTCGAACTCGTCGCCGCCAAGGCGGATCGCGTTTGTAACGACCATACCGCCAAGGGAAATCACCGATATTTCACTGGTACCCCCACCAATATCGCAAACCATGTGCCCAGCTGGTTCGTAGATAGGAATATTCGCGCCAATTGCAGCTGCGAGCGATTCCGGGATTACCTTCACTTCGCGCGCTCCGGCTTTATACGCTGCATCCTGTACCGCGCGTTCCTCTACCTCGGTGATGCAGGCCGGAACACCGATGACCATGCGAGGCTTCACGAACCATCTCCGTGAAAGCACACGGTGAACAAAATATCGTATCATTCGCTCGGTTGTCTCGGGATCTGCAATGACTCCGTCCCTTAACGGCCTGATCGCGATGATATCTCCTGGGGTCTTCCAGAGCATCCGTCGTGCCTCTTCCCCGACTGCGACCACCTTTCGAGTACCACGCTCCACTGCCACGACGCTCGGCTCGTTGGCGCATATCCCGCGCCCACCCACGTATACGAGCGTGTTGCAGGTACCCAGATCTATGCCGATGTCACTCGACAAACTCAGTGCTTTTCCAAACCCCATATTTTCCTCCGCTAGCTGTCCAGGCGCCGCAATGCAGCAGCGTGAGCGCTATCTATATTCACTGCGTTTCGCCATTGGGCTCGCGCACGAACTCCGTCACCCATTGCATCAAAAAGTTCTCCCAGGTAGAAATGAGCATCGGCAGAATTCGGGTCCTCTTCAAGAACGAGACGAAACTGCTCCTCGGCGCGATCGTATCGTTCATCTGCAAGCTCGATCTGGCCCAGGAGGAAACGTGCTTCGTGCACGAGCTGTGGCTCATCCGACTCCGAGATAACTCTTTGAAGGTGAGGCAGAGCCTCACGAGACTGATTGTTTTCCACCAGTCGTTCGGCAACCGCCAGAAACGACACATCACGAGGGGATCGTTCCGCAGCCAGAAGCAGGTTCTCGATGGCACGGTCCCGGTCGTACAACCGTTCATATGAAAGCCCGAGAAACTCGTACGCTGAAGCCTCGTCGACACCCATCTCAATCGCCTGCTGAAGGTGCTCGACGGCGAGATCGGCATAATGAGTCCCTCGCTCATAATACGCAAGCCCAAGAACAAAGTTTACTTCTGCCGAAAAGTGATCCGCCGATACCGTCTGCGCTCGAAGCAGAAACTGTATAGACGACCGAATCAGATCGTCGCGGTTTTCGAGGTCGACGTCTGCGGCGGCTGCGTAATAGCCGGCCAGACCGCGGAACACAAGCGCATCGATGTCTACCGGATCGGCGGATAAAAACCTGTCGGTCAGGCTAATTAACTCTCCGTACTCCCCTTCGCCCCACAACAGTTCGATTCGGTCCCTGTCAATTCCCGTCGGGTTGCCCATGGTTGGAACGTCGCCGCCGAACACGAAAAACGTACTCACAGCAATCAAAACCGCGCCACCGAGTCCCGCCATCCACACTAACATCCGTGGTCTCTGCTGGGCGCCGTGACCGGATGAGTTAATATCGCTTTTTCTTGACCGATTGGCCTTTGAAGTGCTGCGTTTATCGGTGGAGTAGATCATCGAACAACCTGCGCCATTAAATATCAGACACGCGGTGAAGGTCAATCGGGCGAAGAAGGGGGTTCTGAGCGAGAAAACACGGTTTCGGAGCAGGTGGTAAGCCGGGTTCTGTCCAACCGACAGCGACTTCTGTCGGTCTGACTGCCATCTATCTTTCAGAGTCAGGCGTTACCACCGCTCTGGGTGCAGCAATCTACCCGTGCTGTTGTTTCCGGCCACAAAGACCGGCAACATCGGCTGAGCAACCGAACAGCACTGTTTGATCTTGCTCCGGGAAAGGTTTACCATCATTTTCCGTTACCGGAAAACAGGTGGGCTCTTACCCCACCCTTTCACCCTTACCCGAACGGCCGACGTGCGGCCGAACAGGCGGTCTGGTTTCTGAGGCACTTTCTGTCACAGACACGATAACCGTGTCCGTTCCCGGGAATTACCCGGTACCCTGCTCATATGGAGCCCGGACTTTCCTCCGTGCGAGGCATGGTGATGCGCTGCACGGCGGCAGTCTTTTCCAACCTGCTCCGAAACCGGTCTTCTGTCAGATCGTGTATTTCAGTCTTCCTCTTCTTCTTCGTCCTCTTCCTCAAGCTCATCTTCTTCGTCAGCGTCTACCTCATCCACGTCAGTGTCATCGTCCTCGTCGACCTCGTCTTCATCGTCGGCCACAAGTCCGGCTTCCTCGTCCTCGTCCTCGTCCTCTTCGTCTTCCTCGTCTTCGTCGCGTGCTGCCAAAGGCGAGTCAAGATCGTCGATAAGCTCTTCTTCGTCGGTAAAGGCGTCGTCCTCGTCTATAAGATCGGCAAGCCCCCCCGTGGAGTCTTCGTCGAGAACGTCCATGAGACCTTCAGCATCGTCGTCCGGGCTTGCCTGGTCGTCTTCGACGTAAAAAACGATCTTCGAGCAGTACGGGCAGAAATGAATCGACTCCGCTGAGCGTACGTCGTTCACAAACTGTCGAGGGAGTATCATGTTGCATCCGCTGCAGACGCCCTTGCGAAGCGGGACGATGCCTTCGCCCTCCTGACTCCGGATAATACGGTCAAACTTGAACAGAAGATTTTCATCCATTCCAGGCGTAACGATATCGGCTTCGGACTTCAACGCGTCGATCTGCGTCCGCTTGCTCTCGCTCTCGCTCTCTATTCGACTCTGCTCGTCCTCAAGCTCTTTTTCCTGCTCCGAAATCATGAGCTCTTCACGCTCAAGGCTGTGCTTCATTTCCTCAAGGATCCGCTCTTCACGCTGCAGCTCTTTTCTGAGCTGCTGCTCCCGTTCGCCTGCCTCGCGGATTTCCTTGTCGAGAGCTTCGTATTCACGCTGCGTCTTGATCTCGGCCATCTGCTGCTCGTAGTGCTCACGATCACGCTCTGCCTCGTCCATGCGCGCCTTGATGTCTCTGATCCGCGTCCTCGTCTGTTCGTATTCCTCGTTTTTCTCGATGTACTGTCGTTTCAGTCTGGTCAGGAGCTCGGTCTTGGTAGAAAGGCTCTTCGGAATGTTCTTGAGCTCCTGTTCGATCCGATACCGCTCGGACAGGATGTCCTGAAGGGTTTTCAGTTTCTCTATTACGTCCTGCACTCTACAATCCTCCCGCGTCGTGCCTGTAATTCCTGTTTTTTACTGATCAAGATAATCTTTCAATCGGCGGCTTCGCTTCGGATGCCTGAGCCGCCTCAAGGCTTTTGCCTCTATCTGTCGTATGCGTTCGCGTGTAACATTAAAATACAAACCGACTTCTTCAAGCGTCAGGGAATATCCGTCTTCAAGCCCGAAACGCATCTTCAGGACTTCCTGCTCCCGAGGCGGCAGGGTCGACAGAACCGTTCTGAGCTGCTCCTGCAGCAGGGTAAACGCAGTCTGCTGAGAAGGGTTCTCGACGTCCTTATCCTCGATAAAGTCGCCGAGCAGACTGTCTTCTTCCTCGCCGATCGGAGTTTCGAGGGAAATGGGCTCGCGCGCGACGTTCTTGACGCTTTTCACCCGGGCGACGGTCCATCCAAGACGCTCGGCCACTTCCTCGTCGTTCGGCTCACGACCGAGAACCTGCATAAGCTGCCGGCTTTCCCGGACCACTTTGTTGATCTGCTCGATCATGTGCACAGGAACGCGTATGGTTCTCGCCTGATCGGAAATGGATCGGGTGATAGCCTGTCGTATCCACCAGGTCGCGTAGGTCGAGAACTTGTAGCCCTTGCGGTATTCAAACTTCTCGACTGCCTTAATGAGCCCTATATTGCCTTCCTGTACGAGATCGAAGAAATGGAGGCCCCGGTTCGTATATTTCTTGGCAATACTTACAACCAGGCGGAGATTTGCCTTTATAAGGCGATCCTTCGCATTCTGCATCATGGTCTTGCCCCGGGTAATCTCCCGTGACATGTCCAGAATATCTTCGATGGAGTTCTCAAACTCCACTTCCAGTGCTTTCAGCTTCTTGTCGGTAATCTGTATCTGGCGTATTTTCTCTTTGTTCTGATCCGCCGATATGCCAAGATCCGCCTCGATCTTCTCGCGCTGCGAGGAACTTGCTAAACCTCGTCCGAGACTCCGCAGTTCGCGCATGCTGCCGACACGGAGACGCTTTTCGATTCGCTCCTCTTCTTTCCGGTATTTCCGGATCTTTTTCGCAGCGGTAATAAACTTCTCACTGATACTCAGGATCTCATCCTGATGCAGATCTATCTTGACGAGTTTTTTCCGGAGATTGTCGCGCTTTCCGGCGAGACTTTCGTCGGTAAGCACGTCGCCGCCACGATCGGTAACGTTGCGCTTCTCCTCCATATAGGCTTTCAGATCCTGTATGTTTGTCCGCACGGCATCCCGATAGAACTGGTACAATCGCCTTCGCTCCGCAAGATATTCGGAGATCTCTTTTTTACTCAGGTTCATGTCACGAGGATCGCGCTTTGAGAATGCACGCTGCGCGAGCCCGTAAAACTCATTCACAAGGACACCGGAGCCGCGAATTACTTCCTTTATGATGTTCTCGCCGTCCTCCATTTTTTTGGAGAGCTCGACTTCCTGTTCAGCGGTGAGGAGGTTTTCGCGGCCAATTTCGCGAAGATACAGCCGGATAGGATCGTCGATGTTTGAGTCCTTGTCGCCGTATACGAGGCGTTGCTTCTTCTTTTCCTGCTTGACGACCCGCTCAACGTCCTCCGCCGTGACATCCACCACCTCGTCCTCGAGACGAACATTGTTCTTGCCGAGGATAGCAATCACATCTTCGATTTTATCCGAGTTCACGATATGGTCTGGCAGGTGATCCCGCACCTCTTCATAGGTGAGCGTTTTCTTGTCCCGCGCAAACTCGAGAAGCTTTTCGATTGCCGGGTCATTTTGTAACTCATCCATGCTGTACCACCTTCAATTTCTGCAATTCACCATCGAGGTACGCTTTTTCCGTCATAAGTCTCCGTTGCTCTTCCACAGAATTGTCTGCCGATCGAAGCTGCGACTGAACGCTGCGCAACTTCGTTTCGACCGCGCGCCGCTTTACTGCCCGCACGGCGTCCCGTACCACCTGTTCGGTATTAACCGAAAACTCGTCCCCCGCTGCGCGCTCATACAGCAGCTGATGCAGTCGCTGATCTTCCACTCGAGCCAGAATTCTGTCGAAATCCGATTCTTCGGCACGATACGACTCTTCGAGCGCGATATACAGATCGCGAGCCATGTTGTCACTGAGATCGTCTACCTGCAGTATTGTTCGTACCAACGGAAAATGCTCGCAGTTAACTGCAACCGCGAGCATGAGGTACAACTCCTCCGAAAGTGAATCCATTCGTTTATTTGATTCATCTTGAGACACGCTACCGGGCTTCAGGCCCTGTTTTCGCTTTTCAAACTCCCGTATAATGCTAGATCTCTGCAAATCCAGAGTATCGGCGATGTATGCCAAGCTTGCCTCTTGACGAACCTCAGAACGTATACTTTGAATATACGGAAACAGCTCCCGCAAAACAAGCTCTTTACCCTCGGGACTGTCAGATTGAGATCGCGTGCCATACACACCGGTAAAATATTCCAAACTACTTATAGCTGAAACAGCAGATTCCTGCAATACTGCTTCTCCGCCCTCTACAAGTAAATCCGCCGGATCCTTACCCGCCGGAAGCTCGACGACGGTCGGGCGGATGTCGTGCTGCTCGCAAATGATCGATGCCTTCATGGATGCTGCGAAGCCGGCACGGTCGGCGTCGAGGATGAGCACCGCGCGCTCGACGAAACGCGACAGACTTTTCGCCTGTTCCGGTGTAAACGCTGTTCCCAGCGGCGCAACTGCGTTTCGTACACCGGCCTGATGCATCGCGAGCACGTCGGTGTACCCTTCGACCAGAATAAAATCACCTGAAGAGCGTATCGACTGAAGCGAGGGATACAGACCGTAGAGTTCTCTCGACTTCTGGAAAATGTCGGTATTGGGGCTGTTCAGGTATTTGGGACCGTCTCCGCTCAGCAGTCGACCACCGAAAGCAATAACGTCTCCGTTTCTCGAAACGATCGGGAACATAAGTCGCCCCGCGAACAGGGCACGACGCGGGTTTGCGCGCGTAAAAAGACCGCTGGTAGCAAGGAATTCCGCGGAATATGACTTCTGGAGCAGAAACTTATACAGCCAGAACGCATCCTTCGGTGCCCAACCGAGCTGAAACGCCTCCTGCGTGTCCGGGCTGATACCTCGACGCTTGAGGTACTCTCTCGCCTCACGGCCCTCAGCGTGGCTTTTGAGAAGATACCGAAAACTACCGCAGACGCGCCGGTATAACTCCCGCAACGGTTCGCGACTGGAGACTTCGGTCGGGTCGCTGTCCTCCGCGATTTCTATCCCGACGCGACGCGCGAGCATCCGCACCGCCTCGGGAAAGCTTACACGCTCCATTTCCATAACGAAGGTGAACAGGTTCCCGCCCTTGTTTGTGGAGAAACAGTAGAAAAGTCCGCGATCGGGACTTACGGTGAACGATGGGGTTTTCTCCTGAGTAAACGGACTCAGACCCCAGTAACGGTTTCCTCTTCGGGTGAGCGCGACGTACTCGCCGACCACGTCGACGATATCAACCTGGTCGCGTACGCTCTCTATGACCGAATCAGGAATCCTCATTCATACCCCTTCACCACGGACTATCGTTCGAGAATGAACTCTACGCGGCGATTTTTCCACCGCTCGTCCAGGTCGTCATGCGGAACGAGGGGGTCACGCCCCCCTCGGCCGACGGTATCGATGCGCCCGGCCGACATTCCACGCTCGATAAGTGCCTGCCGTACCGACTGTGCCCGCTGCAGGGAAAGAGGTGCCAGATATTCCACTTCTTCGCGTTCGGTACCCGAGGGGTTGACCGCGTGCCCCTCGACCGTTATCCGGTACTGGGGATAGCGGTCAAAAATCTCCACCAGCCTGTCGAGAACCAGCGAGTTCTGTCGTCCCCGCGGGTCTTCGGTGTCGATAATGAGCGAAGAACTGTTCGGCAGAAAGGTGATACTGGGTATCTGCACTTTCAGGGCGTCTCCGTCAACCACAACCAGAATATCGACCGGAATGACGCCTTCAACAGATGTCTCATTCCCATAGACGTCCCGCACAGTCAACACGTAGGGGTAATCCTCCGCGGATATGACGAGCTCGCCGTCTATCGCGCGTCCGTCCCAGAGAATGCTTTCAGCCGGCGTCCCCGAACCGAAGAATTCGTTGAAAAAGCGTCCGTTCCTGTCCAGGATCTCAAACACCCATTCGTCGATTTCAACGGGACTGTCGACCGCAATCTGTATCTCGAGTTCATCCCGATCAGTGCTTCCGTCAGGCGCAAAAGGGATCGGATTCAGGGCTACATCGACCTCAGGGGGATTCGCCACTACATCAAACGCACTCGATCGGACCCTTGGACGGTTTCCTTTCTCATAGCGCGCTGTGAAGACTGCGTGGTACCGCCCGTCGTCAACAACAGAACCGGATTCGTCCCGGCCATCCCACCTGAGCTCCTGCTCGCGTTCAAGCGTATCCCCGCGAAATCGCCGGACGACCCGCTGTGAATCCACCGACTCGATACGCAGTTCCCAGTCGGACAACCCTTCGGTAAGCGATGCGATCAGTGAGAACCCCAGATCCTCAAACAGGCCGTTTCCAGTCGGAGCAATGCCCGGGGCGTCTATCGTAAGAAAGAGGCGTGCTTCGCGCGTATCGAGCCGGATATCGTCGATCGAAGCTTCGAGCGTATTACCAGCGGTATCCGTCGCCGTCAGTTCGTAGCGATACAGTCCGTCGGCAACCCGGTTCCCGACATCGTCACGACCATCCCACTGGAAATTTCGTGGCCGTCCCGACCACTCGTAGGAACGGACAGTTTGACCCGACGCGTCGGTCACCCGCCCCTGCCACAAGGACTCTTCGCTTCCAGACTGTGTAAATCCGACAGATTGCCTGCCGTCCTGCCCGTCCGGCGAGAACAGACGGTGATCAACCGAAAGATTCACTTCCGGCGCACGCGTATCGGCAATGAACTCCGGCGTCTCGGCCGCGGCACTGACATCCGTCTCGAACACGACTTCGAGATTCGCGCGGTATCGCCCGTCTGGAATCTGTCGCCCTTGGCGGTCAATCCCGTCCCAGACAACCTGCGACGGGACCTCGCTGTTTCCCTGAAAGGTCCTGACAGCTTCCTGTGCTTCATTCAGGATCTCCAGACGATACGAGCGCACCTCCTGCGTCGCGCGAACCCGGGGGAAAAGACTGACGGTATCCCTGACACCGTTCGAGTTCGGAGAAAAGGCGTCGAGGTCAATCGTGAGAAGGACGTCAACATCTTCGGTTGTGAGCGTAACGGTCGCCGTCTCAGGGTCGGATCGGTTGCCTGCCGCATCGACACCTTCGAGTTCGTAGGTGTAGTCACCGTCGTCGGCGAGCGGGCCTGCTGTGGTACGACCGTCCCACACGTATCTGGCGGGTGGAACCCGGTTCCAGCGAACTTCGTGTACGGTCTCTTCCTCGTTGTTCCGCACTCGTGCGATCCAGTAGTCCGCTGCGTCGGCCTCGTGGTAGAAAACCATCCCGTCGCGATTGCCGTCTCCCGTGGGAGTAAAGACATCGGTCTCCGTCAGTACGGATGCTTGCGGCGGCGTGGTGTCGACCACGAACGCCGGTGAAACGGCCCGCTCGACGCGTCCGACACGATATCGCACCTGAAGCTCCGCGGTGTATGCGCCGTCCGGAAGCAGCGTGCCGTCGGATGCCCGACCGCGGAAATCGTAGCGTTCCGGGGGTCCGTCAACGCCACCACCGAGGCCGAA
The DNA here is from genome assembly GCA_046542845.1 of Spirochaetaceae bacterium. Taxonomy (GTDB): domain Bacteria; phylum Spirochaetota; class Spirochaetia; order DSM-27196; family SKKC01; genus SKKC01. Next base: position 74,332 of record JBKHAN010000007.1, read on the forward strand.
CACGGCGCTGCCGGCCGCGTCCCGTACCGTCATCTCCCAGGACTGAATATTCCTTCGCACCGGAACGTCCATGCGTATTCCCAGCTGCTCGTTTACGCCATTCCCGGTAGGCGCGAGATACGCGCGGTCTATCGTCAGTGCGACCGGGGTTTCCTGAGTATCGATAATGATGTTCGACAGATTCGCCGTGAACTCGTTGCCGGCCCGATCCGTCGCGTACAGGCGATAGGAATAGACGCCGTCGTCGACCCGGGCCTCGTTATCGTCGGTCCCGTCCCAATCGAAGGACTCAGGCGGACCGTTTACCCACTCGAACGTCCGAACAAGCTCACCGTCCGCTGCACGGATCTCCCCCACCCAGAGATCCTCGGAGGAACCAGCCTGTCTCACGGGAAATCGGTCACGAATACCATCGCCATCGGGTGAAAAGACGCGCTCGGCGCCAAACGGCGTCGTAAGCTCTGCTTCCGGCGGCGTCAGGTCGACGACCACTTCGAACGTATCCGACACCGCCACATTGTCGTTGTCGTCCCACGCCTCCACGAAAAACCGGTACGAGCCGTCGGGAACAATTGCTCCCGCGTCCGATCGGCCGTTCCACCGGAAACGCTCCGGCACGGTGATACCGGTGTCTATACGGCCGAGTCGCTCAAAAAAGGTTGCGACACTGCGTTCGGGCGGCAACGGGGCCCGGGCCGAAACCTCACGAACCGTATCGCCCTGTTCATTCTGTACGACGAAGCGGTACCCGAAAAGAAAACGGTCTTCGTCGACAATATCCACCGGGACTACAATGTCGTCCTGTACGCCCGAATTATTCGGGCTGATATACTGACGATCCTCGTATTCTACCTCGATTACCGGCGGAGTATCGTCGACGCTCCCGAGCGATGCCGTGAGGCCACCTGAGAGACCCCATACCGACCCGTACAGCGGTCGTGCTGCGCTGTGGACGGCAAACTCGTTTCGCTCCCAGCCCCGTTCCGAAATAAGCGTCTCCGCCGTGCCCGGCGAGCCGGGGAGACCCGTGGTAAAACGTCCGGTGACGGCGAAGGAAGGGACGAGTGAACGGCTCGGGGTGTTACGGTCGAACATCTCCCGGGCGCTCAGACCAATGCCGGTGCTGAATACGATGCGATCGAAAAGATGCATTTCCGCTGCAACCGACAGTCTTCCGTCACGGAATCCCGGTGTCGAGATGTCGGTGTACAGCTCCACAGACAGGTCTTCGCCGTCAATCACGGGAAGCATCAGACCAATCTGGGGAGTAAACGACGCGGGAAGTCCTGAAAAGCCTTCGAGAGGCCGGTAGGGATATCCGATGCGTCGTATCGACCCACCCCACTGTGCACCTTCGTAGCCGAAGATTGTCGCCGGCTTATGAATGAAACCGATATCCAGCCCCGTTCCGAAGGCGAGCCCCCCACCGTGTCCGCCGAAATCGGTCGTCACACCGGCGCCGACAAGCAGATCGTCCCAGACATCCCGCGAATACCCGAAGGAAAGCATAAGACCGGACCCGACATCAAAATCGCGAAGCCCCGTTGATATAAGCCCGAATCCACCCGTGAATACCCCGTACCTGCTCGGCTGTGACGCCATTACGCTTCCCGCATGGCCGTCCCAACCCTGGCCGTCACGCCCGAAGCCCGTAAGGCCTGTGTATGAAAGGCTGACAACCGTCCTTTGCAGCGCGCCGGACGCCGCCGGGTTCAATACAGTGAAATCAGGATTATCCTGCCGTGAGACCGAACCCTCACCGCTCGCGAGCGCCGCAGAGCGTAGAAATGGTATCTGTTCTCCGACCGGCGCGACTGTCCTTTGAGCCGATGCAAATTCGACCGTCAGAAACAGCACCGTGATTGAAGCGAGTATTCTAGCTGCGGAGATGGCTGTCCCCGCTCGCTTCGTGGATTTCCTGTTCGATACGCTCAAGTTCTTCAATTGACAATTCCTGCTGCAGATTCTGTTCGATGGTACGAAGCAGTCTCCGACACGAAGAGTCCAGTACTTCTTCATTTTTCCGCAGTAAAACGAAAAGGGATATCGTCTGGTTACCATCGATCGTTACGGAGCTGCTCATTTCAGAATCTCAAGTGTAGCACATTCTGTCGGATCCCACCTGACGCCGGCTACACGCGGTGAACGGTTCCCTCAATAGCCATATGCACCTCAAGCGAATCGTGACCGCTTCTCGCTGCGTACCAGCGCGCCGCCTGAAGGTTTCTGTACAGTTTGCGGTCGTCGTACAGCGGTTCGTGATGAAAAAGAAACAATTTGCGTACTCGCCATCCCCCGGCAAAATCGACGTCCAGGCTGTAACTCGAATGGCCCCAGTCATACTTTTCTATGGCTTCGCCAAGGGTGTACTGCGCATCGAGGACCATCGCGTGAACGGATCCGAAGAAACTGCGATTCGATTCGTTACGCTCGAACTCGCTGTCGGACAGCTCGACGTCGGGAGCGAACACAAGCACCCTCCCGTTTTCCTCTACCCGGTACGCGTAGGCACCTCCGGGGTGGTTGACCCGGCGCCAGCTGATGGCGGCGGACCCGACGTGTAAGGAACCCGATTCCGGGAGCTTGTGGAACGCGAGGGAACTCCGCATCGTGCCTTCCATGGTAACCGGAAAGTAGGGATGCCTCATCTGGTTCCGGACGATGTCCTCAAACCCCGGTACGGGACTGTAAAAATTGATTGTGTACCCCGGTATGTACGCAGGCGCGAAGAAGGGCAGCCCCTGAAGATGGTCGTAGTGAAAGTGGGTGAACAGCACGTGGTAGGTCGTCGGACCGTCGTCGGACTTCAGACGTTCGGATGACAGCTCCCTGACCCCGCTCCCGCAATCGAAAATAACATGGGTGCCGTCCGAGAGAACAACCTCCAGGCAGGTGGTGTTGCCTCCGGGCGTACCAAACAGCCATTCCGGCAGGTCCGCCATGAACGCCTCTCGGCTGCTCGGGGACTCGATATCGGACGGTCGTATGCGTTGTACAATCGTGGAGATTTTCCGTTTCAATCGGTCATTTGTCAGAGGTGTCGGTATCGACCCTCGAACACCCCAGAATTTAAACGTCACGTCGACCTCCGCGGAACCGGCGTCAATCCTCGACGAGAGGCTCCTGTCGTCGAGCAATAAGCCAGTCCAGCACCGTCTCGTCTGAGTGTCTGCGGCCTATGTTTATACCGGGGCAGTGCGCAGCTTCCTCCTGCCAGGCCTTTTGCGATTCTACGATTGACGGCCAGAAGGGATAGCTTCGGCATTGAAGCGGCCGAAAAGGATATACACTGCACCGCCCTTCCAGAAAAAACACGCAATCGAAGTTCTCCTGCTCCTTGAGACTGACACGGCGGACAAGTCCAAGATCGACTGTCTTGCAGTATGCATCGAGAAACTCGTTCCGGTCGAGTGACAGACCCTCGCAAAGGCGCGATATATCCTTCTCAGATAGAAAAACGTATCCGGACTCGTGTCTGCAACAGTTTGAACAGCGTGTACAGGTAAAGCGAAAACCGCTTTTTTTCGCTTCAGGCATCGAACGTGCCTTGAAAAGGTATGGGGCGAGAAGGATTCGAACCTTCGAAGGCGTACGCCGGCAGATTTACAGTCTGCTCCCTTTGGCCGCTCGGGCATCGCCCCGTCATAACACTTCCTGTTTATCTCCCGCCTGATACGGACAGTTCGGGATACATTTCAGATTCGAAAGCTCTGTGAGCAAAGCCCTCGAACCGAGTGCGTCAGAACGTAGCACCACGTATGCCCTGCTGTCAATAAGCCACCTGCCGGATTCGAACCGGCGACCCCGAGATTACAAGTCACGTGCTCTGGCCAGCTGAGCTAAGGTGGCATCGTATC
>JBKHAN010000109.1:0-6661 GCA_046542845.1 Spirochaetaceae bacterium
CGCTCCGAATCACGAACTCGAGGCGGGTGGCGAGCCCGCGGTAGCGTGGATCGGCGGTACCGGGACCTGCCGGCTCATCATCAGCCTGATGCTGAAAAAGAATATTACCGGAGTTGATGTAGGTAGAGACGTTCTCGAGGCCGGCCTGTGCGAAGGCTCGTTTGAGATCCTGCATGTTGATCTTGTTCTTGCCACCGACGTTGATGCCGCGCAGGAGCGCGACGAGAGTCACGGGCGGGCGGGTATTCATGGTGCATTCTCCGTCAACAATATAATCTGACTAGTCAACTCGAAAAAACGATCACACTACCAGTCGGTCAGGGCGGGATAGGCCCGAATGGCTGCATCGGGGGTCAGTATGGTGAGTCCACGGCAGATGGCCTGGCTTACGATGAGGCGATCGAAGGGGTCTTTGTGGATGGGTGGTAATGCCGCGATTTGCAAGGCGTCGGTCTCGTCGATCGCGAGTGAGCCGACGCCATGATTCTGCCTGATACGCGGAATGTATCGTATAGGATTTTCAGGAAGCGGCAGCCTCCCGAGTTGATACTTGACCACGATTTCCTCGCACGATGCAGCACTGAGCCACACCTCATCTGCAGCCAGGAAAAGATGTCTCGCAACATCCGAGAGAGCATCACTGTCCGAGGCGATCCAGAGAAAGGTACAGGTATCAAGCAGAATCTTCACGAGTCCTCGCCGGAGTAAAGCGCGAGCATGTCGTCGGGCAGCGGCTCGAAAAAGGTCTCGGGCACGTGCAGACGACCCTTTTCGAGGCCTATTGCACGGTTCCGCTGTGGCGTCGGAAGCGGGCGTATGACGGCGACCGGTATGTTCCGCTTGCAGAGGACAATCTCCCGTTCTGACTCGAGCATGTTGAGATATTCGGACAGACGCGCCTTCGCCTCGTGTATGTTGACCATTAACATAGTCATATTATTGACTATATCAGCTGCTCTGTCGATACTGCCTGTCGCTCGCCTGGGCACGCGGGAAAACTGCTCACATTGAACACCTGCTTCCCGACCGCGGAAGCGTACTCGACATAGGCTCCGGGCGCGGGGTTGTGACCGCGGTGCTTCGCGAGGCCGCGCGCGTGGCGAAGCGCATCATTGTAATAGAAGATGTCTATACAAACGCCGCTCAGAAGCATCTGACCTTTTTCACCGACAGCGTGTTCCACCTCGAGTTCCGGGGCCATACCCACTCCAACCGGACCGACGCCGAGTGGCGGAAGGCTTTCGTGGACCTGGGGCTTAAACTCGAGGTTGCTACCGTACGGGAACGGCGGGTGCTGCTGTTTTACCGGCAGGTCGCGTACGGGCTTGAGGTTACGGGTCAATGAGACGGGTACGAATGTATTTTTTCATGAGTTCGTAGACATCATTTCGATCGCCGTCTTTACGGATACCGACCGTAACGACAATGACAACAACTGCCTGTTCTTCAACTTTATAGATGATGCGATAACGCTGACCCGCAGCCCGCAGTGTCCGATACTCTTTCAGGGGGCCCGTCAGGGCTTTACCAAGAAGGAGCGGCTCGTCGGCAAGGTGCTGAATCTTGTTCAGAATCTGCCCACGCGTTTTCGCGTCCAGTTCACGAAGTCGCCGTGCGGCAATCTCAGTCAGTTGTATCGTATACATTCTGCTCGGAAACGAAGGTGTCGAAATCAAGCAGTTGCCCACGCTCCAGCTGCTGCAAGCCCTGTTGTAGTTCATCAAAAGCTTGTGGGTCAGACATAATGTCGAGCGTTTCGGCAATACTTTCGTAGGTGTCCCATCGAATTAGCGCGAACACCTCTTTCCCGTGGTTTGTGACTGAGATAGTATCCTCGTACTCCAGCTCTTCCTGTAGTGATGTTATTTTCCGCCGGGTTTCGGATATGGACATCTTTCTGATCATATGTAATTGCTCCGAAGATCAGAGTATCATTAATTGTACATAATTACTACAATTTATTGTACATTTTACTCTAATCAAAACAGCCCTGCAGCGTCACGCAGTCGTCGGGGAGCTTCATGCGCGCTTCGATTATGGTCTCCACAACGCTCGGGTCGGCGAGCGTGCTCGTGTCGCCGAGCTCGTCGACCTTGCGTTCGCCGATCTTCCGGAGTATGCGCCGCATGATCTTCCCGGAACGCGTCTTCGGGAGGCCCGGAGCCACGAGTATGTGGTCGGGCGTAGCGATCGGACCTATGCGCGTTCGGACCTCGCCGCGAAGCTCTCCGACGAGCTCTTCGGTGTCCTCCCAGCCGGCGGCGAGCACTACGTAGGCAAAAATTCCCTGTCCCTTGATCTCGTGCGGAAAACCAACCACCGCCGCCTCGGCGCACGCGGGGTGGTTCACGAGGGCGGACTCGACTTCTGCGGTACCCATGCGGTGTCCGCTCACGTTAATGACGTCGTCCACGCGTCCTGTTATCCAGTAATACCCGTCCTCGTCGCGGCGACAGCCGTCGCCGGTAAAGTAGTAGCCACCAAAGGGCTTGAGGTAGGTGGTCAGGAATCGGTCGTGATCGCCGTAGATAGTCCGTGCCATGCCGGGCCACGGGTGCTTGACGGCGAGGAGCCCTGATACCCCGTTCCCGTCTATCTCCTTTCCGTGTTCGTCGAGGACCACAGGCTCTATGCCGGGGAGCGGAAAGGTCGCCGAGCCAGGCTTCAGGTCGGTGGCGCCGGGAAGCGGCGAAATCATGATGCCGCCGGTTTCGGTCTGCCACCAGGTGTCGACAATGGCGCAGCGCTTCTCACCGACGGTGTCGTGGTACCACTTCCAGGTATCAGGGTTGATGGGTTCCCCCACCGTCCCGAGCACGCGCAGACTCGAGCGGTCGTACTTCTTGACGTAGTCGGATGACTCGCGCGCTACCGCACGCAGGGCGGTCGGTGCGGTGTAAAACTGGGTAATCCTGTGACGCTCGACCATGTCCCAGTATCGCCCCGCATCCGGATACACCGGGGTCGACTCGAACATGACCGTGGTCGCCCCGTTGGCAAGCGGCCCGTACACGACGTAGCTGTGCCCCGTGATCCACCCGACGTCCGCCACGCAGGCGTACACGTCGCCCTCGCGGTAATCGAATACCAGTTCGTGCGTCAGCGAGGTGTACAGAAGGTAGCCGGCGGTGGTGTGCGCGATGCCCTTGGGCTTGCCGGTGCTCCCGGAGGTGTAGAGCAAAAACAGCGTATCCTCTGAATCCATGGCCTCTGCGGGGCAGTAGGGTCGCTCCTGCGTCATGGCTTCGTCGAGGTCGACGTCGCGCGGCGGAAAGAGCGGCACACTGACCCCGGTTCGTTTTGTCACCAGCACGTGGCGCACCGAGGGCGCCGCCATAACCGCCTCGTCGACGGTGCGCTTCAGCGGAATGACCTTGCCGCCGCGTAGACCCTGGTCGGCGGTAATCACGATGTCCGCCTGCGCGTCGTTAATACGGTCTCGCAGCGCCTCGGCGCTGAATCCCGCGAAGACAACGGTGTGCACCGCCCCGATCCGCGCGCAGGCGAGCATGGCCACCGCCGCGGCGGGTATCATGGGCAGGTAGATCGCGACGCGGTCGCCTTTGCGGACGCCGTAGCGTTTGAGAACGTTTGCGAAACGACAGACATCCGCGTGCAGTTCCCGGTAGGTGATATGGCGAACAAGATCCGGTGTATCGCCTTCCCAGATGATCGCAGTCTGATCCCCACGCTCTGCGAGATGCCGGTCGAGGCAGTTGTACGAGACGTTTAATGCCCCGTCGAGAAACCAGGCTACCGAGCCGGTATCAAAGTCGACATCGCGTACCGTGCGAAAATCGCGGAACCAGTCCAGACGCGACCGGGCCGCCTCCGCCCAGAACGTCTCCGGGGCGTGTACGCTTCGCGAATAAAGTTCGCGATACGCTTCCATCGACGGTACGTGCGCTTCTGAGCGCCACGCGTAGCCCTTTCCTGTATACACCGATTCGTCTGCCATTCCGCGTCCTCCAGGAAAATTATTCTCCAACGGGAATGCGTAGCGGTCAATGAGAAATCTACGGTGTTAGTTATCGCTCCGTGTCTTCAGGCGTCGATGAGCGTCGTGATTTCGAGAGTGGTCGGTGTATCGATACCGGCCTGCTCGAAGAGTCTGCCGACGGGACACGCCTGTTTTGTTTTTTCGAGTATGCGCTCGAGCGTCTCCTGTGTCTCGTCGCTGTCAACCTTTACGTGTGCCTTCGAACCCGTGAACGTGGGAGCGCTATCCGGTTTCTCGAGCTCCAGTTCAACCACCATTTTTCGATAACGTACCCCGGAATTATGAGCAACGACCGCCCAGATCGTCGAGATACACCCGGCGAGCGCCATAGCAGCGAGCTCAAGCGCGGTCGGGCCGATGTCATCGCCTTTCTTTCCCTCCGGAAGGTCAAGAACCAATCCATGTTTACGACCATCGTCTACAACAGACTGATAACAACCGGTAACATGACGAGAAGTAACTTTCATAGCGTTCTCCTTGAATGAGGTTGATTACAGTATAACGCGGAAACGCACTAATAGATAGTTATATATCGATATCGGAACACCGTTGGAAAAGTACGCACACCCCCTTGATTTTATATCGTAATATCTATATATAGATATTAAATTATGAATGGAGAGATCAGAACATGAAAAACCTGCTTATTATCGGTGGAGTAGCTGCCGGTGCAACGGCGGCTGCGCGGGCACGCCGCCTCGACGGAGACGTCAACATTACCATTCTCGAACAGGGGGCAGATGTCTCCTTCGCAAACTGCGGGCTCCCCTACTACATCGGGGGAGACATTGAACACCGCTCATCGCTCATACTCGCAAGCCCCGAGACCTTCTGGGACCAGTATCGGGTACACGTTCACACGAACACCGAGGCGCTTCGAATCGACCGCGAGAAGCGAACCGTACACGCGCGAAACAGCGAAACCGGCGACGAACAGTCGTATCCCTACGACGCGCTGATCCTCGCGCAGGGTGGCAAGCCCATTGTCCCACCGCTCCCCGGGGTCGAGAAAGATCACGTATTTCAGCTCTGGACGCTGGATGATATGGACCGCATAGACCGCTATATCGAGAGTGCATCGCCGAAGCACGCTGCGGTAATCGGGGGCGGATTTATAGGGCTTGAGATGGCCGAAGCCCTCGCGAAACGCGGCATGGACGTGCGTCTCGTGGAAATGGCACCGCAGATCATGCCCAACCTCGAACCCGAGATTGCGGGTTTCCTGACGAAGGAACTGCAGGACTATGGCGTCTCGCTGCACTTGGGAACCTCGCTTTCAAAGATCGGTGACACGGCGCTCACGCTCTCCGACGGTTCCATAGTCGACGCGGACATGGTGCTTCTCTCCGTCGGCGTTCGCCCGACGCTTCGACTCGCAACCGACGCGGGGCTCGAGCTCGGCCCCGCGGGTGGGCTCAAGGTCACTTCAGAGTTGCAGACGAGCGATCCGCACATTTTCGCTTCCGGTGACATGGTAGAAATCGAGCACACCGTACTCGGTCGCACCGTCCGACTGCCGCTCGCGGGTCCCGCGAACCGGCAGGGACGCCTGGCAGCGGAAAACGCGCTGGCCGTGCTTGCCGGCGCCGCGCCCAGTCAGGCCGGGAGCACGCAGGCCATGCGCAGCTATCGCGGAGCCGGTGGCAGTTCGATCGTGAAGGTCTTCGACGCAGCGGCCGGATCCACCGGCTTGAGCCTCACCCAGGCCAGCGAGGCGGGCTTTGACGCCGAGGCGGTCGTCACGCATAAGGTCAGCCACACCGCATACTATCCCGGCGCCGAGAAAGTCAGTCTCATGCTCGTGTATGAGCGCGAAAGCGGACGCGTACTCGGGGCACAGGCTGCAGGTCGGGTCGGCGTCGACAAGCGCATAGATGTCATTGCCACGGCTATACTCGGACGACTCACGGTCAGCGATCTTGCCGAGCTTGATCTTGCCTACGCGCCACCGTTCAACAGTCCGAACGGACCGGTAAACATGACCGCGTTCACCGCCGAGAACCAACGCGCAGGATTCAGCCCCTCGGTGCTCGCGCGCGACCTCGAAACCTTCGTTCAGGAACACGAGCCCATCGCGATCGACCTGCGCGATCCCATCGCCTTCCGAAAAGCGCATCTTGCAGGAAGCAGTAACCTGAGCCAGAACATGCTTCGGGATAACCTTGATCGGGTTCCGGCAGGGCATACCATTCTTCTGATCAGTGATGATGGGCAGAAGGGCCACGTTGCCGCCCGCATGCTCATCGAGGCCGGATTCGAGTCGGTGTTCAACGCGAGCGGGGGCTATCTGTCGATCGAGCGGCACGCGCGCGCGGCCGGGTATTCACTCCTCAATGTGGGTCTGTTGCCGATAGAGGCGAAGTCGGTGCAGGACCACGCGCACGCAACTGCACAGGAGGCAGGCGGCGGGGCATCCGGCTCAGCCGACCAGACTCCGGTAGCGGACGAGGGCCCTCTGGTCATTGACGTTCGTACCCCTATGGAGTTTTCTATGGGCGCGTATCCCGGCGCCATCAACATCACGCTCGACGCGCTCGCCTCCCGGGCCGAGGAGATCGGCGCGAAAGACCGGCACGTAATCCTGTACTGCGCATCAGGCGCTCGCTCCGCCTACGGTGTGCGAATACTGTCGCAGATGGGTTATACGCAGGTAGAAAACGG
>JBKHAN010000110.1:0-6519 GCA_046542845.1 Spirochaetaceae bacterium
GCCGGAGCCACGCGTGCACGAATTCGTCCCTGCAATAGCGCTGTCCGAAGCCGGTCGGCCATCCAATACCTCTTTTTTGGCTAAATACTGTTCTTATGTATCCAATAGAGATTGCCAGACCATGATTCCGGGTGACATTGCTCAAAATACCTTGTTCGGAAAAAAAATCGTGAATCTGGTACCGACGCCGAGTCCCGAATCTACCTCGAGACGGCCTTTATGCGCCGCCACAAACTCCCGGCACACCGCAAGCCCCAGGCCCGTGCCGCTTTCGGCTCGAGTACCGCGTGTTGACGACTTGACCGAGAGCTCAAAAATGTCGCGCTGCTGCTGTTCGGTCATGCCAACTCCCGTGTCGGTAACCGCGACTGTAACGCCGGCGGTCGTTTCCTGCGTTTCGACGGACACGTTGCCGCCGTCGGGCGTGAACTTGATTGCGTTGGCCAGAAGATTGCGCAGTATAGTGCCAATCATGTACTCGTCGGCGTAGACCCGCAGGCCTCGATTATCCTGCGAGAACGAAATATCCTTTTCGTGTGCGGCCTGCCGCAGGAGCGAACACTGATCTTCGATAATGTCGTCCAGGGACACCAGGGTCGGCCGGAACGCCAGATCGCCACGCTGAGATCGCGACCAGTCGAGCAGATCGTCCAGGAGGCGCGACGAGTTTGCGGCACCCTCGGCAAGAACATCTGCTATCTCGTGCGCATTGGCCGGGAGTCCGGGGAGTTCTTTGAGCCTATCGCGTAGCAGCGAGGCAAGACCTGCGAGCGAACCGACCGGTCCTCGCAAATCGTGAGACACGATCGAGAAGAACCGGTCTTTCTCCTGCATTGTCCGCTGCATGTCACGGCTCAGGTGCACAAGGCGATCATGGGCCCGCACGACCCTCGTGAACAGAAAAAACGCGGTACTCGTCAGGAGTACCAGGGCAAGACCTATAGCGCCGAAAAGCCGTCGAAGTACAATGATTTCATCGAACCGGGTATACCCGAGTATAAGGGCGACAGGATCGTCCGCGATATTTCGGACCGGCAGCGCCGATACCGCCGCGGGGACTCCATTTACCATAAAAGCAACCGTCGTTGCTCGGAAATCATCGAGACTCTCAAGAAGCTGTTCGAGTTGACCTGTGTCTTCGGAGATACAGGAGAAATCAACACCAATAACGCCCTGCGTATCCGGTTGTTCGAACGCTGTCTCCCGCAGAAAAGCCCCGCTGAAGCAGCTCGGTTCGTAGTTGCCGAGTTCCCCTTCGAATACCATACTCTCCACCACGTCACGGACCATCAGGAAATCGAACACCCCGGGACGACTTACCTGCATGCGGGAAATTAACGCGCGGTAGTTCATGCTGACCTCGACGCTTCCTGCGTGCTCGCCCTCGTGAAAAACCGGGTAGACGTAGCGGAACCCGTTGTAGATGCGTCCCTCTTCAAACGCATAGGTCGGTTCGAGTCGCTCGTTCGTGAGCCGGACTGTCGGCCGGATATCGGTAAGGTCGTCTCCAAAGCGGTCGGGGCGGTGAAACCTGAGGAAGCTTCTGTTGTCGCGGAGGTGGAAATGAAGCTGCCTGAAGTCGCGCTCCTGTAGCGTCTTGTATTTACTCGAAAGAAGCAAAAACAGCTCGCGATTAAGCCGGTCGAGTTCGTCGTCGTCCGCGCGGTTCGCTTCCTGCAGTATGCTCGTCACATCCGAGTCGCTCGCGATCAGCGCATAGAACAGTTCCGGGGCTGCCGCCAGCGTCGAAATAACCGAATCGTAGGCGACGGTGATTTCGCGCGTTCGCTCGTCCGTTCGAAGGTCCACCTGTGAGCGATACCCGACAAGCATACTGCCAGCAATAATAGCAAGGGCGAGGCAGTAGGACATCAGCAGGATCCCGAGTCGGGCGCGACGAGACGGTATCAGACGGAGCGATCTGGCGCTTTTGATTGGGGTTGCGACCGAGTCGCCTCTGTCTTCGGGCAAGGAACAATCTCCTAACTTTTCGAGGTTTCAGCGTATCATAATGTCCGGGGCATTATCCACGCGTACCGTACCTTCGTCTCTATGGCTTATATGCCGTGGCGCCGGTTTTCGCGGAAACGCAAATTCAGGTACCATCGGTCTGAGAAAAAAAGAAAGGACAGGCAGAGCTATGAAGAAAAGCATGTTTCGCATTTCGGACATGGACTGTCCGGCGGAAGAGTCCATGGTCAGGATGCAGCTCGACAGCGTCGAAGGCGTTCATTCGCTTCGCTTCGATCTGGACGCGCGCACAGTCGATGTCTTTCACAGCGGGGATACACAGCATATAGCCGATCTGCTCGCGAGGCTGGACCTCGGATCGACACTGCAGAACACTGACGACGTAGTCGCAGACGAAACGGTAGCGCTTCAAGGGTCAGGTAACGATACCCACCGGACGCAGTCGCGACTGCTGTGGGCGGTTCTGATCATTAACTTCAGTTTTTTTCTCATAGAGAGCGTATCCGGTTTCATCGCCGGCTCCATGGGGCTGGTCGCAGATTCCCTCGATATGCTCGCCGACTCCATCGTCTACGCCTTGAGTCTCTGGGCGGTGGGCGCGGCGGTTACGCGAAAAAAGCGCGTTGCCACCATGAGCGGGTACTTCCAGCTGACGCTCGCGGGCATAGGCTTCTTCGAGGTGATCAGGCGCTTCGTCGGCCTCGAGGCCATGCCCGACTTCGGGACCATGATCGTCGTGTCGACCCTCGCGCTGATCGCGAACTCCATCTGCCTGTATCTGCTTCATACCTCGCGGGACGAAGAAGCGCATATGAAGGCGAGTATGATCTTTACGTCCAACGACGTGATCATTAACGTCGGCGTTATTGTCGCGGGCATTCTTGTACTCCTGACGAACTCCCGCTACCCGGACCTTATCGTAGGCGGTATCATTTTCGTCGTCGTACTGCGCGGAGCGTTTCGAATACTGAAGCTCGGGCGGTCGTAGCGGCTGCGTTCGTGCCCGCGCTGTTCCCTTGTCTGTACCGCGGGAGCTCGGCTACACTCGTGCAATGGTTCTTTACGATCCCCTGTCTCACATTTCTCTTCTCGACTACGGCATTCTGATCCCGGTGGCTCCCGACCGCTCTGCGCGGGTCGTTTCCGAGCTGGAGGTGCGCTTGGCCGCTCGTGGAGTTTCGCGCGATCAGTGGCTCGTTCTGCCCGACCCGGTCGAGATGAAGCTGGACGATATTCTTCGCGCGCACAGTGCTGAGTACACCGGGCGTCTGTACGGGACCGGGCTCGAACAGGCGATTCTCGAAGCCTTCGAGCTTATAGACGATCAGGGCCGGCCGTACCGCTACGCACCGCAGCAGGCGGTAAAGACCATGAGTGAGCTCTTTACCGCTTTTCTGCAGTGGTGCGCCCGGAGCTATCAGGCCGGTGTCGAGGCAATCTCCGGGGATGCACGGTACTGTTACCACCTCGGGGGCGGTGGGCATCACGGTCACTACGACTTCGGACACGGCTTCTGTGTTGTGAACGACATTGTCGTTGCGATCCGGAAACTCCAGGCCGACAATGGAGTGAGGAATGCGTGGGTAATCGATCTCGATGCACACAAAGGCGATGGAACCGCGGCGCTCACCGACGGCGATGACAGCATCATCACCCTGAGCATACACATGGCTTCGGGTTGGCCCCTGGACCTGCCGGATACGTGCGCCGACGGAAAACCCCACCCGAGCTATGTCCAGAGTAACTACGACATTCCGATTGCCGCAGGCGAGGAACATGAGTACCTGCCGAGGCTCGAGTCAGGGCTCGCTGCACTCGGCGCACTCGGAAAGCCCGATATCGCCTATGTAATCGGAGGCGTGGATCCCTACGAGCATGACGGGCTTCCTTCCACGCAGGATCTGCGACTCACGATCGACCAGCTGATCACTCGCGATAGAATGACCTTCGACTTCCTGCGTGAGCGCGATATTCCCCAGGCATGGCTTATGGCCGGAGGTTATGGCGAACGAGCCTGGGAACCCTATGTCCCCTCTATCGAGTACGCAGTCGTGCGGTCGCTTGGCCTTTCTCTGTGATGCGGCGAAGCCGTTCGATCCGTTTCTCCATGGGCGGGTGAGTAGAGAACAGCGCTGCCATTCCGCCGGCGCCGCGTAGCGGATTCACGATATACATATGACCCGCGGCTTCATTCACCTGCATGCGAGACCGCTGCGAAAGCGAATCGAGTTTCGACAGGGCGTTCATGAGCCCCTCGGGCGACCCGGTAATGTCGGCAGCGCGCCTGTCGGCGGCAAACTCGCGGCTGCGGGAAACCGCCATGCGAATAAGCATCGCCGCGAGAGGTGCAAGAACGATCGCGAGCAGAAGGGTAATCGCATTCCCGTTGTCTCGTCCCCGTCCACCACCAAGCAGTAATCCCCAGGTTCCAATTCGTGCCAATACCGTAATTGCCCCCGCAAAGGCGGCTGCAACGGTACTGATGAGCGTATCATAATGCTTGATGTGGGCGAGTTCGTGGGCAATCACGCCCTCGATCTCGTTTGCGTTCAACTGCTGTACCAGCCCGTCGGTAACCGCTATAACGGCGTTACGTGGACTACGCCCGGTCGCGAAAGCGTTTGGTTGTGCCGACGGCTGCAGATACACCTTCGGTGCGGGAATCGAAGCTCGCTTCGCGAGGCGCTCAACCATGTCGTAGAGCTCCGGGGATTGGGCCCGCGAGAGCGGCCGCGAGCGGGTCATCCGGATCGCGAGACGGTCGGAGTTCCACCACACCGCCACGTTCATGGCAACGGCAACAGCGAGCGCGACGATTGCACCTCCCTCACCGGCGATCGCTCCACCAACAATGACAAAGAGCACCGTTAACACAGTCATTAACAAGAAGGTCTTCACATGATTCATACGATAAAGATAGTAATGAAGAAAGGTGGATGGGAAATTCTGTGACTAGGTCGCGCGGCCCAGGGCTCCTGCGGTGGCGACGAAACCATCGTGTGCGCTCCACTGCCGGCGCCACGGACGTAGAGTCTGTCGCCCTCGCGCTCTGCATGGACGACGCGGCCGTCGAGAACGACGGTGTTGGTTCCACCCCGGCAGGGACACCGAGTGTCGCAGACACATTCGCCGGGATTTCTATCTCGACGAAGTAGGGTGCGCGAGCTTCATGTGCGACCCGCACCATGATCGTGCCGCGTACAGTCGTTACCCGAACCTCGGCGCGAGCGGACGGATTCCCATGAGACCCCGGGTCGATCAGGCATGCGTGAACTGTATCGCCTCAAGGATGTCGGGACGAGTTCGTCGTAGCGGGCCGCTATGAACCGGTCATCACCGGTAAACAGATAGTCGTTCCACGCGGCGAACACGAGGTATAGATGCCACTCGGTTGGCCAGGTCGGTCTCCTTGTCGAGGTCGGTTGTCAGCTCGATCGACCCAAAAGCCGCAAGGCCAAAATCGACGAAGAAGCTGCCAGGGGCAAGCGAAACGACGGGCTCGGGGCGGACAGCCTCGACCTCCGGCGGGTGCGCGTCCACCGAGAACTCGTCGGAACGCTCACCGGAGGCGAAATGCTGCACCTCAGACCAGGGACTGGCGCTATTCGCCGAGAGCCAGATGCGAACCTTCCATACATACCGTGAGTTCGACTGCAGCGCGGCGCCCTAATAGGTGATTGCTGCCGATCAAGCGTCGTTATTCTCTTTCGCTAGGGATAGCGAAGCAGGTTGATCATAAGGCCTGTAGGCTGAAGTGGTGTCATTGTGAGCTCTCGAGTGAAGCCTATCCCGATCCACCGGGACCCGCGACACGGTTTTTCTCTCTCCACGCGCATATCCGTTTCTGGGCGACCGGAGACGCGCATGGTACAATCTCACTATGACGCGTAGCGAAGAACTGATTGTCCCACCTGTGGTAGTTGTCATCGGTACCATTTCACTTGCGTTCACGGCTCTGATGCTCTGGGCACGAAATGGTGGCCCGGAAAGCCTGGCAATGGTCTTTACTGCGGTCGCCTCTGGCAGCTATGTACTTGCGGCAGTTGTGGGTGGTGGCCTCAGATATCGATACGGACTGCTCATGACCGTTGGACTCGTGTTCTGCCTGCTTGGAGATCTCCTGGGACCAGGAAACTTCATGCTCGGGCTCTATGCATTCGTAGTTGCCCACTTTGGAATTGCCGGCGCGTTGTTCTCATTCGGTATCGACTGGAGGCGCGCCCGTTTCGCGCTTCCAGGGGCGCTGCTGACCAGTGGCGCAGTCTACTTCTTCTGGCTTGGACCAGCCGTTCCGGTGGCTGAGCAACCGCAGATTATCGGGTACACGCTGGTGATTACGACTATGCTCGTTGCCGCCGGAAGCGCGAGACGGTTTCGTGGAATTCGTGTCGCGCAGCTGGGAGCGGTGCTTTTCTATCTCTCTGATGTTTTTCTGGCTAACTGGCGCTACGTGAATACGGCACGCTGGAACATGTTCGTCTGCTATCCGCTGTACTACACAGCGTGCGTCCTGCTCGCCGTGAGCATTGCGACTCAGCTGAGCGATCG
>JBKHAN010000111.1:0-6464 GCA_046542845.1 Spirochaetaceae bacterium
GTTCGCCTGGAGCTTCCACTCTCACCGTCTGATGGCTGACATCGGTTACGGCCCTTCCTCGAAGCGCCAGTATACGTGGTCGGATACCGGTTCGTAGCCGATGTCCTGGTATATCTTGTTCGACGTCGGATTTGTGAGGTCGGTAAAAAGAAAGCAGAACTCGCGCCCGCCGGACAGAAGCCGTCTCGTCAGCTCTGCCACGCACGCACTCGCGTAGCCGTGAGAACGATACTCGGGTGGCGTGTAGACGGCGTTCACGCGTATGCCGTGCGGCGTGGGGCCTGAGTAGGCTGCCATTGATACGACTTCGCCATTCACTTCCCACAGAAGCACACCCTGCTGTAGCGGGTCGGCGGTGAGCATGCGCCGCACATACGCGTCGACCCGCTCGGCGGAGTACTCCTGCGGCAGCGCGTCGCGATAGAACCCGGTGACGAAGGTCCTAAGCAGGTCGGCATCCCCGGGAACAGGTGTGCGGGGAAAGCCCGGAACCGGTGACAGCGGATTAACGCGGGCGCATCGGTAGATACGCATGCGCATGTGTACCGATGCCTGCGTGCCTGTGTCCGCCGACCACGCCTCGACATAGGGGGAAGCGATTCGGGTATCCATGTTGAACCCGGTGATCTTCGTACCGTACACCTCCTTCAGCAGTTGAATCACGCGTTCAACCACCGCGGGGTCTGATGCAGTTTCGGTATAGGCAACAATCACCGGAAACGGTGGTGTACGAACAACCACCGCGGCGATTCGGTCCCCCGTCGGTGCAGAACCGTCATGAACGACTGCCATGAGGGGATTCTCCCATCGGGCGGGGTCTGCTCGAATGGTGGAAAGCACACCGAGCGCGAGGTTGTTCTCTGCCTCGAAGGGCTTGAGCACCGGCAGCACGAGGTCAGAAAACACGATCGGGTCGGCAAAGGTCGCGGTCTGCATGCGTAACATGCTACACCCTGCGCTCGCAATCGCGCTACAATCACTCTCGTAATGCCGACCAACCGACAGCTGTACCGTCGCAGCAGACGCATCCGCCGGCGGCGGCGCCGACCACGCGCTCCGGCAACCTGCACGATCGCCGAGCTGCTCGACAGACAGCCGAAAACGCTCAAGCGGCACGAGGCCTTCTCCCGCATCCTCGACAGCGCCCGCAGCAGCGCCGAACTCCGAGCGGTACGCCTCAGCAAAAACGCGTTCCGGCAGCTGCATCATGCACAGGTGGCGCCATCGGAGATAGAGGCATTCTGCCGGCGCTACGCCCTTCCCCGGCACCCCTTCTTCCCCGACTTCCTTTCGGCCAAACGCGACTACCTTGCAGAGCGCGAACGCATCCATGCGGCCCGCAAGGCATACATTCTCTCCCGCACGCGTCAGCTCCCCGGACCGGTTGTCGCCTGCATGAAGTACTTAGGGTACCTCGAGAATCACTACAACCGCAGCGGCCGCCACCCGCTGTGGCAGGCAAAGCTCTTTCCTTCGAGTAAGAAACAGATACACGAATATGAACGCTACTCGACGGTGCAGTGGATAGCCAGGTTCAGAGCACACCTTGCAGAGCTTGAGGCGCGGTACCCGGCGCTGTCGCCGGTGGTGCGTGAGCGTACGGTCGCCTGTTTCGTCCTTGAGATGCTTCCCGAACAGACACCGCCGCCGCGGCCGGCCGCGCGGGAGCTTACCCGGCAGTACCGCTTTCTTTCGCTTCAGCACCACCCCGACCGTGGTGGCGACTCGGCGATGTTTATTGAACTCAAGGCCGCACGCGACACCCTTTTGCGCTGAACCTCGAATATAACTCTTGACGCAACCTGGTTTCGGTTATATACCTCTATATATAACCATATAACCATGGGGATGTGAGTACATGAGCACCGATCCGCTGTTCCTGCAGATCAAGCACCGCATCGAAGACATGATTCTCTCCGGCAGTCTCGGACCCGACGACCAGGTACCGTCGTCGACACAAATGGTGTCGTTCTACCAGGTCAACCACCTCACGATTCTCAAAGGAGTAAACATGCTGGTGGACGAGGGAGTTCTGTACAAGAAGCGCGGCGTAGGCATGTTCGTCTGTGCGGACGCCCGCGAGCGCATTCTCGCCACCCGCCGCGAAGCGCTTGTGACCGACTTCGTGCGGCCGCTCGTGCGCGAGTCGAAGCGACTCGGCCTCGCTCCCGACGAGCTCACGACACTCATTTCCCGGGTATCACAGGAGGATCAGCAGGATGATGATGAACACCGCAACGCAGACTGACACCGCGCGGGTGGCAGCGTTAGAAAAGGTCTCGGTGACCTTCAGGGATACGACAGCCCTCAACCGTGTCAGCACCAGCTTCGAAGCCGGACGGATATACGGCCTCATAGGGCGTAACGGCGCCGGTAAGACGACGTTGCTCTCCCTTCTCGCTTCGTACCGCAGGCCGGACACTGGTGCGGTCCTCGTACACGGAGGCGACCCCTTCGAGAACGCCGAGCGAATGAGCGACGTGCACTTCGTATACGCCCGCGATGTAAGCGACGAATCGGAAACGGTACGGGAAACGCTCGAACACTGCGCACGCTACCGGAGCGACTTTGATCTTGAGTACGCCATGACGCTTGTCGGGCGCTTCGACCTCCATCCGAAAAAGGCCCTCTCGGAGCTTTCGCTCGGAATGCAGTCGGCGGTCAACGCAATCGAGGGTCTCGCCTCTGGAGCTGCTTTGACCATGTTCGACGAGGTGCACCACGGCATGGATCCGCAGTCCCGATCGCTTTTCTACGAGTCACTCCTCGAGCGACGCGAAACCACAAACCGCACCTTTATTCTCTCAACGCATCTCGTGTCCGAAATGGCCTACCTCTTCGATCACGTGCTCATGCTCGACAGGGGACAGCTCATTATCGACGAGCCATACGATGTGGTAAGCGAACGCGGGAACACCGTGACCGGGCCGGCTGCGGCCGTCGAAGCATTCACGCACACGCGCACAGTCGTTAACCGGAAGACCCTCGGCGGTACCGCGTCGCACACGATCTACGGATCACTGAGCGGTGCAGAACGCGATGCGGCACAGAAGGAGGGACTTGAGCTTGCATCGCTTCCGCTTCAGGACCTGTTTATTCACCTGACCCGTACTACACACCAACAAGGAGATAGCAATGAGATCGCTCAGAATTGATCATGCGCAGCGTGCCGCGGCAGACATGTACAAGCTGTACATGTTCTGGGCGCTCGTGGTTGTGGGTATAAGCGTCCTGGTCCGGACCGTGCTCTGGATTTTCGTCGAAGAGATGCAGGCCCTCGAGGCTACACCTCTGACACTCTTTCGCGGCCCCGGGCGCATATTCATGCTCGTCACCGGCATCGTCACCGGCGTGTATGCAATCGCATATTTTATCCGTCAGGGTGTCACCCGTAGAAGCTTTCTGGTTGGAGGCGTGGCCGCGGGGGTAGCGATCGCAGTTTCGCTACAGATCGTCGGCTTCGTGCTCTACGGGCTGACGGCTGTTCTTGGTCCGCTGCTGCCGATCGATCTGCACATGTCCGGGCTGCCACACGCTGGTACGACAGGCCTTGCGCTCGGCATAACCATCGATGTCCTCCTCATAACCGCTTATTTCCTTATGGGCTGGATCATCGGCTTCGCGTTCTGCCGCTTCAAGTTCGGTGGAGGCATGCTCGCCGTGTTCACCGCGCTCTTCGTCCTCGGCAGCCTGACCTCGCTCTGGGGCGAAGACGTGGAAATCTTCGTCACCGGGATCAGGATACCGCCGATTGACGGATTGCCGGTGTCGTTGTCACTCATCATCACCCTGACTCTGCTCGGTGTGCAGCTGACGACCCTGTTCCTGATGCTCCGCAACGCGCCGCTTAAGGTGCAATAGGACGGTACCGTATGCAGTACATGATAGAGGCGACCGACCTGGCCAAACACTACGGTGAGGTGCACGCGGTTCGCGGCGTCTCGTTTACCGTACAGACCGGGGAGATATTCGGAATACTCGGCCCCAACGGGGCTGGAAAGACCACGACCCTCGAAATGCTCGAGGCGCTGCGGCGCATGGATTCGGGGTCGGCGCGCGTCGCCGGACACGATGTCTCGCGGGAGCCGGAGGCGGTGAAGCGCTCCATCGGTGTGCAGATACAGTCGGCCGCGTTCTTCGACAAGGTACGACTCGAAGAGCTGCTGGCCTTCGCCCTGCGCGTGTACCGCGTGCGTGACGTGCGGCCGATCGATCTACTGCGACGCGTACAGCTGGAAGAAAAGGCGCGAGCCTATCCGGAGCAGCTCTCCGGGGGACAGCTGCAGCGCTTCAGCATCGCCATGGCGATTGCCCACGCGCCGAAACTGCTGTTTCTCGACGAGCCGACAACAGGCCTGGACCCGCAGGCACGCAGAAACACCTGGGAGCTGATCCGCGAGCTTCGCGACGACGGAATTACGATTCTGATGACCACCCATTATATGGATGAAGCCGAGGACCTCTGCGATCGGCTCGCGATCATGGACAAGGGGTCCATTGTAGCGCTCGACTCTCCGGCGGCGCTCGTGCAGAAGCTGCTCGAAACCGGGTTCACGAGGACTCAGGAAGTTCGACCTGCCACACTCGACGACGTATTTATTCATCTCACCGGAAAGGAACTGAGGGACTGATCATGAACCATTATTTCGGACCAGCATTACGACTCGCCCGGCTGCAGTTTATGCGCATTCTGCGTGACCCGGTTGGGACCATTATTCTTTTTGGCTTGCCCATGGTTCTCCTGGTCGTCTTCGGTGCGTTTACCGGCAACACCGACTCGTTGTCGCTCGACCTTGCCCTGGTCAACGAGTCGACCCACGATCTTTCGGCCACAGTCGGCGAGACCATGCATTCAACCGGTGTGTTCGAATTTTCTGAAGCGCCTGAGTCCCTTGAGTCGGCGCTTGAGATGCTGCGGGAAGGAGACCTCGATGCGGTCGTGTATCTTCCGGCCGACTTCGGTGAATCTGCGAACGGCGCCATTCCGACCGGTACCATAGAACTGTTCATAGACGAGAGTCGCGGGCAGACCGGTGACATCGCACGAAGCGTGCTAAACGGTATGGTCCTCGAACTGAACCAGCGCGTCGTCGGCGTGGACATGCCGCTGTCTCTGGTGCAGCGCTCGGTACTCGGCGACAACGTGCAGCCCATCAGTTTCGTATTCGCGCTGTTCGCAGCTCTCGGCATGCTCATGATGGGCGTCTTCGGTGCCGCGTCGCTCATTCCCATGGACCGGAAGACGGGAGTTCTTCGCAGGCTGCACGCCATGCCCATCTCAGGCGGTCAGCTCCTCATCGGCACCATGCTGTCCTTCGGCATACTCGCGGCGCTGCTGCTATCGGTCATGACGGCCACCGCGGTGCTCGCCTTCGACATGCCCATGCCGGACAGCACGCTTCTGTACGCGGGCTTCGCAGGCCTGGCGATCGTCATGCTCGTCGGACTCGGTTTCGCGATCTCGGGTATCAGCAAGACCCCTTCACAGGCCGACGTCTACGGTCAGGTCGTGTTCTTTGGTTCGCTCGCGCTTGGCGGGGTGTGGGTTCCACAGGCCTTCATGCCGGATGTCGTGCGCACCATAAGCCGCGGGGTTCCGCTGACCCCGGTCATCGACGGCCTGCAGGCGATACTCCACGGCACTCCCGGCATCGTCGATCTGCTGCCGCAGATTGCCGTTATCGCCGTATGGATACTCATAACCTATACAGTCGGAATAAGAACGTTCCGGTGGGAGTAGGAGAAAGACCATGGAAATGATGAAGAAACTGAACCGCACGAAGACGGGAGCCCGCTCTATGTGAACATCCTTCCGTTTACCTATGAGCATATCCTTGCAGACCACGCGACGGTTAAGGCTGGGACCATCGTCTCTCTTCGATTCGCCGACGGCGTTCGCAGGACCTCTGGTGCAGCTCTCCCGCAACTTCCACACCCGGGGAACGGTTGTCGATGACACTCGGGGGCGAGGCCGGTTTCAGCACCTTCTTTCTCGATGGGGGATCGCATTTCGACCTCACGTCGGGCCTGCGATCTATCTGTACTATTAGGTGCCCTGTCCGCATTCTCGAAGTCAACTCCTGGTTAATACCATTTTTTGTGACAAATGGTATTAAATATGGTATTGTATAGTATGAGTACAAAAACACGTATAGACCGGGCCGGAAGAATCGTTATACCCAAGAATCTGCGGGATCGCTATGGGTTAGAAGAAGGTGTGGAAATCGAGATCATCGAGGTTCCGGACGGTATAACCCTTGTCCCTGCCCGAATCGAACGGCAATTCGTACGAGTTGGAAGGGTAACTGCAATCGCTACCGACACCGATCAGGCGCCGGCAGACGTGTTCGATGTCGGTCGCATCAGGTCGGAGCAGTTCGTTCGCAAAGGCGGGCTCCTGTCGTGAGGATCGGTGTGGACACCTCGGTAATAGTGGCAGCGGTGCACGCCAACCATCCTTCGCA
>JBKHAN010000112.1:0-6321 GCA_046542845.1 Spirochaetaceae bacterium
GCAGAAATGGGACATCTACGAGAACCAGGTTCCCCTCACCGAGGGAATCCTCGCCGGTGCACGCGATGATTCGGATCCGGAACAGACTCCTGCCGCCCCGGGTACCGGTGCGTCGCAAAACCCGGATGTTCGCTGAGCGCCTATCCGGCTCCGTCGGTACGCGCGATGAAGAAGCAGAACGGAGACGCCCACAAGGCCATGGCCCACTCCAGCACGAATTCGACTGCGAATCGGCGCCATTGCAAAGAGCATGGCATCCACATAGGCGAGCCGCCGCTCGGGCTGGGGAGCTCGATTTCGATCGGTCCGAGGTCCCTTGAGAACCGACTTCTTGATCGAGCCGTTGCGCCGGTTCTCGCTCGGCCAGTGACCGGCTTCGTGCTTATCAGAGCCACGATGGTCGGTGAGCTTTTGCAGTATTCCGTTCTCCCCCAGGAGGTCCTGCGGGTTTTCATCTTCCTTCGGCAGTTCCCGCAAGACTTCTTGTGAAATAGCCCCTTTTATCCCCCTCACTCTGAGTTCGGCCGTTTACACAAAAAGAAGAGGCAATCCAATTGGTGCGCGCACGGCAGGGCGATGGAAGATAGCAGGATAAAGAATGCACAAATCTCGGTAACCCCGTGCCCCATCTTCTGACTATGCCCGAAAAGCGTGCGAGGCCGAGCGAAGCGGTCCGGCACCACAATTACTGCTATGAAACCACAGATTTACATATCGCGCCGGAGAAAACAGGGTTAGCGTGTTTATGTCAGCCTCAGGGGAGGAGATGCGGAGTGTCCACCACGAAGAAGGTCTGGAAACGATACAAAGCGGACGAAATCGAGGCAGCGATTTACCTCGTCGTGCCGAGTCTAATCGGGTTCGGCCTCTTTTACTTTTATCCTGCCCTTCGGGGTCTATACATGAGCTTCACCGACTGGGATCTTCTCACTGATCCGAACTTCATCGGGGTTGCGAACTACCGCCGTCTGTTCAGCGATCCCCGATTCTGGAACTCGCTGCGGGTAACGGCGATGTATGTCATCTACAACATTCCGATACAGACTGTTCTCGGCCTCGGGATCGCACTGCTCATGAATCAGATGAAGAACTCGACGACATTCCGGGCGGTCATTGTTCTTCCCTGGTTCATTCCGAATGTAGTTGTCGGTCTGCTGTGGCTTCTGCTGTTGAACTCCACCATCGGTCTTGTGAATCAGATACTTGAGCTGCTCAGTTTGTCGCGAATTCCCTTCCTGCGGACGGTCGAATTCGCTCTTCCGAGCATCGCGGGCATCAATATCTGGCGTCACATGGGCTATGTCGGTTTAGTTTTTTTTGCCGGTCTTCAGACGATTCCGGGGAATCTATACGAGGCGGCGCGAATCGACGGCGCGAATGCATGGCAGGCATTCCAGCGGATTACGCTCCCGCTCCTGCGCCCGGTTATCGCGTTCATCGTAATTACCACGGTCATCGGTTCATTTCAGATATTCGATACGGTTGCCGTCACGACGCAGGGCGGACCGGTCAATGCAACCGAGGTCATGATCTGGTTTATCTTCCAACATGCGTTCGAGCGATTCAATATGGGGTACGGTTCCGCCGCGTCCATGGTGCTATTCCTCATACTGATCATCTTCACGCTGTCCTACGTTAAGCTTTCTCGTTCGGGCGAGTCTGATCTCGGGTAAGGAAGATGTTGAGTATGAGTCAACCGAGCATGGCTAAAGGGTCCTTGTCCCGCTCGCTGCGAAATGAGCGCATTCGATCAGGAATTGTTTTCTGGGTTTTCACGACCCTGTTGCTGGTGGTGACGCTCTTGCCCTTTTACTGGGTATTCCGTACGGCATTCACGTTTCCAACGGCGATTTTCACTGATCCCCGCAGCTTCTTTCCACCGCAGTTTACGATAGGAAACTATCTGCGGGTACTCGGGCTCCTCAGCACGAGCGAGGCGGTGGCGCTCGGGGGGACGGGGCAGTCGTTGCAGTTCTTCCTCAACCTGCGGAACTCGCTCATTGTGACCGCAACGATCACGGTCGCGCAGGTGTTTTTCAGCGCATGTGCCGCGTACGCGTTCGCGCGACTCAGGTTCCCGTTCCGCGACACGCTGTTCAGCCTCTACGTTTCAGCGCTTATGGTACCGATCATCGTCACGGTCATACCGAACTTCGCGTTCATACAGGGAATCGACTGGATTAATACCTTCCGCGGAATCGTGGCGCCGTTCTTCTTCATGACGCCGATTGCCGTCTTCTTCATGCGGCAGTTCTTTCTCGGGATTAACAAGGAGCTCGAGGAGTCGGCGCTGCTCGACGGAGCGGGAAGGCTTCAGACAGCGTTCCGCATCGTCTTTCCGATTAGTCAGTCGGCGATTATGACGTGTGCGATTATCGTCGCGACAACTTCATGGAACGAGTACTTGTGGATGCTCATAGTGGGGCGCCGGCAGGCGGTACGCGTTCTTACCGTCGCACTGGGCATTTTCCAGCAGCAGACACCGCAGGGTGCCCCCGACTGGGGTGGACTCATGGCGGGTACGACGCTGGCAATTGTGCCGATAGTCATAGTCTTTCTGGCGATCGGAAAGCACGTCGTGAACTCCATAGGACATACGGGATTCAAGTAGTTATTTCAATGCTGTGAGGAGGGACAAACAATAGGGCTTGTGTTCCCGCCGATGGATGCAAGTGTCACTAACACACTTAAGGAGGTGTTTGTATGCCTAAACGTTTAATTGTCGTGCTCGGCATCGTCGTCGTCGTCGTAATCGTAGTCGCTCTGGTTGTCACGCAAACCGGCGATGAAGCGGCGGTTGAAGACGAGGAGGTAACGATCGAATACGTGCTCTGGGACGCGTCTCAGTTGCCCGCGTATGAGGAAGTCGCCGATGCGTTCATGGAAGAGCACCCGGAGATCACCATTGAGATCAACCAGCTCGGGTGGGGTGACTACTGGGATGACCTGACCCGCCGCCTCGCTACCGGTGACGGCCCGGACGTATGGACTAATCACGTCGCATATTTCCTCGAGTTCGTAAACCGCGATCAGATGATGGACATCGAAGAGCGCGTGCAGAACTCCGATCTTGTGGATCTGGACGCCTATATGGAAGGGCTTGCCGATCTGTTCGTAGTCAACGGGGCGCGATACGGTTTACCCAAAGACTGGGACACGAACGCGATTGTCTATAACCGATCTCACCTCGAAGAAGCAGGCGTTTCCGAAGAAGAGATTCAGGAAATGACGTGGAATCCGGACGACGGTGGAACCTTCGAGGAAATCCTCGCTCGCCTGACGATCGATGCCGATGGTAACAACGCGCTCGACGATGGCTTCGATGCAGACAACATCGAACGCCATGCGTTTGCCCCCGACTACGACGGCATGGGTGCATGGGGCCGGTTGACGTTCAGCAGTCTCGCTGTGAGTACCGGATGGACCTATCACAACGATGACGGCACCGAATTCTACTTTGACGACGATCGCTTTATCTCCACGATCGAATGGTTTCGCCGGATGGCCAATGAGGATCGTTACATGACCAGCTTCGAGGAGACTGACTCGGTTCCCGAAATGCTCGCCTCCGAGCAGGTCTCCATGACCTCCGACGGCTCCTGGATGATGGGTCTCCACTGGCAAAACCTCGGCGATGACATTGGCTTCGCGCCGCAGCCACGAGGCCCTGAGGGACGCCGCGTGATGTTCAACGGCCTCGCCGACGCGATTAATGCAGAGACCGAACACCCTGATGAGGCGTGGCTGTGGGTAGAGTTCCTCGGCTCGGTCGAAGCACAGGAAATGGTCGCCGCTCACGGGGTCGTCTTTCCGGCGGTCGCGTCGGCTACCGAGATTACCCTCGATGTTCACGAGGAGCGCGGACTCGACGCGACGGCGTTCACGGATCCCGCCTTTGACCCGGAAGCGACCTTCCTATTCCCGCTCACCGATCAGGCCTCCGAGATTAACTCGATTATGCAGAGCACCTTCGATCAGGTCTTTCTCGAACAGGTCGACACCGAAGAGGGGCTGACCAGCGCGAATCAAAAGATTAACGCGCTGTTCTGAGTCTCTCGCGCACCTGAAACGAGCGTTTCAGCACGAACATCCGCCCCGGTGACGGGGCGGACGTTCCACCGGTTTTGCCTTTGCTCGCGAACTGATATCCTGTTTGTATGAAGCTTGAGGAATACGCGGATAATCCGGGTACGGCGTTCCTCGGAGCGTTTGCGGAGGTGTTGCACGCCGGCTTCGAAAAGTGCCGGCCAAAGCATTACACGAGCATACCCCGCGACCATTATCTCCTGCATCTCGTGCTTTCCGGTTCAGGACGTCTTCGCGTCGGATCGGAGTACTATACCCTTCGCAGTCGCGAATGCTTTCTGATCCGTCCCCATCAGGACCACGCCTATCAGGCCGACGCGAGCTCGCCGTGGGAGTATCTATGGCTCGGTTTCGCCGGCGTTACCGACGAGGTCTTGCGCGATATCTACGGCATACCGGAGAACGCGCCGGCGTTTAAGCCGGCATCCCCCGCCCGGCTCGAGTTTCACATGCGCCGGATTCTTGCCGCCCTCGGAAGCGGAAATCCGCTCGAGCAGCTATACAGCAGGGCCCTCGGAGTTCTCGCGCTCGGCTGCCTCGGGGAACGTACCGGAGTCGGTACTCAAGGCTCCCAGACTCCCGACTATGTCGAAGAGGCGGTCTCATATATCGAATCGCAGTATGCGCAACTCGGCAACGCACAATCGGTGGCCGAATACGTGGGACTCGACCGCAGCTATTTTTCAAAGATTTTCCAGGAACGCACCGGCATAAGCGTCGCACGCTTTCTCGCCGAAACCCGGATGAGCCACGCGAAACGGCTCCTTGTGGACACCGACTACAAGATTAAGGCAATTTCGACCATGGTTGGCTACGAGAACTACCAGTCGTTCGAGCGGCGATTCACCGCCGTCGTGGGTATGTCCCCGAGTGCATTTCGCAATCGGCCGATGGGCGAGCGCGTGAAAGTCGGAGCAAAGACCGCGGATTCGACCGGCTCACGGGTCCCGACTGCATCGGTTATCGCATCGGATGCACCCGAGGCACATGCCACTGAGGTACCCCACGCCGAATATAGCGATCTCCCCACCGAAAGCGAATCCGCCTCTTCCGGGGACGGGGAATCCCGTCCGGAACCCCGGAGCGATCGATCCGACTCAAAGTCGCTGCTACGTGGCGCCGCCGGCCGCCTCTCCCACATGCGTCACCGCACGAAACGGGAATAGCAGCCGGAATACAGCGGCCACGCCCCTACCCGGCTCGGCGCCCCGAGGCACCATCGCAATCGAATCAGCGATAGTATCCGCTCGGCAGATAGTCTCGATGCGCCTCGAAAAGCTCGTCACACAGCGAAACAATTTCGTCGAGCGAAAGCTCGGCCGCAGTATGCGGATCGAGCGCAGCGGCCTGATAGACATGTTCACGAGATTCGTTCTTCGCCGCTTCCAGGGTGACGAGCTGAACATTCACGTTGGTGCGGTTGAGCGCTGCACACTGTTCGGGAAGCGCGCCGACTACCACACCCTGCACCCCATTGTGATCCACCAGGCACGGAACTTCGACCACCGTTCCCTCGGGCAGGTTACTGATATGCCCCTGATTCAGGACATTTGCATGGATGCGTGCCGTTCTGCCGGTAACTACCGCACGGATAATGTCGGAGGCATATTCAACCGTTCGCTCGTGCTCTATCGTCGCACTCTCGAGCAACGCCTTCCGCATTTCGGACCACTGCGAAATCTGTTCGCGACAGCGACGCGGATATTCATCGATCGGAATATTATAGTTGTCGATAAGCTCCGGCCTTCGCGACTTGATCCACCACGGCGTGTACTCCGCGTTGTGCTCCGATGACTCGGTGACGTAGTAGCCGAAGGTATTCATGACTGCGAGTCGGACCAGATCCGGATGATTGCCCGCTTTCCCTCGCTTCGCCTTCTCAAGCAGGTCGGCAGCCCGCTTTTTGATCTCCGGATAGAGATCGCGGCCGTTATCCGAAAGCTCCAGGAGCCACGCCATATGATTAATGCCGGCGATTCTCCACTTGGGCTCCTCGGAGGACAGCTCACTCCACTCCATGCCGACCGCCTCGAAAAGACTCTCCACGCAGTGCTGCACCGAGTGGCACAGCCCCACCGCCTTTATCGGCGTATGACGAAGCACCGCGCCGGTCACGGTGGCCATAGGATTTGTGTACTGCAGCATAAGCGCGTCGGGACAGACCTCCTGCATATCCGCGGCTATGTCGTACATGACGGGAATGGTGCGCAGCGAGCGAAAAATGCCGCCGATCCC
>JBKHAN010000113.1:0-6314 GCA_046542845.1 Spirochaetaceae bacterium
ACGTATACAATACCATGATAATGGATAGCCGCGCAGACCCTTACAGCATCATTGTCGTAGATGACGAACAGATTATTCGCGATGGCCTGCGACGGCATGTTGACTGGGAGTCGCTGGGCTACCAGCTTCTTGCATGTTGCGAAGACGGAGTCCAGGCAGCGGCGATACTCGAAGAGCGATCGGTCGACGTGATTATCAGCGACATTTCCATGCCCTTTCTTGACGGTCTTGAACTCTCCGAGATGGTTCGAAACCGATACCCACAGACAAAGGTTGTTCTGCTGACCGGGCACGACAGAATCGATTTTGCCCAGGAAGCCGTTCGACAGCACGTCACCAGTTTCCTGTTGAAGCCGATTACGCCACATGAGTTGCGAGAGGTACTTGCATCCACGCGCAGGGAACTTGACCGTGAGCGGAAAGACCTGCGCGATCGGGCGCTTCTCGAACGTCAACTCGCCGAAAGCATGCCGCTACTGCGCGAACGCGTGCTCAACAGGATCCTGCATGGGCAGCTTCCGCTATCCGGAATTCCGGGTGCGCTCGAGCTCAGTGGCATAGTCCTTCCCGGGGACTACATGACCGTTCTGATTGCCGACCGGGATGTCCGGGTTGATCATGAACCGTCTTCAACCGATGTCGAGCTTGAACTCCTTGCGCTGCAGAACGTTGTCGAACGTATCGATGAAGACGGTATCGCGCGTCTGGTTTTTCGCGACACCGACGGTCGCGTACTGTGCGTTGTCGGTGCAGCCTCGCCGAAGGCTGCGGCATCAGACGCGCTCCGTTTCGCCGAACGGCTGAACACGATGGTGCAGTCGCAGCTCGATTCGTCGGTTTCGGTCGGTATAGGCCGGCCATTCAAGGGCGCTGAAGGAATCGTGCAATCCTACCGGGAAGCCGATTTTGCCGTGAATTACCGGTTCATGGTCGGCGGAGGCCGTATCATAGAATACGAAGACGCTTCCGGTGGGGCTCACGTGGAGGCCGGCGACCCCAGCGGGCAGCGGACGTGGTTTCCCGCGATGGACGAACACGACATTATTCTGTCACTCGCTTCCGAGCGGGTTGGCGAGAGCTCCGAGCGAATACGTCGCCTGATTCAGAATATGCGTGACCGGGAACTTGACCCGGACCGTTGCAGGCTCATTCTGTTTCGTCTCATCGGGAGAATCATCGACGCTGCTGTGGATCTGTCTATAGATCCCGACCGTGTTTTCGCCGGAGATAATCCCGTTGACGCCTTGTCGACGCTCAAGACACTCGACCGCATCGAGGCGTGGTTGATAAGCATATTTGAACGCTGGCATGAGGTGCTCGGAGCACGACGTCAGCAGCGTTCAATTCGAAAGGCAGCCGAAGCGCAGGAGTTTATTCGACACCATTTTACCGATCCGGACATCTCGGTTGAGCGCGTGTGCAACGCGGTGAGCGTCGGTACGAGCTACTTCAGCAGTGTCTTCAAACAGCATGCCGGCAAGACATTTGTCGAATATTTGACGTCGTTGCGCATGGAACGGGCAAAAGAACTTCTGCGCGCGAGCGATCAGTTGACATATGAAATTGCCGCCGAAGTCGGTTACCGTGATCCCCACTATTTCAGTAACTCCTTTAAACGGTACTGTGGGGTAACACCTCGCGAGTATCGGAATGACCGGAGCGGGACGAATGATTGAGTCCGCCGATGTCCGACGAGACAATTCACCTCTTCGGTCGCGAATTGGTGGTATTCAGGCGTCGATAACGCTTGCACTTTCAATGATGGTGCTTATTACCATCCTGTTTATGGGTATCGCCTCGTATAGTGTAACGCGCCAGGTTCTCGTTGAAACCGCTCAGGAGTATACGTCGCAGCTTGTGTCGCAACTCCGCGCGAGCATGGACTCATATATCGCGAACATGAAAAGTATCGCCGAGGTTATTCATCGCGACAGTAACGTCCGACGATACGTCAGCGATCCTGAGGTCGGTGAAGAGGTTCGCGAGGCCGTGTTTTCGCTGCTACAGTCGGTCTCGCAGACGAGGGACGATATTTCGCTTCTCATGGTACGCGGGCAGGAGGCGCCGCCGATTTTTCACGACCCTGAGCTGCGCGTAAACCCTGCAATTGCGATCGATGAACAGCGCTGGTATCGCAGCTCCCTCGCCGCCGAAGGAGAACCGGTCATTACTCCGGCTCAGGTGCAGAACATCGTCGCGGATCGCTATCGCTGGGTTATCTCACTTTCTCGCGCCCTCCCGGACGGGGTACTGCTGGTAGACCTGAACTTCACGATCATAGAAGATCTTCTTTCTTCGGTGCAGCTGGGAGCACGCGGGTATGTGTTCGTTGTCTCCGAGACGGGAGCGCTTGTGTACCATCCCCAGCAGCAACTCATCTTCAGCAATCTGCGCGACGAACAGATTGCCGAGGTCATGGCGACCGACGCCGGGTCCTTTACCGCCGGGCAGGGAGCTGACGAACGCATATACACGGTAGCCAGGAGCGAAAGTACGGGCTGGAAGGTGACCGGAGTCAACTACGTGGAAGAACTCCTTGCCGACGCTAGCCGCGTACTTATTCTCTACGTACTGTTCGGTTTTCTCTGCTTTGTCCTGGTCGTGCTTCTCTCGCAGCTCCTGACCGTCCGTATTTCGCTTCCGATCCGCAGGCTGCGAGAATCGATGAAGGCGGTCGAACAGGGGAACTTCGATATTCAGGTTGATGTTCGAGGCGGTACTGAGGTCGTCGGCCTGAGTCGCGACTTCAATATCATGATCGGGGAGATTAAATCTCTCATGAACCAGAACGCAGCACGGCAGACCGAAAAACGGAAAAGCGAACTCCAGGCATTGCAGAATCAGATAACGCCGCACTTTGTCTATAATACCCTCGATTCCATAATCTGGATGGCGGAAGGACGCGAACACGAACGGGTAATTACCATGACGTCGGCGCTCGCGCGCCTGCTGCGTCTCAGTATCAGCCAGGGAAACGAACTGGTTACCGTTTCGAGCGAGCTTCAACATGTAGAGAATTATCTGACGATACAGCGCATGCGATATTCTCCCGAGAAGGTCGATTTTCATATAGAGGCGGAGCCTGCGACGTTGCCTCTGAAAACCCTCAGAATCATTCTGCAACCACTCGTGGAGAATGCGATTTACCACGGACTTCGTACCAGGGATCAGGGGGGACATATAGCGATACGCGTATTCCGTGATCAGAACACACTGCTCTGCGAGGTCCGCGATAACGGAGTCGGCATGCCGGCGGAACTCGCCGGAGTACTGCTTTCCGACGAGACAGCTGTATCCCGACTGAAGCAGCTCACAGGCGGCCGTGCGCGGAGCGCGCGCAGTGGCGACGTATCCGGTGTCGGTGTGCGCAATGTTCACGAACGTATACGCTTGTATTACGGTGAGGAGTATGGCCTGATTTTTGAAAGTGAGCTTGGGGTCGGTACGAAAGTCACCGTACGGCAACCTGCTATTGATTCCGAGGTGCACGAGACATGAACATCCGTACAACGGTACTGGCAAGTCTTCTGATAATCGCTGTGGCTGCAATTATTACGGCCGTTGCGGCACGTAGACTGACACCTGCGGAAGACTCCGCCTACGACATTGTTGTCGTGGTGAAAGCTATGAGTCCGGAGATGGAATTCTGGCGGATCGTTCGCGCGGGCATAGATACCGCCGCAGTGGAGTTTGGCATTGAACCCCGGGTTACGGGCCCCTGGCTTGAGCGCGACATTGCCGACCAGATTCGCATTCTGAACGATGTTATTGACGACCGCCCCGATGGTATCATTCTGGCTGCGTCCGATTATGAAGCGCTGGCTCCTGTTGCTTCGCGGGCTGTCGAAGCCGGAATCGTTCTGGTTACTATTGACAGCGCTGTAGCCGGCGATGCTGCTACGAGTTTTATTGCCACGGACAATCGTCGTGCCGGTGAACGGGCCGGAGAAGCCATGGCCGCGGTTCTGCCACCTGGGTCGTCCTTCGCTATTGTAAGTCATATCGAAGAAGTGGCGACCTCAATTGACCGCGAGCGGGGAGCGCTTCGGGCGCTTGGGCAGGCTGGTAATTACAATTTTCTTGGCACGTCGTTTTCCGAAAACACGCTGGAAATCGCGTATGACCACACAGTGCGCCTTTTGCAGGACAATCCTGACCTTGGTGGCATAATTGGTCTTAACGAGACGAGCACGCTCGGGATTGCGCGAGCCGTTCGGGATGCCGGTCGAACGGCGGATGTGCGAGTCGTCGGCTTTGATCACTCCCAGGAGGAGATCGCTTTTCTCGAGCAGGGGATCATTCAGGCACTGATCGTGCAGAAGCCCTTCAATATGGGATATCTCTCCTTACGGGCAATGATCGATCTCCTGCAGGACAGACAGGTAGCCGCGTTTATCGATACCGGAAGCGAGCTCGTAACCCGGGAAACCATGTACGATCCGGAGTTCCAGCAGCTTCTGTTCCCCTTCTTTGATTCGGCGAGATAAAGCGCTGTTATCCGGAAAGAATAAAAAAGCCCGCAGCGCCGTCGGCAACTGCGGGCGGAAACGTCAGTTCACAACTGATCAGTCGTACAGAAGGCCGGCGATCTCTTCGTCGTCCATGTTGCTCGCGTCGTAGAAGCGGGCACCGGTATCAACGTCGGAGACGGATTCACCCTGGTAGGCCTGGTAGGCGAGGGTCACCGCGCGGAAGCCGATCTGATAGGGGTCCTGGGTGATTGAACCGAGGAAGAATCCTTCGCGTACGGCGTCTTTCTGCGCTGCGCCGGCGTCGAAGCCGACTGCTACAACACCGGAGAGCCGGTTTGCAAAGTCTGCCCCGTCGTTGCTTGCGGCCAGCACGCCACGGACGGTTCCCTCATTCGACATGAAGATACCGACGATGTTGTCGTCGTCAACGCGATTGAACACCTCGTTCGCGGCAGACGTTGTGTCCTGCGCAGAACTCGAGGCTGGTACAACCATTTCGATTATGACCGCTTCACCGCTGGTCGGAGTGTCGTCGTCGATATACGCAGCGTTGCCGGTGACGCGTATGTCGCTACGGCTCTTGTTGCTGTCGCTTTCGATAAGCTCAATCATCCGGTCGCGGAACCCGCGGCCACGGCTCAACAATGACTCACCGGCTGCGTCCTGGTTCATGACCACGATGCGTACCGGGTCCGACGCGGACGCGTCGTCTATGGCTTCGACGATTTCGCGGAACATGTGCTCGGCGCCGAGGCCTGCTGCTGCCGCGTTGTCGGTAGACGCGTTCGCGTAGATCGATCCTTCCGGAGCATTCGGCACGCCCGAGTCAAAACCGATGACCGGTATCTCGCGTCGAACCGCGTCTTCGAGCTGCTCGACGACCGCATTGGTGTCGAGTGCTGCAAGAGCAATGGCCACAGGATTGCGTGCGAGAGCGCTGTTGAGCATCTGCACCTGATCCTGAACATCTGCCTCACTTGCCGGGCCTTCGAAGGTGATCTCTACATCGACCTCTTCGGCAGCGGCTTCTGCACCGAGGCGTACCTGCTGCCAGAAGTCGTGCTGTTCGCCTTTGGAAACGACGGCGATGTACGGCACCTCGTCCTGGGCACCTGCCGCAAAAAGCGACGGCGCGAGACCGACGATAAGAACCAGCGTCATTGCGAGAATGACAGCTTTGTTCATTTTTCTCATGACATACCTCCTGTATGTGTTGTCTTTCTTTCAGCCCGGTTCGTTCGTGTCCCCGGACTGTTTCTTAACAAGATCCTTAAACTCTTTTTCCGCAGCCTTCTCCTCCGCACGAACGCGCTTCGCTGCTTCCCGTTCTTCGCGTTTGAGGCGTGCGTACTCGGCGTTCATCTCTTTTTCAAGCGCCGTTGCGGCTTCGTTGTCTCCGCTTTCGCGAAGTGCGCGCAGCTTCTCTATGGTCTCGGAACGATACCGGTCGGCGTCGGTCAATACGTGGACCCTCGTAGCGCGGTTGTTCCGGTACATATCAAGGAGAACCGCGGCAATCACGACAACCCCGGTAAAGAAGGTCTGGTAATGTGCCTGTAAACCCATGGAGGGGAGGCCGTTGCTCAGGACCGCCATAATGAACACGCCGATGAGTGTGCCGAACACGGACCCTACGCCACCTGAAAGCGATGTGCCACCAATGACGGCTGCGGCGATAGCAAATAGCTCGAAGCCCTGTCCCTGACTCGGCATTACGGTAGTGTAGGTCGCGGCAAAGGCGATGCCGCCGATACCTGCGCAGACGCCGGCGACAATGTACGACGACATCTCCCACACCCTCGTGTTGACACCTGAGAGACGCGCCGCTTCCTTGTTACTGCC
>JBKHAN010000030.1:0-29520 GCA_046542845.1 Spirochaetaceae bacterium
GCGTTTCGAAACTGCTCCTGTTCGCGCCACGCAGCTTCCGCCATAGCCCAGTAGCGGTATAGAAGCTCTTCGTTCAGATGCCACAACCCAAGATCAAGTCCAGCTGCAGGAGTAACGGGGATCGTCCTGCACGACACGGTTGCCAGTAACAGGAAACACAGAAGCATGCCATAACGCGCAGAACTACCAGACATAGCCGAATCCCAGTGACATCTCAATAATCTGCGGTACAAAGCCCGCAGACCCGGGAGGCACCGTATGTCGCTGGCTCAGGATAGAGAATCCGAAAGCCCCATCGACAATAATACCAGAGGTCTCGTACTCAATGCCTATGGCTGCACCCAGGGTTGCAGCAAAACGTCTCGAGGGCTCGGTTCTGCCGTTCGTGTCCACGCTCTCACCATCTACGCGATACGATTCGTTGGAACGAAGCGAACCGGGTACGATACGGATTCCAGGCGCAAGCTCCCCGTAGAATCGAATCCGTGTATCGGTAAACGCGCGAAAAACCGGCGTGGTCTCAAGGTATGTGACATGATACCGTCCGACCCGGACAACAGGCTCTGTTTCACCCGGGAGCGTTTCGCTCCTGGTATAGGCGGATCCGGCGGTACGAAGACCAGTTTTCCATCCCACGGATGCGTAGCGAGCAAAATTCCGGCGAACGACGAGGTGCACCCCGCTTCCGAAGAAAAAACCCTGCACATCCTCCGGGTCAGAAACTGGCAGGCCGTCGCCGGCCAGGCGCATGCTGCCGAAGCTGAACGACAGGCCGGTGCTTACAGGCCGCGGGGGATCGTGTGTTGATGCTGTGGACGTTGCATCAAGCGAGACAAGAATGAGTATGCTGACCACGAATCTGTGCACGCCTCTACAGTAGCACAATCGACGCTCGGTAGCATGCTGAGAAGCAAAAACCTCAGTCCTCGCTGTCGGTACAGTCGCTGCAGTACTCCTGCTCCCCGCCGGGTCCAACACAGCCAAACTGCCTCTGGTGCCCGTTTCGAAGGAGCAGGTCGTCAGCCTGATACGGTCCCCAGCTGCCCGGTTCATAGAAACACAAGGGAGGGACACGCTGTACAGCGAGCGTTCCGGATCCCGGTTCTTCCGGCGAAGAGGGCCGATAACTGCCTCCGCCCTCACCGGCATGCTCCCAGGCCCCGAGCACCGGGTCTATAATCCTCCACGATGCTTCGATTTCATCGCTGCGCGCGAAGAGAGAAGCATCTCCGTGCACCGCATCAAGCAGTAATCGCTCATACGCGTCGGGTATCGGGCTGTCGGGAAAGGCTTTCTGATAGTCGAAGGACATGTTCACCGTACGCGAAGCATTCCCACGATCGGGAACCTTCACCTGATACTTCACGTGTATTCCTTCGTTCGGTTGCAGGCAGATCGATACCGCATTGGGTGTATAGCCGTCGCAGTTCCTGAGATTGAACAGGAAACCCGGGGGCTCTTGAAAGCGTATAATAATCTCGCTCGTCTTTTCCCGGAGTGCCTTGCCCGAGAACAGATAAAACGGTACACCCTGCCATCTCCATGTGTTGACGTAGAGCGCCATGGCAGCAAACGTCGGGGTTGTAGAGTCATCTGCAACACGTTCAGCGTTTCGGTATCCGGTATACTGCGCTCGTACGGTATCCTCAAAACGAACTGGAGCAACGGCACGAAGCACT
The DNA here is from genome assembly GCA_046542845.1 of Spirochaetaceae bacterium. GTDB lineage: Bacteria > Spirochaetota > Spirochaetia > DSM-27196 > SKKC01 > SKKC01. The sequence goes on from JBKHAN010000030.1 coordinate 1,680, forward strand.
TTTGCCTTTTCGTTCCTCACGTCGTCTGCTCCAAGCGAGGCCGGCGGTTCCATGGCCGTCAACGCGAGGAGTTGCAGAAGGTGGTTCTGAAACATGTCACGGAGCACACCGCTTTCATCGTAGTAGCCTGCCCTGGTTCCTACGTCGACCTTCTCTGCTACGGTAATCTGCACACTGGATATATATCGTCGGTTCCAGACCGGCTCGAATATGGTATTCGCAAAACGAAGAAACAGGATGTTCTGAGCCGTCTCTTTTCCGAGGTAATGATCGATGCGAAATACCTGACTTTCGTCGAAAGCCTGGTGTATCGTTGCATCCAGCTCTGCCGCACTTTTCCTGTCGTGGCCGAACGGCTTTTCGATCACGACCCGACGCGCACCAGCGGTTTCGTCGGCCATGCCTGTCTCATGCAGGAACGTACATACCTTGGTGTAATACTTCGGCGAAGTAGCCAGATAATACAAGCGGGCAGTTCCCGGGTCCTCCTCCTGCGACAACTGTGCTTCCAGCTGCGAAAAATCATCTGCGGATTCGAGATTGCCGCGTATATAACTCAAGCGTTCCGCAAAGGCGTTAAAAACACGCTCGTTAAACGAATCGGGATTGTAGGTCAGAATACCGTCTCGTGCCCGCTCCCGAAAAAACTCCGAGGTCCAGTCCCGGCGTGCGTAGCCTATGATACGCGGAACCGACGTGAGGCGGTCCTTCCGGAAATTATTGTAAAGAGCCGGCAGTAGCTTGCGATGAGTCAGATCGCCGGTAGCGCCGAAAATGATGATCGAGGTTGACTCTTTCATTCAGGAAAACTCCTCTCTCCAGGGGAATCTACGGTCTGGATAATCGCTGGAAGATCTCGAAATATAATGGCACTACGGTCTCGGAGCTCCGCCGCAGTTCGGAGTTTTCCACGCGCGTCGCGAGCCGGATAACCGCGTCCCTGTACTCAACCGCGTCACGATACGCACCCCGGGCGAGACTGTACTTCATAAGCAATACCCCCGCTGAATAGCGCAGATCCACCGGCTCGCGTGGATCATTCCAAACGGGCTCGAGTAATGCAGGAATCTCTGCGAACGACTCCTGGTTCCCGTCGAACAGGAAATCCCTGCTTCGGGAAACGCTGGTGCGCGAGTTGCGTCCCGTTTCAGGCGAAGACCCGTCCGTTTCCTCGGCGCGACGGCGTTCCTCAACGATGCGTGTTACGGCAAGCGAACCGTCGTCGGAAATCAGGAGATCCCAGGAAATATTAGTCGTAATGTCGATAAAGCTTCCCGATACAGTTGCAGCACGCCCGTCCCGTCCGGGAAAAGCGTTCGATTGCAGAAGGACGCGCCGGCTGCCTCGACCTGCTGACGGATCGTCATAGCTGCCGATCAGAATGTACAGAGGAGTTCCATCGTCGAAGAACTGACCGACAAGGACGGCGCGGTCTACGCCTTGCAGGCCACGCGGTACCGGTGCCGTGACCGCGTCGAAGAGCACTTCAAGCTCATCCTCAGAAAGGTGCTCGATCAGATCAAGTGTATAGGCGACCTGAATAAAAAGCTCGGTTCGGGCGAATGTGTCGAGTTCGATGGTTCGTTGGTCCCGGAATTCCGGAGCTCTGATTACGGCTACTTCAAACCTGCCGAGTCGCTCGACGTCAAAGACGTCACGAACCGCATCTTCGCTCAGTTCCTCCCGGTCATCGAGGGCGGGAAGTTCAACATCGCGTTCCTCGCGCGTGAGCGGGGTTCGCTCGCGCTGTCCGCCCGGAGGTCCCGTAGTGGCACACGCGGAAAAGAGTATGGTAATCAGTACGAGAATGCCCCGCAAACTGCTGCGACGAAGACAGGCCACGCCTACTCTCCGTCGTCTATATGTACGCTGTAATGTTCCGCCTGTACCGTCGCGCTGTCGATCGTCCGACGGAAACGTCGTTTGAGCCATTCGCGAACAGGGTGCCTCGTCACCGGCACGAGAAGGAGAAAACCCGCGATATCGGTGAGTATGCCCGGTGTCAGGAGCGTAATTCCTGCGAGCAGGAGTAGCAGACCGTCTATGAGATCGTTTCCGGGAAAGCGTCCTGCGTTCAGTTCCCGCTGCACCCTGCTCCACACAGAGACGCCTTGCGCGCGAGCGAGTGCAGCACCGGCGGTTCCGGTCAGAATCACGATAAGGATGGTCGGCAAAGCTCCTATGGCGCTGCCCAGCTGTATGAGTATATAAAGCTCAACGATCGGTATAACAGTGAAAGCGCCCAGAAGTTTAAAGAACATGATTAAACGATAGCACGGGCCGGGGTTTAGTACCAAGCCACGCAGCCTGCGCCTCAGGAGCAGGCTTTCTGAAGATCTGCCGCCTTGTCGGTTACTTCCCACGAAAATTCCGGGCGGCCGAAGTGCCCGTACGCGGCGGTCTTCAGATAGATCGGACGCTTGAGGTCAAGCGTCTGTATGATGCCCGAAGGCGTGAGATCGAAGGTCTTTTCGATTGCCTGAGCGATCCGCTCCTCGGGCACAACGCCGGTGCCGAAGGTCTCGACCATGACGCTGACCGGGAAGGGCACTCCGATCGCATAGGCCAGCTGAACCTCGCAACGTTCGGCAAGCCCTGCGGCCACGACGTTCTTCGCGACGTACCGTGACATGTACGCGGCGCTTCGGTCGACTTTGCTCGGATCTTTCCCGCTAAACGCACCCCCGCCGTGGCGACCCATACCGCCGTAGGTATCAACAATGATCTTACGCCCGGTCAGCCCGGCGTCCCCGTGCGGACCGCCGATGACAAATCGTCCCGTCGGATTGACGTAGTACGCGGTTTCAGCATCCACAAGCCCGGTTGGCTGAAGCACAGGCTGAATGATGTGGTCGATGATTTCCTGTTTCAACTGATTGTATGGCACTTCATCATCGTGCTGATGGCTGACGACAACGGCAGATATTCGTTTTGGAGCGTGTCCCTCATATTCCACCGTAACCTGGCTCTTACTGTCGGGCCTGAGCCAGCTTATTTCACCGTCTTTGCGCAGTCGCGCCGCGCGCATGAGAATCTGGTGCGCGTAGGTGATCGGTGCGGGCATAAGCTCCGGAGTTTCGTTACAGGCGTAGCCAAACATCATACCCTGGTCGCCGGCACCCTGCTGGCCCTGGTACAAGCCGGTACCGCTTACGCCCTGGCTAATGTCGGGACTCTGTGAGTGAATAGCATTCAAAACGTTCATGCTTTCATAGTCGAGCCCGTACTCGGGTCGATCATAGCCGATGCGTTTCGCGACTCCGCGTGCAACTTCCTGAATGTCGACGTAGGTCTCAGTCGTTATTTCACCACCAACCAGTATCAGTCCCGTGGTGGTAAACGTTTCACACGCAACGCGGCTTTCAGGATCCTCCCGCAGACATGCATCAAGCACCGCATCGGAAACCTGATCAGCAAGTTTATCCGGATGTCCCTCACTGACCGACTCCGAAGTAAACAGAAAAACACGATCTGACATAATGTGTGCGCCCTTGTATTCGTTTTTAATAGCGGTAGGTCTCAGGTTTAAACGGCCCCTGCGGGTCCACCCCAATGTACTCCGCCTGATCTTTTCGCAGCGTCGTTAACTTTGCGCCAACTTTCTCCAGGTGTAACCGTGCCACTTCTTCGTCAAGCTCCTTCGACAGAAGATAAACGTTTGGCTCGTACTCGTCCCGCTTCTCCCAGAGATCTATCTGCGCCAGCACCTGATTGGTGAAACTGTTACTCATGACGAAGCTGGGGTGTCCGGTCGCGCATCCAAGATTCACAAGACGGCCCTCAGCGAGGAGATAGATGCTGTGTCCGTCAGGAAAAGTATACTGGTCGACCTGCGGTTTCACGTTGGTCTTGGTCACCCCCTTGGTTGACTCAAGCCGGCTGACCTGTATCTCGTTGTCGAAGTGCCCGATATTACAGACGATTGCCTGGTCCTTCATATGAAGCATGTGTTCAGCGGTAATAACGTCCTTGTTTCCCGTAGCCGTCACGTAAATATCGCCTTCGCCGAGGGTATCCTCGACTGTGCGCACCTCGTAGCCTGCCATTGCTGCCTGCAACGCGCAGATCGGATCGACCTCGGTAACAATGACTCGTGCCTGTAAAGCGCGAAGACTCGCAGCACTTCCCTTTCCAACGTCACCGTACCCACACACGACTGCGACTTTTCCGGCAATCATGACATCCGTCGCGCGCTTGATGCCGTCGACAAGGCTCTCCCGGCATCCGTAGAGGTTGTCGAACTTGCTCTTGGTAACAGCGTCATTCACATTTATCGCAGGCACGAGCAGCTTGGATTCACCGGCCATCTTGTACAAGCGGTGCACACCGGTTGTTGTTTCCTCGCTGACACCCGCCCAATCGGCAATCAGCGTGCTGAAGACACCGGGGTTTTCTTCGAGGACACGACGTATGAACTTCTTGAGTTCGACTTCGTCGTCGCCCGAGGAGGGGGTGTCGAGGACAGAAGGGTCCTGCTCCGCCTGGTATCCGAGATGAAGCATTATGGTCGCGTCTCCGCCGTCGTCGACTACGAGTTGTGGTCCTCGCACACCACCATCTGCAGCAGGAAAACACAACGCCTTGTAGAGCTGCTCCCAGTATTCTCGGAGCGTCTCGCCTTTCCAGGCGAACACGGGTACCCCGGCGGGTTCCGCCGACGTGCCGTTGCGGCCGACAACGACTGCAGAGGCTGCATGATCCTGGGTAGAAAAGATATTGCAACTGCTCCAGCGAACATCCGCGCCAAGGTCAACCAGGGTTTCGATCAGGACGGCAGTCTGTATGGTCATGTGCAGACTACCCGTAATCCGAACACCCGCGAGAGGCCGGGAAGGGCCATACTTTTCCCGGGTCGCGATCAGACCCGGCATTTCCTTCTCCGCGATGAGAATTTCTTTGCGGCCCCAGTCGGCGAGAGCTATATCCTTGACGGCGAAGTCCTGTAGAACTCCCACCGCGCCCGAGGCAGTGGTGTGCGTTACTGATGACATATATTCGTTTCTCCTTAATGCGTGGAAGGTAGAAAGTACTACGGCGGGAAAACAAGGGTCAACGCAAAGCGATCACCCCTATGTAGCCGGGCTACTCGTCCAGGCCTTCGGTATAGGTCTTGTAATCTTCAACCGGCATGAGTTCATTGAACTGCTCTGTGTCGGAAACTTGTACTTTGATCAGCCATCCCTCGCCGAAGGCATCTTCGTTTACCGTGGCCGGATTATCGTTCAGTGCATCGTTGACCGCAACGACTTCCCCATCTACGGGAGCGTATATGTCGCTCGCCGCTTTGACGCTCTCCACGACACCAAAGGCCGAGCCTCGGGAAAAATGTGCACCAATCTCAGGTAACTCCACAAACACCACGTCGCCGAGGCTTTCCTGTGCGTAATCGGAAATTCCCACGGTAATTTCCTCTCCTACCTTACGAGCCCACTCGTGGCTCTTCGCGTATCGAACCGAATCATCAAATTTCATGGTCCCTGTTCTCCTGTCGTTAGAATCAGACCTGGTAACCCGGTCTGTACAACGGTTCTTTTTGCTACACGTACAGATGTCCGTGCCCCTTGAGCGCCGGGTCGGACACTCCGCCAATGAGGGAAACCCCGGACGGCGAACGTCGACACGTCCTCCTGGTGGCTCCGATGCCATGTACACAGCGGGTACGCGTAGTCAAAGCCGGCGAGGAGAATTATACACCGAGTATACGGTCCCGGCTACCGAATCCCGACATCACGACGATCGCGTGCGGTCGACTCGGGAAGTCCCTTTCTTTACATAAGAACGCAGGTTATCCACCAGTTATGCACATGCAAAAGATACATGGGCGTAGGAATTGCTAGATAAAAGGCAGAAAAAAGCCCGAAGTCAGAGCCGGATATGGGCGGAATAACCGCGGTTTATTGAGTGAAAAAGAACGAAAGAAGGGAAAATCGACGGTAAAATGCTACGCCAGAATGATTAAGTCAAAGGAAGCAAAAAAGCGAATATAGAAAACATCAATTTATCCACTAGTTATCCACAATGGACCGAACGGCGTTGATGTCAAGCTTTTCCGATGCCTATCCGCGAAAAAAGATACGAACTTGTTTGTACTGACCGTCACCCTCGCTTTTGGTACCGATATCAGTAATATCGTTCAACGCGGTATGGATCAGACGCCGCTCAAAAGGGTTCATAGGTTCGAGCAACATACTCGACCGGGTTTCCTTGACCTGGTTCGCTACCTTCTGTGCCATCCTCACAAGACTTTCTTCCCGACGCCCCCGATAATTCTCGCTGTCGACGATAATTTTTATCCCGTCGCCGCCGACTCTGCCTCCGACGATGTTCACAAGGGTTTGAAGCGCATCGAGGGTCTGTCCCTTCCGGCCGATAATTATGCCGTTGTCCGCCCCGTCAAGACGGACTCCAATCTTCGAGGGCTCGCGATACATAATCTGAACCCCGCAGGGAGCACCCATCAACTCGGTAACTGTTGTGAGATAGTCTACAATTGCGTGTTCGAAATCGTTCTCCGGTTCCGCGTTGTAATTCCCTCGAACGAAATCCGGCGCCGGCACGGAAGACTGGTGGGGATTCTCGTTCCGGGCAGGCTGGGTTGGCGCGGTGTCTCCATGGGTATGAATACGAATACGCACTTTGCGGTTGATACCCAGAAAGCCTGCCTGATGGTCAAGCACCTCGACGTCAAACTTGTTCTGTTCTATTCCCAGCTCCGCGACCGCCTGCTCTATAGCCTCGGTTTCTGTCTTGCCTTCAAACTCGTACGTCATATCTATCTGTTTCTCCTCGTCATTAACCGGCGGCGGGAGCTTTTCTGGCCCCGCGCTGAGTCCAGTACTGCTGCAGGCCGGTCGTAACGTTCGTGAGAATCATGTAAACCAGGAGCCCTGCCGGCATATTGTAGAGTACGAAGAAAATGAAGGCAGGGAGCAGATACTTGAATATTTTCTGCTGTGCCCCCGACTGCGCACCCCCAGCCGGTTGCATGAACTTACTGGTGAAAAGCTGACTTGCGAGGAAAATGAGCGGAAGAAGCCGAATATCGTTTCCCACGACCGGAAGCGCAAGGCCCGACCAGCTGAAAATACTCTCAGACGCGCTCAGATCATCGATCCACCCTGGAATAAACACTGCACCGCGAAGATCGAAACTGTTGTTGAACACGCCAAACATCGCGATAAAAAACGGAATCTGCAGAAGCATCGGCAGACATCCTCCGAGAGGGTTCACCTTTTCCTTCCGGTACAATTCCGCAAGCGCCTGCTGCTGTTTTTGCTGATCGTTTTTATACTTCTCTTTGAGCTCGTTCATCTTCGGATTGAGCTCCTGCATACGCTTCATTGAAGAGAAACTCTTTCTGGTAAGGGGGTACAGAAGTGCCTTGACCAGAATGGTAAGCAGGATTATGGCTACCCCGTAATTGGGGATAATCCTGTAAAACATATTCAGGCCCAGCTTCAGAATGTCTTCAAGCCATCCAAGCAGAGGTCTGGAATCGAGGACCTCATCGAGATTCAGGTTACTGAGGCCGAAAGAGTTGTCCGAGGCATTGTTATAGCGGGTAAGCGCGTCGGGCGTTTTCGGTCCCGCGTACACCCTGAACGTATCGGTATTGAACGACACACGTATCGCCGGTCGGCCAAAACTCAACTGGTGACCCTGTACCAGTCCTTCTACGGGTTCGCTCTCCATGAAAATTGTGTATCTGGTTTGATCCGGGATACCTATGAGAGCAAAATACTTACCGGCCAACGCCGCCCACTCGACCCGCTGGTCTACTACCTGAAGGCCGCCCTCGGAGAGTTCGGTACTGTCAAGTTCGAGACGCCGTGTCCCCTGAGAAAGGGTCAGAAACCGCCGGAACTCATTTCGTCCGTCAAGATCACGAAACTGTGGGCCGATCTGAGGACCAAAGCCAATCGTATACGCGAAGCCATCGAGATCAAGCGGGATTGACGCATTCACACTGTTCTGAAACTCGACATCAACGAGGAAAAGATACTCGTCGGGATCGAAGCGGAACCGCTTTGTAAACTGAAACGGCTCGTCTTCGTTGCCGACTATGTAAAAGTCTCGTGTGAACTCGAACTCGTTATCCGATATCTGCCTGAACCTGAACTGCTCGGTTACCGGGCGACCTTCGGGACCACCGAACCGCGTCAGCATTGCCGGATCGCCGTCTTCGCCACGGAGAACCATATTGACGGGCTCTCCGTCATCCAGGTGATCAAGAAGCTCTATCGATGTTACGACCGCACCCGCCGGGTCCATGACGACACGCATGTTTTCGTTCTCATAGGCGACAGGATCGCGGGAGACAGCATCGTCAGGTACTGCACGCACCTCAACACTGGTCTGCTCTGACGCGGATCCGTCGGAGGCCGGCGAATCGTCCGACTCAGAATCCTCGGATACCGGAGACGCTGGTCGATCGACGACCGATTCCTGCGGCGGAAAGAGGGCATTTTGAATGCTGAACCCTATAGTGATGACGAGCACCGAGAGTACAACTGCTAGGAGAGTTCGTTTTTCCATATAGTTAACCTTACCCGAAGGGGCGAATTCACTCTACATAGTACTCCGACACATACCTGCTTTCCGCAGAACGAATCGGGCCTGGTTGAAACGCACATTGTATGACTGATCGAACCCCGGATACACAATAAATACAAGGTCGTACCCGACGCACAGTTGATCCTTAATTTGACGGAAGACTTCACGAATAAGCCGCTTCGCCCGGTTCCGGGCAACAGCGTTTCCGTATTTTCGCACCGGTACAACAAGAATGCGGTTGAAGTCTCGACCATTCGGCTGCCAGAGCAGTTTCATGCCCAGACCCGAAGCGGCGTTCGGGCTTCGGAATGCTGCCCGAATGTCACGATGTCCTCGAATAATCTCCGGCTTAATAAGGCTTCTTTTCATCCGCAACTGACAGTTTATACCGACCTTTTGCACGACGCCGGCGCAGCACTTCACGGCCACCTCGGGTCTTCATGCGTGCACGGAATCCGAACTTGCGGTTTCGTTTTACTTTGCTCGGGTTATATGTTCGTTTCATGTCGATCTCCTTGAAAATGCAACGGCGGCTGAAAAACAATCGTACAAGAGCCGCCAACGCCCCTTGGGGGAAAAGATGAGGCGGACCGCAGTATACGAAATCGCTTTCACCGGTGTCAACAAATCAGCGGTCCGAAGACTCCATTGCTTTTTTCAGCGCTGCGAGCCGTTGCTTAAGTTCGCTATCGTCTACGCGTTCAAGCGCGCGTTCGGGATCTGCCGTCACCTGCGGTCTGCGTAGAGGTGTCACCGGCATATCGGCCATGCCCTCCACAGCTCCGGGCTCAGTCCTTATTCCGGCATTCAAGGCATTTCCGACCCGCTCGTCGACGAGATATATGTGAAGCGTATGAATCTCAAGGTCGGGAAACTCCCGCTGCATATGCTTTAATATCCGCTCCTGTTGCATACGAAGCAGTTGCATCCATCCGGGATGGTCAACCACCACAACCGCGGCATTCCGACGGACGTCGACAAGCTTGCTGTGATCGGCGAGATCATTTCCCGCAATTTTTCTCCAGGACGAAAAGAAACGCACGAACCCACGGTCGTCCTGTATACTCAGACGTTCAAACAGAACCTGTAGAAGTGCTCCGGCTTTCTCCATATACCTGACCCGCCTCGACCCGATACAGCAGCGTATCGTATCCCGAAAGTAAAGAGTACTGTTCATCCGGTAGAAATGTGAATACTGCCTGATCATATTCGGGCAGGGCTTCAAAAAAACGCTTTCTTCTCGTCGGGTCAAGCTCAAGCATGACATCGTCGAGCAGGAGAATCGGTTTTCGTTGTGCTCGATCAGAGAAGAACCGTGCCTGGGCAACTCGGAGAATAAGCGAGAGCAGACGAAGCTGGCCAGTGCTTGCAGTCTCGGTAAAATCCCGGCCGCCCATCGCGAATCGGAAGCGGTCCCTGTGGGGTCCACTCGTAGTCGTCCCCATAGAAAGATCAGTGCCGCGCCGTTCCCTCAAGGTCTCCACGACCACATCTGTGCTTTCGATATCCTTCCAGGATGGGCGATACTCCACCCGCAGAGGCTCATCGAAACCCGATATACGGTGATACAGTTGCTCAAAGGTCGCGCTGAACCGTTCTACGGCATGCATGCGCTGAACCTGAACATCCATACCGGTACGTGCGAGCTGTTCATCGTATACGTCCAGCATATCGTGATCCTCATCACGAACTGCAACGTTTCGATTTTTCAGAATCTTCGCGTAGCGACGTATCACGTCGATAAAGAGCTCGTCGTACAAACTCAAGGTCTGATTAAAAAACCAGCGTCTTCGGTCGGGAGGGCCTGTTACGAACTCAATATCATCGTGACAGAACACGATACACGGTAAATTGTGTATGAGGTCTTTTCTGTCCTGTACAGGAGCACCGTTTACCTGTATCGACTTGGTAGAACCCTGGATAAGCAAGCGGACATCGAGATTGCCCCCATCGTCGGTAACCGCAGCTCCGCTCAGGCCGCATTCAGGTGCTCCCGAGCGGATAAGCAGAGAGTCGCGACTGGTCCTGAAGGTTGATCCGTAGCACAGCGAATAGAACGATTCAAGAATATTGGTCTTTCCCTGACCGTTCTCACCGACCAGAAATATCTGCCGTGCGTCAAATGGGATAACACCGTCTGCAACATTTCTAAACTGATAATAACGAATCTGCAAAAAACCCATGGACGCATCGCGACACAGTATGTCAGTCGAGCTGCATGGGCATCACTATGTGAAAATACGATGTCTTTGGTACCGAATAGAGGGTCATTGCCTTGGTTGGCTCGGTGAAATGCAACTCTATCTGTTCGCTCTCAATTACTTTCAGAGGTTCGGTAAGATAGACAAAGTTGAGCGCCATGAGGGTTTCGGGGCCTTCAAAACTGCATTCCAGTTCTTCCCTGGCAACACCAACTTCGCTCTGTTCACTGGAAATAACCATGCTTCCTTCGGACAGCTTCAGATATATGCGCCGGCTCTTTTCGACAAGAAGACTTACCCGACGAAGCGCTTCGGAAAGCTCAGAACGGCTGATTGTGAGGCTGTATTTCTGCTCTTCGGGAATGACACGCTGATAATTCGGAAACTGCCCTTCGATCAGGCTCGAGCTGAGCTTCTGGTTATCAAAGTGGAAAAACACCGTTTTTTCGGATACCGCAATCCGTATATTCCCTTCCCCGCTGGCGAGTTTTCTGACCATGGACAGTATTTTCGGCGGTACTATGATTCCCGGAAACTCGGGAAGCTCGCCGTCGGAATCGCTGCGTATATAGCTCAGTCGTCGTCCATCTGTCGCGACCATGACCATGTCGCCGTCGACGTTCTCGAAATATACCCCATTCATGAAGTAGCGCGTTTCGTCGTCGCTGACGGCAAAGACGGTCTGGCTTATCATTTCGATAAGCTGGGACTGTGAAAACTCGAAAAACTGATCCTCGGATGCATGCTGTATTTCGGGAAACTTATCGCTGGAAATGCTCCTGAGCTGAAAGTCTATCTTTCGGAACAGAGGCCGTATAACGAAGGTATCTGACTGAGACGTCTCGAACTCTATATCACCGGAGGGAAGGCTGCGCAGGATCCCAAGAAGCTTGTCACAAAATACTGTTGTACTTCCCGACTCCTGTACTTCTACGGGAATCTGTGTCTCGAATGACACCTTAAGATCAGTTGCACGAATGGTAAGCGTATTGTCTTCAACTGAGAGAAGCACATTACTGAGAATGCTCAGTACGTTTCGCGACGAGATAATCTCCTGGGCAATCGATATTTCTCTGATTATTACATCTCGCTCACAGGTAAATTTCATGATCAGCGTCCTTCCTTGTCCTTAGATGCACACCGTACCGGTTTGGACACGTTTTGCGCAAGTTCTCTTAATACTCAACTCCATAATTAAAAACAGTAGTCATAATAGTAGGCACACATAACATGTGGAAAACCAGGATAAGTCTTTCTAAATGGGCCGCTTATCGTTGTGTGTAAGTGTGTCTGCTTTCACACAGGCTGTACACACAGTCCACCGTACGGCGAGTTGACTCGAGGTTATCCAGAAACTGTTAACGTGTTGACTGTTCTTTTATGCTGCGGATGAGATGCTGAATGGTGGGTTCGAGTGTCGCGTCGGTGCGCATTCGATTCTCAATTCGCTGGCACGCGTGCATGACGGTCGTGTGGTCGCGCCCACCAAACTCCAGACCAACCTCGGTTGTAGAAAACTCAGTAATCTCACGTGCGATGAACATAGCCAGGTGACGGGGCAGGCTGATTACCTTGGTTCGTCTGCGGCCTTTCAGGTCGTTTGCAGATAGATTGAAGTAGTCTGCGACCTTCCGTTGAATAAGATCTATCGTGATGTTGTTCTGCTTCGGGCTTGCAAATACATCTTTGAGCTGCTGCTTTGTGATCTCTACGGTAATGTTTTTGTTAACCAGTTCCGCGTAAGCGATCAGTTTTGTTAAAGCGGCTTCGAGGTCACGGACGTTGGTCGTAACATTGCTGCAGATCAGGCTGACGGCTTCTTCGGGCATCACGATGCCGGCAGCATCAATTTTCTTCTTGAGAATGGCATATCGAGTTTCGTAGCTCGGCGGCTGCAGGTCAACGTTCAGTCCGCGTTCAAACCGACTTCGGAGGCGATCGGTAAGCTCACGGAGTTCACTGACAGGACGGTCACAGGTAAATACCATCTGCTTGTTCGCGTCGTACAGCGCGTTGAAGGTATGAAACAGTTCCTCCTGCGTCTCGGCTTTTTTCTGAAGAAAATGAATATCGTCGATGAGAAGAACATCTGCGTAGCGATATTTGTTCTTGAACTGGTGGGTCCGCTTTTCGCGTATGCTCTGTATAAACTCGTTCGTAAAGCTCTCGGCGGTGACATACACAATTTTCAGGTCGTCAAACTCCGCGTGAACGCTGTTCCCTATGCTCTGTATGAGGTGTGTTTTTCCGAGCCCGACGCCGCCGTATATGAGACAGGGGTTGTATCCGGTACCGGGATTTCTCGAAATGGCAACCGCGGCGTTCGCGGCGAAGGAGTTGTTTTCCCCGATAACAAAATTGTCGAAGGTATACTCCTGGCGAAGCTCACGGTGAGCTGTCTTGATCCGGGCTGGACGAACCGGGACCTGTTCGCGCTGTATGCTTCGTTCCTTTGGTGTTGACTCGGACTTTCGAACAACGAAGCTTAGAGAGAAAGTGGTTCCGGCGAGTTCGTGAAGCGTGCCTTCAATGAGCGGAAGGTATCGCTGTTTTACCTGGTCGCGGTAAAACGAACTCGGAACGCTGACCACGATAACGCGTTCCTCAGCGGAGTCGTACTTCATTCCGCTGAACCACATTGAGAACTCCTGATCGGAGATTTCTTTTCGTATTTGCTTGAGGGCTTCGTTCCAGAAAAGCGAATAATCCCAGGAATCCGTCGACATTATGGTGTCCTCCAGGCGGATTCAGGATTGTATTGCAAGGTCGATTCATACGCAAGGCGGCATTCTTTACGAAGGGACCTAAAGAGAATATAATCGGGTAGCCATCTTTACACATCGAGACTAAAATGCAAAATAGCTATTCTGCGCAAAACATCCAGATACTAAAAGGTCTGGAGGCTGTGCGAAAACGACCTGGTATGTACATCGGTTCTACCGGGATCGACGGACTTCATCACCTCGTGTACGAGGTCGTAGACAACTCAATAGACGAAGCTCTCGCAGGACACTGTGACGAGATCACCGTTGAGATCGAGCGAGGTAATCTGGTCAGGGTTACCGACAATGGTCGCGGTATTCCTGTCGACATGCACACGGGTGAGGGTATAAGCGCTCTTGAGCTCGTTATGACACGGCTTCACGCCGGGGGAAAATTTGACAAGGACACGTACAAAGTGTCGGGTGGTTTGCACGGGGTGGGCGTATCCGTGGTGAACGCGCTCAGCGACATGTGTCGTGTGTTTGTTCACCGAAACGGGCTCGTACATACCCAGGAGTACCATCACGGAATCGCCCAGGGTGCTATACGGGAAGCCGGGCCGACCGACCGTTCGGGCACGGTTACCGAGTTCATCCCGGACGGTACGATATTCGAAGAGGTCAACTTCAGTTTTGACGTCCTTTCGAAACGCCTGCGCGAACTTGCCTTTCTCAATAAGGGCATTCGGATTGTCATTATCGACAAGCGCTTTCCGACCGAGAAGTCTCACGACTTCAAATTTGATGGTGGTGTTCAGGAATTCGTTGGTTTCCTCAACAAGAACAAGACCGTCATTCATAAGCCACCCGTGTATCTCGAAGGCAGACGCGAGAACGTCGAGATCGAGATTGCGATCGAGTACAACGATCGCTATGACGAAACGCTGTTCAGCTACGTAAACAACATCAACACGAGGGAAGGTGGCACGCACCTTGCGGGCTTCCGAAGTGCGCTCACGAGGACTATGAACGAGTTCCTGAAGCGCAGCAAGCTCAGTAAGAAGCTGGACGAGAACCTGACCGGTGACGACGTACGCGAGGGCCTGACCGCTGTAGTGTCGGTCAAGGTTCCGGACCCGCAGTTCGAGGGGCAGACCAAGGGGAAACTCGGAAACAGCGAGGTAAAGGGCATAGTTGAAAGCTTCGTGAATGAGCATCTCACGTTTTTCTTTGACCAGAATCCCGATGTCGTTCAGAGCATACTCGACAAGACGGTTCTCGCTGCCAAGGCGAGAGAAGCGGCCAGGCGCGCGCGCGATCTGACGAGGCGGAAGAACGTCCTTGACTCAGGTGGACTCCCCGGTAAGCTCGCGGACTGCTCGGAACGAGATCCGCACAAAACTGAGCTGTATATTGTGGAAGGTGATTCGGCCGGCGGCAGCGCGAAAGCAGGCCGTGACCGACAGTTTCAGGCCATCCTGCCGCTCTGGGGCAAAATGCTCAATGTCGAAAAGACCCGCATTGACAAAGTTATCACGAACGACAAGCTGCAGCCGATCATACAGGCGCTGGGGGCAAACGTCGGCCAGGAGTTCGATGTTGAAAAGCTTCGGTACCACAAAGTTATCATAATGGCCGACGCAGACGTCGACGGGTCGCATATCCGAACCCTGCTCCTGACCTTTTTCTATCGGTACATGAGAGACATGATAGAGCAGGGCCACTGTTTTATTGCGATGCCGCCGCTGTATAAACTCACCCTTGGATCACGCATTGAATACGCCTACAACGACCACGAGCGGGATCGCTTCCTCGAGGAGATGCGTGCTCAGGCCGGCGACAAGAAAATAGGTCAGCAGCGATACAAGGGTCTTGGGGAAATGAACGCCGAGCAGCTCTGGGATACCACCATGAATCCTGAGACCAGAAACATCATGCGAGTGGACATGGACGACGCGGTGGAAGCAGAGTCGATGTTTACGACCCTGATGGGTGAGCACGTAGCACCTCGACGCGAGTTTATCGAAGCGAACGCGTTGCAGGTGTCCAACCTTGACGTGTAGTCGATCGAATCACAAGGAGTAACGCCTCATGGCCGATAACCGAGGTCAAGTCATCCCCATCAATATTGAAGATGAGGTCAAAGAAAGTTTTCTGAATTACGCAATGAGCGTCATCGTATCACGCGCACTTCCGGATGTGCGCGATGGTTTGAAGCCGGTTCACCGTCGGGTTCTGTACGCCATGGACGAAATGGGCCTTCGGGTCGACCGTCCGACCAAGAAATGTGCACGCATCGTTGGCGACGTTCTGGGGAAGTACCATCCGCACGGCGATGCCTCCGTGTACGACGCGCTGGTGCGTATGGGGCAGTCGTTCAGCATGCGCTATCCCATTATCCGGCCCCAGGGCAATTTCGGTTCGGTTGACGGCGATCCACCTGCGGCGATGCGGTATACCGAAGCGAAACTCGATCGTATCGCAGAGGAAATGACCGCCGACATCAAGAAGGAAACGGTCGATTTCACGGCGAATTACGACGACAGTATGCGGGAACCGACCGTCCTCCCGGCAGCCTTTCCGTACCTGCTTGCCAACGGCGCGTACGGCATCGCAGTCGGCATGGCGACGAATATGCCCCCGCATAACATCCGGGAAATCTGTGACGCAATATGCGCGGTTATCGACGAACCGGATGTTTCGATTGACGAGCTTATGCGCTACGTCACAGCTCCGGACTTTCCGACCGGTGGAATTATCTACGGGCGTAGAGGTATCAAGGAAGCGTATCGGACCGGAAAGGGACGCGTTCCCGTTCGCGCTCGTTTCAGCATAGAAAGCACGAAGAGCGGGAAAGACGTAATAATTGTCCATGAGATTCCCTATCTGGTGAACAAAGCGAACCTCGTTATGAAGATCGCCGACCTCGTGAACGATCGCAAAATTGAGGGTATTGCCGATCTTCGGGACGAGAGCGACCGGAACGGTATGCGCATCGTCATTGAACTCAAGCGCGGTGTCAGTCCGAAGATCGTCCTGAACCACCTGTTTCAGAATACCCAGCTGCAGGTCAATTTCGCCGTAAACAATGTTGCGCTAGTCGACGGCAGGCCGAAAGTGCTGAACCTCAAGGAGCTCATCGAGTGTTTTATCCGTCACCGGAAAGAGGTTGTTACACGGCGGACGCGCTATGACCTTCGAAAGGCGGAGGAACGCGAGCACATACTCGTTGGACTCAAGATCGCCCTCGATAATATCGACGAGGTCATCAGGATAATCCGCCAGAGTGCCGATACCGAAACCGCCCGAAACGGGCTCATGAACGCCTTTGAACTGTCGGAGATACAGGCACAGGCCATTCTCGATATGCGATTGCAGAAGTTGACCAGTCTTGAGACACGAAAAATCATCGAGGAACTCGAGGAGGTTCGACGTCTGATCGCGTACTACAAGGAACTCCTCGCGAGCGAGGAAAAACTCCTCGGTGTCGTGCGAGACGAGACCGTGGCGATCTCGGAAAAATACGGTGACGACCGGAGAACCGAAGTCGTGCCCGACGAGATCGAAGCGATCGACATCGAGGATCTGATCCAGAAAGAACCCATGGTCGTGGTCATGAGCCACCAGGGATACGTGAAGCGCGTCCCGTTAAGCGCGTATCGTCTGCAGGGTCGTGGCGGCAAGGGATCGATGTCCTCGCGCCTTCGTGAAGAAGACTTCGTGCAGCACCTTTTTATCGCGAGCACGCATGCCTACATACTCTTTGTCTCGAGTGAAGGCAAGGCCTACTGGATGAAGGTGCACGAGATTCCCGAGGCCGGACGAACGGCACGCGGGTTTCACATCAAGGGATTGCTGAACATCACGGCGAACGAAGAGATCGCGGCGGTTGTGAGTCTGAAGGACTTCAGCGACGACTCGTATGTATTTATGGCCACGTCGCGGGGCGTTGTGAAGAAGGTGCGAACCAGCGACTTCTCGAACGCCCGCGTCCGGGGGATCGTTGCGGTACGCCTCGACGACGGTGACAAGCTGGTACACGCGATGCTTACGACCGGAACGAGCGACATCCTGCTCGTGACAAAAAGCGGACTTGCGCTTCGGTTCGACGAAGCACAGGTTCGAGCGATGGGACGCGCTACCCGGGGCGTACAGGGCATCAAGCTGCAGGAGCGGGATGAGCTCGCCGGGGCGGTCTGTGTCAATCAGGAGCACGATCTTGTGGTTCTCAGCGAGTTCGGTCATGGAAAGCGGGTGAGATTCGACGAGTTTACCCCTCATGGTCGCGGAACCCGCGGGCAGAAAGTGTTTACTCCCGCCGAACGCACCGGTGAAATCGTCGGGGTTCTGTCCGGCACCGACGAAGACGATATAATGGTGATCACGAGCCAGGGAAGCACGGTCAAGCTGAATCTTTCAACGATCCCGGTATACGGGCGGGCGGCGACCGGTGTTCGAATCGTACACATAGAACGCCCGGACTTTGTTGTAGGTGTTGACCGTGCCGCGAACGAGGATGAAGAAGACCCCGATCAGCCGGAGGGCTCATCCGAGCATTCGGAGCCGTTCGATCCCGTTGAACCGCCCGAACCGGACTCACCAGAATCCGATCAAACCGAGACCTGAAAATCATAAGGCCCCGAAACCGGGGCCTTTTTTTGTTTCACGTGAAACATTGGAGTCTATGTCGGGATGCGATTCGACGGTGGTATTGCGTGCGAATGTGAGAATTACAGTCCGAGTGACGCGCGAAAGGCGTTCACCGCTTCGTCGTAGCTGCTTCGCAGCTGCTTCTTTTCCGCGGACGGCAGGAAAGCCGCGTCGATTGCGACGTGATTCAGCTTCACGAGGTCGGTTAAATCAAGGTCGAAATAACGAACCGCCTTCAGATAATCGTCGGTCAGGTCAGAATCCTGTATCGTCGGGTCGTCGGAATTGATCGTTACCGGAACCCCTTTTCTATACAGTCTGCCAAGGGGATGGTTCTCCTCGTCCGTCCATGATCCGGTCTGGCGGTTCGACGTGATGCACTGCTCGAGTGCGATGCCGTTGTCTTTGAGGTAGCGTTGCAGATTCGTGTCGTCTATAGCGGAGGTCCCGTGTCCGATACGGTCCGCGTTCAGGACGTTCAACGCATCCCAGACCTGTTTCGCCGGTGTGACCTCGCCTGCGTGAATCGTGGTCCCGCATATGCCGTCAGAACGAACCGCCTTGAAGAAGTCTACAAACAGTTCAGGCGGGTAGTTGAGTTCGTCACCCGCAAGATCGATGCCGATGATCTCCGGAAGCTTCAGCGACATGACTTTTCTGTAGAGCTCGAGCATTTCTTCCTGGGTCTGCCTGCTTCGGTTGAACGTAAGCAGATACCGAATCTGTGTATCGGTGTCCTCGGCAGCCTTGTTACCGGCTTCAACGATGATCTTAGTGATGTCGAGTCGATCGAAGTCGTTGTGTATTGCGAAATGTTCCGGTGAGAAGCGCACCTCGATATAGTGAATACCATCGTTCGCGAAGGAGCGCATGGACTCGTAGGCAATGTTCCAGACATCTTCGTGAGAACGATACCAGTTATTGCGGAACTTGCTCAGAAACTTGAGAAAGTCCGGTTCGGAGTCTTTGGGAAACTGCACTTCTTTTTTGAATGAGGGGAAATCTGTCGGGAGGTCTATACCGTTACGAACAGACATGGTAAACAGGGTCTGCAGCTCGAATGTGCCCTCAAGATGTCGATGAAGCTCTATCTTGGGAAACTGTAGGAGTGTTGGGCGATCGAGACCCGGGGTAACGTATTCTGTCGATTGAATATTGCCATCCATGGCATGGGACTCCTGAAGCAGACTTTTTAACGCAATTATGCATATATAGTGTAGTGTTCGCCCCCTGCTTGCGCAAGTCTAACAACTAAAAGGATTTCTATGGCACTCGTATACGCGCAGCTGCTCTTTGCCATGCTGTTCTTCGGTCTGAGTTTCGTTTTCACCGCGGTCTCGCTTCAGCAGCTGAGCCCCGTAACAATAATCCTATTCCGCCTCATGGTATCAATCATGTGTCTCGCTGCAGTCGGGTCAGTCCCACGGCTGCGTCGCATTACCGGGCATCTGGTAATGCCCGCTCGCAGCGATATCCCGTCCTTTCTGCTCATTGCGCTTTTTCAGCCCTTCCTGTACTTCCTTGGGGAAAACACCGGCCTCCTGTACACGACACCGGCAGCTGCCTCTGTCGTCATCGCAACGATACCGGTGCTGACGCCTGTAGGCGTGTTTTTTGTTCTGCGCGAGCGCGTCTCCTGGTATACCGTCCTGGGCGCGATCGTAAGCCTTGCCGGGGTCGGTCTGCTGGTGCGCTCGGACCTGGGCGCAGGGGGGAACGACATACGGGGCATATTGTTCGTGTTTCTCGCCGTGCTCGCGGCGGTCGGGTATTCGATATCGCTGAAACGACTGCCGGATCACTACAGCTCGGTTACCGTGGTTGTCTGGCAGAACATTTTCGGTCTTCTGTATTTTCTACCGGTATTCATCATTCGGGAGCAGGGTTCGTTCCCCGGGTTTGCCGGCGTGTCCCCCGAGATCTGGGGAGCAATCCTGTTCCTCGGCGTCTTCCCCTCGACGGTGAGCTTCGTGTTCCTGAGTCGGGGCATACGCATTCTCGGCGCCGCGAAGGCGAATATAACGACGAACACCGTTCCGGTATTTGCAGCGCTTTTCAGTATACTCGTTCTTGGAGAACCGGTGCTTCTTTCGACTATTGTCGGTATGGTTGTGGTGCTCACCGGCGTGCTTATCAGTCAGGTCTCGAATCTTGCCGGATGGTCTTCCGGCGGGCGAGCATCCGCTATCCGCTGGCCGGTTGACACCTGATGCCGTATACTGGGGACTCATTATGGCGCGCGTGATCGTATTTGCTAATCAGAAAGGTGGCGTCGGAAAGACGACGACTGCAGCAAACCTGGGGGCATATCTTGCCGATGCCGGCAAGCGGGTCCTGCTTATAGATTTTGATCCGCAGGGAAACCTGTCAAGCAGCGTTGGCGCGCGTACCGACGGAAGCGGCGTGTACGAGCTTATTACGAAGCAGTCAACGTTTGATGAGGTTGTTCAGGACACGGTGGTACCGAATCTGCGTATTGTCCCGAGCACGCCGGACCTCGCCGGGGCAGCCGTTGAACTTGTCGACGAGCCTCGTCGCGAGTTCTTTCTCAAGGAAGCGGTCAAGCGTGTCGCTCCCGCCGCCGATTACGTGTTTATTGACAGTCCTCCGTCACTCGGGCTTCTGACGCTGAACGGCCTTGTAGCGGCCGATCAGGTATACATACCCCTTCAGTGTGAATACTTTGCGCTCGAAGGCCTGACACAGCTTCTGAAGAGCGTACGAACGGTTCAGGCGGCGTTGAATCCGACCCTCGAAGTTGGCGGTATCATATTCACCATGTTCGACTCGCGGACCAAGCTTGCGAATGAAGTAGTCGAAGAGGTCGTTTCGCATTTCGGTCGAACGGTGTTTCGTACGATTATTCCAAGGAACGTTCGCCTCGGAGAAGCGCCGAGCTACAGCGTTCCTATCAGCCGGTATGATCCAAACAGCACGGGCGCAAAAAGCTACGCTGAGCTCGCCCAGGAGGTATTGAACCGTGGCTAAACGAGGCTTGGGCAGGGGAATAGATGCGCTTCTCGCACCGGAAAGCCGGGATGCGAAAGAAGAAATACAATCCGCGGTCAAGGAAGCGGGCGGGGTGGTGCACGTTCCCATAGAGTCGCTGATCCCGAATCCCCACCAGCCGCGCAAGCATTTCCCCGAAGGTGCGCTCGCCGAGCTTACCGACTCGATTCGCGATCGAGGCATTATACAACCCCTGATTGCCGAAAAAAACGACGAGGCCGGTTATACCATTATCGCCGGCGAACGCAGGTTTCGTGCCGCGCAGGCGGCTGGACTGACCGAGGTTCCGGTGGTCGTCCGCTCCTTCTCCGATGCAGAGAAGCGGGAAATCGCGTTGATCGAGAACATTCAGCGCGAAGACCTTTCCGCAATCGAAGAAGCCGAGGCATACAAGGCTATCATGGAAAGCGCCGGCATCAACCAGGAGGAGCTCGCAAGTCGTGTCGGGAAGAACCGCTCCACGGTTGCAAACTCGTTGCGGCTGCTTAATCTTTCACGGGAAGCGCGTCAGGCTGTTGAAGACGGCGAGATCAGCTCGGGACACGCACGAGCGCTGCTGAGCCTTCGAAAACCTGAGCACCAGAGTATGCTGCTCCACGAAGTATTGACCGAGGGTCTTACCGTGCGTCAGGCCGAGCAGAGGGCGAAAGAACTCGGCGGCGAGGCGGTGGTAGAGCAGAAACCGGAGCCGAAACCACAGGCGAAGGTGTCGGAGAAGTCTCCCGAGCTATCCGAACTCGAACGACTGCTCGTCGACCACCTCGGGACGAAGGTCGTCATCCACGGCGACGACCGGAAGGGGCGTATAGAAATTACCTATCATTCTGTCGAGGATCTTGAGGATGTGTACACGCGCCTTGCCGGTGAGCCGCCGCCTTCACGGTAAGGCATAACTGTGTACCCCGTATCCCTGCTCACCCTGATTCACCTTCGTCGGGTATCGGCCGGTCGACCGACCGATACCGGGCTTTTGGTAATCGGGCTTTAGCAATGATCGACTTGACACGATATTATACGGAGATGAGAACATCTCACGTGAGAGGTAACAGTCTGTGAGTCGAGAACCAACATTCCGATCTCCTTCATCCCGAGCCATACTGCTGATTATAATCGAAGCGGTCATTCTGATCCTGGTTATTATAGCGGTATTTCTGCTGCTTCCGGAAAGGTCTGAATCCTCCGGTGTGCCGAGGTCTGTTGCGCAGGAGGCGCAGACTCCCGAGGAGACGGGTTCCGAGGAGACCACGCCGATGCCCCCAGATCCCGAACCCGAAGCCGAACCCGAAGAATCTGTTGCTGCCGCGGAAACCGAGCAGCCGGGCTTCAGCGCTCGGGCGGTTGTGAATGAGCATACCGTCCGCCCCGGGGACACGCTCTGGGATCTGTCGGACGAGATCTGGGGCAGTCGTCACCTGTGGCCCGACCTCTACCGGGTGAACCGGAACTCGGTGCCCGACCCCGACGACCTGACGATAGGTTCGCATCTGCAGGTCCCTGAGTCACTTCTCAGCGAGGACGGGTCGCTGGCCGACGCCGCTGTTTCGCATCTGCTTGACTCCTACGTTCTCGCGTACCGGGCATACCGCTCCGCCGAGCAGCGGCTTGCCGATCGCGCGGCACGGACAGGTCGTCGCGACCTCGAAATCAGATCCTGGCTCAAGCGAAGCCGCGCTCAGTGGCTTCTGTATTCGGCAACCCGGTTTGACGATAACTTCGTGATCACACGAGCCGCTGATATCGATCCGGAAGACATTTCCGTTGTCGAGTCCTACCTTACCCGATTCGGCCGGCCCGAATTCCGTCTTGACTGATCAGGCCTGATACGGTTTTCATTCGTACATGAGTGAAACCACGAGCGTTCTTCCCCGCGTTATCGATGCTGCCATTCTAAAACCCCATTTCAGCCGTGAAGAATCTGACGAACAGATCAGACACATGGTCAGCCTTTCGGTGTACTCCGTTTGTGTCAGGCCCTGGGACCTCCCCGCGGCTGCCGAACTGTGCCGCGGGACGCACACAGTTCCCTCGACGGTCATCGGGTTCCCTCACGGTACCCAGACTGCGGATACCAAACTGGTCGAGGCGACATCGGCCATCGCGGCCGGCGCTCGCGAACTGGACATGGTCGTTAACTATGGCATGCTCAGGTCCGGTATGCTCCCCGAGATACAGCAGGAGATTGCCCGACTGGTGCTTGTGTGTCGTCCGGCGAAGGTGCCCCTCAAAGTCATTTTTGAAACGTCTCAGCTTTCGGTCGACGAAATCAAAGCTGCGACCGAGTGTGCGGTTGCCGCCGGGGCGAGTTTTATCAAGAGCTCGACCGGATTTAACGGAGAAGGGGCAACCCCCGAAGTCATACACACGATGATCGAAGCAGCCGCAGGTCGGGTGCAGGTGAAAGCCTCGGGCGGCATACGCGACACCGAGACCGCCGAGCGCTACCTTGCTATGGGGGTGACGCGGCTCGGCGTCGGGGCAGGATCGGTTGCCGACATATGCTCGGGCGGGACCGCCACCGACGCATACTGACCGGGCCGCTTGCGGACGGTCGCATCATCGGGTACGTTCTTCGTTACCCCAACACATTGTAAGCCTGCGAGTCAGGCCTGAAAGTGAGATCATACGCAGTGCTCGAACATCATCTGCTCGCTGAAGAAGTCAGAATCGGATCCCTGACCGCACCGAACCGTGCGGCGCTCGCGGCAATGACGAACAAGCAGAGCCACGACGACGGGACGATCAGTGACGAAGAACTCCACTGGCTCGTCCGCCGCGCCCGAGGCGGGTTTGGTCTCGTGACTACCTGTGCTGCCAACGTGCTTCCTGAAGCGAAGACCTGGGACGGTGAACTCGGCATCTACCACGACTCGCACCTTCCGGGTCTCACCCGGCTTGCCAGCGCGCTGCGAGCGGAAGGCTCGATCGCCGTTGTTCAGATTTTTCACGGGGGATATCGCGTTCCGAGCAGCATTTCCGGCCGGCAGCCCGTAAGCTGTACCAGTTTCACGATAGATGCTGAGGGCTTTGAGCAGCCTCGCGAGCTATCGACAACCGAGGTAGCGTTGACAGTACAGGCATTTGTGGACGCGGCCGTTCGAGCGGAGGCAGCCGGGTTTCACGGGGTGGAAATTCACGGTGCTCATACCTACCTGATTGCACAGTTCCTGAGCCGGGAATACAACACCCGGAAGGATCGTTACGGAGGGCCGATAGAAAACCGCTACCGATTTCTGTCCGATGTCATTCGCGGGGTCAGAGCTGCGTGTCGACACGACTTTCTGGTTGGCGTGAGGGTATCACCGGGCGTTCCCCTGCCGCATGCAGGTATGTCTCTCAAGGAGACGCTCGATATCGTGCCGTGGATGGTGGCCGACGGGGTGGACTTTATTCATCTGTCGCTGAAAGATGCCGCCGGTACGGATCGAAACGATGAACGATCCGGCGCTGCAGCTATTCCTGCCGTGCGGACACGTATTCCCGATACCGTTACCCTGCTTGCCGCGGGCGGCGTGGTCACCGCGGAGGACGTCGGGCGGACGATCGCTCACGGCGCCGACATGGTAGCAGTCGCCCGCGCGGCGATCGGAAACGCCAGATGGCCCGAAATCGTCGCAAGCGGGGGCAATCCGGAGCTACCGCCATACACCCCCGAGCACCTGAGACAGGAAGGCCTTTCCGAACGCTTCGTTGACTACATGCGTCGCTGGCCCGGGTTTGTAGCAGGCGAAGAGGTCGGACCCTGACCCAAAAAAGGCTCCTCGTCTTCCGTTCGAAACGGTCGACACGTTCGGCCACAAAGCCCAAAGCGAGAGACTGCACGATGGAGGCAGTACCGGATCTGATCACTACGGTCCGGGAAATGCTCAGGGCCCGGCCTTCGCTCGGCGCCCGATGCGGATCGGTCCCCGAAAATCCGAAGGATCTACTTCCTTCCCCTTCTGGGTGATGATGACCGTTCCGTTGTGGGCGAGCCTGCGCGCCGCCCGTCGGACAGACTCCATGTGCTGCCGGAAGGCCGCGCCAAAACGTTCGCGGGCCACCTCCGATGGACAGATGGTAGAGCCTGCGGGGCGTGAGGCAAGCATCACCATGATTCGCTCTTCAAGTTCACGGTGTATATCGGCGGAGTGAGCCGCTCTGCACGAGCGACTGCAGAACTTCTGATCCGGTTTACCCCGGTTTTCGTAGCCCCTCCCACAGTGCTCGCAGATGCGTTTCGGCTTCACGGTCCGGTAAACAGCGTTCGAAGATGGTTGTTGAGCAGCGTCATGTCAGGATCAAATTCCTCGCGAAGCGAATTAAAGTCCTCGAAACGCGGGTACAGCCGGGTAAAGTCATCACGCTGGAGGCTGTGCCGTTTACCCCAGTGCGGTCTGCCGTCAAAGTCCGAGAAAATGGCTTCCATATCGGCAAAGTACTCGCGGAAATCCATGCCCTGCGCCATGTGTACCGCGATATAGCAACTCGGTCGCCCGTGACTCAGGCTTAGCCACCCCGAGTCCGCCGCGCCGAAGCGCACTTCCACAGGGAAGTGTACCCGGTAGTTCTTCTCGGCGATGCGGGACTGAATCGCCGTCAAGGCGGGAATGGCCGCGTCGAGCGGGAGCGCGTACTCGGTTTCGTGAAACCGCACCTTCCTGTTCGAGGCGAATATACAGTAGCTTTCGTCTACCACCGATGCCTCAGACACGAAACGACCCGCAAAGCGTGAGAGCGCAGGCGACATCGCCGGAACAAACCTGCACAGGGCACTCGCCGAACCGAATACACCCGTTTCCAGAATATCGTCTGCCATGCGGGACCGTCGAGAACGCGGCTTCAGTGGTTCGTCCGAGATGTCGGTAAACTTGAGCTGACACTGGTCTGAGTGAGGGAACCAGAAGAACTCAAAATGCCGGTGATGGCGCGCCCACTCTGCACAGTGGTCGAGCGCCTCGGACAGCGGAGCGCGGCGTGCGACGAGTTTGAGCCGGTAGCGCGGTACGACTTTAATCCTGATGCGTGTGAGAATACCGAGTGCACCGAGCGAAACGACCGCAGCCTGCAGCCGATCGATATCCGAGCCGTCTATGTCGACGAGCGTGCCTGCGGTGGTGGCTATCCGGAGAGCGGTGACCCCAGACGCGAGACCTCCGAGAGCGAGACCGGTACCGTGTGTACCCGTGGAGATTGCACCGGCGACGGTCTGTTCGTCGATGTCGCCAAGGTTCTCAAGCGCAAAGCCTTCCTGCGCCAGGGCAGGGGAGAGATCCCGTAGCACGGTTCCGGCACCGACCTCCACCTCCTGACGATCACGATCGAGCTTTATGATACCGCGCAGCTTTCGTACAGAGACAAGAACGTCGTTCGACCGCACAAGCGGTGTGAAGGAATGGCCCGAACCTGCTACGCGCAGATGTCTGCCGTCGCCTGCTACGCGTGCGAGAAGCTCGGCGGCCTCCTGTTCGGTCGCCGGTTCGAGATACTGCTGCGGTTCACACCTGACACGTCCATCCCAGTTTCTCCACTGCATGCTGGTTCCTTCTATCACATGCTCGGACCTTACAGGAAGCACCTGCCTTCACCCCGATACGTCGGCATCCGTTCGACTATGCTCCCGTCGCGCACACAGAGTACCTCGTCAAAGCGCTCGCACAGTTCGCCGGCCTTGGTGTGTCGGAAAAAAACCGGCTCGCCGACCGGTACTGTTGCGCCGCGAGCGGCTTTGTGCAGCCGTAGCGGCGTCTGTACTTCGCCCGCGCCTTCCGACGGTGTGACGGAGAGACCTTCGGGCAGTACCGGTCGGGGGAGCCTGTCCGCTCCAGCTGCTCCCGACGCGATGTAGCCACCGCCGCTACAGGTAACAAAACCCGTGGCGGGAACGCGCGCGGCTTCGAGCGCGAACAGCATCGCCGGCGTCTGGCTGAACCCCTCGAACCAGTCGAAGCTTAGCGGGGCGAAAAAGGCGCTTCCGGCGGTCAGTTCGGTCACCGCTTCGTCGCGGGCGGTCGATTCAAGGCTTCCGGTACCTCCGCCGTTCACAAAGCGGAGCTCTGCACCGGCCTCGCGCAGCGCGGAGACGACGGTCTGTCGGGATGCGTGAATCTTCGGAATACTCGCTCGCTTGAGCGCCCGGATCACCGCAGATTTCAGCCGTGCTCCCGGTACAGAGTCGGGGAGACCGGCGATTTGCGCTTCGTACCCCATGACGCCGTCGATCGTCAGCGAGGGATAGCGCTGTGTAGCGCGAAAAACGGCGAGGGCAGCTTTTGCATCTGCTATCGGAGAGCGGCGCACTCCGAAGAAGAGTCCGGGAAAGCGTACCGAGAGATCGAGATCGAGGCAGAGCGGCAGACGAACGCCTTCCTGCTCTGCGATGCGACCGAGCCGTTCCACGTGTTCGACCGAGTCGACCATAAGGGTGATGGGTCCGTCGAGCTCCCGGTTAACGGCGCACACCCGCCGGACTGCTTCTTCCTGCACGGTCGGGTACGCTACCACGAGATCGGTGAACCCGTGGCCAGACAGCCACACCGCCTCGTCGGCGGAAAAACACAGAAGCCCGGCGTAGCGGGCGTTCGAAGCGAGCAGGCGCTCGAGCACGCCGCGCACACGGATGCTCTTGCTCCCGAGGCGGACCGGGAGCTTGCCCGCGCGGGCGCGTACCGCTTCGGCGTTCGTGTCGAGGGCGTCGAGATCGAGGACAGCGGCAGGCAGTCGCGCGCCCGAAATCGCGGAGCGGTAGTA
>JBKHAN010000114.1:0-6045 GCA_046542845.1 Spirochaetaceae bacterium
TCAACCTGGACGCTCCCTTCATTCTCGCCCGAGAGCTTGCGGGACCGATGGTCAAGCGTTGCTCAGGAAAAATAATCTTTACCGCTTCGTTGCTCTCGTTCCAGGGAGGCATTACCGTCCCGGGCTACGCAGCTTCCAAAGGCGCGATTAAGCAACTCGTCATGGCGTTAAGCAACGAACTCGCTGCGAGCGGTGTGCAGGTTACCGGTATTGCGCCAGGGTATATAGAGACACAAGCGACCGAAGCGCTTCGAGACGACCCAGCTCGGTCCCGAGCGATCCTCGAACGAATACCCGCAGGTCGATGGGGACAACCCGAAGACATCGCAGGCGCAGCGCTATTTCTTGCGTCGCCTGCGTCCAATTACGTGACCGGCACCGTTCTGGTGGTTGACGGCGGCTGGATGGGTCGCTGAGGAGGAACAATGAACATCAACTATGGCACAGATTTCTTTGAGCAGGTCAGCAACAGTCCCGGACTCAACCGGATACGGCACAATCCGTTTCAGGTTCTAGACTTCGCGCTTCTGGTTCTCAAAGCCGGGGAAACCTACTCGTTCGAGGCCGTCGGGCGCGAGTATGGGCTTGATATAATCGGGGGCCTCGCAGACATTACCGTGGACGGTACGCTCTTTGCCGCGTGCGGTGGCCGTGCGTCAGTGTTCGATGGAAAGCCGACCCTTGTATACGTGGGTCACGGCAGCACGGTGAATATCGAGGCAAGAACGGACCTTGAGGTTGGAGTTGGCTCCGCGCTTTCACGGACCCGAATTGAGCCGTACACGATCCGACCCGACCAGGTTCGCTCCGGAAGCTGGGGTAGTTTCTCTACTCGCCGCCACTTCAACTATATGCTCGATGCGAATACGCCGGGCGAGAGGATTTCGTTCGCTGAGGTTACGGTATCGAACGGCAACTGGGCGACGTATCCACCCCATAAACACGAGGATGGAGTCGAGGGTGAAGCGTTCCAGGAAGAGATCTACTTTTACAAAGTGCATCCCAGGCGCGGCATGGGTTTCTGCGGCCAGTTCGGTGGCAGGATGTCGGAAGACTACGCGTTTTTGATTACCGACAATACGGCTCACAAGCAACCCTATGGCTACCATACGGTGACGGCCGCTCCCGGTTATTCGATCTGTTACCTCGCGGTGTACGCGGGACACGACAAGACACACAAAGTCTCTGCACACCCCGACCACTACTGGTACGCTGCCGACTACGAGCGGACGCTCAATCTTTTCAAACGAGATTTTGTCGAGGAACTGTAGATGGGTGAAGACACGACCGGGTTCTTTGCCCGTATGAAGACGACGCTCTACACCCCGGTAGTCGGTGACATTCTCGACCAGCTCGGCTATTTTCATCAGTTTCTCGACCCGGCAATCCGCCCGATGGAACCCGAAATGAAGATCGTCGGGAGAGCGATGCCGGTTCTCATGATGGACGTCTACGGACATCAGAATGAACCATTCGGTCTCATGACTCAGGCTCTCGACGATCTTCGCGCAGGGGAAGTCTACATAGCCGCCGGCGCCGACCATCGCTCGGCAAACTGGGGTGAGATAATGACCGCGGCAGCGAAGGCACGCGGCGCGGTCGGCGCGGTGGTTGACGGTTACCACCGCGATACGCCGATGGTACTCGAGCAGCGCTTTCCCGTGTTTAGCCGTGGCGCCTTCGCCCAGGATTCCGGGCCGCGAATGAAGATTGCTGACTTCCGTGTTTCCATCGAAATCGGCTCTGTATCGATATCTCCGGGCGATCTGGTGTTCGGGGACCTCGACGGCATAGTTGTCATTCCTCAGGAGGCAGAGGAAGAAGTCATTGCCCGAGCGCTCGAGAAAGCACGTTCGGAGAAGACCGTGCGGTCACTTGTGGAGCAGGGACGCTCGGTCACTGAGGTGTTTCGCGAGTACGGAGTCTTGTAGTGTCTACCGACCACCCGCTTGCATCGACTATCGACCGATTTGAGGCGCATCTCTCTGAAGCGGGACGAGCAGAGAGGTCGCGAACGAATAACACTCCGTTCCTTCGTAAAGAGTATAACGAGGTCATCCGCGCCGGCGTCGAGTACTACCGCGGTTGCCAGGATGCCCGCGGCGCTATCGTCGACCCGGACTTCGAAGAGGAGTGGCACTACTCGACGCCCGCTTTCGCGCTCGCCGCGGCATACCTAGTCTCGAGAGGCGAACTCCGCTTTCTGTCGGCTGCAGTCAGTGCCATTGGATGGGGATGCACGAGTCTCGCGAGCGGCCTCGCATGTCAAGGGCACGGCAACTTCTACACCAGTAATCTTATGAAGGCTATCGACTGGGTGAGGCCCGCGGTGAGTGCAAAGAAGATCGGTGAGTGGTATGCCGAACTGAGACGTATCGATCCGGAAACGACGTACTACTTCAGCGACCATCAGGTCTCGAAGCACGAGGTGCACAACTGGAATCTTTTGGCGCTCGCTGGAGAGTATAGAAGGTTTCGTGCCGGTCTCACCCGGGATAGCTCTTTCTTCGATCGCCACATCGACTATCACCTTGCCCGACTGACCGGACATGGGTTTTACACTGACGGTTCAACGGCAGCGGGCAACAACGCACACCCGCTGGCCTACGACCTGATCGGGCGCTCGGCGTTCATCGACCTGCTCAGCGAGGGGTACGTCGGCGACCGCGCCCCGCTTATCTCGGCAGCACTCGATCGTGGCGCGAAGACGCAGCTCTTCTTTCAGGATCCCAACGGTGAGTACGCGTGTTCAGGGAGAAGCGCCGGACATATCTGGAACGAAGCGGTGCTCGCGCAGATCGCGGAGTGGGCGGCGCGTCGGTTTGCATCGGCCGAGCCCTTGCTCGCAGCGGCGTTTCGACGTCAGGCGCAGCTTGCGGTATCTTCAATGAGAGAGTGGTACCACGAACCGGGACGTTTTTACGTTGTCAAGAACCGGTTTCACCCGGCCGAACGTCAGGGATTCGAGCAGTACACCGTCTCGACGACCTACAACCTCTGGGCACTTTCGGCGTTGGCGCTGGCTGCTGACAACGCCGTCGAGTCTATTGTGCCGAGCGAGATTCCGTCCGAGCGTTTCTCGTTTGCTGTTGATAGTGGTACGGAGTTCCACACGATGGTGGCCGCTCACAGTGGGTTGTTTGTTGCCATCGAACTTGCCGGCGACCCGAACTACAATCCGACGGGGCTTCTCCGCATTGCGAAACAGGGTATACCGTCTCAACTCGGACCCTCAGAGGGCTCAGTGGCGGAACCCCGCTTTTCTTCGCTGGTCCCCGGTGCCTACCTGTCCCATGGTCCGGCGTGGCGTGATCGGTTTTCGCGCACGCATTCGCTGGCCGAGCTCATGGCTACGCCCGTTATTGCCCGATTCCATCAGCCGTACACGCCGGAGACGACCGTAACAGAACGAGACGACGAACTTGAGCTGAGCCTGTTGTGGCGTGGCGGCTTTTCCGGGGCTGGCAGTATCGTTCTTTCGTTGCTGCTGTCGGAACAAGGCGTGCTGATTCGCACTACCGTGGATCTTCCCGTGCCTCCTTCATCGTCCGAAAGTGAATGGATGGAAGCACGCGTTCCGCTCCTCGCTTCAGACGGGCAACACGAGTCGGTCTTCGAGTCAGGCGAAGGCTGGATTCGTATCCGCAGAGGAAGGCATTCCGTGCTCATTTCGGTGTACGACGGCGGCCGCCCCTGGCTCGATTTGAAGCCGATAGGGTCGCGTATCGGCATCTTGAATCAGGTGATTATACCGGGAAAAGGATCTGTATCGTACGCCATCTCTTTCGAGCAGGATAGCGCGGTATGAGCCGAGGTTGTTTTCGGGCGTGCAGTTTCACCATTCGTTTTGCCCCTCACATTTCGTTTCGGTCATACGGACGGGTGCGGAAACCGGGAGCGTGATTGTAACGCAAACACCGTGGCCGGGTCGACTCGACACCGTTACTCCGTACTCTGCACCGTAATGATTTCGGATCCGTTCGTCCACGTTCTGGAGCCCGATACCGGTAAACTTGGAGGGATTCGATGAAACCTCGCCGTTCCAGTACTGACTCCCGATTCCTTTTCCGTTGTCGCAAACGGTCAGCTCGATATAGCGACCGGTAACTCTGCCGCTAATGCCGATGTGCTTCGCTCGGCTGACATCTCCAAAGCCGTGGAGGATTGAGTTTTCCACAATTGGCTGGAGAATCAGCTTCGGCACAACTATACGTTTTACCTCTTCCGGAATACTCTCGTCGACCTCAACTGACCCGGAGTGTCGAATGTCGAGAATCCTGACGTAACTTCTCACTGTCTGCAGTTCGTGTTCGAGCGTCACGAACTCCTCGTTGTGAGAGATGGTCATCTTCAGAAGTCTGATTAGAGAGAGTACCATCTCGGCTGTTTCAGGATTGTCGTTCACTTCCGAGGACCAGCGCACCGCATTGAGGGTGTTAAACAAGAAGTGGGGGCTAATCTGTGACTGGAGTGCGTGTAGTTCGGCCTGGCGCTTCTTCTGCTCCTTTTGCTGATTTGCGCGGATGAGTTGTCGTATGTCGCCCTTCATGTCGTGGAAGCTCTTCTCGAGGATCCTGATTTCATTATGCCCGTACGTATAGGCATCGCGGCCCTCAAGACTGGGAGACAGGTCGACGCCTTGCATTTGCCGGGTAAGTCGCTGCACCGGTTTGCTAATACTTCGCGCGATTATCCAGGCGATAACACCGAATAGAAGCACACAGATGAGATTCACCCAAAAATAGATCCGTTGGTTTTCCCTGAGGGCGGCAATGATACCGACGTCGCTTCGGACATCGATAACCATCCATCCCGCCTTCGGTACCGAATCCCAGGTAATCATTCTGCGCTCGGGTCGGGCCTCGTTCCATCGATATCCGGAGGTGTCGCCGGAAGTCGACAGATCGAGGCTGTCGGCGATGTGTTCGCCAATGAACGAACGATCTGTCGCGCTAATGACGATCCCGTTTGCATCAACGAGGAGACGCAGATAGTCGGCATTTTCCTCGGATAGCAGCCTGCGGAATTCGCTTTCGAACACACTAATGATAAGCCAACCAAACTCTCCGGGCGTATCGTTGTTCACGATTGCCTTCTCGATCGTAACGAGATGCGGGTTGAGCGCCCGCCCGCTTCTCACGTAATTGGGCTGACCGCCAACCCATTGTACGTGGTTTGTACGATCCGGATCGATCTGTTGATGAAGGCTTCGCAACCGCTCACGGTCTTCCATCGTAAGCGGATAGTTCGTGTATACCATTTGGTTCGGCATCACGAGCGTCACGTATCCCTGCGCATCAATCGCCGTGAACATCATATTCTGCATGATCGTATTGACCCGATTGATCGTAAGCAGGGTTTCAAAGCGGCTGGTAGTCGTCAACGCGTCGTTGGAGAAAAGTAGTTCGTTTACCACCTGATCCTGGTCCAAGAAATGGGCGGTTGCCACCATTCGATCGAGGAGGTTGTTGACGCTTTGGGAGACCAGGTGAAGGGAGGCGAGTGTGTCTTCCTGAAAAGTACGGGTCAGCGACCGTTGCGTCGTCGTAATCGAGACAAAATAGAGGACATTGAGCGGCAGTATAGTGAGGAATACAAATGCCGCCATGATCTTGGTAAAGAGCGAAGTGTCGGCGATACGGTCGCTAAGTTGCTTCAGAAAGCGCATCTCGATTGAAGGTAATTGGTAATGATATGAGCCAACGTGTATGAATGCAAGCCGAAAGCGTCATTTCTTGAAGAATCGGCCTTCATATGCGGCAATGTCGCATTTCCGTGTTAGAGATCGCGGGCTCACCAGAGCGTTCGATCGCCTGCTCCAACGCGCTGACGCAGGAGCGAGTTTCCATGGTGTTAGAGAGCCTCCAGGCGAGGAGTTTCCGTGAGAACCGGTCGACCCTCGGAACCGACGTGACTGGCGGATAATCTCGTACGAAAGCGCCAGTGAAAGTGATGACGCTCCTTTTGCCGAAGGTCAGGGCATTTTACCGGAAATTCACGTTTGGTATGTGAGAATAGTATCTTGTTGCGAACGGCCCCTCATAA
>JBKHAN010000031.1:0-28600 GCA_046542845.1 Spirochaetaceae bacterium
TTGGACGGGGCATACACATCGTCAAGGATGTTGTCGAGAGACGGATCGGCGCTGCTCTCGGCGAACTGCACCGCTTCTTCAATATCCTGCCTGCACTGTTCCTCAACCTCGTCGAGCTCGGTGTCAGTGAACTGACCGGTTTCGAGCATGACGGAGCGCATGCGCGGGATGGGATCCCGTTCCTTCCACTCGGCTATCTCTTCCTTGCTGCGGTATTTATTCGCGTCACTCTTGGAGTGGCCCATAAAACGATAGGTATCCGAGACT
Organism: Spirochaetaceae bacterium; assembly: GCA_046542845.1. Classification (GTDB taxonomy): domain Bacteria; phylum Spirochaetota; class Spirochaetia; order DSM-27196; family SKKC01; genus SKKC01. The sequence goes on from JBKHAN010000031.1 coordinate 268, forward strand.
ATGAAGTACGGACCTGTTTTAAGGGCATGCGCTTTCGCCTTTTTTACCGCCTCATAAACGGCAAACACATCGTTTCCGTCTACCGTAACCCCGGGTATGCCGTAGGCCTTCGCTCGAACCGCAAGATCATCTATGTTCATGCTTTTACTGGCGCTGAAAGACATGCCGTACTTATTGTTCTCGCAGATATAAATGACCGGCAAGCCCCAGATGGACGCCATGTTGACCGATTCGTGAAACGTTCCTTCGTTCAGCGCTCCGTCGCCAAAGAAACAGACGACAACCCTGCCTTCGTTTCGAAGCTTGAGCGTTATACCGGCTCCGGTCGCGATGGGGATCCCGCCGCCGACGATACCGTTGGCACCGAGATTGCCGCGGGTGAGATCGGCTATGTGCATGCTGCCACCTTTGCCGCGACAGTAACCGGTTTCCTTCCCGAGCAGCTCTGCCATCATTTTCTTCAGATCTATGCCTTTCCCGATTGTATGCCCGTGACCACGGTGAGTGCTGGTCATGAGGTCCTGGTCGTCGAGGTTTGCGAGCGCGCCGACCGCGGTCGCCTCTTCACCGCTGTACAGGTGAGTCGTTCCGTGCACCATACCCCGGGAAAAGAAATAGGCTACCTTATCTTCAAACGCTCGGATATGGTTCATTTTCACGTACATATCGAGCAGTTTCTCTTTGGAAAGCGACCCGGCAGTCTTCAGTGCCTGCGCTTTCTGCTTTTCGGTCATTTCTGCCATGGAATGCTCCTTGTGTTCTTTTGTGCATGTATGACTGTTACAAACGTTCTTTCACTTCGAACGTTCGAGCACCTCTTGTAACAAAGAATATGGGCATTTCGGGGAATCGTCAACGATATCAAAGTTGATCACAGAAGATTTCACTTGACAGATGCGAAAAACGGCCACAATATCGAACCACCTTGGAGAACGAATGTGAATTGTATATTCACATATGTGAATTACTATGGATGAAGCACGACTTGAACTTCTCGGACAGGTGGCGGTCTGGTACTACGAGGACAATCTTGATCAGGCGGAGATCGCTCGTCGTATAGGAAAATCGCGCTCTATGATTTCGAAGATGCTGAACGAAGTACGCGAACTCGGATTCGTGGAAACACGGGTCCACTACCCACTGCGACGCGATCTCAACCTCGAAACCGAACTCTGTCAGAGTTTCGGACTCGATCAGGCCTGGGTCCTCGCCCGCCAACGGTACTCCAGTACCGGTGATTCACTGCTCCGCCTCGTGGGAAAGCTCGCTGCGAAGTGCCTCCAGTCCCGAATCTTTGACGGTATCCGTATCGGGGTCAGCTGGGGCATGGCGGTAGAGGAGCTCGTGCGCTCCATGCCCCGAATCGAACTTCGCGAAGCGGAGGTCGTACAGATCGTTGGATCTATCAGCTACGGTGGAAGCCCCTCAGACGGATCAGAGCTTGTGCGGTCACTCTCGGGGAAACTGAACGCCAACTATCGCTACCTGCCGGCCCCCTTGATCGTGAACTCGACGACCGTTGCCCGCAGCCTTCTCGATCAGCAGACGATCAGGGAAACGCTTAACGCGGCACGGCAGGTAGATGTCGCTGTTGTCGGGATAGGAACGACCCACCCGAGCCTCTCTACGCTTCGCACCTCCGGCTATATCAGCGATGAAGAGCTGGACCAGCTATCGGCTCGGGGCGCCGTCGGTGACGTGCTTTCGCGAAGCATCGACAAATGGGGTAAGGAAATCGAAGGTGGCTTCAACGAACTCACCATAGGACTCGAGCTGGATGCGCTGCATTCGATTCCGTCGGTCATCGGGCTCGCCGGACACGAGTTGAAGGCGGAGGCGGTACTTGCCGCGCTGCGAGGTCGCTATATCGACACGCTGGTAACGGACTACGAGACCGCGTGCACCGTACTGCACATGCATCAGCAGTCCGGACAGACCGACACACAGGAGTTGGGCGCATGAACGATATGACATCAATTCTGCTGGCCCTCGGGCTTGTATGGATCATCAATCTGACACTGTCCGGATTTCAGACAAAGCGCTTCCACCAGCGCGTTATTGCGCTTCGGAAGCACGGAACGTATACCGCCGTCGGGCAGTCGGGAACAAACATCAAGCTGAAGCAGTACGTCGTTCTCGTCGTCGACGAAGACGAAGACGACGGCCAGGACAGAGTGGTGGTTGCCGAGCGCCTTTCCGGGGTGACCGTGTTCGCGAGTCTGAAACCGGTTCCACAACTCGTCGGCATGTCGCTCGATGATATAGAAAACGGTGAGAAGCCCGCGTCACTGCCGGAAAAGACGTGGTCTGCAGCGAAAAGTTCGGTCGGATTTATACGCAATGCGCAAAAACATCAGGGCGAAGACGACGAAGAATCGGAATTTGCCGATTCCGGAGAAACAGAGCTGAACCTGAAGCCGCTCCGTCTCGGGGCGGCCGATCAGGAAACAGAAGGGTAGATAGCCCCGGTACCCGGGGGGTTGGCGCGGGTACACGTACAACTTCGGAGAACGGGTTCCTGTTGATGCAAGGATCAGCAGGGATCGGTAAGCCGAACATACCGGAGACAGGAGGTATGCATGGAAACTTTAGCAAATCTTGCTGAAGGTTTTATAGGCCTGTTCCAGGAAGGTGGCGACACCTTTATGGGACTGGTCACAGGCATCGTTCCGCTTCTGGTTGTTCTGATGACGGCGGTCAACGCACTCATCACAATGATCGGATCGGATCGAATCGACAAGGTCGGCGAATGGGCCGGTCGCAGCGGGTTGCTCTTTTACCCGATCCGCTACGTGGTGCTTCCATTCCTGGCGGTGTTTTTTCTGACCAACCCTATGGCGTACACCATGGGCCGTTTCCTTCCGGAACGGCTGAAGCCTGCGTTCTACGACGCGGCGGTCAGTTTTGTACACCCGCCTCTGGGGCTTTTCCCCCACATTAACCCGGGCGAAATTTTTGTCTGGGCGGGAATTGCTGCAGGAATAACCGAGCTCGAGCTCGGTCTGGGAGCCCTCGCCGTGCGATATTTCGTCGTGGGTCTCATCGTCATTTTTATTCGCGGGATCGTGACCGAGTGGATCAGTGGGGTCATGTTCGGTCGTCGCGCGAAAGTTGCACAGGGAGGTTGATGTATGGCTGGAGGAATTACAGGCCTTCTTGAGGTCATCGGCCGAAAGGTCGGTGTTGTAGTCAGCGCGCTGTATCAGGCGGGCCGGGACAGCATCGACCAGATAATCAAGAATGTGCTCCCGTTCATGGCTTTCATAAGCCTTATCATCGGTATCATTCTTGCCACAAACGTGGGTGATGTAATCGCGAGCGGACTGACAGGACTCGCCGACAATATTGTCGGACTGTTGATTCTGTCGCTGATCGTTGGTTTTCCCATTCTGTCTCCCCTGCTCGGACCAGGCGCAGTCATTGCGCAGATCATCGGTACGCTTATTGGTGTCGAGATCGGCCGTGGCAACATTCCGCCGCAGTGGGCGCTTCCGGCGCTGTTCGCGATCAACCCGCAGGTTGGTTGTGACTTCATTCCGGTCGGATTGAGCCTTGGTGAAGCAGAACCGGAGACAGTCGAAGTGGGTGTACCCGCGATTCTGTTCTCACGGTTTGTAACAGGACCACTGGCTGTCGTCATTGCGTGGCTTTTCAGCGCAGGACTGTACAGCTAAACTACGGATCGTGCGAATCCCTCCGGCGGTCACATAGTCGTCGGTGGGATTCCGGTTTTTCTCTTGATCGCGTACTACGCAAAGGAAACATGCAATGGCAATGTGGGATAAGGTGAAGAAAGCTCTTATCGGGGATAAGCCCGAGACAGAACCAAAAAAGAAGGAAACGACTGCAAAACCCGCAGCAACTGAAGCTGCCTGGGGTGGTGGATCGGCAACTCCGGATACTCCAACGACCCCCGGGGACGCGGCAGACGCTCCGTCAGGTGACTACAAGAAGGTGAAAGTCTCTGCCGGCGGAAAAGGCTGGGGAGGTCCACTGATTATAGAACCGAAGCCGGGCAAGGATCTCATTTACTCGGTAACGGGTGGTGGCATACACCCTATCGCGCAGAAAATCGCCGATCTTTCCGGCGGACGTGCTTTTGACGGTTTCAACTCCAGTGCCAGTTTCGATCAGATCGCATGCGCAGTCATCGACTGCGGAGGAACCGCACGCGTCGGAGTGTATCCTATGAAGAAGGTGCCGACGATCGATATTTATCCGACAAGCCCTTCCGGACCCCTCTCGAAGTTCATAACCGAGGATATTTTTGTATCCGGTGTAAAGATCGAGACCATAGAACTTGCAGAATAGGCTGCATGTATCTGAACGAACCTTTGTATGGCGGTGCCGGTCTGAACGCGGCACCGAGTCAATCACCACTTTTAGAATACGCTGACCTTCCAGAGCGAACGTCAGTGCATCGCAGGTAAAGCACATGGAAAAATACAGAGCCGAGGTTCTCTCGCTCGGCGAGTTTGCGGGCGAATTTATTGCCGAGAAGATCATGGTCTTTTTCGGGCACAACGCTCCGGACGAACTGAAAGAGCACTCAATCGTGCACAGTCACGGAGAGCTTGCAGCTCCGGTGGCTGCGGGTGACAGGGTCATTATTGACACACATCCGTATACCGTGCTCGCGATAGGCCCGGTAGCAAACGAAAATCTGAAGAATCTTGGTCACTTCGTACTGAAATTTAACGGCTTGACCGAGCCCGAAATGGATGGAGACATCTGTGTTGACGCAGTAGAACTCCCCCCGATCGGACCCGGAACCGTCGTAACTATAGAAGGATGATACAATGTTTATTACTGACGCACTGAACGAGCGTGAGCGCTCGAGCATGGGTCCCGTTAAAGTCGCTGTCATAGGTGCGGGTCAGATGGGTGAAGGCCTCATTACCCAGATGGAGATCATGAAAGGTCTCAGCCCTGCGGCGGTTTGCGACGTACGTCCCGGGCGTGCCAGGGAAGTGCTCGAAAGCGCGAATGTGAGCGATCCGATAGTCGAGACCGAAGATCCGGCGGTAGCGGCACAGGCGCTTCGCGAGGGGAAACGGGTAGCGACCACCCGAGCCCAGGCAGTTTTTGCAGCCGAGCCTGTGGAGATTGTCGTCGAGGCGACGGGAGTGCCGGAGATCGGCGCCTACGTCGCGTATCACGCACTGCTCGCGCGTAAGCACGTGCTGCAGATGAACGTGGAGACCGACGCCACCGTCGGGTACATACTCCGCAAGACCGCCCGCGCGGCCGGGGTGGTATACACGCTGACAGCAGGCGACGAACCCGGAACGACCATGGAGCTGTATGATTTCGCGGTGGGTCTTGGCTTTCAGGTGGTAAGCGCGGGAAAAGGCAAAAACAACCCGCTGAACCGCCACGGTAACCCGGACACGGAAGCAGACCGCGCCAGAAAGCAGATGATGAACCCGAAGATGCTCGCGAGCTTCGTCGACGGAACCAAGACCATGGTCGAAATGACCTCGCTCGGGAACGCGATAGGATTTCCGCCGGATGTACGCGGCATGCACGGACCGGAGGCAACACCGAAAACGATACAGAAGGTCTTCGTACCACGCGAATCCGGAGGCGTATTGTCCCGGCCAGGTGTTGTGGACTACGGGCTCGGAATCGCGCCGGGAGTTTTTGTCGTAATCACCGCGGAGCACCCGAAACTCCTGCGGGACCTGACCTACCTCGGTCTCGGTGACGGCCCCTACTACGCGCTGTACAGACCTTACCACCTCACGAGCCTTGAGACCCCCATCTCGATCGCCCGCGCAGTCCTGCATGGCCAGACGACCATAGCAACGGATATCGTTCCCGTCTGCGAGACGGTTACGTACGCCAAGAAGGATCTGAAAGCCGGCGACGCGATAGACTCGCTCGGTGGTTTCACGGTTTACGGAATGATAGAACACGCCGATACGGCACACAGCGAATCGCTTCTTCCGCTCGGTCTCGCCCCGGGGGCAGTCCTGAAGCGCGATGTTGCAATCGACACACCCGTAACCTACGCTGACGTCGAACTGAACCCCGACAGCTACATTGTTCAACTCCGTCGAATGCAGGACACACTCATCAAGGAAGAGAAGGCATGAAAGAAACAACTCTCACGGTAAAGCACAAGGTCGGGCTTCACGCCAGGCCGGCAGCAAAATTTGTAAAGGCAGCGAAGAAGTTCGAGAGCGACATACAGATTACGAACACGACCCGAGGCGGCGATCAGGTGAGCGCTAAAAGCCTCGTAAGCCTGGTGAAGATTGCCGTTGCGTGCGGACATCAGGTTCATATCACCGCTGATGGATCGGACGAGGACCAGGCCATCGCCGAACTCACGGAGTTTATCGAACAGGCACTGGAGGAACAGCCGTGAAACAGCTGCAGGGCATAGCGGCGAGCAAGGGAATCGCAATCGGCCCTGCGTTCCTTTATCGTGTCGAGCTGCCGGAGTTACCGGTCCGGCTCGACGTTGATCCGGCTGAAGAGCTCGAGCGCTTTGAGCAGAGCGTCACGGCGGTGCGAGAGCATCTTGATGCGATTGAAGAACGCAAGCGGGGTCAGATGCACGCTGACAACTTCGAAATTCTTGAGGTTCAGAAGGTACTGCTCTCCGACGAGGAGTACGGTGATCGGATACGCGACCGGATACAGAATAAGTCACTGAATGCCGAAGCTGCGGTTCAGGAAGTCACGGAAACCGTCGTTGCCGATTTTTCAGCACTTGAAGACGAGTATTTCAGCCAGAGAGCCGCCGACGTCGCCGACCTCGGAAGCAGATTGCTGCGAAATCTGCTCGGCGTACCGGACGTCGATCTGAGCGGACTCGAAGAGCCGGTGATTCTTCTGGCTCACGACCTCTCGCCCTCGGACACCATAGGCTTCGAGCTTGACAAGATAATCGCCTTGTGTACGGAAGTCGGCAGTTCTACCTCCCATACGGCGATTGTCGCCCGAAGCATGGGTATCCCCGCCATAGTGGGCGTGGGGCCGATGGATGTGGACGAGGGCACGACGGTTATACTCGACGGAAACGAAGGCGTCTGTCTTGCAGACCCCGACGAACAGACCCTTGGCAAGTACCGGAAACGAAAACGTCAGGAGGACAAACGGCGGGAGCAACTGCTGAATATGGCCGAACAACCGGCCGTTACCACAGACGGCGTGCACATACATTGTGTTGCCAACGTTTCCGGGCCGGAGTCCGCTCGCGCGGCCGCCGAGCATGGCGCAGACGGTGTGGGGCTGCTCCGCAGCGAGTTTCTCTTTCTCGAGCGTTCGACTTTGCCCGACGAGAACGAACAGTACGCCGCGTATATGCAGATTGCGGAGTTTCTCCCGGATACTACGATAGTCGTGCGCACGCTCGATGTCGGAGGCGACAAATCCGTCCCGGCAATCAAACTTCCGAAGGAAGAAAACCCCTTTCTTGGTCACAGGGCGATACGACTTACTCTCGAACGAGACAATCTGTTCACACCTCAGATACGCGCGCTTTTGCGCACCGCCGCAGCCCGGGACGTGCGGATCATGATACCGTTTGTGAGTACGCTCACAGAGTTGCGTGAAGCGCGGACGCGGATCATGGCCATACAGGCGGACATGAAAGCCGCGGGAGACCCCGTCTGCGAAAACCCGAAGATCGGCATCATGGTGGAAATCCCGAGCGCAGCGATCATGGCCGATGCGTTCGCCGCGGAAGCCGATTTCTTCAGCATCGGGACAAATGATCTGTGCCAGTACACCATGGCGGTGGACCGGACCAACGCCAAGGTCGCGGATCTGGCAGATTTTCTCGACCCCGCTGTGCTGCACCTTATCAAGCGGAGCATAGACGCGGCTGAGCGGGCCGGAATACCCGTTGCCATGTGCGGGGAAATGGCGGGCTCCGTGATCGCGGTTCCCCTGCTTCTCGGCATGGGACTGAGGGAGTTCAGCATGTCTTCGTCGCAGCTGCCTGAAGTCAAGGACCTTATTCGACGGCTCTCAGCAGATGAATGTCGGCCGCTGGTCGACACGTGCATGCGCGCTGAAACGGCGCAGGACGTACGAAGTGTACTTCAGGATTTTCTCGATTCCCGCCTGAGTCGTTCGTAAGTCTCCTCAAGATTAACCACCGGCTGGGGATACCCCGCGGGCTCCAGCCGGTGTTCCCATGGTCGGTGCCGGTGCGTTCCGGGAAGCGACGCCAGCTCGGGAACCCATGACGCTATAAAAACACCGTTCGGGTCGTAGCGCACCCCTTGCCCGACGACGTCGAAGAAACGGTCCCGCATATCGCACCCTACCCGGCTGTTGTAAGCCCAGTTTCCCCAGTTGCTCGAGACGTCGTAGTCGAGAAGCTGTGATTCGAACCACTGAGCTCCGAAGCGCCAGTCGAGGTTCAGGTTGTTCGAAAAAAAGCTCGCACAGTTCTGCCGGATTCGATTCGACATATATCCGCTGTGCGAAAGCTCGCGCATTCCGGCGTCGACAAAGGGTACACCGGTACGTCCGGTCTTCCACGCCTCCAGGAGCAGTGCATCCTCATCCCAGCTTCGTTTTTTCCCGAATGGCCCATGGAGCCGAAAACTCCTCGTACCGTGCTTCAGCATCTGAAAGATGTAGAAGTCGCGCCACATAAGCTCAAAAAACAGCCAGTAAGTCGATTCGTTTTTTATGCGGGTCTCTTCGTATCGACGCAGTTCCGCATAGACCGTGCGCGGACTGATCGCTCCGTTGGCAAGCCATGGCGAGAGCTTCGACGAGTACTCAGTCCCGAGGAGGCCGTTTCGGGTCTCTTTGTAGTACTGAATTCGATCCGTCTCCCAGAGGTACGATTGCAACCGCTCACCGGCTGCGCGCTCGCCGCCTGCGAAGGGAAATGCTGTTCGCTCGCAGGGCTCCGCGCTGGACGCGAGTTGAACGAACCATGTCGGCAGATCGCCTGCCTCGGGCGGATGGGATGAGCCCGGCGCCCGCACGCGTGGAGCGGGAAACGGAGCGCGGACCGATGACCGTGCCTCAATCTGCTTACGGTATGTCGTGTACAGGTCGGGAATACGGGAAACCGCCCAGGGAAGGTCCTCCGGGTGATACAGACTCGCCCCGAAGAACCGGTGCACCGCAATGCATCGTTCGTGCGCAGCCTGTGTGACTGTCGCAGCGTCGAGAGCTTCTTCCGGGCCGGGCTCGTCGTGAAAAAACACCGCCGTGCTGCCCTCCCCCGTCATGAACCGTTCACACGCTGCGAGAAGCGGACCATCCGTCACGATCAGGTTCATGCCCAGCCGGGCGAGCGCATCACGAAGACTCTGCAGGCTTTCCAGAAGAAACCGAGCGCGATTCGCTCCGAATCGGGGAATACTGCCGTACCCGGTATCGCGGTAACGCGACGCGAGGTGATAAACGCAGACAAGCTCGTCACACGACTCAGTGGCGGTATACAGGACTTCGTTATCGTATAGCCGAAGGTCGTTTCTGAACCAGACGATGCCCCGGCGGTAGCGCTTCGCAGCCGGTGCCATTACGCCGGCCGGGCACGGTCTCGCGATCGTATCTGCCCGCTCTGAAGAAACGCCTGCACGATTTCGGTGTCGAAGTGTGTACCCGCGTGCCGGAGGATCTCCTCGCGAGCCTCTGCAAGCGACCACGCCTTCTTATAGGGGCGTGCGCTCATGAGTGCATCAAAAACGTCCGCAACGGCAAAGATACGCGCTCCAAGAGGTATCGAATCTCCGGAAAGCCCATCCGGGTATCCGGTTCCGTCCCACCTCTCGTGATGGAACCTGACAACATCGAGGGACGATTTCGGCAGAAAACCGAGCTGCTTCGCGAAATCGTAGCCCACAACGGAATGACTTTTCATAATTGCCCATTCTTCCGGTGAAAGGGATGCGGGTTTCAGCAGAATGGAGTCCGGTACCGAAATCTTTCCAATGTCGTGCAGGTACGCTCCCCAGCGCAAGTAGTCGAGTTCCTGGTTTGAGATCCCGAGCTGTCGCGCGATGGATACTGCAAGCGCCGTTACGCGGTCAGTATGCCCTTTCGTCTCGCGGTCCCGGTACTCAAGCGCGAGTCCGAGCGCACGAATAGCACCCTCGCGTGCGTTTGATGCACTTTCTTCGGCAGCCACACGCGCTGCCGCTCCTGAAAGTGAACCGACCAGCGCAGCAGTAAACGCTACCTCGTCGTTTGACCATTCGCGCGCACGGTAGCTGAACAGTAAAACGACACCGAGAAACTCTTCAAGCCTCCCCGTCACCCGAATAGCGACGATAGATTTGATACCGAACGGAGCGAAAAGCGTTCCGTAGGATGCGGGTGCGCTGAGATCCAGCTCGACCAGCGGTTCGCACCTGTCACTCAGGGCCTGTATCAACGGATCCGACATGGGAATCCCGTTGGTTGCGATAGAAAGGAAGCCGATTTCCTCCGGAACGTTACCGGCCGACGCTTTCGAAATGAAAACGTCACCAACCGATTGAATATACACCGCCGCGTCGGCTCTCGTACGCGTCACCAGCGCACTGAGCATCGGGGAGAGAGCCTCCGAGAGCGACGACGCAACAAGCGCGTTCCTGCTCAATTCAACAATAAGCGGTGTGTAATTCGTATGCGCAACCATAATTCAGAAACTTAATAAGGATAGCGGCGTACGGCCACTCATCGGGATGAACTCGAACACGGTCACATTGCCTGCAGAAACGGTACTGCGATAAGCGGCAGGCCGCTTCGCAGAAGGTTCCGCACCGCCTGCGAAAGCTTCAATCTCGCACTGCGCACCGATATGTCCTGGTGAGTCAGGATCTTGTGATCGTGGTAGTACCGACTGTAGAGCCTCGCGACGTCGTACAAGTGTCCGGTGACAAGCGCAGGGTTATACTCTCGAGCGGCCTGCGCGACGATCACGGGAAACTCACCGCATAAACGAACGAGTTCCCACTCCTCGTCAAGCTGAAGGAGCGAAAAATCAAGATCCGCGTCCGGCAGGAGGTCGACTTCGCCGCTCTTTCGAAGCATGCTTGATATGCGTGCCCCGACGTATTGCAGATAGGGACCGGTGTTCCCGTTGAAACTGATCGACTCGGCGGGATCAAAGACCATGTCCTTGTTCGGGTTCACCATAAGCAGGTAGTAGTGCAAGGCTCCGAGTGCGATCTTTCTGCTTGTATCGTCTACGGAATCGCCCGTTTCCACCCTGCCCTTCGACTCGATCTCGGAACGCGCAAGACCGGTAAGTTGTGCGATAAGATCATCGGCATCGACGACGGTTCCCTGACGACTCTTCATTCGCCCACTCGGCAGATTCACCATTCCGTAGGAAAGGTGAAAGAGATTGTCGGCCCACCCGTAGCCAAGCCGTTTCAGCACCTCAAACAGAACCTGAAAGTGATAGCGCTGCTCGCTCGCAACGACGTACACCAGACGACTGAAGTCCCAGTCCCTGTGCCGTGCGATAGCGGTGCCTATATCCTGAGTAATATAGAGACTCGTCCCGTCTCCGCGCAGCAGAACTTTTTTATCCAGACCGGCGTCTTCGAGATCCACCCACACCGCACCTTGCTCGTCCCGGTAAAACACCCCGGAGTCAACGCCGGCGAGTATCTCCTGACGTCCCGACTTGTAGGTGTCGCTCTCGTAGTACACCGTATCAAAATGTATGTCGGTTGCTCTGTACGTTTCTTCGATGCCGGATATGGTCCAGTCGTTCATCTGTCTCCAGACTTCCATAACCTCGGGTTCGCCCTGTTCCCAGCGTCTGAGCAGGTCCGAAGCACGATCAGCCGCTGCAGGATCCTCCTGCACGAGCTTCTGATACTCCACGTACCAGTCACCGACAAAATGATCGCTCTTCCTCCCGGTAGACTCCGGAGTACTGCCATGACCACGTTCGAGGTATGCGAGCATGCTTTGACAGATATGTATGCCGCGGTTGTTAATGAGGTTCACCTGCCGGACCTCAGCACCCGAAGCCTGAAGAATGCGACTGACGCTCTCTCCAAGCGCGTCGTTTCTCAAATGTCCGAGATGCAGGGGTTTGTTAGTGTTCGGACAGCTGAACTCGACCATAATGCGCTGTCCCGCGAGCGAATCGTTATGCCCCCAGCTCTCACCCGATTCAGCAATACTGTCAAGGACACGTCGGATCTCGGCCGGGCGGTCGTACCTGATATTCAGATACGGTCCTGAGGTACTCACGTGATCCGGATCATCGAGAATTCTCGCGACATCCTCGGCAATGGCATTCGGGGAACTTCGAAACACCCGTGCAAAAGGGAAGAGCGGAAACGCGAGGTCGCCGAGCTGACGGTTGGGAGGGAGTTCTGCCGCCGGCATATGTTCGGACACGGCGCACTCGATGCCTCGTTCACGCACCAGCGTCTCAAGAGCCTGTATAACTGCTGTCGTCCATGTGTTCTGTGTTTCTGTCATAATGTAAGGGCTGATTATCGTCGGAAAGGGCCGGCAACGGCAAGCATTCGAACGAAACCATCTCTGCCATCGCGTCGGTAACTGGCCAGCGAGGGATTCTGCGCCGTACAGGACGAAACAACCCTGACATGTCCGACGTTCATGTGCTCCAGGAGCCCGATATTTGCCGCCTCGAGATCGATATACCACTGCTCTTCCCGCCTTACGGCGCACTGAACCCCAAAGCGACGGGCGAACAGGCGCGCACGCTCTTCGGGGACCGCGTACGCCTGTACCGATATGGCAGGACCAAGTACGACGCGTAGCTCTGCCGGCCGTGCACCGGAACGCTCACAAAGTCGCTCAACGGCCTGCGTAACGATGCCTGTGCCCTTCCATCCGCTGTGGAGAATCGCAGCGAGACCGCTTTCGGGGTGTTCCACCAGGACGGGCATACAGTCGGCGGCCGTTACCGCCGCCCACCGCGACCGCATGTCAAAGAGAATTCCGTCTGCCTCGGGTGCAACGGCCGCCGATCGCGGTGCATCGACCGCCGGTATATCGTCCCAGTCGACGACGGTCCGGCTGTGAACCTGCCTGACGGTACGGTAGCCGTTCGGAGGCACGCCAAGACGACCGAGGTAATCGTCACGGAACCCGGCGTAAACTCCGGACGGCCCCATATCGCCGGCATCTTTCAAGGTGAGCAGAAAGCCCGGAGCGAGTTCGACGATGTCCGCCTGCGGTCGTCGCAGCTGATCAAAAGGAACACGGGTAACGTTCACGATGATGAGTCCTGCATGCTTTCGAGATCATACAAGCCGGTTAATATTTCGTCGGCCGTTTTACACTGGACGAGCACTGAATCGAGCGTCTTCCGGTACTGGTCACTGTTTCGTCCATCAATGGAGTTCAGGTTCGAGAGCGTGTCGTACGGTCCGCCCACTTCGCCGTAGAGAATTCCGTTGAGCACAGCAGCAATACTGCGAAGCGCCTGTATCGCATCGGAGGCAATCTTTGCTGCGCTCTTGTGAACGATGACGAGTGCTTTGCGTCGCTCGCTGACGCGTTTTGCAGGATCGGATATGTCACGCGCTATTCGCTGGAGCACGAGACCCGTGGTTCCTTCCTCCGATACGTCACGTTGCAGTCTGCGCAGACGATCAGGGATAGACCGCAGCACTTCGAAAGAGTCGTTAAACTCGCCGCGATTGGCGTCCTTGTAGAACTGACCGTTGACCTGCAGGAGTCTCATTGGTGCGTGGAAATCCTTCATAAAAACGGCGTCAAAAAACGTCTTGAGAAACCCCAGGGTTGCGGCGTACAACCCCGGTTGATCCTCTTCGGTGCCCGGATAACCGTGCATCATCCGCACCTCCGCGTGACACAGCTCCGATCCGCGCGTCAAAAGCGCACGGCGCCGTTGACGCATTACATACTCCCTGTGCGTTACATCGATGTGAGTGTGCCAGAAGCGTTTGATGGATGCAAACCAGTCTTCGCCGCCGCCAACGTGATCCGGCGCGTACAGAAGGGAGTCGTGTGCGAGGCGTGTCAACGCGAGCAGCGGTACGGTTCGCCCGAATTCGGCAATGACGCCGAGCGAATGCGAGAGGTTTTTTACCCGATACGTCGTCGTATCGGTGGATTCGTCCGCTTCTTCCCCGTCGGAGTGGTCCTCGAGTCGAAGCCAGGAATACAAGGCGCGTGTCATGAGTTCCCCGGGGGAGACTCGTAAACCCTCGAAGAGCGCTGCAAGACGCTCGATGTGCCCGGCTACGGAACGCAGCGGCGGGCTTTCCACTTCCGTCCCGCGACTGGTGTGAAACAGCGCGAAAAAGCGGGCGAAATCGAAGGTCGAGAGCTCTCGAAGGTTATCAATGTAGCGGGCGTTTACGTACATTCGAGTACGAACGTCCGAGGGAATCGACTGCAGAATCTCTTCGAGACGATTCTCCATGTGCCGTTTCAGATCGGAGTCGCTGAAGTCAGGGTGGGCTTCTGCGACCCGATCCGGGTTCATATCGAAATCGAAAACGGTCCGAGACTCGTAGTATTCCATTCCAAGCAGCACCGTCAGAAATTCGCCTTTCCGGTTTCCGCTTATATGTCTCAGCAATATAGCTCCCGAATGCGCCGCAGACTCCAGCTCGCGGACTTTGTTATACAGACCCGGAAGCGCAAGACGTCCCGACACCGAGATTAAACCGGGAGCGGCCTTGTCTACCCGTCGCGCAAGACCACTGAGCGCATCCCGCTCGTAGAGCTCCAGAGGCGTTGTACTCTGAAAGAAGGACCTGATAAAAAGCCACAGCCGAGCAAACAGACCCAGGCGCCTGTACCGCTCCTCGAGCCCGGCATGCGCGTCGGAATATTCGTCCTGCCGATCCTCGTCGAGTACAGTCTCCCCCTGAGGAGCCATGGATCGGGAGAGCTCGTCAAAAAGTTCAGACCGCTCGTCGTCGGATATCTGCGCCACGAGACGATCAAAGGTAGAGTCTGCCACTATCGCATTACTCCCATAACTGCACCAATAATCCACAGCACCATCGCAGAAATACAACCCCCACACAGAGTATTCCTCATATGGGGTACACAGTCCATAAAATAAACACCGACTTGACTTGACATGCCGGCGAAGAAGTGGAAAAACTATATCCGTAATGACTGCTGTGTTTCAGTTCGGTATTGCGATCCTATCCGGTCTCATTATTCTATCCCTCCAGGGGGTAGCCGGGCGGAGCGCGCACCATCGTTAGAGCACAGGCGTAGAAGCCGGGCTCTTCGAAAAAAAGCCGTTCTTCCCCAAAGGGAGAACGGCTTTTTTTTGGTCTGCAGTCCAGCAGCATGCGAATTCAGTCAGGACACAGAGACAGGGACTACGGTCCGCGCACCAGGAGGATACGATGGAAAAAGTCGACATTTTCGATACGACGCTGCGAGACGGGGAGCAAAGTCCGGGGGCGTCTATGGACGTAGAGCAGAAGTTTGAGATTGCGCTTCAGCTCGAACGCCTCGGGGCGGATATTATCGAAGCAGGATTCCCGGTCAGCTCTCCCGCGCAGTTCAACGCCTGCAAGCTGATTTCCGAGCGCGTACGGGGCCTGAAGGTAGCGGCGCTCGCACGCAGCAACGTGAAAGATCTCGACGCGGCCATTGAAGCGACGAAAGATGCTGCGCATCCCCGGATACACACGTTTATCGGATCGTCCCCGATTCACATGGAATACAAGCTCAAGAAGTCACCCGACGAGGTGCTGCAGATGGCCCGGGACGCGGTTCGATACGCCCGGTCGAAGGTCGCCGAGGTGGAGTTTTCGCCTGAAGATGCTACGCGAAGCGATCTCGAATTTCTGTATCGCCTTATCGAAACGGTAATCGACGAGGGAGCGACCGTAATAAACATACCGGATACGGTTGGATACTCGGTGCCGGACGAAATTTCCAGAATGATTACGAGTATACGGAGCAATGTCCCCAACATTGATAAAGCCACCCTCTCGATCCATTGCCACAACGATCTCGGACTGGCCGTGGCGAATACACTCGCCGGCATTCAGGCAGGGTGTCGTCAGGCGGAAGTCACGATAAACGGCATCGGAGAGCGCGCCGGTAACGCAAGCCTTGAGGAGCTCGTCATGGCATTGAACGTTCGGCGGGAACTTCTCGGATTCGAAACACGGGTCAAAACGGTGCACATCTACAACACCTGCAGAATGCTCGCGAGCATGATTGGGTTCCCGATCGCGCGAAATAAGGCGGTCGTCGGTGAAAACGCCTTCTCGCACGAGGCCGGCATACACCAGCACGGTGTACTCGCGAACCGCAGTACCTACGAAATCATGACACCGGAATCGGTGGGACGCGACGCGTCGAAGATCGTTCTCGGACGGCATTCCGGTATGCACGGGTTCCGCGGCCGTCTGACCGAGCTTGGAATTACGCTCGATGAAGATGAATTGAAGCGCGCCTACGAGCGCTTCGCGCAGATCGCCGACCGTAAGCGTGAGGTCTATGACGAGGACCTCTTCGCTATCGTAAGCGACGAGCTGGGACACCAGACCAGCGGCTACGTACTGGACTACTTCAGTATCACCAGTGGCAACGTGCACGTTCCAACGGCCGGCGTGCGACTGCGCCTCGACGGCGGCGATCCCCTCGAAGAAGCCGCAACCGGGGACGGCCCGGTAGATGCCGTGTTCAAGGCTATCGATCGAGTGATTCAGACCCCCGCTCGCCTGGTGGAATATAACGTCCACGCGGTGACCCCGGGCAAACAGGCCATGGGAGAGGTCAGCGTATCGCTCGAAATCAACGGCATACGGGCAACCGGTCACGGAAGCTCAACCGACATCATTGAAGCCAGTGCGCGAGCCTATGTAAACGCGCACAACCGGTATGAAGCGATCAGAAATCTCAAGGAGCAACGGGAGCTGCACAGCGTATGAGTGAATCACCATCAGATCTATCGCAGGTATTCATGTACGACACCACTCTGCGTGACGGTATGCAGGGTATAGAGGTGAACTTCTCGCTCGAAGACAAGCTGGCGATTGCCCACGCTCTCGACGATGCAGGCATAGACTTTATCGAAGGCGGCTTTCCAATGTCGAACGAAAAGGAAGCCGCGTTTTTCGAGCGGGTCAAGCATGAGCACCTGAAACACGCACAGATTGTTGCATTCGGTTCAACACGCGCTCCGGGTCACGCCGCGCATGAGGATTCGCACATGCGTGCGCTCGTCGAGGCAGAAACGCCCTACGTAATCGTCGTCGGAAAAACCTGGAAAGCCCATGTGGAGAAGGTGCTCCGCTGCTCGGAAGAGGAAAACCTCCGCATGATACACGACTCGCTCAGTTTCCTCCGGTCAGAAGGACGACGGGTTTTCTTTGACTGCGAGCACTTTTTCGATGGATTCAAGGACGACCCGGAGTACGCAATACAGGTTGTACAGACCGCATACGACGCGGGTGCGGAGTCGGTCGTACTGTGCGACACGAACGGCGGGGCTCTTCCATCCGAGGTTGTCGAGGCCTTTCGTGCCATGCCTGAGGGAATCCCGCTCGGCGGGCACTTCCATAATGACTGCGGTACTGCGGTCGCAAACAGCCTCGCTGCGATAGAAACAGGGGCAACTCAGATACAGGGAACGATCAACGGCTGGGGTGAACGCTGCGGAAACGCAAACCTCTGCGCGATTATTCCGAATGTCATTCTGAAAATGAAACGTCCTGCAACGGCCGCGCCGTATCTCTCGCATCTGACGCCGCTTTCTCGATTTGTCGCCGAGAAAGCGAACATTATTCCGGACAAGCGACAGCCCTACGTCGGGGTGGCAGCCTTCAGCCATAAGGCAGGCCAGCACGCCGATGTAATCGCGAAAGAAAGCAGGCTCATGGAGCACATCGACGGCGCCCTGGTCGGTAACGAGCGAAAGGTGCTTCTGAGCGAGCTTGCGGGGCGCTCCACGATACTCGACAAGTTGAAGCTCTACGGCGCGTTTGACAAGAAGAGTCCCGAGGTCGGAGCTTTGCTCGAACAGCTTAAATCCCGGGAGAAGGACGGATACGAATATGAAGCCGCCGAGGCGAGCTTCGATATACTCCTGCGGAAGACCATCCACCAGTACAGCCCGCTTGTGGAACTGAAAAATTATCATCTCGAGACGTACAAAACAGCCGACACGGAAAGCAAAACGGTCGGGCGGATGTTCCTGCAGAGTGAGGGCAAAGAGATTATGGGCGCCGCTGTTGGTGTCGGCCCCGTGGAGACTCTCGACGCGGCGCTTCGTGACGCGCTCAGGGCTCATCACCCCTGGCTCGCTCAGATACACCTGGTCGATTACCGCGTACGGGTTCTGAACCCCGAACGGGAGACAGCCGCCAAGGTCCGCGTGTTTATAAGCTCAAGCGACCACGAACAGACCTGGGATACCGTCGGGGTCCACGAAAACATCGTCGAGGCGAGCTGGGAAGCCCTGGTCGACAGTCTCGAGTACTACTACAACTCATTTGTTCTGACATAGGCTCGGTAACGCCGTGCGGGACGGCCGGAGACGTCAGTCTCCGGCCTTTCGAGCGCGTTCGGACGCCCTGGCCCCTGCGCCTTTTTCGAGCAGCGGGCGAGCGGAGACTTCTCCGGTGGAACGATAGCGTATACCTTCCACCGCCGCCTCGGCGGCGCTGGTCGTCGTTGAATACGGTATCTTCGCTCGTACCGCCTCGATGCGGATATAGTCGTCGTCGCGCTGCGTATAGCGACCCAGCGGTGTGTTTATTACCAGGTCTATACGATGCGACCTCATGTGATCGACTATGTTGGGCCGCCCTTCGTGAACTTTAAGAATCACTTCAGCAAACACGTCATTTTCGAAGAGGAAAGCTGCGGTCCCTCGCGTCGCGGCGATGTGAAACCCGAGCGCCTGAAGGTCGCGAACGACCGGCAGGATCGTCCTTCTGTCGTCCTCGTGCACACTGACAAAAACGCGACCTGACGTCGGCAGCTGGCTTCCCGTAGCGAGCTGGGCTTTCGCAAACGCTTCGCCGTAGGTGGCACCTATGCCGATTACTTCGCCGGTGGACTTCATTTCAGGGCCTAAGAGCGGATCAGTACCCCGGAACCGGTCGAAGCTGAACATCGCTTCCTTGACCGCCCAGCCGACTATGCACTCTCCAACGCCTATGCCCGTGCCTTTAACGCCGTCAATGAGATTCTGCTCGGCGAGGCTTTCGCCTTCCCAGACCCGGACAGCCGCTTCCACGAGGTCGACTCCGCTCGTCTTACTGATAAAGGGGACGGTGCGACTCGCGCGGGGGTTTACCTCGATAACGTAAACCTGGCCTCCCTTTACAGCATATTGCACGTTTACAAACCCGCGAACGTTCAGTCTCCGCGCCATGACCGCCGTCGCCTGTATCATGGCGTCGAGCATGGCCGGTTCACTCTTGTGGGGAGGAAACACGCAGGCGGAGTCACCGGAGTGTATGCCCGCAGCTTCGATATGCTGCATTATGCCCGCGATGTAGACGTTCTCTCCGTCGCAGAGCGCGTCGATATCGTATTCGAATGCATCTTCGAGGAACTGATCGACGAGTACGGGAGCTTCAGGAGAGATCGTGATGCCCCGGGAAATGAAGTCCTCGAGTTCGTCCCTGCTGAACGCGATGACCATACTCCTGCCTCCGAGCACGAAACTCGGCCGAAGCAGTACCGGATATCCGATGTCGTCGGCAGCCGCATAGACGTCCTCGAGCGTACCCGCCATGCGGTTTTTCGGCTGCTTCAGCCCCGCTTCACCTACGAGGGTGGAGAACAGACCGCGATCCTCGACGTCGAGTATGCTCGAAACACTGGTCCCCACGACTCGCGCACCGGCCGCTTCAAGCTCCTCGGCCATGTTCAGGGGTGTCTGTCCGCCGAGCTGCACCACGACGTCCCGCACACCTTCCTTGCGCATGATCTCTTTCACATCCTCGGGAGTAAGCGGTTCTATGTACAGCCGGTCCGACACGTTGAAGTCGGTGCTGACCGTTTCGGGGTTCGAGTTGACGATGATGGTTTTCACCCCCAGTCGCCGGTACGCCATACTGCTGAGCGTGCAGCAGGTGTCAAACTCGAGACCCTGACCTATGCGATTGGGTCCGCTGGCCAGTATGAGAACGGTCCGATCTTCGGCGGGCGCCCCTTCGTCTATCTCGCCGTACGTGCTGTAAAAATACGGTGTGTCGGCCGAGAACTCACCGCTGCAGGTATCGACAAAATGGTAGGTCGCGTGTATGTCGGCCTGATCGCGTGCGTCCGAAACCTCGCGGGCTTCGCAGCCGCACAGCTTCGCAATGCGTTTGTCGGTCAGTCCGGCCCGCTTCGCTTCGAGAAGCAGCTCCGGTCCCGGAACGCCGTGCTCCGCGCCAAGCTCGCCCTCAAGCGCCGCAAGTTCGTGCATCTGGTACAGAAACCAGCGATCATACCCGGTCTGCTTGCTCAGCCGGTCAACCGCACTGTATCCCCAGCGCTTGATCGCCGTATACGCGGCAAAAATGCGTCGTGGATGTCTGAGTTTGAGCATGCGTGCGATCTGCGCATCGTCCGCCCCGTCCAGGTCTTCCAGCCCGTCGAATCCGAACTCACACGCGCGTATCGCCTTGTTCAGCGCCTCCGTGAAAGTTCTGCCTATCGCGAGACTTTCGCCGACGCTCTTCATTTGCGTTCCGAGTTCCGCGTAGCCCCCGGGAAACTTCTCCAGCTCAAATCGGGGAACCTTGACCGCGCAGTAGTCGAGACTCGGCTCGAAACAGCTCACCGTCTTGCCGGTGATATCGTTTATCACCTCGTCGAGCGTAAAGCCGACGGCAAGGCGGGCCGCGCAGCGTGCTATCGGGAATCCGGTTGCCTTACTCGCCAGCGCGCTCGACCGGGAGACACGGGGGTTCATTTCTATAACAACCATGCGCCCCGTTCCGGGTTCCACGGCAAACTGTACGTTGCTGCCACCGCAGTCCACACCAACCGCGCGGAGTATCTCTATCCCGGCGGTTCTCATAGTCTGGTACTCCTGATCGCTCAGGGTCTGAATCGGGGCTACGGTAATACTGTCGCCGGTGTGAACACCCATAGGGTCTACGTTTTCTATTGAACACACGACGACCGCGTTGTCCGCGTGGTCGCGCATGACTTCAAGCTCGAACTCTTTCCAGCCGAGCAGGCTTTCTTCGACCAGCACCTCGTGCACCGGACTTTCATCGAGAGCCCACTGCACAAATTCGCGCGCTTCGCGTTCGGTATTTGCGATGCTCCCCCCGCGACCACCGAGCGTGTAGCTCGGACGAATAATCAGGGGAACGCCGACCTCTTCAATAAAATTCCTGCCTTCCTCGTAGCTGTGTATCAGCGCGCTTCGGGGGCTTTCAAGACCGATACCCGCGATTACTTCCTTGAACGCGCCCCGGTCTTCGGCGAGGCGGATGCTGTTCACGTTCGCACCGAGCGATTCAACGCCGTACCGGGCGAGCACGCCTGCTTTGTCGAGCTCCATGGTCAGATTCAATGCCGTCTGCCCGCCCATGGTCGGCAGGAGGGCATCCGGACGCTCCTTGCGGATGATCTCTTCCATGTAATCGACTTCCAGGGGATCCATGTATATGCGATCAGCGAGCCCCGGCGTTGTCATGACCGTCGCGGGATTCGGGTTCGCGAGTATCACCCGGTATCCCTCTTCCTTCAGGGCACGGACGGCCTGGTTACCGGAATAGTCGAACTCGCAGGCCTGTCCAATGACGATTGGGCCACTCCCGATAATCAATATGCTTTCTATGTCTTTCCGTGCCGGCATCTGCGTGGTCTCCCTGTCCTTTTACCCTTACTTCCTGTTCGAGCTTTTTACATTCCGGATAGAGTCGAGAAATGCGTCAAATATCCAGCTCGAATCGTGCGGTCCCGGTGCGCTTTCGGGATGAAACTGAGCGGTATAAATGCGCCGATCGTCGTCCGCTATGCCCTCGATCGTGAGATCGTTCGCGTTTCTGAACCAGACGCGCGTCCCTTCCGGAAGGCTCGCCTCGTCAACCGTAAACCCGTGATTCTGACTCGTGACGAAGACTCGACCGGTGCGCTCGTCCCGTACGGGATGATTCACACCGTGGTGGCCAAACTTCATTTTCTCGGTCTTCGCTCCGATCGCCTGAGAAATAAGCTGATGTCCGAGGCAGATACCAAAGAGCGGAGTCCGGCCGATCAGAGACTGAAGTCCGGCCGTCTGGCTCTCGAGGACCGCCGGATCACCAGGTCCGTTGGAGGCGAGAACGGCGTCTGCTCCGAGTGCGAGTATGGCCGAAGGCTCGGTCGAACTCGGGACAACGGTAATCCTGCACCCCCGTGCACTCAGTTCCCGCACGATATTTGCCTTACTGCCACAATCGAGGAGCGCTATGTGCGGCGACCCGTCCGGGTTCAGTTCCATGATGTGCTGCGAGCCGACAGCGCTGACGAGATTACGACCGACCATGGGCGGGAAGGCTGCGAGATATTCCTGTACCTTCAGACGATCCTCGGTCGGGAGTTCCGCACCGTCGAATCCGGGTTTTCTCACGATGCATCCGGTCTTGGTACCGGTATCGCGAAGGTGAAGCGTGAGCCTGCGGGTGTCGATATCCGATATACCGGGGATGTCACCGTTCACCAGAAGCTCATGCAGGGAGATGCGGCCGGCAGGTACGGGGCCATGGTAGAGACTGCGAAGGATAAACCCGGCAGCCTTGACGCTGCGCCCTCCCTCGCCGTCGGGACCTACCTCCGACCACGCGGGGTCCGCACCGTAATTCCCGATATGAGGATAGGTCATGACGATCAGCTGGCCGCTGTAGGAAGGGTCGGTCAGAACCTCGTGATATCCGCTCATCGCGGTGTTAAAGACGACCTCTCCGGCGCTTCGAAGATCCGAGGAACCGGGGACCAGCTCGTCGACCGTGAGCGGTTCAGCTCCAAAGCCGTATCCGCTGTACGCGCTCCCGTCGTCAAGAATCAGAAATACCCGTTTTCGTGTCTTCATGAGCACTGCCCCTGGTCAGATATAGGCCTTCACAGGACTTCAGGCCCGTACATTGACGGTAAGCCCTGAAACGGCGTGTATGAGCAAAAAAAAAACCGGTACGGGTACCCCTGTGAGAGTACCCATCCGGTCGCTAGCCCCTAGGGGAATCGAACCCCTCTTTTGAGAATGAGAATCTCATGTCCTAGCCGATAGACGAAGGGGCCGGCCTTCAAAGCTTCCCGGGGAGGACTTGAACCCCCACAAACAGAACCAGAATCTGTTGTGCTACCATTACACCACCGGGAAATCCTGTTCTGTCTATGACAGGCGACTTTATTGATCGGACTGCGAAATGTCAAGCACTTCCAGGGCGACGCCCGAACCAGAGGGAAGACTGAATACCCGCGAGGGGTGTATACCGACCTCTCCGGGGTCAAGCATTGCGTTCAAGAGGCATATACGGTCGAAGCGGGAAAGATCGGACAGGCGTATGTCCGACAAGCGCACCGCGCCCGATGCGAGGAGCCGCGCTCTGGTGGTTCCTTCGTGCATGACTTCAGCCGGAGTAAACCAGACGCCCTTCCGTCGAAATGCCAGATTCGCGTAGCGAGTCTCGAGGACCCGCCCGTCGCTCACATACAAGGGTTCTACCCCGACAGCGAGACCGGCAGCTGTGGCATCGAGCGCGCGTCGGTCGGCGTACTTGAGTTTGTACTCAACCGGCCCCCGTACGCACAGTGCGTTCAGCGCCCCGGGCCGGTAGGGAACAATCGAGTACTCGCACACCGTATCGCCGATGTACTCGATTCGAAGCCGATAGCGACTTGGACCCGCGATAGCCAGGCCCGTCTGCTCGCGGACAATCTGAACCGCCGCTCCGGTGATTGCCCGGGCCGCGCTGTCTGACCCTGTCGAAGCCGCTATTCTTCGGAAATGCCATGCCAAGTGCTCGGCACGATAGGTTCGGACGCGAATCGTCTCAAGCAACCGGCACATCGACCTTCTGCCTCATTTCGTCGTATTCGTGACGGCAGTCGCTGTAGATGGTTACCCCGCCACCGCTTCGGAACCGGTAGCCCGAATCGCTGCGCTCAATGTAGCGGATCATAACAGCCGATTCCACACACTCGCCGTCGAACACACCAAAGACACCGGTATAATAGCCGCGGGGGCCGGACTCCGCCTCCGCGATCACCTCGCATGTTCGTTTCTTCGGAGCACCCGTTATCGAGCCCGCGGGGAGCATGGCAGAGAGAATCGTTCCAACCCGCAGATGTTCCCCGGGACCCAGCGTCCCCCGTATTTCACTTGATACCGCATGAAGAGACCGTTCCTGAAGATGCAGCGTTTCCACGTAGCGAAAGCGAGGCACGCGAACCCGGCGCGCAACCATCCCTATATCGTTTCGAAGCAGGTCAACCACCGTCGCGTGTTCGGCTGCCTCTTTCCGGTCCGCCAGGAGTCGTTCGCGGGCGTGTTCAACCGCCGTATCGATGGTCCCCTTCATGGGATACGTGGAGACACTTCCCGGTTCAATGCGGACGAACGCCTCGGGTGAGAACACGACACATTCACCGGGAAGCAGCAGGCGATACGGGGCGCGTGCACACTCGAAAATCGCTTCGAGAGAGACCGAGAGATCCAGCTCCGTCGGAAAGGTCAGGTTAACGAGATAGCTCTCCCCGGCTTCGAGGGCTTTCTGCACCCTGTCGTACGCACGCGAGTAGCGCTCGTAACTCACGAAATCGCGACGGGTTATGATCGGTTCAGCGGGTGCCCTCGGGTTCTCTCGCGGCCTGACGTGTTGCGTCGTGCGAACTCCCGGGACGGAGAATCGCACCCCTCGCGGAAGGCTCTCCAGCGGCCATACCAGCGGTTTCAGTCCCTCGTAATCGACGACGAACAGGAACGGAGTACCCGATAGACCGAGCTCATCCATATATCCGAAGACGTCCGAGTTCACGTTCAGCATCGTGTTACGCCGGAAAAAGCTCCGTCTGAGCCTTACTCGCCATGATAGTCTATAAGGGTTCGGACGCGGTACGCTTTGAGCAATGTTTCATAGGCGAGAAAAGGTAATCCGATGACCGCGCCGATTTCCACGACCGTGCTACCGGCCTCCTCAATGATTGACGCGGCGGCCTTCAGCGTCCCACCGGTAGCGATCAGATCGTCGACAAGAAAAATCCGCCTCTGGGTCTCGAGATCCGCCGAATGAATCTGTATGGTGTCGGTTCCGTACTCGAGATCGAATGTTCGCTCGTAGCTGTGCCCCGGCAGTTTCCCCTTCTTCCGGACAAGGATAAGCGGGAGCCCGAGCTTGAGGGCCACAGGCGCGCCAAAGATGAAGCCACGCGCGTCTATGGCCGCAATCGCGTCTATCCCGCCACTCTGAAAGGGTCTTGTGAGTTCATCGACGCACCAGCGAAAAACGTCGGGATTCATAAGCACGCTCGTGACGTCGTAGAAGAGAATACCCGGTTTCGGGAAGTCCGGGACCTTGCGTATATGACGGTCGAGATCGAAATCAGCCATAGGCGAACAGTAGCCTCACTCACGCACCTGTGTCAAAAGCTTGCAAGCGCTCGGCTTGCCCACTACAGTTGAACATAGTGATGAAAACAGTGATCCCGGTCGCGAGTGGCAAAGGCGGCGTCGGCAAAAGCATATTTGTGGCAAACCTTGGCGTGTGCCTCGCGCAGGCAGGTAAAACGGTCGTCGTCGTCGACCTCGACCTCGGCGGGTCGAACCTCCACACCTGTCTCGGAGTGAGAAACAGCAACGCCGGTATAGGTCAGTATATCTATGAGAAAGACATCCGCCTCGAACAGCTGATCATCGAAACCGACCAGCGACGACTCTTTATTATTCCCGGCGATTCCCTGCTGCCGGGAACCGCCAACCTGCCCTACTTCCGAAAACGGCAACTGATGAAGGAACTTTCGGCGCTCGTCGCCGACTACGTCCTTCTTGATCTCGGGGCTGGTTCGTCGTTCAATACGATCGACTTTTTTCTCGCGTCGCAGAACGGCATCGTCGTCTGCACTCCCGAGACAACCTCCGTGCTTAACGCGTACAGCTTTCTCAAAGGTGTCGCCTTCAGATCGATGTATCGATCCTTCGCCTCGGGCAGCGCCGAACGCCGACTCATTCACTCCTACCTGACGACGCGAATTGAAGGTTCGGATCGCTCGATCGAAAAGCTTATGGAGGAGATCGGCGAACTGTCATCCGAAAGCGCTATGACGGCGCGCTCGGCTCGAACCGCAGCGCAGGTGCGCGTAGTCCTGAACATGGGCAAGCATTCGCGCGATATCGCAATTGGAGGCAAGCTTCGTGCGATATCACGGAAGAATCTCCAGACAGACGTATCGTATATCGGATATCTGCCCTACGAACCTGAAATGAGCACATCCATCCTGCAACGCCGCCCCCTCGCCCTGCTTGATCCACAGTCGCCCTATGTCGGCGCGCTTCGAAGCGTTGCCGACCGCCTTATGAGTGAACCGGGAACGAACGCATTCCCGTACTTTGAGGATGATGAAGACCTTCACGCGTTGAGCTCGAAGCTTGACGGAACGAGCTGAATCGCATACGCCGGATCAGTAGGCGGCTTTGTATCCGGCCACGCGCGCACCGACGGGCACGTCGAGACCGGCGAACCGCTTGTGTTCGGCGTACTCGTAGCCGATAGCAGCGACCATCGCGGCGTTGTCGGTACACAGCGACATGGGGGGTATGGCGACCTCGAGGTGGCGACGTTTTTCCAGCTCGCGCCTGAGACGCGAGTTCGCCGCGACACCACCACCGACAACGAGGCGGACGAGTCCGGTCTGCTCTACGGCGCGATCGAGGCGTTTCATAATCATGCCTATGGCGACGCGCTGAAACGAGGCAGCCAGATTCTCCGGGCTTGCGGTTTTGCCCGGCCTGAGAAACCGGGCTGCCTGCGCGGTGACCGCCGTCTTTATTCCGGAGTAGCTCACGTCGAGCGAGTGTCCATGGCCCTTGAGTGCTGAACCGGGAAAGTCGTAGGCGGTATCGTCGCCACGAGCCGCGAGTTCGTCCACAGCCTTTCCGCCGGGATAACCGAAATTATGGAACTTCGCGACCTTGTCAAACGCTTCCCCGCAGGCGTCGTCGATCGTCGCACCGAGTACCGTGAGCTCGTCCCATGCGTCGAGTCGGGCGATCATGGTGTGACCGCCGGAGACGAGCAGACCAAGGCATGGGTATTCTACAGTCGCGACGAGGTGTGGTGCGTACAGATGCGCGAGTATATGATTCACTGAAACGAGCGGACGATTAAGCCCTATGCAGAGCCCCTTGGCAAAGGTTGTTCCCACGAGCAGAGAACCCGACAGACCGGGGTGAGTTGTGACGGCGATCGCGTCAATCTCCGAAGGCGAAATCGCCGCTTCCTTCAGCGCTTGCCGATAGACCGGCAGAATCAGCTCCGTGTGCCGGCGTGAGGCGATCTCCGGAACGACGCCCTGGTATCGCTCGTGAGCGCGGATCTGGGAATGGACAACCTGGCCAAGCAGTTCTCTGCCGTCACGAACAAACGCAACAGCGCATTCGTCGCAGCTGCTTTCGATGCCCACAACAATCACGGACGTAACCCTGCATAGCGTACCCCCATGTGAGAAATGGGGCGAAAGACGACGCCGGCCTCTGCAGCTTCCCGCGCAGCCCAGGTCAGAAGTTCAGGAAGCTCCGGAGTCTGCACGTGTCCTATGAGCACCGCGTAGCCCTCGACCCTGGCGCGTTCAATTCCCGCTCGAAGCGCGCCCCGCATGCTGTCGACATCCCGGTCGTGATCAATAAAGACGTGACGCTCGACCGTCTGTATTCCAACATTGTTTCCCGCCTGTGCGACCGTCGTATCCGCCGTCGTACGGCTGTCGAGGAAAAAGAGCCCTCGCTCGTGAAGTCCCTCAACAATGACCTGCATCAGCAGAAGCTGCTCGGTAACAGCGGACCCCATATGGTTGTTCGCCGCGACGGCAAACGGTACCGAATCAAGAGCCCCGTGAAGGCGCGAAAGGATCTCCTGAGGTCCATGGGTTACACGAATGGCTCCTGTTCCCGGGTTACCCGAGCCGCGCGCTTCCATGGGCATATGAAGCATCACGTCGTGGCCTGAGCGTACCGCTGCACGGGCCGCGTCGGCTGAATACTGCAGGTGCGGCAATACGCTTATGGTCAGGGGTATATCAAGTTCAAGAAAGGGCTCAAGGTCGCGCATGGAGTACCCCGCGTCATCGAGGACAATGTACAGGTCGCCGACTGCGGGCGGAAGCGGCCCACGGGGAGGCGGTTCTTCCTGCGGCTCACGGTCTGCGCCTTCGTCCCTTTCGATGTCCGACCCGGCGTCGGGCCCGGAATCAGGGCCCGGTGCATCGTCGCGCTCCGGCG
>JBKHAN010000032.1:0-28597 GCA_046542845.1 Spirochaetaceae bacterium
GTGGCATCGTATCGGGAAACGGCCCTGACACTATAAAATTGCGCCTCGAAAGTCAATTGCCGTCTATCCCTGTCAATACGATCGGGCCGGATTCGTCGACATAGACCGTATGCTCGAACTGAGCCGTGAGTCCATCCGTCCCGGTCACCATGGAAAAACCGTCGGGCGCGAGACGGAGCTCGTCCGGAACGTCGGTGACGACCGGCTCGATGGTGATTATATTTCCCTGTCGCAGACGCAGGCCGTGGGGCATTTCGCTGTACCGGTAGTGCGGTGCTTCGTGAAGCTGCCTGCCGACTCCGTGGCCACCGCATACGGCGAACACATGTACGTGGCGTCTGCGCGCCTCCGCGCGAACGGCCGCACCAATTTCGGATATGTCGCACCCGTCCCGCACGACCTGTATGCCCGCTCGACAGCACGCGTAGGCGGCCTGTATGAGCGTTGCCTGGCGGGAGGACACTCGACCAACCCCTACGGTACGCGCCGCATCGGCGTGCCAGCCATCCCGACGGACGCCGAGATCGAGTGTCACGATGGAACCTTCTTCAAGCGGCCTGTTGTCGGGCACCCCGTGGACGGCCACCGAATCCGGACTGACGGCAAGCGCCGATGGAAAGCCCTCGTGCCCGAGCAGGGCGCTTTCAAGTCCGTGCTGTCGCAGGAGATGGACTGCATAAACGCTCAGATCGATTCCGCTTATTCCCGGGCGAACGGCGCGGGTCAGTTCGGTCATAACGGTTGAGAGCCGCGACGATACCGACCGCATGTAGATCAGATCGCGAGCCGAATATCTGCTTCCAGTGAGAAATTCGCGCGGGGTATCCAAAAGCCTATGCTCCACCGAAGACCGATTCGAGAAACGAGACCCCGAAAAACACCATGCTAAGCAGCGCTATGGAGGCAATTGCGTACAGAATCCTCGGAAGAATCAGGAATCGCCGTCTGTACATCCAGATAGTCAGGACAAGAAGGTAGTACGAGGTTACCAGCACGCTCAGCAGGCTGCCGGTACGCAGGACCCGCAGAAGCATAAACTGACTGCGATCGAGAAAATTCTGATAGTTACCGATGATGTACAGCGCACCGACGGACAGCGAGAACGACACGAGAAAAAGACTCGCACTTTCGAGAACGCGCATGACATGAAACGATATCCGGTCGACGAGACTCGAGGAATGGCGCACGGGAGCTTTGTCGGGAGTGTCGGTAGCAGAATCCATAGGCTGTGGAGTACAGTGTAGCACAGAGACTCTCCCCTTGCACCTGTGGGGTCGTCGTCCTACAATCGTGTACACGGAGTCGGACAACGCGTATGAAGAAATTTATAATCGGCCTGTTTCTGCTTCTCATAGCGGCCTCAGTAGCATTTTACTTCGGATGGATACAGTTTCTGATCCCGGACAGCGGTTACGCGGTTGTGTTCTCGCGTACCTCGGGTTGGGAACCCGAGGTGGTTGAACCAGGCACCTTCCAGTGGCGTTGGGAACGTTTGCTCCCGACGAATATGAACCTCTATATCTATGAGCTCGAATCCCGGTCGGTTCAGATTTCGGCCGAGGGCAGTCTTCCATCGTCTCAAGTGTACCGGACTATACTCGAAGACAACCCGGACTTCTCCTACTCGGTCGAAGGTTCGCTGCGTTTTCAGATTCTGCCCGAGCGTCTCCCGATTCTCGCCCAGGACGAAGGATTACGACCGGATTCAATTGACGAGTATTACGAGGAAGTTGCCGAGCAGGTTCAAGCAGAGGCCCAGGATTTTATAACCGGGCAGATCACCTCGGGTGAGCCTGTTATTCCCCCGGGGCGCGTGGCAGACGCGTTGAGCGAGCATCTGTCGCAGCGTTATGAGAGTCTCGATATTTCTGCCGTTACGATCAGATCAATCGAAGTGCCGGACTTCGACCTCTACGAGCAGGCTCGATCGCTGTATCTCGATGTTGCGGAAGCAGATCGCGACGCGGTAGCCTCCCTCGCAAACCAGCGGGCGCTTCAGCGCAACCGCAGCGAACAGATGCAGCAGGCCTTGCGGTCATACGGGGAACTGCTTACCGAGTATCCGGTACTCCTCGAGTACTTCGAGCTCGGTATGGACCCCCTCGCCATTGAGGAGATGATGCCCGAACTTCTCATGGAAAACTGACACCGCGTACGGCAGGGTTAATAGCCCTCGTCCAGTGCGATCGCTTCGTTCAGAAGCCCCCGGAGCATGCGAAGACGCTGCGTCTCCACCTCGATCATGTCCTCGAGACTTATGGGACGCGGTGACCAGGGGTCGAAATTGCGGTAGCGGTCTTCGAGGTTGGTAGATTTCAGTTTCCCGACGTCGCGCAGGACCATCTCAATCGCTTCAAGGTGTTCGAGTGCCGCGTGCAGCATCAGCCGAATTTCCCGGTGTTTCTGGGCCTGAAAGTTCCGAAACGCCTTCTGCTGGCTAAGATCCTTTTCGAGCACTTGTCGTGTCCGGTAGAGATACTGCCCGTCGGGTTGCTCCGGACTGAACCCGACATCAAACTCGTTAATTTTCTCGCCGACATCCTGAAGCGCTGCGGAGTGTTGTATGAGCTTGCCCTGGTCTTCGCGACGACGTGCCGGGAGGATTTTTGATACGATTCTCAGTTCTTCCTGCAGACGCTGACGATAATGACCGTTGAGGTACGACATCAGGCATCGCATCGCCATCTGGTACTGAAACGACGGAAGCCCTATCTTGAGCTCTTTCGGATTGTGCCAGACACCGTAATATTTCAGATCCGCAAGCTGACCGTTGAACAACTCGTTAATGACGTAGCCGATGACGCCCATCCGAACGTCGCCGAAGCGTCTGTCGAGGTCTTCGAGTATCGTACGTTTCAGATGAGCGCGATAGAACGGCATAAGGCGTATGCGGGGTACATAGGCCTGTAAACGGTAGAACGGATCCTCATGATACACACGAATAAGGTCGGCGAGTGGCAGGGTATCGGCGAGTACGCGGGCTTCCCGGATAACGGTGTTTATTGTCGACTGGACCGACGCTGCATCGATATGCGGGCCGGTAACCGTTTCATGTTCCGGAGACGCTTTTGAACTGAACATGTATTCGATAATCTCGGGGTGCACACGGCCTGCCTCGGGCAGCTTCCGAACGAGATACAAGGCGTAGAACAGTTCTCGAAGCTCCCGGGCAACAGAGGCCACGCGTACCTGCCTGAGTGACTGCGTAATCTGGCCATGGCGGTCCATACCAAACTGCTCACAAAATGCGGAAAAATCAATTTTCACGAGGGGATACAGGTAATACAGGGGACGCAGGCCTTCCTCAAGCGTATTCAGTTCGTCTGGATCGACCTCGTTCAGATGGGCTGCGTATCGCTCAAGAATTATATCCCGTATTCTCGCCTTGCTCTGCTCTTTCAGGTAGAGTTCCTGCATCTCCCGCTGGCTCATGAACTCCGAGAGTCCAGCTCGAAGGTTCGTTCCCCTGCTGACGAGGAGGTAATGAACCGCGGATGTAATCATATGGTCGGTTTCCCAGAGCCTCATATACAGTGGCCGTATGGACTCGAGCGCACGGATCACGGGAGCGAACAGCTCACCGCTCTTTCCGGGGAGCGTCTGGCCGTCGTATTGGGCCAGCGCTTCGTGGGCTGCCTGTATGCGTTCCCGGCATACCTGAAGCCTGAACGATTCGTATGCCGAGGCGGCATCGGCACCGGCTTTGAGTCTATACAGACGAAAACGCGCACGCTCGCGTCCGCTCATGGCTTCGATCGCCTGTTCAATAAGTTCGCGGCGCTGTGTCGCATCGAACGTTGCCTCGAAAAGCTGTTCGTCGTCCGCTGCATCGAGGCTCAGACTGTCGCGGATAGCACGTCGAAGCACCTTGTCTTCGTCGACCGTCAGCGCAACGCCTGTTTCCCGTCCGGTAATGGGCATGTGAAACCTCTACCACGTCATTAATTTTCAGATATCTTCGTATGGATAGACTATCAGGAGACGTCCGCTATGAACAGTTATTGAAATATTCGGCGTCAGCGCGATATTACTGACACCGGCTACGGACCGCGACCATTCCACCTTCTGCAGGGGCCATCGGAGCCCCTCACTCGACAGTTTCCAGGGCCCGTTCCCGACCGGAAACACCGATACTGTTGATCCGGTCTCGATCTCGCGCGCATGCGTCGCGGTGTCGACGCAATGAATCTCCGCGCGGTCGTTGATCCAGATATCCGGGTAGGTGTCACGCTCGAACAGCGCGAGGATCGCAAGCTCGTGGTCCATCCGGCCGCTGCTGCCACCACCGGCGATTATGGTCTGCTTCGCGCCGCGGTCCTTCATAATACGAAAGAGCAGCTCGGTATCGGTTTCGTCCTTGTCGGTATCATATACGTGAACATTCATCTCCTTTGAATCCGACAGGGACTCAGGGTCGGAAATGCTGTCCATATCCCCCGCGACAACCTCCGGCCGGTACCCGAGCGCCACCGCGCTGTCGTAGCCGGAGTCCGCGGCGCCGACAACCGTATCCGATGTCATAAAGCGTTTGATTACGTGCGGAGGGGCTGCCCCTCCCCCGATGAAGAGAATCGTGCGTGTCATAGGTATATGGTGTTCAAATTGCGCTCAAGAAGCAAATGCAACAACCCGACACTGAAAGAAGACCGACCGTGGCGTTGGAAGGCGGGCTCAACCGGTGCCGGCCTTTGTCCCAAACACCGTCGCAACCACCGGTCTACCGCAACGTAGTTGCGGGAAAACACACTGTGGGTTGATTCGGTTGAATCAGCCCCCGGACACGGATGTTCGGCTGAAACGTAGTTCAGTCAAGGAGGATTGAATGATAATCAATCACAACACCAGCGCAATGTTTGGTCAACGCCAGCTCAAATACAATGATATGGCCCAGACTCAAAACATTGAACGGCTGTCATCTGGCATGCGCATAAACCGCGCGGGCGACGATGCGTCGGGGCTTGCTGTAAGTGAAAAAATGCGGTCGCAGATTCGAGGTCTTCAGAGGGCCGAGATGAACGCTGCCGACGGTATTTCACTGATACAGACCACCGAGGGTTACCTGCAGACGACACAGGACATCCTGCAACGTCTCAGAGAGCTTTCAGTACAGGCCTCGAACGGTATCTACACCAACGAAGACCGAATGCAGATTCAGGTCGAGGTGAGTCAGTTGGTCGACGAGATCAACCGCGTAGCCAGCCATGCACAGTTCAACGGCCTTACGCTGATGACCGGTCGGTTTGCCGCTGAAACCGGTGAGAATGATGTCACTGCAAGCATGTGGTTCCATATCGGTGCCAACATGGACCAGCGCGTACGAGTACACATCGGAACGATGACTGCTCAGGGCCTGGGACTGCAGGGGCTGAATGGACCACCGCATTCTGCCACGTTCATTACGCTGTCAAGTCCTGACAGTGCGAATGCAGCGATCGGCACGATAGACGACGCACTTCGCGAAGTCAGTAAGCAGCGCGCAGACCTGGGTGCGTACCAGAATCGTCTGGACTTCACCCGACAGGGGCTCGACGTCGGTGCAGAGAATCTTGCTGCATCGGAAAGCCGAATTCGCGATACCGACATGGCGGCAGAAATGGTCGACTTCGTCAAGAATCAGATTCTTGTACAGGCGTCCACTTCGATGCTTGCTCAGGCAAACGCTACGCCACAGAATATACTCGGTCTTCTCCAGTAATGGAGATGGCCGGGATAGCGACATCCGGCCGGAAGTCGACTCCCCGGCGGAACCTCGTTCCGTCGCCCTGCACCCCCTTTTTACGGGGGTGCTTTTTTTTTATGCTGTGCCATCATGAACCCGCATCCCACCGCTTCCGAGTTGCCCGAGTTTCTCCACCGCTTCGCGTCGATTTTTGTCGATGCCGGGTATCAGTGTCTGCTTGTCGGCGGAAGCATCCGGGATGCGGCGCTCGGTCGCCCGGTAAAAGACTTCGATATAGCCACAGACGCGCACCCGGAAACAGTCCGGAAGCTCTTCAGACGAACCATCCCCACCGGAATTCAGCATGGAACGGTCACCGTCCTGTTTAAAGGACACAGTCTGGAGGTAACCACCTTTCGTGCGGAATCAGACTACTCAGACGGTCGACATCCGGACACGGTCGAGTTCGGGGTCTCGCTGGAGGCCGATCTCTCGCGCAGAGACTTTACCGTGAATGCAATGGCGCTTGATCTCCGTACCGGAGACTTCGTCGACCCCTACGGTGGCCTTGAAGACCTCCGACGCGGCGTCGTGCGGACCGTAGGCGCACCGGAGCAACGCTTTCGCGAAGACGGGCTTCGTCTGCTGCGGGCGGTGCGCTTTTCTTCCACCTTAGGATTCCGGCTGGACGCGCGTACATTCGCGGGCATGAAGGCGACCCACACCGCGCTTGAGGGGGTAAGCGCCGAACGCGTACGCGACGAGTTGCTCAAGAGTCTCACCGCACCGTCCGCGCTGCTGGTTCTCAAGACGCTCGAGGACGCCCTGCTTCGGGCTCACGTGTTTTTTCTCGAAACGGATATGCCCTCAGACATGTACACGGTGCACGCGCGTACCGTCGGTGTGGATCTTGTTGCCCCCGAATTTCCGTTGGTACGCCTCGCTGCAATAATAGCGCTCAGCGGCGCGCCCGCCCCGGAAGAAGAAGGGAAGCGCCTCGCGAGTGCGCTCAAGCTCAGCAACAATGACCGGGCGCTTATTCTCCGGCTGCTTTCATGTGGCCCGGTACGCGAGGAGGAGCTCGAAAGCGACGTATCGGTTCGGCGCCATCTCTCCCGTTTCGACTCTGACCGTGTCCGCGAGCTGTGCATGTTTTCTGCCGCCCTGGCCGATCCTCAGGACAACGAGCGTGCTCGACGGCTCGAATCCCGATTTCAAGCCGTACTTGCCACCAACCCGCCGCTCAAGGTGTCGGACCTCGCGATAGGCGGTGAAGATCTGAAGAACACGCTTCGTATCGGCGCCGGACCGGAAATCGGGACTTTGTTGCGCACCCTCGTGCAACACGTCCTTGTAAAGCCGGACGATAACACGCGCGAGGCGCTGCTGAAACGGGCGGACGAGCTTCGAGCCCGCTCAAGGGAATAGTCGTCGAAAACAGTCCGTTCGGCGGCGACCCCAAAGCTTGTCCAGAGAGGGTGTCAGCCCTCGGCGCGTGTACCCCGACCGGATGACCGCCGGGGTTCGCCTTTCCGCGAGCCTCGTCCCTGGGCGGACTGCTTCTTCGGTGTTTCAGACTCCAGAGATTCGTACGCCAAGGCCGCCGCGGCCTGCTCGGCCTCTTTTTTGTTTTTCCCCTGTCCGGGACCGTAAATATCCTCGCCGATGCGAACTTCCATCCAGAACGTCTTATCGTGATCCGGTCCGGTGCGTTTCTGCAGACTGTATTTCGGATAACTCTTGAAACGCTTCTGAACAAGCTCCTGAAGCAGCGTTTTGTAGTCTTTTCGATGCCGATCTTCGACGACTTTGTCGATTTCAGGAATAAGCATGCGGAGAATAAAGCGCTGCGACGCCTTCCATCCGGAATCGATGAAATAGGCACCGATAATCGCCTCCAGGCAGTCTGCCAGAAGCGCCTTTTTCGTCCGACCGCCCGAATACTCTTCACCCTTGCCGATAAGGATGTAGTTGTCCACACGAAGATCGCGGGCAATGTCGGCAAGACTGTCTTCACTGACGACAAATGATTTTATACGCGCTAAGTCGCCTTCAAGCTTTTCGGGAAACTGCAGAAACAGGTACTCGGCAACGACAAGACCAAGTACTGAGTCGCCAAGAAACTCAAGTTTCTCGTTGTTCCCAATATCAAGGGCATTCTCGTTGGCGAATGACCGGTGAGAAAACGCCAGGTTCAGCAGCTCCTGCTTCTTGAACTTAATCGACGCGTGCTTCTCGAAAAGTTGGAGCTCTTTCCTCCGGTCGACGTCGACCGGAGGAGTACGAAGTGCGCGATGCTTTTGGAATCGCACGGTATTCGTGAGCTATTTCGTCTGGCTCTGGATGTAATCGAGCGCATCCTTTACCGTTTCGAACTCGTTTGCCTTCTCGTCCGGAATGGTAATGCCAAGCTCTTCCTCGATCGCGTACACCAGCTCGTAGGTGTCGAGGCTGTCTGCCCCGAGATCCTGCCGAAATGAAGATTCGACGGTGATTTTACTCTCGTCGATCTCCAGCTTGTCCGCAATCAGTTTCTTCATTTTCTCAAACAATTGTTCATCCATATCATATCCCCCTCGTCTAGGTATTTTTCTTGTATTTCTGCAGAACGCATACGGTTCCGCAATCCACATTCGACGTAAAACCGGGCGCTCTTAATCGAGTTCCTGAGGCTCCATTACCTGCTTGCCCTTGTAAAAACCGCACTTTGGACATACCCGGTGCGGCAGCTTCATTGAGCCGCAATTCGAACAGGTCACGAGATTTGGTACCCGGAGCTTGCTGTTGATCGAGTGTTTCCGGCGTGTTCGTGCTTTCGAGGCTTTATTCTTTGGTACTGCCATGTCTGTCTATTTCCTTATGTTCTTCACTGTGTGTTGGATCAGAGCACAAAAGCTATCCCATGCCCGCGAGGCTGTCAAGAACCGGCCATTCTCTCGTGCAGTCGGGTAGCGACCGAGGCGGGAACCATGGTCGAAATGTCCCCGCCGAGCCGTGCGAGTTCCTTGATTGCGGAACTCCGCAACACGAAAAACTGCGGATCGGTCGGAACAAAAATGGTCTCCACGTGCGGACTGAGACCACGATTTACCATGGACAGCTCAAACTCGTAGTTGAAGTCGGCAAGTGCGCGAACCCCGCGTACCATCAGCTTCGCGCCAACCTGCTCGGCAAACCTGACGATCAGACCAGACCAGAGTTGCACCTCCACGTTATCGTACGGTTCCGCAAGTTCCTCTGCCATCTCGCGTCGTTCCGCCGCGGTAAACGTATACGATTTCGCCGAATTGTCTGCAACGACAACGTACACCATGTCATAGATATTAGAGATGCGGTCAATTATGTTGAGATGACCGTTGGTCGGCGGGTCAAAACTACCCGGAAATATGACGGTTAGCATAAGGAGGGAGTGTAGACCGATACTATGCGCCGTGGAAAGGCGTATCCGGGCTCGACGGTTCATCATTCCCGTCTGAAACCGTCATATCATCACGTTGAATCAGGTGAACAGCGAGGTCGGTCGCGAGTACCCGGACCGCCTCGGATACGTAGCGATCGTCTCGAATGAGGTTTTTGAGAACATTCAGTCGCTCCTGATCAATATGTCGCGCCGACCGTGGCATTCCTTCCCTCTACGTTTGATCGGATGTTGTCCAGGCATTCTCGATGTGTGTGATCGATCCCTCCCGGCTGTTGAGGAACATCAGATCAAAGACGACACCGTACCCGTCGAACTCCGGGTACCGTCGCAGAAACTCCGCCGCACAGACCTGAATACGTTCCCGTTTTCTCCGGGAGACGGACTGCTCTATTCCTTCGAAAGGAATGACGGACCATGACTTCACCTCGAGAAAGTGCAGAACCCTGTCCTTCTCTCCTATTATATCGACCTCGCCCAGCGATAATCTGAAGTTCTTTTGAAGGATATTGTATCCCTTTTCCTGAAGGTACTCAGTTGCCCGCTGCTCACCGGAGCGGCCGCGTTTCGAGGAGGAAGTCATTCGGAGGGGCGTGCATCCTTGCCGATTTCTTTCGGATCGACGGCCTGAGCGATAAACAGTCGCTTTTCCTTGCTCAGATCAATGACATCGCCGCTATCGTTGGGAAGCTCGGCGCCTGTCTCGTCGATCATGATTTTTACCGACGGTCGAAGAGGCGACTGCGGATTCACCACCACGACCCTTCCAACCGCCGCGTTGTTGAGCAGGACAATGCTTCCAAGCGGATATATGCCCATGGTGCGTATAAACACCTTCAGCACCTCGGGGTCGAATCGCCTGCCGTTGTCGCCGAGTATCGTCCGCATGGCGCGGTAGCCGATCATCGAGTCGCGGTAGGGCCGTTTGGAGACCATAGCTTCAAATGCGTCGGCTACGGCAATAATGCGCGCCGGGAGCACAATTCGCTCACCCACGAGTCCTTTTGGATATCCGTCGCCGTCCCAGCGTTCCTGGTGCTGCAACGCCGCCTGTCCGACCGTGTCAGCGTACCGGAGTTCGCGGGTAATGATCTTGTAACTGTGAACAGGGTGCGTCTTGATCTGCTGCAGCTCCGACCCGCTGAGCTTGCCTTCCTTTTTCACGATACTTTCGGGAAGCCGGAGCATACCGACATCGTGCAGCAGCGCAGCGGTGGCGAGCTCGACAATCTTGTGTTGCGCAACGCCCATGCTCTGCCCCATGAGAACGGAGAGAACCGCGGCGTTTATCGCGTTTTCTTCGAAACCGCTTTCGCCGTGCAGGCCGTACAGGATGTACTGTATAAGTTCGTCCCGCCGTTCACGAAGCTCCCCGATCAGACCGTCGACCACTTCGTCGATCTCAGACGATTCCACCCGCTCATGATTCTGAATCTGCACGTACAGCGTCTTGAGCCGGTCGCGGAGCTTCGCATAGAAGTTGAGAACTTTTTTGTACTCGTCCGATGTGAATACGGCATGAAGAAAATCGTTTTTCCTGTCGTCCGCGTTCTTCGGTCCTCCGTCGCTCATGACCGTTTCGATGTTCCAGCTTCGCAGCCGTTTAAGATCCTGTTCCCGAATCGCGACATTCTCGGGCACAAACAGGGTATCTTCATCGACATAAACGGGCGCGTCGAATGTCATACCTACTGCAAGGTCATCTACCGCGTAGTGCTTCATGCATCCCTGTCCTTCGAGTCTACGGCCCCTACGAACACGAGTAGTTTTGCTACGACTGCGTACACAGATTCCGGGATCATAGTATCAACATCGACCGAAAATAGAATTTCCGTGAGGTCGGTGTCCTGCTGTACCGGCACCCCGTGCGACCTCGCCAGATGTATGAGTCGCTCAGCGGCCGTGCCGGAGGCCTTGAAATTGACGAATGGTGCTGGAACATCACGGGTGTAGCGCAGTCCGAGAACTTTTTTCATGCCGTCGTATCTATACGTGGAAGTATAGCCATTGTGCGATCGTCTGAAAAGCCGTCGGTCGATGCGCCCCGGAACACCTCCGGAGTCACTGAAAGACCGAAGTCTCCCAGTGCGCGTTGAAGGCTCACGAAGTCGGCTGATTGTCCGTCAAGCGGCACCGTCGGTTCGGCGTAAAACCGGACCGCACCCTTCCCGCCTGCAGGCCAGTGTACCGTCCACGTACGGGCGGAGGTTGTAACCTGAAGCACGGCATCCACAGGCTCCGATCCTGGTTCGGC
Source organism: Spirochaetaceae bacterium (assembly GCA_046542845.1). Classification (GTDB taxonomy): domain Bacteria; phylum Spirochaetota; class Spirochaetia; order DSM-27196; family SKKC01; genus SKKC01. Next base: position 11,332 of record JBKHAN010000032.1, read on the forward strand.
GAAACGCAGCCGTAACTCCGCGTTCATGGAGCAGCCGTTCCAGAACTCTCCGAGCGGGACACGGACCCAGCTACCGCCGTCTCTACCTTTCAGGTGGTTAAAGAGATGAAGATCCTCGGCATCTCCGGCGTACTGCCCGATGTGCTCGTGAAGCGCCTCCGCAATCTGTTCGAACGCCGGGGGCCTGACACCCGCTTCCCGGGACTCGTCGCTCGGTGCTGCCTCAGAATCCGCCACATTCTGCCCGCTATTCGCACGATCTCCCGTCGGAGGTTCAAGCGCGTCCCGCAGGGAGGCAACCTGCGCATGCGGCACGCCTTTGTCGAGCATCAGCGCAAGGAGACGCGCAGCAAACGGCCTGTTCGATGACGACGCGGAACCGCTTCGAAGCGTCTGCAGATTGCGCTCCGTCACCGCAAGACCGCTTCGTACCAGCGCTGTTACCAGCGTCTCATCCCGGGGCTGCTGTACAAGCGGGCGCGCGGGCTCCGGTCCGGGTGCTTGGGAGGTTATTTCCAGACTGATGCGACCGGCGCCGTCAACACCGCGTACGAGCGCGGTGAGCCTGCTTCCCGCCGGATATTCGGGCGGAACGTCTGCACGCACGACAACGCCGGCGACCCCGACACGCGCTTTTCCGTCGACGCCGGGTGGGAGCACCGTTACCTTGAGTCGCTGTCCTTCGTGGAGAATCTTTGGAAACGAGTAGAGTGCCGCGAGTCGGTTATTCGGACCTACGGAATCCATGATTCAAATACGCAGGGATGCCCGAAGGGGCCTCCCGTATATCGCGTTTACCGTGCCGAGTTTTTCTTGCGCACAAGCTCGGCAACCTTTGCCGCTTTGCCGACGCGTCCGCGGATGTAATAGAGCTTTGCACGACGCACCCGACCCCGACGCGAAACTTCGATCTTCGCGATTCGAGGTGAGTTCAGCGGAAATACCCGCTCTACACCGACACCGTAGGAGATTTTTCGGACGGTAAAGGTTCTGTTAATTCCGGACTTGTTTTTCGCGATGACCAGACCTTCGTAAACCTGAACCCGTTCGGTCTTTCCTTCCACAATAGTGAAGTGAACCTTGACGGTGTCGCCAATGCGAAAATTCTCTTCGATCGTGTTCAGCGTTGCGGTCTGCTCCGCTTCAATTGCCTTGATAATATCCATGGTTATCCCCTGCTACTCGAGTCGTTCGGTGTCTTCGCATACTGCGAATACAGATCAGGGCGCATTTCAGCAGTTTTTTCCAGTCTCTTCTGCATGCGCCACTCCTGAATCCTGGCGTGATGGCCGCTGAGAAGCACCTCCGGAACACGCAACCCGTTGAACTCCTCAGGACGGGTATAGTGCGGGTATTCCAGCAGGCCGTCTTCATGGCTTTCCTCCAGAAGAGAATCGCCAGATATCACCCCATCTACAAGTCGGTATACTGCATCAATAAGTACCAGTGCGGCAACCTCACCGGAGCTTAAAACGTAGTCTCCGACCGAAATTTCGTCGTCCACGTATGTATCGATGATACGCTGGTCTACACCCTCGTATCGTCCACATAGAATCACCAGCCGCTGCTCGCCGGCGAGCTGCCTCGCCATCGCCTGTGTGAAGGGTCTGCCCGAAGGGGTCACATAGACCGTTCGAGCGCTGCGAACATCCACAGCATTCATGGCGTCGGCAATCGGTTGCGGCGACATAACCATACCGGGGCCACCCCCGTATGGAGCATCGTCGCAACTGCGATGTCGGTCGGTCGAATAGTCGCGTATATTGACCGTGTCGACCGTGACAATCCCTTTCTCCCTGGCCTTCGCCATAATGGAGGTGGAGAGATACCCCTCGATAATCTCGGGAAACAGCGTCAGAACGGTACAGTTCATTCCAGAATCCAGTCGACCAGGAGCTCGATCCGTTGATTCTCGATATCCACCCACCCGACAAACTCTTTCCGGAAGGGCACATTCCGTAGCCCGGATTCGGTGCGGACCTCCAGCATATCAGATGAGCCACTGTCCCAGACACCTACTACCGACGCGACCGGTCGTTCCTCGAACAGCAGTTTGCAGCCCACAAGGTCGGCGACATAGAACTCGTCTTCGCCGCGGCGTGCCGCGTTCTCGCGCGGAGCGAGGACACGAGCGCCTCTCCACTGCGATGCATGTTCCGGTGAATCCATCCCCTCGAGCTTCAGAATAAGGGCGTGGGGAGACCCGCTTACCTCCTGCACATCAAAGCGTCGCGCGGCCGAATCCGGCTCCGACTTATGTGCGAGCCAGACCGCTTCCATAGTCCGGAAGTGATCTATTTCACCGCTGAGGCTCCGCACCTTCAGAGCCCCGCGCACGCCATGAACGGTCCGGACAATTCCGACTGTCAGGAGCTTCATTCCGATGGTTTAATCAAGGATCTCAAGCACCACGCGTTTGCCACTCTTGGTTGACGCCGCGCTGAGTATCGTTCGAATCGCCTTTGCGATTCGTCCCTGCTTTCCGATTACCTTTCCAACGTCGCCCTCGGAAACCCGAAGCTCTATAATCGTCGATTTTTCCCCCTCGATAACGTTCACTTCTACGCCGTCGGGGTTATCTACGAGTGATTTTGCCACATAGCTTACAAGTTCTTTTTCCACGGCTGGAGTTCCTTTTGTCTGTTCCGGCAATCGGTAATCAGAGGTGGGAAACCACCTCTGCATGCGTTCTACGCTGTCTTCCTATTTCCGATGAATGTTCATTCGGTTCAGAAGCGTTTTTACCGTATCGCTCGGGATAGCGCCCTTGTCGAGCCAGGAACGTACTTTGTCTTCTTCAACGCGGAGCTGCTTGTCCTCAACCTCTATCGGGTGGTAGAGACCGACTTCGTCGAGAGCTTCACCGTCGCGTGCGGTCCGGGAATCCATGACGACAATCCGGTAATATGGGCGTTTCTTTGTTCCAAATCTTTTCAGTCTGATACGTACACTCACGTTCTTGCTTTCTCCTGTTGCTTCCGTAGATCAACTCTAGGTGTAGCGATAATAACCTGTGATTATTGGCATGAACGGCCGTTTAATCAACCCATTCCACCAAATTGCTGCATCATACGTGCCTGAAGCTTCTTGTTTTTCGATACTTTTTTCATCATGCTGCGCATCTTATCGAAGTTTTTGATGAGTTTGTTCACCTGGTACACGCTCGTGCCGCTTCCGCGCGCAATACGTTTTCGTCGCGGCGGTCCGATAATCCGGTGATTCAGGCGCTCGGCCGGCGTCATCGAAAGGAGGATCGCTTCCTCGTACTTCAGCTGCGACTCGTCAAGCTGCGACTCATCAACCTGTCCTGCCATGCCCGGCATCATATCCATGAGCGACTTCATGCTGCCCATTTTCCTGACCTTCCGGATCTGCCCGAGATAATCCTCCAGCGTCATAGTCGCCTGAGACATTTTCTGCTGGAGTTCCAGCGCCTCGGCTTCGTCGAACTGCTCCTGCGCCTTTTCGACGAGGCCAACCACGTCACCCATGCCGAGTATCCGCGACGCCATGCGGTCCGGCACAAAGGGGTCGAGATCCTCGGGCTTCTCCCCGACACCTATAAACTTCACGGGCTTGCCGGTGATCGTCTTCAGGCTCAGCGCGGCGCCACCGCGCGTGTCGGAGTCGAACTTGCTGAGAATGATACCGGTGAGACCAATCTGCTCTTCAAACGCTTGTGCGATATCGACGGCGTTCTGTCCCGTCATTGCGTCGGCGACGAGCAGGGTTTCCACGGGATTACAGGCGTCGCGTATGGAGGCAAGCTCTTTCATGAGCGCGTCGTCGACCTGCAGCCGCCCGGACGTATCGACAATAACAGCGTTCGCCTGGTCGACCTTCGCCTGCTTGAGCCCAGCTTTCACAACCTGTACCGGGTCACGCGCACCATCGACACGGAACACGGGAACACCGATGTCCTCGCCAAGCACCGTCAGCTGTTCGACCGCAGCGGGTCGCACCAGGTCGGCAGCAATGAGCATGGGGCGACGCCCCTCGCTTTTCAGCCGTCGCGCAAGCTTCGACGCGGTTGTGGTCTTACCTGAGCCCTGCAGACCCACCATGAGAATGACACTCACCGTGTCGGGACCTTTCAGCTCCAGCCCCTGCCGTTCATCCCCGAGCAGCGACACCATGCGGTCGTGTACGACCTTCACGAACTGCTGCGCGGGCGATACCGAACGGAGTACAGCCTCGCCGGTGGCGTCCTGTATCGTGCGGTTTACAAAGCGACGAACCACCCGGAGGTTTACGTCTGCCTCGAGCAGGGCGATCTTTATCTCGGCGACTGCATCCTGTATGTTTTTTTCGGTGATATGCGATTTGCCCTGAAGGCTTCGTACGACATCACCAAGTTTCGAAGAAATACGTTCGAGCATGGGTACCGGTTTCTCTTGGAAGTGTGCTCTCTGGTATACTGGAGAAATCCGGCCCCTGTCAACTCGACCGTGCTGTTCGCGACTCTGGTGGTGAATCTACCTCACGTGCACGAAATGCCGCTGAAGCCGCCGGTATTCGGCATCGGCCTCGTGAAACACCGGACTTCTCGGATATTCGCTGCGCACAATCGCGAGGTGCGACATTCCGCTTCGGATGTCTCTGTGTTCCCGCGACTCGACGAGCAGCACACCCATGAGGAAATGCGCCACATCGCTCCCGTGGGCGCCGTCGTAGCGACTGAACCACTCGCTCAGGACCTCGTAGGCCTCGTCGAACTGCCCTTCTTCCCGCAATCTCCGCGCCGTCTCCAACATGTCTTCCGGTGCGGCTTCCTCATCGGCTTCGGAGAGCTCGATAGCAAGCGCGGCCGCGAGGTTGATATCCTCCCCGGCGTCTGCGAAGGCGTCCTCGGGGGCGTCTTCGAGGGCGTCCTCGGGGGCGTCTGCGATCCCGGCGGCGTCGGCGCCCTCAGGGCCGGCGCTGATTTCCACGCGGTGCGTCTCGAGAGTACCCGAGCCGAGATTCTGCTGCTGCAGATCGATAATGAAGACGCCCTCCTCTTCCGGCCTGAACTCGAACACCGTCTCGCCGTCGCTGCGCTCGCGAGCGCGAAGCACAAGCGCCTCGTCGGCCCCGGGTACGTACAACCAGTTCTCACCGGGTACCTCGACAAACACGCTCTCCGACACATTCGTCTCGATGCGTTCGTGTATCTCCTCGGGGGCGGTGATTTCGGGAGCCTCTACCGGCTCGGCAGGCGGCTCAGCAGGCGGCTCAGCAGGCGGCTCCTCACGCAACTGAAGACGGTCTGCGGGGTGCTCGTGTACTGCCGGCTCGCGAGTTTCTTCGGGGGCGGGTTCCGGTGTTTCCTCGGGGGTCTGGGTAATTGCCGTTGTCTCGCGCGCGATCTGCGGCAGTTCGGGCATTGCAGGCATTGCAGGCTCGTCGTAGGCGACATCGAGCGGCAGCGAAGGCAGAGGCGGTGGCTCTATCGCGTCCGACAAGGGGTCTTCGGGCGTATAGGACAAAAGCGGCGCTTCGCGCGCGGGTGGTGATGGGGCCGTCGGTGTTGAACGAAGCTGCGTCGGTTCGGGCTCCCCCTCCGGATCGCCAGCCGGAGCACGTTCAAGAGTCTCCGCCTCGCGCGAGCGAACGAGGAGCTCGGGCTCCGGGTCTGACTCTGTCTCTGGTACAGCCGTTTCGGATACCGCGTGTGCCTGGGTTTCGGCTTCCGTGTCCAGCGGCACGCTCGCGCACGACGCGAGCATGGTCACCGCCATGATACCGATAAAGCGTCGAATTCGTGTCATATACCCTCCCTACATGACAACTTAAGCGACTGTCGGAAACGCTCAGGGAGGCGGAACATCCAGGATCTCCCGAAGGAGCGCTTCGTTCATCTCTCTTAGTATATCGGATGAAATCGCGTCGGTATCAATGCGAAGCGCTTCAACACGCTCGGTCGACCACGGCACATCGGGCTCGCTGTAAAAATAGACGTCACCCTCAGGCCGCCCGAGGCCGAGCGGCGGAACGATAATGTCGGAGGCTCGTATCGGCCGCACAAGATCCATCGCACCGGACGGCACCCCGCCGGCTGCCGCTTCCGGATCACGCGCGGCGCTGATTCCGACCGCGATCAGAATGCCGAGGAGAAGCAGTGCGCCGACGCTCAGGAGAATGACCACGAGCGTGCGCGTGTCGGGTAATCGTAGTCGCCTATTCAATATCCGGGCCATTGCGGTCGAGTCGTATCGCGACTGCCTTGCTCACGCCGCTTTCCTCCATGGTCACTCCGAGCAGCGTGGAGGCGCTGGCGACAGTCTTTTTATTATGGGTGATGATGATGAACTGGCTCTGGCGGCCAAACTCGCTCAGCATACTGACAAACCTCCCGACGTTGTTTTCGTCGAGCGCAGCGTCGATCTCGTCGAGCAGACAGAACGGCGACGGCTTTACCATGTAGGTCGCGAACAGGAGCGCCACCGCGGTGAGGCTTCGCTCACCACCGGACAGAAGCGCGATGTTCTCGAGCTTTTTCCCCGGCGGCTGCGCGAGTATGTCGATGCCCGAGGACAGCACATCCTCCGGATCGGTGAGCCGTATCTCTGCACGCCCCCCGCCGAAAAGCCTGCGGAACATCGAGTGGAAGTTACGCTTGATCTTCTCGAAGGTGGTCATGAACAGCTCGGCGCTTTCGGTGCGGATCTCTTCGGTTACGCGAAGGAGGTCCTCGCGCGCGCGCTTCAGGTCGTTAAGCTGCCCCGAGAGAAACTCGTAGCGGGTTTTTACCTCCGCGAACTCTTCCGGCGCCATGAGATTCACCGTCCCGAGCGCCCGCTGCTCCTCGCGAACCGCGGCGAGCTCGTCGCGTACATCGCGCGCCTCTCGCTTGATCTCGAAAGTGCGCGACTCGAACTCCGACAGCTCGCGGCTGTGCCGATCGCGAAAATTGTCGTAAATGCTGCGTATTTCGGTGACGCTTTCGGCATGCTGCACCTGAACTTTCTCGACCTGCGCCTGCAGACGCGCGAGATCGTTCATCATACTGCGCACCGATTGCTCTCGCTGCACGAGATCGCTGTTTTTCTTCTGTATTTCCTGCTCGAGTTTCTCGAGCTCGGCTGACAAGGCGGTTTCCTGTGTTTCAAGCTTCTTTCGGTTCTCCTGAAGCTCTTCGAGTCTGCCTTTCAGTTCGGCGAGGCGTTCATGTTTGCGGGCGATGCCGCTTTTGTTCTCGTTGAGGGCATTCCGTGTCTCGTTCAGCTCGCGCTCGAGGCGGGCCCTGCTTTCCTCGTGCGAGCTGATCTGCGTCTGCACCTGTACCCGGTTCACCCGCAGCTCTTCGAGCGTGTGACGGTATTCGCTGATCTTTCCCTGAAGGTCGCGGTTCTGCGCCTGAAGCTCCTCTATGGAGCCTCGGCGGGAACGGATATCGGTCCTGATCTCGGCCATGCGGGCGTCTATGGAGCGTTTTCTCGTGAGCGTGCCTTCCGGGGCAAGAAACTCGTCGAGGAAGGAGGGAATCGTTTTTCTGAATTCCTCGAGCACCGTTACAAAGGCCTCGTGGTCCTCGCGCAGCGTCTTCAGACCCTTCGCCGCGTCATCGAGTGCCTGCTTCAGCTGCGCTGCGGTATCGGCGCCCGTTGCGATAACGTCCGAGGCGCGGTCGGACTGCGCGACGAGTTTCCGTCTGAAGTCGTGGAGTGCGGTGTCAAGTTTCTCGTCGAGCGAGCTGCGGTCCTGACTGCGATAGCCCGATTCCTTCAGCCTCGTGTCGAGTTCGCGAACGATGCGGTCCGTCAGCTCGCGAAGCTCGTCCTGCAGCTCGTCGGTCTCCGTGTCGAGCTCTTCTATGCGGACCTGGTGCGTGCGGATCGCCTCGTCGTTCGTCTTTATTCGCCCTTCGGCGCCGTCGATGCGCTCCCGGAACTGCGCGATGTTCTCGCCGATATCGCGCGCTCGCGCGCTGAGCGATTCGATTTCTTTCCTGTTCGAGGCGATGTCGGTCTCGGCCGTCACAATGCGGTCAGAGAGCGTCTTCTGCCGTGCCTCGTCGGCGCGGACGGACTCCTGCAGGTCGTCGCGACGCTCGGCGATCATGCCGAGCTGCTCGAGCAGGTTCCCTTTTTCGATCTCAAGACCGTAGAGCTTCTTCTGCTTTTCGACCAGGTCCGCTTCCATGGCGTTCACGAGATCGAGGTTCTTCTCCACGCGTTCGTTGGCAGAGTCGATCTTTGTTTTTACCTCGTCGCGTCGGCTGACCGTGTCTCCCAGGCGCTGCTCGCGGGTGTCGCGTTCATCGAGCAGTTTCGAAAGGCGCAGAAGCTCGCGGTCTACCTCGAGTTCGAAGATCCGGTCCCTGAGTTCGCGGAACTTCTCCGTCTTGGCGGCCTGCTTCTCGAGCGAGTTGTAACTTCGCTGTACCTCGCCGAGTATCCCCTCTACCTGCTTCATGTTCTCTTCGGTGCGCTGAAGCTTGCGTTCGGCTTCCTGGCCCTTGAAGCGGTACTTGGTTATAGTCGCCGCTTCCTCGAAGATATGCCGTCGCTCTTCGGGCTTGTTCGACAGGACCTGGTCAATCTTGCCCTGCTCCATGATGGAGTAGGCGCTTTTACCTATGCCCGTATCGTAAAAAAGCTCCCTTAACTCTCTGAGCTTCACCGGAGTGTTGTTGATGTAGTATTCGCTGTCGCCGCTTCGAAACAGGCGTCGCCTGACGCTTATCTCCGGCATGTCCACCGGAAGCACCCCTTCGTCGTTCGACAGCGTCAGGGTGACCTCTGCGACATTCAGCGCTTTTCGATCCTCGGTTCCGTTGAAAATAACGTCTTCCATGCGCTCCGCGCGCAGGCTCTTCGTCGCCTGCTCGCCGAGAACCCACTTGATTGCGTCGACTATATTGCTTTTTCCGCACCCGTTCGGGCCTAAAAGCGCACTGACACCGTCTGCAAACTCGAGGCGGCTGCGGTCGGCAAAACTCTTGAAACCGAATAATTCTATACTTTTGAGGAACACGTTGACTCCACGATCTGAGGGTCAGACTGTAACAAGGGCGTACCCGCTGGTCAATCGAGTCGCACAGGCGCTACAGTACCACCTGCGACCATGATACACACACCCACGCTTGAAACGTTTCTCGCTTCGTACGCCCTGGGCACGGTCTTCAGGCCTGCTGATATGCCCGTTGACGTTGTTCAGGGAATGCGATGCGGGGTCGATGAGGCCGGCCGCGGCCCGCTCGCCGGGCCCGTAACCGCGGCGGTCGTCGTGCTGCCGGAGAGCCCGGACGCTGTCTCGCGCGCCTCCCTCGCGAAACTCGCCGACAGCAAGGCATTGAGCCCCCGACAGCGCGACGAGCTTGAACGGTACGTCAAGGACATCGCCGAGGCGTGGGCGATCGGATGGGCATGGCCCGAAGAAATAGACCGCATCAATATTCTGCAGGCGTCCATGCTCGCGATGCAGCGCGCGTGCGAGGCGATCGCGACGGGCACGGAAGTCGTCTTTGTCGACGGGAACCGCTGTCCGTCGTTACCGGGATCGAGCGTGTACGCGGTCGTGCAGGGAGATGCCTGTGTGCCGGCTATCATGGCTGCCTCGATACTGGCGAAAACCGCGAGGGACCGGTGGATGTGCGACTATGCACAGAAGGACAACCGCTACGGCTTTGAGGTTCACAAGGGCTATCCGACAGCCCTTCACAAAGCCCGCATAGCCGAACACGGACCGTGTGCCATACACCGCATGAGCTTTCGCGGGGTCTGTCCTGACGACGCGGGATAAGCGAAAGGCGATAAACGGGGCGTACCGAGGGACCGGCGCGTCAGTTGCGGGGACGGGGCTTGGGCGTGTGCACTTTTCCGCTTGTCTTTCGTGGCGGCTTTTCGGGAATATCGGCGCCGTCGCCGCCCTGCTCGCCGGATTCGCGGCTGCCGTCGGGCCTGCTCTCGTCGCGAACTGCAGGACGCCCCCGCCCGGTAGCACGTTTGAAACGCTCTTTCTTCATGAAGGCGACCACCTTGTCGAGACCTTCCGCGAAATCGGGAAAGTCCTCCTGGAAGACCATGACCTGATGCCGTTCAAAGGTACCGTCGGCGCTGTGCTTGCTCTCGACTATGGTCAGGAACATCTCGCCCTTGCGGTTTTCCTTGACGTTGAAAAAATAGCTGCGGTTTTCCCGTACAACCCGCGTTGAAAATAACTCGCCTCGAAGACCCATATTTCTAATCCCGCTCCTTGACGCTGTCAGGCGTCCGTTGTCCGTGTAAGCCCGGCCGCCTCCCGAGCGATTTCTCGATACAGATAAAACGACTGTACGAGCTCCTCCACAGGCACGTGCTCGTTGTGCGAGTGCGCAAATTCCAGCGCCCCGGGACCGCAGACTATAGCCGCACGGGCGTGCTTCGCAAGTACCGAAGCGTCCGAATGTGAACGGAAGACCGCAGGATTCCAGGCTGCACCCTGAGATTCCACCGCGTTTTTCAGCGACTGCACGGCCTTCAGTTCCGGATCAATCACGTAGCCCTCGCTCGCGTACTCCCGGCTCCACCGCAACCGCGAAGGCTCATAACCATCCGGCCGGGAGCGTTCGAACAGCGCTTCCACGCGTGTCAGCGCGAACTGCGGGGGAAGATGGAGGTCAATCACGATCTCGCAGCTGTCGGGAACGACGAACTGATTGGACCCGCCCTCGATACGACGAGGCACGACAGACAAACCCTCGATCGCCGAAGCCTGGTCGATAATGTTCTGCGTCCACTCCATGATCGCCCGCACGGCGTTTACGCCCGACTCCGACACCGCGGAGTGTCGTTTCTCGCCGTGTGAGGTAAGCCGCGCCTCGTAGTACCCGGCGTGCGACAGGCAGGGTCTCAGTGATGAGGGCTCGCCGACGATCACGAGGTCGGGAATGGCGTACTCGCGGCACAAGGTTTCCACCCCGTCGCCGTACTCTTCCTCGCCGACGACCAGCGCGAGAGCGGCGCCCTGCCCCGCTCGAGCGAGTTCGTCCCTGACCGAGGCGAGCGCGAGCAGCATGGAGACGCACGCGCCCTTCATGTCGCAGGTACCAAGACCGTAGAGACACCCATCGTCCAGACTGGTACGGACCTGACCGCTGCCGGCGACCGTGTCCACGTGGCCGACGAAAAGAACGGCCGGAGGATCGACCCCCGCCGAAAGAATCAGGTTAAAACGCCCGGCATCGACCTCCTGGTGGGTAACCGACAGCCCCCGGGCGCGCGCCGCGCGCTCGAACATCGCCGTGGCCGGCCCCTCGCGGTAGGTCGGGCTGTAGGCGGCAACAGCCTCTCGGACGAGCATAAGAAGTTCCTGTTGAAGCGCGTTATGCTGTTGATCCGACATGTTCCTGAAAACCTGAACCCACAAGCTACCGCGAGTCGGTGCTGCGGTCAAATGAAAGCGGTTCAGCGTCAGCGATTGGGGGGCACGTTGCGTTCGCGGAGTTCTGATACGCGGGCGAGAGCGTCATAATCGCGATCGGAGTGAAGCACGGTGACGTTGTGCCGGATCGCACACGCGGCGATCTGGCAATCGACCGCGGATCGAACCGTAAATCCTCGTCTTCGCGCAGATCGATACAGTTCTGCAGCCTCGATGTATACGGATCGCGTCATCGGTTCTTCAAGAAACACCGCGCAGTCGAGGATTTCCTTGAGTGTTCGATAGTGTCCCGGGTCGCGAACACCCTGAAGTATCTCCTGATACACGGGCAGGCATAAAAGACGCTCCTGCACCGGGCAGACACGGCTGAGTTCAAACGAATCACGCGCAGAAAAGTGCCTGATCCAGACTGATGTATCAATCAGATACATGATCGTCGCGTATTTCGGCGAGGTCCCCGTCCCAGATTCCGGTCGACGCGAAACGGTCTATCTGCTGAAACGTTCTGAACCGGATTACTTCCTGCAAGGCTGTATTCACCGCCTCGGAATACGTTTTTGAGCCAAGAATCAACTTGGCCTGTTCGAGCGCTTCCTCATTAAGCACAAGATTTGTACGTTTCATGTGTATAGTATGTACGAAGAAGAGCGTACGCGCAACGACGGAGGCCCCGACGAGGCGGTTCTCCGTTTACCGCGAACCGCGTCGTCTGCGCAGAATATCCCGGAGCGCGACTACACCGAGAAAAACGGCTGTCAGGGGCAGCAGAACGTACAGCATCGCGAAGCTGAACCCGGGAAGCGAATCGTGGTGCGTCGAGGCGAGATACAGGTAGGCCGTATACGCGACGTAGTAGCCGAGCAGAAGGACCCCTTCCCTGCGACTAATGATCCCACCGGTGAAGAAGAGCGGCAGACACACGATCGCCACCCCCGTCATGACGGGAAAATCAAAGCGTACGACCGATGCTGCAAGCGAGATGCCGTCCTGCGGTATGACACTCGAAACGCCTAAAACAACCGTAGAGTTGAACAGATTGCTTCCGACAATGTTGCCAACCGCGATATCCCGTTCGCCTCGCACAGCCGCGAGAACAGAAGTGACAAGCTCGGGTAGCGACGTGCCGACCGCCACGATGGTCAGGCCAATAACGAGTTCGCTGACACCCAGGTGCCGAGCAAACTGCGTCGCACCGTCGACGAGAAGGTGTGACCCCAGAATCAGGAGCGCAAGCCCCGCGACCACCATCGCTGCATTCAGCACCCAGGCAGATTTCGCCAACCGCTCGGGCTTTTCTGCTTTCGTGTCGTGTGTACCTGCCCGTTGGCTCTCGCGAATACCGCCCCGGATCAGATGCCGGAGATACACGAGAAATATGAGCAGGAGAAGAAGGCCGTCGATACGGCTCAGACGCGTATCGAGCCCGAGCAGCACAATGAACAGGGAAACGAGGATCAGTAAGGGTATGTCGCGCCGAATTACCGGCGCGGAAACCATAAGCGGGACGAATAGCGCTGAGAGACCGATAATACCGAGGACATTGAAGATGTTGCTTCCAATCACGTTTCCGACGGCCACACCGGCCTGACCGGACACAGCCGACTGCACGCTTACGGCAAGCTCGGGCGAGCTCGTTCCAAACGCGACGACCGTCAGGCCGATAATGAGCGGCGCAATGCCGAACGCCGCCGCCATGCGCGACGCCCCGCGAACAAGTGCTTCTGCCCCGACAATCAGAAACACGAGGCCTGTAAGAAAATATACGATCTCCATAGCTTCGCCCTTTCCTGATAGTTCGATGTAATGTGCAGCACACCAATACCACCGGGGCTCGACTGCGTCAATGCTCGACCGCGCGAAAGATACCGAGAAACCGCAGGCACACCGTCCACCCAAAGTTGACACACAGGCCCTTCGTCTGGTACAACATCGATCCTGAAGTGACGCGACCGTCGTATAATGGTTATTACCCCAGCCTTCCAAGCTGGAGATGTGGGTTCGATTCCCATCGGTCGCTTATCGAGAGCCCTCACGGTGTGAGGGCTTTTTTTATGCAAATCTCGAACGGGTGTCAGGATTCTTTGCCGGAGTTGAGACGTTTACGATTCTGTCAACAAAAGGGCCGGTCAAGGCAAAGCAAACGAAACAGCGGCGCGTTCGTTACGATTATCGGCTGGTCAATCATGACTAAAGTTGAGAACGAAGGTCAAAGTCGTCGAGAAACTCAGATGCCGGAACCACTCCGGACACGAGCAGGCGTTCGCGCGCGCGGGTGCACGCCACGTACAGCAGGTTTCGCTCGGTCACATACACCTCTTCGAGGTCGGCCTCGTCTCCTACGTGCTCGATCCGCTCTTGAGATGGGATCACCTCGTCGTCGCACGCGATGACGGCAACGGCGCGAAACTCCGACCCTTTAGCCTCGTGCATTGTCATGGTATTGATCCAACTGTCCACCCGGTTGGCGGCGAGTTTCGCTCGCTCCATCTGTGCGTCGCTACGGACGACCACGGCCAGCGTGGCGGGCTCAAACTCCTCTGCTATCAGCGCATCCAGCCAGTCAGCCACACGATCTGTCTCGTCGTCGACGGTGCGACACACTGCGACCTCAGGGGGAGGTCCGTTGAAGACAGAGACGACTCCGTCGCGTCGTTCTTCGTCGCCATCCGGATCCTCGATGGCACTGTCGAGCAGACGATCGGCTGCGCTTCGGATCTGGTGCGATGTTCTGTAGTTCACGCGCAGGACGGCAGAACGGCCGCGGACATCGACGCCTTGCCTGGACCAGGAAAACGGCTGGCGGAATATCCGCTGAGCTGTGTCGCCCGCAAAAAAGAGGCGGTTTGTCCCACTCCCGGCCAATGCAGCGAGAAAGACGAGCTCTGCAGGGCTAATGTCCTGAGCTTCATCTGCCACAATATGCTGGTATGGTCGATTTCGTCCGTCGCGAAACTCGCGGGCAAGCGCATGCATGGCAGCTCCCTCGGGTACGAGGCGTAGCGAGCTCAGCTCTTCGCGAAGCTGCGTATAGATACTCCAGAGAGCCTGCCTTCGACTCTCGGACAATCGAGTTTTCCTGCCGATTCTCCGGAAATCACGATATTTCTCCCAGTCAGTCAGGTTGTACTGATCGACAACGTGTCTCCACTCTGCCTTCACAAACGCACAGGTCACGGGGAGTGCATCCGCATGCTCGCACAGACGGTCAAGGATTGTTGCGATCGTCGACTCGTCTGCAACAGAGTGCCCGTGCCAGAGCCGACGTGCCACGGTGGACAGAGCGTCTACGTCAATTCGTTCAGCTACGCGAGGCTCATTGCCGACGAGTCGTTTCAGTTGTTCTGACAAATACCTGGCGAGAATATCCGAGAACGTAACAAGGAGCACCCGACTCTCCGTATTCCGGCGCGCCAGATGAACTGCACGGTGTACGGCAACGACCGTCTTTCCAGTACCGGCCGAACCACGGACACGCGCCGGGCCGTTCCAGTCCTGCTCGACCAGAGAGCGTTGATCGGGATGAAGAAAGACCAGCCACTTGTCCCACGGTCGGTCCAGTGCTCGCTGTAACTCCTCAACGCCGTCGACAACTCGAAAGCGCTGCTGAGCGTCTCTGTGCTGAAACGACTCTTCCAGCGTGGGCTTAGAGAGGGTCTCAGGGATCGGTACGCTCCCCCCGGCCGCTACCCGCAACAGAGCTTCTGCTGCCTCGGTTGGTAATCGTTCTGCAATCGAAAGCAACTGATCCTCATCTGCTGCACGAATGACAGAGAGCCAGTCCTCAGGAACGCCGATACGGAGTAGTTCCTCGTCAGACAAATGCCCACACGGTGGAGCCTCGACATGACGCGGAACCACGATCTCTTGAACGGTCTCCTGGAACTCAACAAGTTGCGCTGCACCGGTTACCGGGTGTGCCTCAAGCCGCCGCCGTTCCGCCCACGAGTAGGCTTTATCGTGATGGTCCACATAACAGAGAACCATCGATGCGTTGGTACGATGTACGATCATTCGTACGTCCCGGCCGACGCGAACGGACCAGAAGTTTTTATCCCGGGCACGATCAAGCCGGTGAAACTGCAGCCCAGGGTGAGCTGGATTTATCTGGAGGTCGAACGCGGTGGTCTTCGCTGCCTTCTGATCAGAGGCAGCGAGGCGAGCTAAACTGTCGGTGAAGGTGTCAGAAATAAGGAACTTCATGAGTCGATTGTGGCGACACCGTAGGACGCGAACATGGCGTCGCGAGTAACGATGGATAGACCATGTTCTTCCGCCGTGGCGATGATAATTCGGTCGGCCGGATCCGCGTGATAGTCGGGCAGCTCGACGCTTCGTCGCGCAATCGTGTCATTAACCGGGATTATCTCCATGACCGGATCCTTTCGTGTCTGAGATACGTAGGCCGCGGGTGGTACCGAAAGAACCAGGCGGCCTTTCTTCACGAGCATAAAGAGCTCCCAGACGCTTATGGCTGAAATGCATACCGAACTGCGACGCTGAGCCTCGATGTACGTATCTATTTCGCGGCGAGCGTCCGCCGACAACTGTCCGCGATCCCCAAGCAGCCAGATCCAGGCGTGCGTATCGAGTAGAATCACTTGGCAGCATCCCAGTCATTGTCCCCTATGGGCTCGATCGGATCAGAGTATGACTGTATCGTACCCTCGAGTGAACCCGCAGCATTAGTGGAGCGCGTATCGGCCGGAGACACAACAACGGCAGGGCGTCCGTGGTCGGTAATCTCAAGGGGCTCGCCACGGTCCTCAACCTCTCGCAGGTATTCGAACGCTCGCGGTTTGAACTCTGACTTGCTGACAGTTTTCATGTTTATAGTCTATGGCCTATGGACCATTTATTCAACCATTCATACCTTCGCTACCTTCATGACCTCGTCTCCGAGGTGGTTAATAACTTTTACGGCGATACGTCCGCTTTCCGGCCGAGTGAACGGCCGGGACACATCACTGTTCAGCGTCGCCCACGCATCTTCGTCGATCTCCGCCTTCAGGCTCGTCTTGAGCGACTTGTACGGGTCATCCGCGCCAAGGAAGTACGCCTGGCGCACAAAGAAGCTCTCGCCGTTGTAGTCGGTATCCACAAACCAGACCGCGATCCCCTCTGCGCTGTCGCTGCGCACCTCGCCACTTGAAGGGTCAAACACGTCCACCCCGTGGATGCGTACGCGCAACTCGTCGTTCTCCACATTTTCCACCTCAATGTCCGGCTCCCCGAAGATCACGAACAGGTTGCCCTTTCCGGTGTTCTTGAGGTCCTCCGCCATGTGGAGGTCCGCGTTCATCCGCGCCTTGAGTACCCGGATGCGCCCCAGGGAGGAAAACTCCGTAGCGTGGGCGTCGTAGTTGAAGGCGCAGGCGATCACCACGTCAAATCCGGCGTCTCCCGCCTCCCGTGCCGCGTCCACCAGGTCCGCCCGGCTCACCGTGCCAAACTCGGGCCCGATAAAGATCCCCGCCCGGCGCTGCTCGCTGCCCTCCTGGTACACCCCTTCGGCGCAGATCGTGTGTCCCGGCCACCCGGTGAGGGCGGTAAAGGTGATGCGGTCCTCCTTGTGCGCCTGCTGCACCCCGGACTTTCGCAGTTCTTCCAGAATCATCTCATCGAACTTCGTTCCGGGGAGATAGTCCGGTTCTGATTCCGCGGCAACCGGATCGATCAGGCTGTCGTCCTCGTCCACCCCCAGCACGCGGTGGGGGCTCAGGGACTCCACGGTGAAGGGTCCCGCCACGCGGACCGTCGTCCTCTCCTCGTAGGGCTTGTCGTAGAGGTACTCAAACTCCGCCTTGGCGGCGATGGAAGCATCGATCGCCTTCTGCCGGGCGATGCGCGCCTGCCAGAAGCGCTCCAGGGGTTCCGTTGCGGCGGCGGGCCAGTCGGCGGGTTTCTCCCGGGGTACCTCCCA
>JBKHAN010000033.1:0-28149 GCA_046542845.1 Spirochaetaceae bacterium
TCGACGAAGGCGTATCGTGGGAATGGGTGGGTGCGGAATCCGTTCGGGGCAACACCGCGACCATTCCGGAACATAACGCCGCTGGTCTCAAAACCGCTCTCAGGCTCGCTCAGTGCCCGCCGGAGCCGATTCCACCGACAGGGTTATGTCCGGCAGCACTTCCAAGCCGACCGGGCCGGCAAGGTTTGCTCCCGTCGGAGCGCCGAAACGCTCACCGTCGCGGCGGTAGATGATCAGATCGAGGTTGTCCGGGTTGAGTATCCAGTACTCTCTGACTCCGCATTCCTGGTAGACCAGCTTCTTTTCCGTCTGGTCCTTCCATGCCGTTGTGGCCGAAAGGATTTCCAGAATCCAGTCGGGAGCTCCGAAGACGCCCTCTTCGCGACAGAGAGATGGATCACAGACGATCATGAGGTCCGGCTGCACAACGGTATCAGCGCGCTCGTCCACGGCATCCGGAAAGGGGTACAGATCGACCGGCGCGATAAACGGCTCGCAGGGCTTGTCATGCAACTGATTCACGAGCTGTGTGGAAAGCTGAATCAAGAGCCTCTGATGGAGAAGTCGCGGCGCGGGACTCATGGCGTACGCGATTCCGTTGATCAGTTCCCACTGTTCATCGGTTTCCCATTGAAGCCGTTCGGCTATCGTATATCGACCGCCGGGTTTCACGGCACTCGAACCGTGCGTTTCCATCGCAACCTCCGCTACCATTATACCACGCGCGGTTCGCAGCAGACCACCGGCCTCAGAACCGGTACTCAAGCCCCAGTATGGCCCCGAGGCCGGCGGCGCCTCCGTCCCCGTTGATCAGCCCCTCCCCGGATCCACCGTGGGCGAAAACACCGGCGGCGAGGAGGTCAAGCCCGCCGAGCACTGCCCAGTTGACCGCGAGGACGCTGTCAGCCGAGCCTTCGACCGGTGAAACGAGCGATCGGGCGATAACGCTCACCGTGCGGCCGGGGCTCAGGACAGCCTCCGGGTACAGGAGCACCCACTCGCTCTCGTCCGGGCGAAAAAGCGCTTCGAGGCGCAGATCGAGCGAGGTGTCACGCCCGAGTCGGAAGCGGTGGTAGGCGCCCGCGGAGTACTGGCTCTCGGCATCCGGCAGACGAAGACGGGCAGCACCGTACACGTCTATACCGATAAGACCGCTCGCGCTGAAGACGGCCTCGTGGGCATCCGGTGTATAAAGATATCCCGGTTCGAAGGTGAAGCGCCCGAGTTCGAAGTTGACGCGGGCGCCTGCGCGCGTCTCTGAAGCCGGCGGCAACGCGAGCGCACCAGTCGCAGCATCCACCTGCGGAAGTGGCGGGAGCACCACCGGCTCAACGTACGCAAATCCGCCGAGCGGCAGATAGAGCGCGGTCAGAAGGGCCGTTTCGTCTCTGACGTCTCCGTTCACGGCGAGAAAGTCTGCTCCGTCCCCGGCTGCCGACCCGAAAATAACGTCTGCGGCGTTAAACACGCGGCCAGCGCCCCAGGCAACGCGGTCTATGCCGCTTGTGAGGCGCATCGTGTAGCCCTCGGTAACCGGGAGCCGAAAGCGTACCGATGCACGGGGGACGGAGGTCACGATGGTCGGCGTCCCCGATCCCTCAAGGCCCGCGGAAACCGGCCGCAGCTGCACGGTCAGCCGACCCTGCACCGCGCGGTCGCGGGTCGACTGCAGGTCAATCTCTCCAAAAACGTCCCCGAACAGGGAGGGTTCATCATCACCCTGATTCCAGAGGAGCAGGCTCTGCGACTGAACACGCGACTGCACCCGGGCGTCCTGCGCTACTGCCGGGACACGCCCCGCGAAAAGGCCCAGAACGACCCCGCAGGCCAGCATCGCGTGCACGAAACGCCGGGCTACCATGACAGCTCCTCGAGCGAAAACGTGGACGCGGGGATCGAAACGTCGGTGTCGATGCGATCGAATACCATTTCGGTGCCGCTTGAGCTGCGGGTCACGTCGGTAATTCGCATGTGCGCGGGGAAGCGGTATCCGTTCTCCTCCCGGACTTCGAGGATCTCGGTTTCTTTGAGCCTGCGTCCGCTGCGTGCGTACTGGTCGCTTTGAAGGAGCACGTTGTCCTGCACGTCGACGAAATACACCTGCTGTGGATAGGGAACGTTGGTTGTCCGGGCATCAAGCCTGACTTCCCAGACCTCGCGACCGCGCACGCGGCTTCGTCCGATGAGCTCTGCCGTGTAGTCTTCAAGTATCCCGCGCCCTCCGGTCATGTCCTCGTAGCTCAGATCGGAGGCGAACAGCGAGTCTCGGAGCGCCGCCCCCTGTATGCGGATTACCTCGCGGGCGTCCGGGTAATACAGATACAGGTTGTCTTCGCGCCTGAGGATGCGCTGTCCCTGTTCGTCGCGGGAAGTGAACTCGATCAGGAAGCGCTCCTCGCCCTCGGCGTGCATTTCGAAGGTGACGGTGCGCTCACCAAAACGGTCTGATATGAGCATACGCCCTTCCATGTAGGCCGAAGAGAAGGTCTGGTTGTCTTCCATGCGACGGATTATCTCGTCGCCCGAGGGGTCCTGAGCAAAGGCCGCCGTAGCGACAGCCAGCATCAGTACCGCAAGCAGATATATACGTTTCATAGTGTCTCCTCCACGCGCGCTTATCCGCGCAAGGCCTCCACCGGACTCAGCTTCGCCGCCCGACGCGACGGCAGATACGAAGCCGCCGTCGCAACGGCCGATGAATATGCAAAAACAAACAGCAGGGTTCCGAAGTTCACCGATGGGTAGAGGACGTTTGAAATATCCAGGTCCACAAGTTCCATACTTGCTCCCAAGTCTATGCCGGTGCGTCCGAGGACCAGCGCAATAGCGGTACCGACCAGCACCCCGGCCGCAGAACCCGCCAGTCCAAGAAACGCGCCTTCGGTAAAGAACAAACGGACCAGTTTCCGTCCCGTCATGCCGAGGGCAGACAGAATGCCGATCTCACGCGTGCGCTCGTGTACGGTCATCATGGTCGTATTGATTATGACCGTGCTGCCGAGTACGAAGAACACGAGGGCAATCATCGAATAAATCGGGCCCGCCGCCTGCAGGTACGCATATCCTCCCGACGCTACCGTCCACGGTGTCGCGTTCAGCTCTTCCCGCCCGAGTGCAGCGAGGCGATCCTCAACGGCCGCGTGAAGCCCCTCGGTATCGCGTCCGCCGCCCTTCACGAGCAGCTCGGTTACCCCGCCCCGCGAGCGTACAAAGTGCTGTGCCCGATCGAGAGGCAGAATGTAGGCCGATGATGAGAGCCCACCCAACGGGAAGTCGGCAAGCCCCACCACGTCGAGGGTAAACGCGTTGCTCGCCCTTGCCCTGGTCTGCGTGAGCACGGTAAAACTGTCACCAACTTCGATGTCGAGCTCGCGGGCGAGCCGGATCCCGACAATCGCTTCGTTCTGGCCTGCTTCCGGCAGCCGTCCCGAGGCAACGAGACGACTCAGATCCTGATATTCCTGCTCCCGGTCAGGGTCCAGTCCCATGCCGAGACTCGCAAATTCTCGACTGTTCTGTATCGTAACCCCGGCGACGCTGACTCTCGGACTCACCGCCTGAACACCGTCGATATCGAGCAAGGCGGCAATGAGCGTCTCGTAGTCGTCTACCATGTACTGAATCGGGTTCAGGTATTCGTACTCGTCGTACATGCCGTGACGTATTCGCACCTCCCCGCTCTCAAAGTTCCAGGAGTTTTGCCGCACGTCGTCCCGTATGCCGGCGAGGACGGAGAAAAGCATGGTGATGGACATGGCGGCAACGGCAACGGCCGTAAGCGACAACGCGCTGCGACGTCCGTTTCGAAAGACGTTTCTCAGAGCAATTGCGTGCAGTTTCATGGTGCCGTCTCCTAGTGGTCGTCCCGCAGGGTCGCGGTGACCGTCTTTTTCAGCATGCGGCGTACGGGAACCATGGACGCGAGACCCGCAACCACCACCGCACCGACCGCTGCGTAGCCCATGGTCGGCACGTTCCAGACACCCACGAGCACCCCGTCCCAACGAAAGTCCATGTCAACTCCGTCCAGGAGGAACCCGTAGTCAACCCCCACATTTACCAGAAGCCAGACAAGCAGTGTTCCCACGACAACGCCTGCGATCGAACCTCCGAGCCCTATGGCACCCGCCTCGTAAGCGAACAAGCGGCGAATCTCGGAGTTCCTGACCCCGATCGCACGCATCATACCGATCTCGCGCTCTCGTTCAAGTACAGCCATGAGCATGGTGTTGGATATGCCGACTGCCGCGATTATGCCGAGCAGAATCAGAATGATCTGAAGGGCGCTGTCCTCAATTTCCATGATTTCGGCCATTTCCTGGTTCATGACCTCAAAACTCAAGACGTCGATTTCGTCGTGGTCGGCAAGAAGCCTCTCGACCCTGCCATGATCGGCATCTGCAGGTGTACTGCCGGGCAAAGCCGCGTGCACGTGGGTTACCGCCCCCCGCATTTCAAGGACAGTATCGACGAGGCCGATTGGCATGTACATGGCGCGCCGGTTAATGACCGGGTTTGGTGTCTCGAAGATACCGGTAATTTCCAGATCGATAAGCTGATGAAACCCGTCGCGAGTGCGGGTCGTCACGGTCACCGGGAATCCAACCTCCGCTCCGAGGCGGTCGGCGAGTGCCCGCCCGATCAGGAGCCCTTCCTCACCTGCATCCGGAACTCGCCCCTCCTCGACCGATCCGAGCAGCCCGAACACATCTGCGTCGCGCTCGGTGTCTATGCCGTAGAACATGGCCTGAAGTGATCCGTCCTCGGGAAACGGGTCGTACCGCACCACGAGCTCACCGCTGAAGGCGGTCCGCGGTGTTGCCGGTATCCCGTCGGCTCGAAGGGTTTCGAGCACTGCTTCCGGATCGGCGACGAGTGTGTCGAGCGGAAAACGCCGGCGTTCTTCCCAGTACCCGGGGGCGGTCACCGCGACGTCCCCGGTCTCGTATCCCGCGTACAACCGGTCACTCTCGCCGGCGAACCCGGCTATAGCGGAGTCCATCGCGATATATATGCCGACACCTGCGGCGATCGCGAGCGCGGTAATGACCGTGCGTCTGCCGTAGCGGGTCAGGTTCTTCACCGCAAGCCGCAGCAGAAACCCACGCGATCTCATTACGCGCTCCTGCGCTCGTCGTCGATGATCTCCCCGTCGTGCAGGCGGCAGAGCCGGTCGGCGTATTCCATGACCATCTGGTCGTGGGTAGAAAACACGAAGGTCGTTCCGCGGCTGCGGTTCATGTCCTTCATGAGCTTCAGCAGCTGTTCGCCCGTTTCGGAGTCGAGATTCGCCGTCGGCTCGTCTGCGAGCACGATCGCAGGATCCTTGACGAGCGCCCGCGCGACGGCAACCCGCTGCTGCTGTCCGCCGGACAGTCGGGAGGGGCGGCGGTGTTCCATGCCCTCAAGTCCGACGTCGTGAAGCAGGGACATGACCCGTTCGCGAGTCTCGTTGTCTGGAGTACCGAGCAGCGACAGCGCCATCGCGACGTTCTCGTACGCGGTCAGCACGGGAATCAGATTGAAGCTCTGAAACACAAAGCCGATGTGCTGTCTGCGCAGTTCAACAAGCGCTGCCGCTTTCTGTCCGGCAACCTTCGTACCGTTAATGGAAATTTGGCCTTCGTCGGCGCTGTCGAGACAGCCTATGAGATTCAGCAGGGTGCTCTTTCCCGATCCGGATGGTCCCGCGATCGAAATGAACTCTCCGGCGTCTATGGTCAGGTCTACGCCGCGTAAGGCGTGGACCTCGGTTTCTCCGTCGACGTAGTGTTTGTGGACTCCCTGTGCGCTGATCATGGTGTGTCCTCGGTATGTTCGCTCGCTTCGTGAGCGCGGCGAGCGGCCAGGCCAAGGGTTCCGCCCATGGATTCGACCGCGTGCGTGGGTACGAGTATCATGTTCTTGTTCTGTTTCATTCCGTCAAACACGAGATTCATGGCCCGGAGTTCAAAGGCTTTGGGGTTCGCGTCGTATGTTGCTCCGGCCTTTGCAAAGCGGTCTGCGATTTCCTCTTCCGCGGAGCTCAGGATTACTCTGGCCTGGCGCTCGCGTTCGGCCTGAGCGCGACGACTTAAGGCGTCTTCAAGCTCTTTGGGAAGCAGGATCTCCTTGAACTCTATAGACAGGATGGTTATTCCCCAGGGGCTTGTCTTGCGGTCGAGGGTCTCCTGTATTTCTGCTCCGAGTTGTTCCCGGTTACTCAGCAGAGTCGCGAGCTCGTTGCGGCCTATTGTGTCTCTGAGCACCGTCTGGGCGGATAGCGTAACCGCAGCGAAATAGTCTTCGACCTCGAGGAGCGCTTTCTCGGCATCCCAGACCATCCAGAAGGCAAGGGCATCAACGTGGACGGGTACCGTGTCGCTACTGACCGAGCGCTCGGCGGAAAAGTCTGTGACTCGAATCCGCATGTCAAGGTGACCTGCGACCGCATCGATAATCGGCACGATAATATGCGGACCCGGCCCAAGGACGCGTTTGAAACGTCCAAGCCTGAACACGAGCGCGCGGTCCCACTGCTGCACGATCTGTATGCCGGGCGAAACCAGTAACCCCGCGGTGCCGACAAGGAGTGCAGGAAGCATGTTTTCGGGTACCAGATACCCCGTAACCGCCCAGAACGTGACCGTCATAAGAAGCACTACCGACCACAACGGCACGATAGCAATCACGATGCCGTTCGCCGCGAGGACCCCTACGACAATGGCAATGGCCTCAGGGCTCGGCGGTACACCAAGCACGAGCTGCAGGACTATTGCAGCCGCGGCAAACATGAGCAGAACCAGCGCGGAAAGCGTGGTCATTGTGAAGTTGCCCGGGAGCTTAAACCGCTTCATCCTGTGTGCACGTGCTTTCATGCGCGCACGACCGTCCCGAGGTTCGGTTTCCTGTGTCATATCCTGCCATCCTTTTTGGACTTTTCACTCAGATACGCTCGAAGGTCATCGACCGTAAATCCATACGATCCGAGACGACTCATGAACTCATGAACAAGCTGTGAGAGAAGCTGCCCCCGGTCGACCTCCGACGGGGCCGGTGAACGTTCGCCGATAAAGGTGCCCGTTCCGTGCTGCGTGCTGACAAGCCCGCGTATTTCGAGTTCGCTGTATGCCTTCGCGACGGTATTCGGATTTATCTGCAGGTCAACAGCGAGACCCCTGACCGTCGGCAGGCGATAGCCGGTGGTGACCCTGGCGTCTGCGATCGCCATTTCCACCTGAAGAATGATCTGCCGGTAAAACGGAATTGAGCTGCCTGGGTCGAGTCGAATCTGGAGGTGCTGTCCATCGCGTTGTGCTGCCATCGTTTTCCTGTGTACTATTGTTATAATACAATAACATTGTAACGCACCCAGACGTGCTGGTCAACAGGATTGTGCAACGCAGGTATGAGCGCTGTCTGAACTCAGCCGTTATCCCCGGGCGTCAGGACGATAACGCCGGCTTCGGTCAGCGAGGCGCGATCTCCGTCGCTGATGCGGTCGGTAACAAGATAGGTAATCTTGTCCCAGGAGCAGATATGCGCGAGCTTTGTTTGTCCGAACTTGGCCGAATCAACAAGAAGGCACACCGAGTTGGCAGATGCGATGACGCTGCGCTTGGTTTCCGCTTCAAGAAGGTTGGGTCCGCTCGGTCCGTGCTCCACGGAAACGGCGGCGGCGCCGACGAACGCTATGTCGGCTCGGATGTGCTCGTAGAGACTCCTGGAAAACTCACCGACGAGCGACATACTCGGCTTTCGGAGTATTCCGCCGGAGACGATAATGTCGATATCGGTTTCAGGGACAAGCTCAAGGATGACCGGTACGGAGTTTGTGACAACGGTCAGCTGTATGTCGTGGAGCGCGCGCGCAAACACCGCGTTTGTGCTGCCCCCGTCGATAATCACCGTCTGTCCGGGTTCAAGTAGCGTTCGGGCAGTCTTTGCGATCGCTTCCTTTTCGGCGAGGTTCTCTTTAATGGTGTTCGAGACGTTTCGGGGTAGCTCGTGTCCCTCCGGAGCGAGTATGACCCCCCGCGAACGAACCGCCAGACCACGACGTTCAAGCTCTGCAACGTCTGACCGTATGGTTACCGTCGTTACCTGCAGCTCATCCGACAGCTGGTCGACCCGAAGCGTTCCGGATTCGCGAAGCTTTTGTGTAATGTATCGTCGTCGTTCGATATTTGTCACAGTGAGATTTTAACGAGGCGCCCGGGCTCACACAAGTGAACGGGATGGCACGCGCCAGGCCGCAAGACGCCGGCATGCACGGCTGTGAAGGCCCGACAACGTTTCCTTAAGTTCATTAAACATAAGCTTACGTTAGTTAATACAAATAAAAATTTTTCGTATGCGTTTTGTATACAGAAAAAACACGAAAAATTTGCGACGCACGACGGTTAATAGAGTGGCATCAAAGAGAACATATCATTAGTGTGACATTTGACGACCGTTAATAAGATGTCGTTCACAATAAACTTGGAGGTTTCTATGGGTACCTATGATATCGCTTACAATCTGCCACCCGACACAAGGGAACTGCTGGACGCCGCTCCGTCGGTCACCGTAGCCCAGTCGATTAAACATCTCGTTGACGTGTCCGTGAAAGACGCGGAGCATGGCTGGCATACCGTCGGATACGATGTCGAAGGCAAAGGCTTCGTCTCGGAGGCTCGCGTCTGCCGGGTAAAAAACGGAATTGCAGCGAACTACCTTGAACCATATATGAGACGTCGTGACCCGGAATGCATGGTCATCGGGGACAACAAACCAACCGACAAGACAACATTTCAGGAGCGTTTCGGTACCGGATTCGAGGGACTGCGGAAGGAAAGCTTCGATTGGATGAAGACCCAGGATCTCGCGGTATTCCCGTTTATCGCAGGGGTGGATGACAAGGGGGTGCACGCCTTCGTCGTGGCACCGGCGAATGCCGGTTTTTTTGCGCTGGGGCTCGCCCTGCTTCAAGGTCTCATTGAACCGAAAAACGTCCCCACCGACTTCAGCCCCAAAGCCATCATTTACGTTGCACCACCCTTCAGACATACGCATTTCGGGGGTAAGCAGGTGGTCGTCCACAACCGGACCGACGAGCTTCACGAACTGTTCAGCTATAACCTGTATCCCGGACCGAGCGCAAAAAAGGGTATCTACGGAGTCCTTCTGACACTCGGCGAAGATGAAAAGTGGGTCACCATGCACTGCTCCACGGCGGAGATTATTACCCCCTACGAGAACAAGATCACTATTTCTCACGAGGGCGCCAGTGGTGGCGGAAAGAGCGAGTTGCTTGAACAGGTCCATCGGGAACCCGACGGTGAACTTCTGCTCGGTGAGAATCTTCTCACCGGAGAACGACGAACACTCACCTTGCCTCAGAGCTGCCGCATACGCCCGGTAACCGATGACATGGCGCTGTGTCACCCGTCGCTGCGAAAGGACAAAGGCAAACTCAGTCTCATGGACGCGGAAGACGCCTGGTTTGTTCGCGTGAATCACATAGAGCATTACGGTGTCGACCCCCATCTGGAGAAGCTGACCATACATCCGGCTGAGGACATTCTGTTTCTCAACATCGATGCTCAACCCGATTCGACCGCGCTGATCTGGAATCACATTCAAGACGAGCCGGGCGTCCCGTGCCCGAATCCGCGAGTGGTCATACCCCGCAATATCGTACCTGACGTCGTACACAGACCCGTCGATGTCGATATCCGAAGCTTCGGGGTGCGCTGTCCACCGTGTACGCGTGAAAAACCAACCTACGGTATCCTTGGCATGTTTCAGATACTCCCGCCTGCCCTCGCGTGGCTCTGGCGACTGACCGCGCCGCGCGGCCACGCAAACCCGAGTATCGTCGACACCGGCGGAATGTCATCTGAAGGTGTCGGGTCCTATTGGCCCTTCGCCACCGGGCGCAAAGTGGACCAGGCAAACCTGCTCCTGGATCAGATCATTGACGCACCCCGGGTCAAGTTCATTCTTGTCCCGAATCAACACATAGGCGCGTGGAAAGTCAGTTTCATGCCGCAGTGGATTACACGCGAGTACCTTGCCCGCCGTGGCGGTGCCAAGTTCGAAAAGAAAAGCGTCAAGGAAGCGAAATGCCCGCTCCTCGGGTATGTCCCGAGTTCTATCCTCGTCGAGGGCCGACCGATAGGAAGCTGGTTCTTTGAAGTGGACAAACAGCCGGAAGTGGGCATCGAAGCGTATCAGGAAGGCGCACGCATCCTGACCGAGTTCTTCCACCGTGAGCTCGCCGATTTCCGGCACAACGATCTCATGCCTGAAGGCCGAAAGATCATCGAATGCTGTTTTGACGGCGGCTCGATTGCCGACTACGAGGCGCTCATGCCTCACGAAGTTCTCGTCGACGAGTACTGATATAACGGCTCCGCGTTGCCGCCTCCGTCCCGGGAGCGCGCGCATCGCGGGGCTTTTTCATGCACGGATACAGAATTATCGGTGACACAGGGCGCAGTATCGATATGGTGTCATTTCAGAGGAGAGAGATTGTCGAACGCCCACGGAACGAGTTCGCTGACCGTCGGATGCGGCAGAACCGTATCCTGAAGCGCCGTATAGGGCAGCCCTGCCTGTATGGCGAGGGCGAGCATTCCTATGATTTCGTCACCGCCGACTCCAAAAATCGTCGCTCCGAGGATTTTGTTTGTACCGGTTTCGACGAGAAACTTCATGAACCCCGCAGTCTCGGCTTTTTCTCGTGCTCTCGATACGGCACTCATGTCCATACGGGCGACGAGGACCGGTCGCCCGCTTTCTCGCGCCTCGGCATCTGACATGCCGACACGCGCAAGCGGCGGGTCTATGAACATGCTGTACACCCTGGTTCGATCGCTGATCTTTCGTTCCCCTGTACCCCGGTAATGTTCAAGAAAAACCTGCCCGTCGTGAACCGATGTATGGGTAAATGCGCCTCTCCCGTTTACGTCACCAAGTGCGTATATGTGCGGAACCGACGTTCTCCCGTAATCGTCGACCGGTATAAATCCACGAGCGTCAGTAGTGACTCCCGCACGTTCGAGGTTCAGAGCGTCGCTGTTTGGAACCCGGCCAATGCCGAACAGAATATGCGAACCCCTTATGGTCGAGCCGGCCGCGTCTCCCGACACTACTGCCTCGACACCGTCGTCCCGCCGGTCTACCCGGGATACCGACGCCCGGAGCACAATACGAACGCCCTCGGAGGCGAGTACCTCACGAGCAGTCGCGCCGACCTCCGCGTCTTCGCGGTCAATGAGGCGATCGCCTCTGTGGAGAACGGTCACCTCGCTTCCGAGACGTCGAAAGGCCTGGGCAAATTCCAGGCCTATGTACGAACCTCCGACGACGATCAAATGCCGGGGAATGTCCGTAAGATCAAGAACGCCTTTGTTATCGAGCCAGGGAACGGCATCAATACCGGGCACATCAGGTTTTCGAGCCCGGGTACCGGTGTGGATAATTATGGTCTCTCCCCGGATATCGGTTTGTTTCCCGGATTCGCTATCGACGATCCTGAGAGTATGTGCATCTACAAAAGACGCGTGGCCGGGATAAAAATCGGTCACTTCCTCAAGCCATGAGCGGAACCCCGCTGAAGCGGGACTCCGCATGCCGTTCAGTCGCGATGCAACCTGCGAGTACCGTGTAACCGCGTCCCGAACCTCAACTCCGAAGTCGCCGGCCCGACGCACCACGTGTGCAGCACGAGCGCTTGCCACAAGGGTTTTCGTAGGCGTGCATCCGTAGTTTACACATGACCCACCCACCCTGTCGGATTCTATGGTTGCGACAGTCTTTCCGTCCCCGGTCAGCGCACCCACGATCGCTCCGGTAGCCTGGCCCGTCCCTATCAAAACGATGTCATATTCTTGCATATACAAGAGTGTATACCCGGGCATATCGTTTATCAAGCGTGGCGTCAGCCGGCCGTGTCAGCTGACGGAGGCAATCAGATAGGCGAGCAGCTGATCAAGGACCGCGCCGGCCTGCTCGTATCGGAACGCAGGCACGGTCCGCATATCGTCGGCGGTCTGCACCCATGCGGCGGGCCGAATCTCGTCGGCACAGTTCTCGGTGATTGCGATCACCCCTTCCGGCGTCATTTCCAGGTGGAACTGAAGACCACATACGGAGCGACCGAGTTGAAAAGCCTGATTTTGACACGCAGTACTCTCGGCGAGCAGCACGGCCCCTTCGGGGAGATCGAATGTATCTCCGTGCCAATGGAACGCGACCGTTTCGCGGGGAAAAAGGAACGCCGTGGGCATCGGTGAACCAGGCGGTCCCGGTGGTATCGCTTCAACTGCGCGGACGGGAAACCACCCGATTTCCGAAAACGCGTTCCGATACACACGCGCCCCCATCGCGGAAGCGATCAGCTGCGCACCAAGGCAGACGCCGAGCACCGGGAGCCCCGCGTCGACACAGCGGCGGACAAAGGCTTTCTCTTCCTGGAGCCAGGGGTAGATCTGCTCGTCGTGTACGCTCATGGGACCGCCCATAACAACGAGAAAATCCACATCGTCCGTCGCTGACGGTACCGGATACCCCTCATATAAGGGCAGGATGCGCACCGTGTAGCCCGCGCGCTCGAGCGAGGGAGCGATGCGACCGGGCCCCTCGAAGGGGACGTGCTTCAATACAAGGGCGCGCATCACGAGTCCCCCCCGTGGTCGACCGAGCCCTCATACACATTCATGACTCCCTCCTCGGGCGCCAGAAATGCGAGCCACCTGCCATCGGGACTCAGAGTCGGTCTGGTACGTTCGGGGTTTCCAAAGAGAAGGGTACGTGGAATTACAGGCGTGGTCTGCATCATACAGGTGCTCCTCCGCATCAACGGTTCACGACCGGATCGGTGCCGAGAGCTCGGACGAAATACCAGTCAATTACCGACCAGTGTGGATCACTGCCCTCAAGATGGGCAAGCGCTTCGTCGAGGTTAACCGTGCGCCCCCGGGCGACCGAACCGGCCGTGAAGGGAATCGAGTCGAGGGTCGTATAGTAGGTCATCGTCGCTTCCAGGCCGCGGGCGAGCTGCCGGGCGCCGGCGAAAGGACGGTACCAGGCGCGCGCGGTGAATGGGTCGAGGAGAACGAGGCGTATGTCTTCGGGAACCCCGCCGGACTCAAGGTGAGCGTCCACGAGGCCCTGCGCGAGCCACGCTCCGGCCGAATGGGCAATAATCGTTACCGGGACGGAAAGCTCGGGTGCCAGCGCTCTGCCCAGGCGGTAGCCGCGCTCCGGGGCGAGCAGCCGCTGTGCGGAAGCCGTGCTCCAGTCAATCACGGATACACCGTCGGCACCGTAGGTCTGTGCGAGCGCGCGAGCAGCTTCCGAGGCCCAGGTCTCCGGGCCCTCACCGGCTCCGTGTATCAGTATGATCTCGGACTTCGCGACGGCATCCGATGCCGCGTG
The DNA here is from genome assembly GCA_046542845.1 of Spirochaetaceae bacterium. Lineage (GTDB taxonomy): Bacteria > Spirochaetota > Spirochaetia > DSM-27196 > SKKC01 > SKKC01. Next base: position 13,405 of record JBKHAN010000033.1, read on the forward strand.
TCCTGGCGTTGCGACCGAGGCGCAGCTGCCCAGGAGGGCAGCGGCCAGAAGCACCCCGGCCGACCGCAGCGAGAATCGGGTAATTGATCGCATGGTCATGACCCAATACTATACTGCCCATGCCTCATGTTTCCCAGCAGAGCTACGCCCAGTTTGGAGAAGATCGTACCTTGCACCGCCTGATTGGCGACTCAACAGGCGTGTACGTCGAGATCGGCGGTAACAACGGCATAGAGGCGAGCAACACCTATTACTTTGAGAAGCTCGGTCGTCGGTGCATTCTCGTCGAGCCCATCCCCTACATGGTCGAACAGATCAGGGCAAATCGCAGGTGCGACGTCGTTGAAGCTGCGGCAGACAGGCAGTCGGGCACAGCCGAGTTCCTGGTCGCCCGCGGCGGAGAAACGCTCTCTACCCTGGATAATGAAAACCGTGTCAGGTCGCGGGTCGACGAACACCCGGACCTGGAACGGATTTCTGTCCGCACCGAAACCCTGGACCGTATTCTCGAAGAGGCTGGACTCGTTTCCGGCAGGGATCAGATAGATCTGCTCTCCATCGACGTCGAAGGCAACGAACTGCGCGTAATAGAAGGGTTCACCGTCATGAAATGGGCACCGCGTGTCATTATTCTCGAGGACAATTCGTTTGGTCGAGACCACTCGGTACAGGCCTACCTCGCGCAGGCCGGATATACAAGGTTCATGGTCACCGGAGTGAATCACTGGTACGTACGGACTGCAGACACTGCACTGAATACACCGCTTCGACGACTGATCGCCTCGATTAAACTGGGTCTCGTTCGCGCCTACGGTGCAGTATCAGGCCGTGGACGGAATGCAGGTTCATACCACCACGCACGTCGGTCGCGAATGTGATGTTTGTCGTCGATGAGCGAAAATATCAACGGCTTGTGAGATTCCGTCATTCCGCCGAACCGCCCGGGCTGGTACAGTGTACGCATGAGTACGCGAAAACGATATGCGATCGTTGGTGTCGGCGGCAGAAGCAAGATGTATATGAAGGCGCTCGCGTCAAGCCATGCGGAGTACGGTGAACTTGTCGCGCTCTGCGACTTGAACGCCGTCAGGCTTGATTTTGCGAACGAACAGCTTTCACACGAGTTCGGATACCACACAGTACCGACCTACGCGCCGGTCGACTTTGAAACCATGATTTCCCGTGAGCGCGTCGACACGGTCATCGTCACGTCCATGGATCGGACGCACCACACCTACATAATCAAAGCGCTCGACGCGGGTTGTGACGCGATAAGCGAAAAACCCATGACGATAGACGCCGAGAAGTGTGCAGCGATTCACGCCGCTCTTAACAGGAGCGGTAAAAAACTCACCGTCACTTTCAATTACCGGTATTCACCGAGGAACTCCCGCGTCAAGGAAGTCCTGAAGTCGGGTGAAATCGGCGAGGTGAAGAGCGTTCACTTCGAATGGCTGCTCGATACGAGCCATGGAGCCGATTATTTCAGGCGCTGGCACCGCGACAAACGCAATTCAGGTGGACTCCTGGTACACAAGGCAACCCACCATTTCGATCTGGTAAACTGGTGGCTTGAGTCAACGCCTCGCGAAGTCTTTGCCTTCGGTGATCTTGTCTTCTACGGCAAGGAGAATGCCGAGGCTCGCGGCGTATCAAAGTTCTATGATCGATCAACCGGAAACCCGATCGCGCGGCAGGATCCGTTTGCCCTGCACCTGGACAAGAACGAGAAACTTCGCCGTACCTACCTTGAAGCAGAGTCGGAAGACGGATATCGCCGGGATCAGAGCGTCTTCTCGGATGGTATTTCAATTGAAGACGATATGAGCGTCCTTGTGAAGTACAACAATGGTGCGGCAATGAGCTACCATCTGACGGCATACTCGCCGTGGGAGGGATTTCGCATCGCATTCAACGGAACCAAAGGCAGGCTGGAGTATAACGTCACCGAAGTTTCCTATATCTCGACGTCTGACTCCGACATACACGGCGAGCATTCCATCGGGCGCACCGGACACGCGGCAGACGTACCGGCACAACTCATCCTGCATCGACACTGGCAGTCACCGGAGCACCTGACCTTTGAAAAATCAGATGAAAGCGGCCACGGTGGCGGCGATGTGCGACTTCTTGACGACGTATTCAAAGGACCGGGTGATGATCCTCTTGCCCGCGCCGCTGACCATACCGCCGGAACCAACTCGATCCTGACCGGAATTGCCGCGAACATGTCCATGGCACAGAAGCGACCCATCGACGTCAACTCACTCCGGGCCGACGTCAGATCCGGACCGCCGATGAACGCTGGGTAACCTCGGGCCAGCGTTCGCGCCACTCCTGTGGCGAGCGCCCGTGGATGACGGCGAACGCACGGCTGAAGGACGCAGTTTCCGAGTATCCGCAAGCTTCGGCTATTCTGGACACCGGAATTCCGCCGGCAGATAGCAACTGACGCGCTCGCTCCATACGCATGGCAGCCATGATCGCGCGGGGCGACTCTCCGCGCACGTGCTCCACGATGCGACGAAAGTGCCCAACCGAGTAGTTACAGTGCCTGGCAATGTCGGCGACGCTGGGAGCCTCCCTCATGTGCTCAGCGTAATAGGCAAGTCCCTGCTCAACGACGCGCTCTTGTGGTGCCTGTTCCTCTGAGAAGGTTGGAATGCGGTCAGGGTTACCGCGCATGACAATCTCACTGAGTTCAGCGATAATGGACTCGGCCTGAAGCTCAACGAGTCGGTCTCGTGCTCTGAGACCGGCCACAAGGCGGTTGTGTGCGTTCAGTATCCACCTGCAGTCGGTCGGCTGTACCCTCGTGTACAGAAAGGGCTCGTCCTGACAAGCGCGTTTGAGAAGATCCGGAACGCCATCGACATGGAATACCGCAACTTCACAGTCGTCGCCGCTCGACGAGGTCCAGCCGTGCACGCAGCCCGAAGGGAACACCCACAACGCCGGTGAATCGCCCCGCTCCACACCATAGAGAAAAAGGGGCTGCGCAGGACCCGAAAGGATAACCTGAAACTCCCAATACGGTCTGGCGTAGGGCATTACGGGACGGTCGTGATAGTTTCGCAGGCCCGATCCGAGATAGTGTACCATTGGCCTCAGTAGGATTGAAGAACGTAGGTGAACATGACAACGCTTATGATGTAACGAAAGGCAACAGCATGCATAGACGAAGTAAAACCATTATACAAGCGGCCTTGTGTGCCGTCATTTCGGGAGCGACAATTGTATGCGCTCATGCGGGTTCGCCCGACCCTGTGCCCTTTGAGTTTGCGCTGCGGGCGGCTCCCGCCTCCTCATTCACACGAGAAACGGCAGAACGGCTTCGAAGGCATCGTGCGGAGCTTGGAGAAGTATGGACTGCGGATGCTCAGGCCGACTACGACGAGTACAGGCGACACTATCAGTTTGCGCTCGACCACCACACCGTCGCCGCCGGTTCGGTCATGAGCAATGCCGGAGAGTCGATATTCGTACAGATCCTCCGGAAATCGGCGGTACAGCGACCGGACAGCCGCATTGTCCTGTTCGTACATGGCTACCTCGATCACACAGCAACCAACCGCTACGCAATCGAAGCGCTGCTCGACAGCGGTGCGACGGTGATTACCCTGGATCTGCCGGGCCACGGACTTTCAACCGGCAGAAGAGCGTATATCGACGACTTTGCCCGCTATGGACAGGTCGTGGAACTCGTACTTGTAGCGGTCGAAGAAACGGGCCTGCTCGGGTCACAGCGCCTGTCCGGATTGACAGGCATCGGACACAGCACCGGCGCGAGCGCTCTACTCGAGCACACCGAACGGTACGATCCTCGGTTCTCCCGCCTGGTATTTGCGGCACCGTTGATTCGTGTGTTCGCATTTCCGGTGCTCCGGGCAGGCGCGGACATTGTCGGACAGTTCGTCACCCAGCTGCCGGACCGGATTTCAGGTAGTACCACAAACCGGACCTATATCGAGTTCGCCGAAGAATACGACCATCTCAGGATCAGCCATACAGATCTTCGCTGGTTTCAGTCGTATCTTGAATGGGAGGAATCACTCAGTGATATGAGCGAACGCACGATACCGCTGCTTCTGGTGCTGGCCTCGGACGACACGGTAGTCGACAGCGACTACAACGAAGAGTTCCTGCAAAACCTGTTTACCGACATCCGTGTCCTCACGATACCAGACGTCCGACACGGGGTGTTTACCGAGCAGTTCACTATAGAGAGCATGGTAATGAACGAAATAGTCAGATTCGCTCTGGATTAAGGCCCGGGGAACCGCCGGTCACCCGCATTTCGAGTCACCGCAGTTCAGACAGGTCCTGCATCCGTCCATTATTACGACCGCTGCGGTGTTGCACTTGGGACACAGCAGAGCGCTTTCCGGAAAGTCACTCGCCGCCGCACCGTTCCCGGTTCCATTTATTGCGGTCCCGTTGTGCCGACCGTTCTCGGAAGCCCTGCTTGAGGCGAGTTCCGGGTGTACATCGGGTGTCTGGACAAAAAGATCCCCCTGTGCGCTCGCCGCCTCGTATTCAGCCCGCTTCTCCGCCAGGAGTGCTTTCTGGTGGTCGCTCAAGCCTTTCGGTTCGATCATGCCTATTTTCGTAAGGTGCTCCTCAATCACTTCACCGATTTCAGCAATGAGAGAGGGCATGAACTTGCCGCCGGTTTTCCAGTATCCGCCCCGCGGATCGAAAACCGCCTTAAGCTCCTCGGCAAGAAACGCAACGTCGCCGCCCTTGCGAAAAACTGCAGAAATGATCCGGGTCAGAGCCACGATCCACTGAAAATGATCAAGGTTCTTGGAGTTAATGAATATCTCAAAAGGTCGCCTGACCTGATTTTCCGTTCCCGCGTTCAGAATGACATCGTTTATCGTGATGTACATTGCGTGGTCGGAGATCGGAGTCTTGACCTTGTACGTGGATCCGAGAAGCTCGTAGGGACGTTGCAGGGACTCATCCATAGCGATGATTTCCGCCTTCGCTTCCCCCGTGCCCGATGCAGCCGACCCTGTATCCTTCGCAGGCGCTTCGGACGTGCCTGTTGCACCCGCATTTTTCCTGACTCGATAGTCTACAATTTCACCGTCTATTCTTCGTGCCATGTCATTTCTCTCCGTGTATCTCGCAGACGTCAGAACCGTCCGTAGTACCCCTCTTTCAGGGCATCGTAAAGATTCGCCGCGTTGTGAATCTCTCCATCGTACTCGATCTCCTCGTCACCACGAGCCTCGACAATCGTCCCATCCTGAAGCACAAATTCGTACACCGTGTTTTTAAGGTCGTTCTCGCGGACAAGGACACCCTGGAACACTTCCGGGTTAAACCGGAAGGTAGTGCAGCCCTTTAAGCCCTGCTCGTATGCGTACATATATATGTCCTGAAAGTCGTCGTAGGGGAACTCGGTCGGTACGTTGGCTGTCTTGGAGATCGACGAGTCTATCCACTTCTGTGCAGCAGCCTGTATGTCGACATGTTGTATGGGGGTCACGTTGTCCGCGGTAATAAAATACTCGGGCAGCGCGTGCTCGCTGTCCTGTGCATCGGGAGATGCCTCGGCGTCGACCAGGAAGCGATAGGCAAGAAGTTCGAAGGAGAAGACGTCGACCTGCTCCTTGGACTTCTTACCTTCGCGAATGACGTTGCGGAGATAGTGGTGCGCAAAGCTCGGTTCTATTCCGTTAGCCGCATTGTTTCCGAGCGAGAGCGAGATGGTACCGGTCGGTGCTATCGAAGAGTGATGAGTAAACCGTGCGCCGCGCTCGGCGATCTGCTCGACAAGCTCGGGTGCGACCGTCGAAACTCGCTGCATGTACCGGCTGTAGCGCGCGAGAAGCACCTTTCCAGCAACACGGTCGCCCGCTGCATACCCGTCTGCGGCGAGTTCAGGACGTTTTCGAAGCATTTCCGGGGTAATCGTAAACTCCTCGTCCATGATCGGAGCCGGCCCCTTTTCGTCGGCGAGCTCAAGACCTGCCTCCCAGCCGGCGACCGCGAGCTCCCGAGAGACCTGATCGGTGAAGGCGACGGATTCGCTTGAGCCGTATTTCATGCGGAGCATAGTCATGGTGCTGCCAAGCCCGAGGAAGCCCATGCCATGACGACGCTTTCGCTCGATCTCGCGTCGCTGTTCCGGGAGAGGAAGGCCGTTGATCTCAACTACGTTGTCGAGCATCCGAGTAAAGACCTTAACGACTTCACGGTAGGTATCCCAGTCAAATTCCGCATCCTCTGTGAACGGTTTACGAACGAACATCGTCAGGTTTACGGATCCCAGAAGGCATGCCCCGTAAGGAGGGAGCGGCTGCTCACCGCAGGGATTTGTAGCTCGTATCTTTTCGCAGAACCAGTTGTTGTTCTGCTCGTTGACCTCGTCTATGAGGACAAAGCCCGGCTCGGCGTAATCGTAGGTGGATCGCATAATGAGATTCCACAGACTTCGAGCGCGAGTGGTCTTGTACACGCGACAGGCGACCAGATCCTCGTCATTCTTGAGGTAGTCTCCGGCGCCCGGCCACTCCCGCCAGACTACTTTTGTCGGATCGGTCAGATCGATTCCGTCCTCCCCGGCCTCGCGAGCCGTCATGGGGAAGGCGAGCGGCCAGTCAGCATCCTGTTTCACGGCTTCCATGAAGTCATGGGTGATCAGCAACGAGAGGTTAAATTGCCGCAGGCGTCCGTCCTCACGCTTGGCGCGAATAAACTCCATAACATCAGGATGGCCTACGTCAAAGGTTCCCATCTGCGCACCCCGTCTACCGCCGGCGGACGATATGGTGAAGCACATGCGGTCGTATATGTCCATGAACGACAGAGGTCCGGAGGTGTGCGCCCCCGCACCGGACACGTAGGCCCCGCGGGGTCTGAGCGTGGAGAAGTCGTAACCTATGCCGCAGCCGGCCTTGAGCGTCAGGCCGGCTTCGTGGACCTTCGCAAGAATGTCGTTCATTGAGTCTCCGATGGTACCGGAGACTGTGCAGTTTATAGTCGACGTGGCAGGTTTGTATTCCCACGCACCCGCGTTCGACATGATACGTCCGGCCGGGGTTGCTCCGTGCCGCAGGGCCCAGAGAAAACGGTCATACCAGTGTTCCCGCACATCTTCGTGCTCGACCTCGGCGAGGGCTCGTGCTACGCGCTTGTACGTATCATCCACCGTAGCGTCGAGGGGTTTTCCTTCCTTTGTCTTCAGGCGGTATTTTTTGTCCCAGATATCGACCGAGGCGTCCTGGAACGGGATTTTTACCACCGCGGGTTCTTTTGGTTTGCTTACACTGCTCATGAATATCTCCTCCCTCTACTCATGGATGCGTACGCTATATATTGCGTAGCGCCCGATACGATCGCACTGATGTACTCTATATGTCAATAATTTCGGCAAAGTCTGCCAAAATTCTTACCATCGACGTCTGCATGGACAAACGCATGGTGCGAAACGAGCGTTCGGTACCAGTCCTGAACTGCTTCGGATGCAGTCAGCCTGCAGTCACCCCAATCCGACCACATGGGGTAGGACGCCCAGTTCCAGTTGATGTAGCCCGTACCTTTACAGTGCGGGTTTTCCTGCAGAAACCGTCTGTACGGTTCAAACCAGCGTTCGATCGCGAGATCTGAATCGGTACAGCCGACATAGCGCGGCGTGCTTTCGCCGATCAGCACCGGGAACCGGCGCTCAAGGGCGTCTGCCATGAAACGGCGGGTTTCGGGAAGCTCGAAATGTTCGGGTGAAAAGAGATCGATGGCCCACCAGTCGATGTATTCATCCCCCGGATACCATTTCACGTAATCCGGGTCCCCCCCGGGGGCGAAGCACCACACTGTGGCAACATTATCAGCTCCCTGTTCCTGTAACGTCGTTACGACGTGGCGCCACGCTCGTATGTACGATTCGGGCTCGTATCCGTTCCAGCGTCCATTGAACTCGTACCCGAGTCGAACAAAAACGGGTCGCTTGAAGTCCCGGAGTATCAAACACAGCGCACGAAGCTCGGTGTCGTGCAGGCCTTCTGCGACCCTGTGTTCGTAGTGTTTCTCCGGAGTACCATCGACGGTCATGGACAGACCAATCTGGGGAACGAGCCGTACGGGCAGGAGTGCGTCCATTTCCCGGAGCTTTGCTTCAAGCCTCGACGGATCTCCCCGAAGACCGGTATACAGCATATAGAGCAGCGGCGTATATTCTGCACCAAGCGCCTCAACGTACTCCACGAATGCTTCCGGGCTTTGCCCTGCTCCATGGAGAATGCGCCCGGCCTCCGGCTCGAAACGACGGTTAAAGTAGACAGAATCTTGCGACACGCCTCTTAGCATCCATAGACAGGCGTGGAATTTCAAGAGATTCTTAAGGGGAATTTGCATGAATAAACCCAGTCCGTGGGACAGCAGGTACGACACGAACGATTATCTCTACGGAGAGACCCCAAATCGCTTTATTCGAGACAGCTGTCTCGGTCTGCTGCACAAATCGCCCGGTGGAAGTGCACGCCGGATCGAATCGGTGATCGAGCTCGCGTGCGGAGAAGGCCGCAATGCAGTCTTTCTGGCGGGACTCGGGTTGACGGTCACGGCCGTCGACAGCTCGACGGTAGGGCTTGCGAAAGCGAGGTCGCTCGCAGAACGTTCAGGGCACGTCATCGAGACGATAGCCGACGATGCGCTCAGCTGGACGCCGGAGCGCGCGGCGGACCTTGTCGTAAGCAGCTGGTTCCACGTTCGACCGGAAGACAAGTCCCGCCTCTTCGCTTCGCTCACCCGAGTGACCGCACCTGGCGCGTATATCGTGTGTCAGTGGTTCCATCCGGACCAGAGGCGCAACGGTCTGACCAGCGGAGGACCACCGGATCCTGAAATGATGTTTGAACCGGAAGAGATCGCGGCAGGACTGGATGGGCTGGACATCGTCCTGCTTTCTCACGGGCGAGAGTGGATAGATGAGGGGCCGAAACACAAGGGAGAAGCCTCGGTAACCTCCGTTATCGCCCGCCGGCGGGAAACTGCAAGTGACGTCTGAGGCCTCAGACCTCCCGCTCTCGCGGGTAAGTCCATTCTCGTCCGGCAGAATCACGCAGAACATAATCGGTCTCGGTCGCATATAGCAGACTCGACTCTACCGGAACCTTCCCGCCTCCGCCGGGCAGATCCACGGCGTATGTCGGCAGTCCAAGACCGGAAAGCCGGGATCTGAGCGTGCGCATAATGTCGATTCCGCGCCTCAGGTCTACTCGAAAATGCGACGTGCCGGACGCCAGATCACCCTGAAACAGATAGTACGGCCGTACTCCCAAACGCTGCAGGCCCCGAAACAGGGATTCGAGAATCAGGGGATCATCGTTTATGTTCTTCAGAAGCACCGACTGCGATGCGACCGCTATTCCCTCGGCAAGGAGTCGTTCGGCGCTTTGGCTGAACTCCGGCGTCAGTTCACGCGGGTGATTGATATGGACAACCATCCACGCCGGTCGGCGTTCTCCAAGGCCCCGGGAGAACGCCGCGGTAACGCGCTTCGGAAGAACGACCGGCATGCGCGAGCACACCCGGATCAGGACATCCCTGGCTTCTCGAATCCGATCGACGATTCCAAACAGCTCGTCGTCAGACAACATGAGGGGGTCACCTCCTGAAAGCAGAACCTCCTGCACTTCCGGGTGCTGCGTCAGGTAGGCACAGATGCTTGTCAGCTCGTCCTTTGTCACGTGTCCGGCGCCATGACCGGTAAAATGCCGCCTGAAACAATAGCGGCAATAGGTGGCGCAGCGGTCGTTCACGAGCATCAGCGCGCGGTCGTGATAATGGTGTACCAGCCGGGGGACCACCGTATACTGTGCGTCCCCTATGGGATCGGGATCTTCATAGGACAGCACGGTCTGTTCTTCGGTCACAGGGACGTACTGGGCAGCTATAGGATCACGATACGGGTCATCTGATTCGGCAAGCGCAGCGAAATGACGACTCACGCCGTAGGGAAGCCTTGTGACCGGATCAACTCGAAATATTTCACTCACGACAGCGGCGAGTATGCACGGCGAGGATTGTTTACGGAAGGCCTCAGGCCACGAAGTTACGGACAACGCGATCCATAGAGTGGTAGTCGATTCAACGCATCTGCCCGTATACTGAAGGTTGGAAGGATATGTATGGCAGCATTTCATGACCCGGACGATCCGCTGGTGGCACCAAGCGAACGTGAGTATCCGGAATCGCTGGAAGGGTATGTACTGATCTCGGAAACGGATCTTCTCGATCCGAATTTCTATCGTACCGTTGTGATCATGATTCAGCATAACAACGACGGAGCATTCGGCCTGGTAGTGAACCGTAAGTCGGATACGTCACTCGGAGAGGCAATTGACGACCTTCACGAGACGACCGTCGGCGAAGCTCCGGTGTTCGTTGGAGGCCCGGTGCAGCAGGAGTATCTTTTCGTCCTGCACGGGGATATGCCGGGTGTCCCCGAAAATGAGCACGCACTCCGACCCGCCCCGGGGGTTGTGTTCGAGCCCGCCTCACCTGAACTGCTCTCATGGCTTGCAGACTCCTGGGAAACGGGTTCGCCGGCAGATAACCCTGCCGTGCACTTTTACGCGGGGTACTGTGGCTGGGGACCCGGGCAGCTGGAACACGAACTTCGCGAAGGCTCGTGGCTCCTTCAACAGATCCGAACCGACATCGTGTTTCATCCTGACCCCGAGACCGCCTGGAAGCATGCGCTCGGTCAGAAGGGCGGTTTTTACCGGATAGTCGCTGAAACCGGCTTCAAGCCGTCCATGAACTGATGCTCATGCCGGACGCATTCGTCCCGAAGCGACACGCGCCCGCTCCCTGGTTGCTGAAAGGCCGTGCATTCGGCGTACTCGCGGTACTCAGAAAAGGGGGGTACGCCGCGCTGAGGTCCACCGGTCCAGCGTCCTCCACTCGGATGCGCCCCCGCGTGGTGTTGCTCTGCGCGGTCGAGTATACCGACTCTCCTGTTGGACCATACAGCGAGGTGTTCAGCCTTGTCGCGCCGGCGGAAGGTGGCTTGAACCGAGCTGAGGTCACACATATGCACGTAGACTCGGAGGAAAGCACTTACTGGGGACGGAGGAACTGGGCCGTGCCGAAACAGACCTCCGACATCGACCTGAAATGGCGCGCAGACCGTATTTCCGCCGATCTCACGGTCGCCGGGGAGCCGGCCTGCCGAATCGAGCTGTCGCCTCCGGGCCGCTTCGGGGCGTTCCCGGTAATTCTTCCTGCGGGCATCGTAAGAATAACGCAACCCGCAACCGGGCACCGGATTCTGACCGGGCTCTCAGGCTTCGGTCGGGTATCGCTGTGCCGCAACGGTACGGTCGAAACGCTCTCGGACGCGATGCCGTCGCGGTCTCTTTTTTTCCCGATCGCGGGTTTCGTGGTTCACCGGTTCACGTTCACTATGGAGACCCCGACGACGAGCAGGCATACGGATCGATACGCGGGGGCGGTCCGGTAGACCGGTACCTGTGATCAGGCTTTCCGGGGATCCGGTTGATCACGCCGGGGTTCGATATGCACCGTCGGCTCAAGCCCCATGCCGTCACGAAGCGCCTGCTCAAAATCATCGACGAGATCATGCGCATCACCGACCGACATGTCTTCGTCCATGTTTACATGACAGGTCATCTCTGTATGAGTTCCATAGCGGTGGATATGGACGTGATGAACGCTGTTGAACATGGGGCTGATTCGTTCGCCTATGGCGCGTATCCCGTTGAGTGTGCGGTGATTCGGCGATTCGCCCAGAAGCGGACGAGCCGAGTCCCAGATAACCTTCAACGCGGCTCCGATGATAAACAGCGCAACCACGAGGCTCAGGGCTGCGTCGATCCAGTGCCTGTCAGCCGCGAACAGGATACCCAGCAGGACGATAATTGAAGTAACCGAATCGCTGCGGTGGTGCCAGCCATCAGCATTGATGGATTTCATGCCGCTTCGGTGAGCAGCAAAGAACGCGAACTGAGCGAGAATTTCCTTCGAAACTATTGAAACAATAACTGCGGTCAGACCGATTTGTCCGTACTCAACGGGACGCGGAGCCGCGAGATCGGTGGCAGCATCGAGCATGAAGTTAAAGCCAACGGTGCCTATGACGACACCAATGGCGACGCTCATAATCAGATCCATCCGACCGTGACCGAAGGGGTGATCGCGGTCCGCCGGTTTCCGGGATGTACGGGTTGCAAAAAGGACGGCGACGGAGGAGAGCGTATCCGAAATAGTATGCCAGGCGTCGGCGATCAGCGCTAACGAACCTGTGACGACGCCCGACCAGTATTTCAATACCGCAAGGAGCGTGTTCACGATAATCGAAAGCCATCCTGCAGAATACGCCCACCTGGCCTGCCGTGTATCCATGAAACCTCCGGGGTCGGTATTCTAACGCTATGAGCGAGCTTTCTCAACAAATGCATACCAATCAAAAGCGTTGTAAATACGCCTTTTGTGGTAGGCGATGGAAGCGATTTTGTACTATCCTAGAAATTGTGAGCGAAGCCGGGCACATATATTACCTTAAGCAGAAACAAACCCTCATTCTGTTTGCCGAGGGAAGGATTCAAGCCCTGACCGCGTACTCACTGTTCGAGCACGTCAGCGATGTGGTGACACAATCAGATATTCGGGAAGTATTTTTCGACTTGTCGAAAACCGACTATATTGATTCGACGACGATCGGCACTCTGCTGAAGCTCGTTCGCTTTATGAAGCGAAACGGTGGAAAAACGTGGTTGTGCAATCCTTCAGACGCCGTTGTCGAGATATTGAAGACCTGCCACTTGTACGGGTATCTGCCGATCATACACGAAGAACGTATGGGGGAATTGAAGTCCAAAGTACTCGATAAAGTTCCGGTGCAGCGGAAAGATCTGTTGACCGACGACTATGTCCTTGAAGCTCATAAAGATATAGTCGAAGCAGCGCCCCAGGTGCGAGACCAGTTCGAAATCCTTCTTTCGGCGCTGGAGCAGAAAGTTCACGGGAAGAATCAGCAGTAGCGCTCAGACAAGAAACAGCGCTATCACATACGCACCGTACATCATCATAAATACTCCCCCTTCGCGCCGGTCAATTTTTCGTCCCCTTCCCGTGAAAACAAAGAGAAACAGCAGAATCGACGAAGCCAGGTATGCGAAAAGATCCAGATTGCTCCCTGTCGGAATGGGGACAGGCTGTATAGACGCCGTAAGACCGAGTATGAGGAACGCGTTGAGCAGGCATGATCCAAGGGCATTGCCAACGGCGATATCAAGTTCTCCGGCCCGTGCAGCCGCAACGGATGTCGCGAGTTCAGGTAGAGACGTCCCTACAGCAACAATGAGAATCGCGACGACCCGCTCGGAAAGGCCGACAATCAAGGCAATATCGGTCGCACCCGTAACTACGAAGCGCCCGCCGACCACGAGGAGGATCAGACCGGCAAGCAGCTGCAAGACAGAGCGGCCAAAAATGCGCTCCGACGTCTCCGGGCTCTCATCTGGAACAAAAGGGGCGGCCTCCGGGTCTTTGCGCGCAAGGGTGACCGTATACGCGACAAAAACGAGAAAAAAACCGAGCATCAGCAAGCCTTCGCTGCGTTGCACCTGGGCTACAGCGGCGCCTCCAATAAAAGGGTCGTTTGCGACAATCAGTAATACTGCCGCGCTCAGTACACACAGCGGTATCTCTATGCGCGTGGTCGCCCGGCTGATCGGAATGTCACGGATCAGTGCCGCTGCGCCGAGCACGGCGAGAATATTAAATACATTGCTGCCCACGACATTCCCATAACCGATGTCGGACGCTCCCTGAATGACGCCGAACAGGTTCACGACGAGTTCAGGCAGCGAAGTACCGACCGCCACTATGGTAATGCCGACAAAAAGCGGCGAGACGCCAAGGCCGAGTGCCAGGCGTGAAGCGCCTTTCACCAGGAGGTCTGCCCCGTACACGATACCGGCGAGACCTCCGGCAAGAAAGGCGAATGAAAGCACAATCATTTTTTACCGTCCGTTTTCCCTTCAGGGATATCGCAGGAGTCCGAAATATCGGCGAACTGCCTGAGCTGCGAGAAGTCCAGGAGCATGCGCACGACCGGGCTGGGGCGACACAGCACAACCCGGCCGCCTTTATCCGCAGACGCTCGCACAATACGAAGAATACACCCCAATCCGGTGCTGTCGACGTAGCGGACCCTGGATAGATCAACGACCAGTTGACGTTCATCGATCAGCGAAAGGGCCTCTGCCTCGAAGCGGGCTGCGGACTCGGCATCGATATGCGCAGAGAGCACCGTCAGACGCCGGTATGTGGAGTGATCGGAAAATTGTATGAGTGCCACGGTGTCTCCCTGGTTATCAGTCTCTGCTCTAATAGCCGGTATCGTCCCGGTCCACGCCGGCTCCTTCGCGAAGGTTCCTGAGGGCAGCCCTGGTTCCAGGATGGTGATCGCGTATGGAAAGGGGCACCAGGCTTCTATCCCGCCCTATCTGAACCTGGGGACCAAGATGTCGGTAGCCCATGAAGCTTGGCGGAAGCGCAGGTACGATATCGTTCGCATGTACAACCCGTACTATCCGGTCTTCTTCGTCCGTAAGCATCCGCTGCGTCGCTCGCGTCAGCACCCGGGGCGCCGAGTAGGTAATTAAACGTACATCTACATCCGGCGCGAGTCGGCGGACTTCCTCGAATGCCAATGTCGCAAGAGCTCCTCCCGCGCTCGCCCCTATTAGTATTACAGGCTTGTCT
>JBKHAN010000034.1:0-28060 GCA_046542845.1 Spirochaetaceae bacterium
TAAACCGTCAGCTCTCCGATTGAGGCCTCAACGCCGTCCCGTTCGCGAAGTGGTATGTAGCGTATGCTCTCAATCGCGATCGGCACATCGTCAAGAGGCAGGTCGGGTATGATATCTCCGACGAGATCGTCGTTGCGCGGAAGCAGCGCCGGGTCGCCCGAATCCACTGGAGCGGTTACACTTTCGCCCTCGAGAATCTCGGGGTAGTCCGACAAAAAATCCGCAGGGAGAAGCGCCCTGACCTCAACGGGGTTCCAGCTCCACAGGTTACTGGTTCCGAACAAGGTAACCCACAGAATTGCCCTAACTAATCTCGCCATGCTACACTCCTGGTGTTGTTAATTGTGCCATGCTCCTCTTTCGAAGAAGAAACTCATGACTAAGTTTATCGCATTCACTGGCGGAGGTACCGGGGGGCATGTTATCCCTGGACTGGCTGTAATGGAAGCCCTCCGGGAAAAATACCCCGGCGAGCTTTTCTGGATCGGGTCGAAACACGGGATAGAGCGCAGCATTATATCGCGGTCGGCTCCGGACTGCCGCTACTACGCTATTCCTGCCGGAAAGCTTCGCCGCTATCTGTCGATACGGAACGCTTTTGACGTATTTCGAGTTCTGGCAGGTGTGGTCGTTTCTTTCGTGATATTTCTGCGAGTACGCCCCGAGGTTCTGTTCAGCAAAGGGGGCTACGTGAGCGTTCCGCCCGTATTTGCCGCATGGCTGCTCAGAATTCCGGTGGTGACACACGAATCCGACGCCGACCCCGGCCTGGCTACGAGAATCAACGCGAGGTTTGCCGATCGAATCTGCGTACCATATTCGACGACTCGAAGCCAGTTCCCTGAATCGCTTCGCGAACGGGTTACCGTGACCGGTAATCCTGTCAGACGCGATCTGGCAGGGGTGGACGCCGCAAACTTGAGGCAACGATTCGGATTTGAGGCCGATAAGCCCCTGGTGTTCGTGTTCGGCGGCAGTCTCGGGAGTGAACGTCTCAATTCCGCTGTCGACGAGGTGCTTGATCGGCTGCTCGAGCATGCCTGCGTCGTTCACCAGCGCGGTGGTGCCTCTGCTGAATGGAGAACACGACCCGGCTATGTGGCTCAGCAGTTCTTCTACGAAGACTACCCGGAGATTCTCGCTGCAGCGGACCTTGCGGTCTGCCGAGCCGGTGCCGGAACGCTGTGGGAGCTTGCAGCGAGCCGAACACCGGCTGTCTGCGTTCCACTGTCGCTTTCAGCGAGTCGAGGCGATCAGATCAGAAATGCGAAGGTGTTCGAGGGGTACGGGACTGTTAGCGTGCTCCAGGAAGAGACGCTTGAGCCCGACTTGTTGTTGCGCGAGATTCTCCGTATTCTCCGGGACAGCGATCGCAGGAACGCAATGATAGGCGCGTGTGCTACCGTAAGCATGCAGGCTGCCGACGAGCTGATTTCTGATATGATCCTGGCCATCCGAAAATAACAGGTGCCGGAGAAAGGAATGGACGACAGATGATTCTGGCAGGTATAGACATAGTGTTCGCGGTTGTCATTCTGATTATGGCGTTGCGGTCCGGCTTTCGCGGTTTTATTCGAGAGTTTATGAGCATGGCAGCCCTCATACTCGGGATAGGTGTCGCAGTTCTTTTTTCCGGGCAGGCAGCCATTATTGTCGATAGCTATCTGGACGCGCAGGCGTGGAGCCAGGTCATCGCGTTTCTGGCGCTTTTTGTCGTTGTGTATCTGTTCGTGAAGATTTTCGAATCTGCGCTGAACAGGCTTGTCGAGCGGATCAATCTGGCGAACCTTGATCACGCACTTGGTTTTTTTCTTGGAGTCGCGGAAGGACTGTTTCTGGTGTTTCTTCTTCTCTTAATGCTCCAGGTACAGCCCTTCTTTGACCCGGATCCCATGGTGCGAACGAGTGTATTTGCCGAGGCCCTGTTACCATTCCTGCCATATGCGTCGAGATTTCTGGGAGTCTGAGTGTTCGAAAATATCATTGGCCAGAAAAGCACAATTGACGCCCTGACTCGTCAGCTACTCAACCGCACCATGCCGAAGACCCTTATTCTGCACGGGCCTGAATACGCGGGGAAACTCACCACCGCTCTTGAGCTCGCTCGCGCTCTGACCTGCCGCGAAACGGCAAAATGGAACTGCAGCTGTCGGTCCTGCAGTCTCAACCGCGAACTTCTTCATCCCTCGGTTCAACTGGTCGGCAGTCGCTACTTTGCGCAGGAGATTATCACGAGCGCCGAGACGGTGAAACGCTCTGATACCGCAGCGTCTGCCTTCCTGTTTATCCGTGCCGTACGGAAGCTTCTCCGCCGTCTCGATACCGTGCAATGGGAAAATGAGGAGAAGCGTATACAAAAAGCGCTCGAGCATCTTTCGGAAACGGAAGACGCACTCGAGCCGTTCGTACATACGCTTCGCGAGGGTCATACGATCGCCGACCCCGAAGCCAGAGCAACCGCGACCGACCGAGTGGTAAAGGCGGCACTGAAGACAATCGCTTCACTACCCGGCGAGCTTGTTCCGGTCGCAGTCATACGGAATCTCCAGAGCTGGGTCCATAACACGACCGACGAACCGCGGATCATCATCATCGAAAATGTTGATAGACTCGGCGAAGCCTCGCGTAACGCCCTCCTGAAAGTCCTTGAAGAGCCGCCTGCGGAGTCGTATTTCGTTCTCACGACGGCGCGCGTAGGCGCGGTCATAGCGACGATTCGGTCACGCGCACGGTCCTACGCTCTTCATGAGCGCACCCGACAGGAAACCGACAGCGTCATTCACCGGATTTTTAAAGGCCCCGAGTTCAGTACAGGGGGTATCCGCGAATGGTTTCTCGAGCACGAGTATCCGGGAACCGGAAGTCTTCGGTCGCACGCGGAATATTTTATAACCCAGGTCCTCGACCCCGATGCACACCGGTCCGAACCGGCTGCGCACGAGCAGGTAAAAGCTGCGCTTGAGGGAGTTCCTGAACGCGAGGGATACCGTCATTTTCTGCAGGAGCTGCTCGGTCTGTGCAGCTCCATTCTGCGGGAAGAAGAACGCCGGCAACGATTCGCGCTTTCGATTCAGCATATCGAGCAATGGAAGGAAGCAATACACACGCATTACCTCCGGGCGGACGCATTGAATATCTCTACAGCACTTCTGCTGGAAAGTCTGTATATTGAAATGAGGGATGTCGGGCATGGATACAGTCAGCCCGACGGGAACCGGAAAGAACAGCTGCTTCGCTGAGGTATTCTTCGGGACGCACATATGCGAAAGTTTGTAGAACGCGCACTGCACAAGCTCTCAAAACTCGATCTCGACCAGATCCGCAATATTCTCGCGGATCTGGCGCTCGAAAACGAGCGACTTGAGGTTGTCCTCGACTCGATGAACGATGGCGTGTTCGTGGTGAATCCCGACGGTGTTCTTCTGCTCCACAACAAAGCTGCTGAGCGGCTGCTCGCGCTGCATACGTCGGTGGACGAAGCGCGACAGATATGGGACGTCATAGACGATCCCCATATAGCATCGTTCATCCGGAAAACGATACAGGATCAGGATTCTGTTCGGGATCGCGAGTTCACGCTCGACGCGTCCGGCGTCGTTCGCGTGTTGTCGATCAGCGTTCTACCCCTCGTTCAGAAGGGGAGAATCGAAGGTACGCTGCTTCACATCGAGGACGTTTCGGAAAAGCGCGCGAGGGAGGCCAGGCTCAGACGCGCGGAGAGTCTTGCGAGCCTGACCACCCTGGCTGCCGGGGTCGCGCATGAAATCAAGAACCCCCTCGGGTCCATAGGCATACATCTTCAGCTGGTTAACAAGGTGCTGCAACGCTCTGAAAGCCCCGAGTCGCATAATCTTCGCGACTACCTGGACGTCATTGAGGAAGAAGTGGATCGTCTCAACAGCATAGTCGTCGATTTCCTTTTTGCCGTTCGACCCATGGACATAGAACTGCGGGATTCGGACCTGAACGAATGTGTGAACGAAATGGTGGATTTCGTGCGCTACGAGCTGCAGGAGGCGCATGTTCAGCTGGTACTCGACCTGGATGAGCATCTGCCGTCTCTGCGCCTCGACGAAAAGTATTTCAAGCAGGTCCTCATTAATCTCATCAAGAATTCCATTCACGCGATGCCGGAGGGAGGCGAGCTGCGAATCTCGACACAACAGCGTGGTGACGAAGTCATACTTCGCCTGTCCGACACGGGAACCGGTATGAGCGACGAGGTCATTCATAAGATATTTGAGCCGTATTTCACGACGAAGGATACCGGCTCCGGCATAGGTCTCACTCTGGTCTACAAAATAATACGGGAGCATATGGGTGATATAGCCGTCATGTCCGAAGAGGGAAAGGGTTCAACGTTTACCGTGACCTTGCCCGTGCCGCAGCGCGAACAGCACCTTATCGGATGGAGTGGGGATTCGACATGAAGTTCAATGTTCTTGTTGTAGATGACGAGAAAAACATACGTGAAGGGTTGGGAAAAGCGCTGCAGATGGACGGCTACGACGTCGTCCTCGCTGCAGACGGACACGATGCGTATTCCCGGATAGAGGAGGAGGAAATAGACCTGGTCATTGCGGATCTGCGGATGCCGAGAATGTCCGGTGAAGAACTCCTGAAACGTGTCGTCGACTCCTATCCGACGGTCCCGGTCATTATCCTTACCGGCCATGGGACCATAGAAACGGCAGTACAGGCCATGCGAGCCGGTGCGTTCGACTTTCTCACAAAGCCCGTGAACCTGGACCGACTGAGCCTTCTTGTAAAACGGGCGCTCAGCACCCGGGAGCTGGTACTGCAGCATCGGCAGATGCAGGCCGAGCTCGATAAGCGCCGCGATTTCCAGAATATACTCGGCAACAGCGTCGAAATGAGGCGTATTCTTGACAAGGTTCGCCAGGTCGCCCCGACGCGAGCCTCCGTGTTGATCACAGGCGAGAGTGGGGTAGGAAAGGAGCTCATTGCTGACGCCATCCATAACCTGAGCGGTCGGAAGGACCGACCGTTTATCAAGGTTCATTGTGCCGCGCTCAGTGAGTCGCTCCTCGAAAGTGAATTGTTCGGACACGAAAAAGGGTCCTTCACTGGTGCGGTCAGTCGCAAAAGGGGCCGTTTCGAACTCTCAAACACGGGAACCATTTTCCTCGACGAGATCGGAGAGATAGATCAGAGCGTACAGATAAAGATCCTCAGAGTCCTTCAGGAGAAGAAATTTGAACGCGTTGGCGGCGAAGAGACCATGGAGGTCGACAGCAGGGTCATCTCGGCGACAAACCGCGATCTCAAACAGGAGATAGAAGCGGGAAATTTCCGGGAAGACCTGTACTACCGACTGAATGTCGTGAACATCCACGTTCCTCCGCTCCGGGAGCGAAAGGAGGACATTCCGCTGCTCGCCTCCGCTTTTGTTCGGGAATTCGCCGAGGAAAATGGAAAGCCCGTCGAGGGGATCGATCCTCGTGCGCGTGCCGCCCTGTACTCCTACCCCTGGCCGGGAAACGTCCGGGAACTCAGAAACTGTCTTGAAAGCGCAGTCGTTATGAGTAAGGGGCAGATACTGACCGTCGACGACCTTCCCCCGGGAATACACCAGGCCGACCGGAACAGTACGATTCGCGTCGAGATAGGTTCTACGCTCGCCCAGGCCGAACGGGAAGTAATCCGGGGTACGCTGCATAATCAGAACGGGAACAAGAGCCGGACGGCAGAGATCCTTGGGATCGGACGAAAAACCCTTCACCGGAAGATCAAGGAATACAATCTCGAAGACTAGCGTCAGATATTCCCGTGTCGTACTTTGTGGAGATACAGGAAGCAGAGCACGCCAATGACCCATATCGACAGCACCGAAGCGATACCAATGGCGGCCGGTGCCACAACCCACGCGAGTGCCGCCGCTCCGGCGAGGACTCCGCCCCCGCACACCATCAGCAGTATTTTCCAGGTGCCGAACTTGAGATCAAGCAGCTTGTGGTGCAGGTGTTCCCGATCGGGACGGTACACCGGTACTCCTTTGCGCATACGGCGAAGAATCGCTGCCGCGGTGTCGATAACCGGAACGAGCAGAAGCGTGACCGTTGGGACGAGGCCCATCTCACCGCTGGCCGCGGTGCCGCCGAACAGTGGCAGTACCGCGAGCAGGAAGCCTATACTCGTACTCCCGGAATCGCCCATAAATATCTTGGCCGGTGGAGCGTTAAAGACGAGAAACCCCATGAGACTCGCAGACAGCACCAGGGCGAGCATTCCTACCGGTTCGTTCCCGAGAATGAACGCAATTATGGCGAGAAAAATTGACGCCACGAGCGACGTACTTCCGGCGAGACCGTCCATTCCGTCGATAAAATTCATTGCGTTCACCAGACCGACTATCCATAGCACCGTAAGGGGATAGCCAAGGATGCCGAAACTGAGCGACCCGACCCCGGGTATGGCGAGGCCACTGATGCGAAAGGTGCTCAGCGACACAAGTACGCCTGCGACTATCTGGGCACATAGTTTCACCATTGCCCGCAGGTTTCTGAAGTCGTCGATGATTCCAACCGCAAAAATAACGAGCAGACCTGCGTATACCGGTCCGAGCTCCCGGATAATATCGGCGGTCATGCCGGCCGTTCCAGCGGGCGCTGCTGACGCCAGCCACACGATCCCTCCCACCGACGCGAGGACGAAGGATGCCACGATGCCAATTCCACCAATCCGCGGGGTGTCTTCCGTGTGAATTTTCCGGTGATCGCTGTGATCGTACCATTTGTGCTGGTGTGACAGGCGCAGGATCAATGGAGTACACATAAGGTTGATGACGAGAGCCGTCGTCGCTGCTACTGCAATAATGCCGACTGTATTCATTGGTTCGTTTCTTACCTGTGGTTTCCGTCGTGTTCAGGACGGGATCTCTCCGCGTTCGTAGTAGTGGCGTATTCTCTGAAACGAGTTGTTGACCCGTTGAGTTATCTCGGTCGCAATTCTCTGCTTATCAGGATTCGCGGTGTGGCGGTCCGGATGGTAGGAAACCATGAGCTTCCTGTGCGCCGCCCGGGCCTGCTCGAGACTCGAACCGAATGGAATATCGAGATTCGCGAAGTCTTTACGCAGGACTTCAGGGGGATCTGAGGCAGCGGCCCGCGTGCCTGAACCCGGCGTAGACCCCCGAAACCTCGAGCCTGAACCTGACGATTCGCCCCCGCGCATGTAGTCTTCGAGTTCTTCGAATGCGTCCCGCAGGTCCTCGTCGGAGGTATAACTGAACGAATCATTCGAAGACCCCCCCATAGACCGGAGCAGATCGGTAAGTTTGTCGAAAATTTTGTCCACTAAAGTATCTCCAGAGGAAACTCTCAATTCCTGATTGTACTTCGTGCGATGGAAAACTTCTATCCCCGCTCGAAGAACTCCTCGTGGAGTCGGGAAACCGTATCGGAGACCCGTTGCGACGGCACCACCATCGAAAGATTCACGTCGGAGTTTCCCAGACTCACCATTCGTATCGGGATACCCGCAAGAACTCCAAATACTCGCGCCACAGTGCGGGAATCCTTCCAGATGTCCTGGCCTACGATGCTGACAATCGCCTGCGATCGCTCTATTTCAACATGTCCCAGCGAACTCAGCTCTGTCCGCAACTCGTCGAGGTTACGATCGTCATCTACGCTCATGCTGACGCTGACTTCGCTGGTTGTCACCAGATCGACGCTGATGCGGTGTCGGTCGAAGACGGCGAATATCTGCGCAAGAAAACCGTATGCGTTCAGCATACGAGAGCTACGAACCGTGATCACTGTTATATCGGACTTGGTGGCAAGTGCTCGCACTCCCGTGGCCGAAATGGTTCCGCTGATCTTCGTTCCCGACCCGTCGGGTCGGCCCGTGTTACGCACGAAGACGGCGATATTCCGGTCGACTGCCGGTTGTATGGTCGAAGGATGAACAACACGTGCCCCGAAAAAAGCGAGCTCGGCTGCCTCGTCGTAGCTCATATTCGCGACTGTTCGCGCGGCAGGAATGAGTCGGGGGTCGGTTGTCATGATTCCGTCTACATCGGTCCAGATTTCAACCCGTTCGGCGTCGAGGGCCGCACCGATAAGCGAAGCGGAATAGTCGCTGCCTCCACGACCGAGGGTGCTCGTTACGCCCGAATGTGTTCTCCCGATGAAACCCTGCGCGATGATCAGTTGCTCCGATTCGGGAGTCAATGCACTGCGGATCGCCGAATATGTCTGCTCAATATCTACCTGAGCATGTGTGAAGCGCTCATCGGTAAAAATGAAGTCTCTACTGTCCACGAGTCTGGTGTTGATTCCGCGGTCAAGCGCACGAGCGGCGATGATGCGTGTCGAAAGAATCTCCCCGAAGGCCAGAATCGCGTCCTGTGTCCTTGGTGAACATTCCTGAATCAGCGACACTCCCGTCGCCAGAGACTCAATTTCCTGCAGATGTGCTTCGATGTCAGCCATGCACGCTGCCTGTATACCAGCCGTTTCCAGGTGACGGACCGCTTCCAGGTGCGTCTCGCGGATACGCTCAAGACTCCGTCGGGTTGCCTCCCTGCTGCCGACCGCAGCCGAGCGGGTAATGTCCACGAGATAGTCGGTCGTGTCACCCATGGCCGAACTGACGAGCACCGGGTGTTCGTCGAGGCACGCATGGGCAATGCTGATCGCGCGGTCTATCTTGTCCAGAGTCGAAACCGAGGAGCCGCCGAATTTCAGTACAATCATTGCTTACCGGTTCCGTGACAGCAGACCGAGCGCATGAGCCATTTCGGCGTTCAGGATAGCTGCTCCAGCCGCTCCGCGCACCGTGTTATGCCCCAGGATTACCATTTTGTAGTCGAAAACCGGGCACGGGCGAATGCGACCAACCCACGTTACCATTCCGTTTTCGCGATACACATCAGACCGCGGTTGCGGTCGGTCGGGTTCCTCGAGAAGCTGTATCGGATGTGCGGGGGCGCTCGGCAGGCGCCGTTCCTGCGGGGGGCCCGCGAACTCACGCAGAGTTCTCTTCAGTTCCTCGATATCCGGCTTGTGCTCAAAGCGAATGCTGACGGTCTCGGTATGTCCATCGGCCACCGGAACTCTCGTGCACTGCGCGGAGACGCGGAACGAGGCGGGTCTCACGGTTTGTCCGTCAAGGGTCCCGAGTATTTTGGCAGCCTCGCTCTCGAGCTTGTCTTCTTCATCCGGGATGTAGGGGACGACATTTCCGAGAATGTCCATGCTCGGAACGCCGGGGTAGCCTGCGCCGCTGATTGCCTGGAGCGTGGTGACGTGTACGTCGGTTACACCGAAGGCTTTGTGCAGCGGTGCAAGTACCATGGCAAGAAACATGGTTGAACAGTTCGAGTTTGTGATAATACCACCCGAGTACGGCTGAACGTTCAACAGCTCCAGATGATCAGCGTTGACTTCAGGAATTACGAGCGGTACGTCTGCATCCATGCGATGGTTCTTCGCGTTGCTGATAACCAGTTTCCCCGCAGACGCGTAGGCGGTTTCGGCGGCCTCGGCAACGGACGAGTCAAGCCCCGAGAAGAGTACCGGCGACGTCAGTTCTTCGTCCGTGCTCTTGAGTGTTATGCCCGATACGGCTTCCGGCATGGAGATGGTTTCGTGCCACTGAACAGCATCGCGGTATCTTTTACCACGATTTCGAGGCGAAGCAACCAGCTCGTGAACGCGGAAGAGTGGATGTCCGTCGAGAAGACGGATAAACTTCTGCCCGACGGTGCCGGTAGCGCCAAGGATGGCGACTGGGATATGTTCTGTGTTTGCCATGATGTGTGAGAGCATATCCTATCTGCCGGGACTAGTTCGAGAGGGTTTTTTAAGAGAATGCATGCCACAGAGCGCCTTGGACTGGATGTAATTGAACAGATGCAGCGTGAGATCTCCGAGGCGGACGGCAGCGAAGTTCTGTTCGTCGGGGCAATCGACGAATCCGGCGTCGTCTGCTCGGTGGACGTCATTGCACGCGGACACCTCTCGGCCGTTCCTGCTCCTCTGGAGGGGATGGGACATGGCGAAGTGGTGATTCACAATCACCCGTCGGGTCAGCTTCGGCCGAGCGACGCGGATCTCTCGATCGCGGCGGAGCTCGCAAACCGCGGTATCGGAAGCTATATCGTCGATAACGAGGTGCAGCGGCTGTACGCCGTGGTAGAGGCCTTGCCCCCAAAACGACGACGAGAGCTCGACGTTGAAGAGCTTGCCGACGTGCTTCGTCCAGGAGGGGGCGCGGCGAGAACGCTCACGGCCTTTGAATCGCGAAGCGAGCAGGTGTCGATGCTCGAGGTCGTTGCCGCGGGCTTCAACGGTGACAGCCACGTCGTGTGTGAGGCGGGAACGGGTGTCGGAAAGAGCTTCGCTTATCTGATCCCGGCGATACAATGGGCCGCAGACAACGAAGAGCGCGTGGTGATTTCCACCGCGACGATTACGCTGCAGCATCAACTTGTCGAAAAAGACATCCCCGCGGTTCAGCGGATGCTGGGCACATCGGTTCCGGTCGTCATCGTAAAGGGGCGGGGAAATTACCTGTGCGAAACGCGGCTCGATGAGGCGTTTCGCGAGCAGACCGAGCTCTTTGACTCGGTCAGCGACGAGCTTGCCTCGATTCGCAGCTGGGCATCGACCACGCCGACCGGCGTGCGAAGCGATCTTCCCTTCCAGGTGGAGCAGGATGTATGGAGCCAGGTCAACGCCGACGGCGACAGCTGCGCTCCGCTTCGGTGCCGGAATAACGACTGCTTTCTGGTGCGGGCACGACGCGAAGCCGCGGAGGCGCGGGTGCTGGTGGTGAACCATCACCTGCTGTTCAGTGATCTGAATCTCCGCATCCTCGGCATCGGCTACGAAGCAACCGCCGTGCTGCCGCCATTTACCCGACTCGTGATGGATGAGGCGCACACGGTCGAGCGCATCGCAACCTCCTATTTCTCCGACGAGTTCTTTCGCTACGCGCTCGCGAAAGTACTGCGACAGCTGTATCGTTCTCAGGGATCGCGGCAGACGGGGCTGCTCGTTCGTATCGCCGATGAGAGCGGGGATGCGTCTGTACAAGCGGACTGTATCACGCGGATACAGAGGCTTGAGGCTGCCACCGTGCAGCTCGATGAGCGGGCCCGGGAACTGTTTGAGACATCCGAGACCTTCCGTCTCGTCGACCTGCCGGCCGATTTGGCGCAGCGCACCGTGCTTGACCCCCTGCGCGCCGTGCAGTCGGAGCTTCTGCAGCTCGCCGACAGGCTCGCTCGTGCGCTTGAGGGTATCGAAGACACTGACAACCCCGTTCTGATAGACGGGAGAGGGGCTGTACGCAGGCTGGAACGCTTTGCGTCGGTCTGTCGACGGGTCATCGATTATCGGGACGAGACAGACGAGGTGGTCGCGTACGGGGAACGCATGAAAGGGCGTCACGGCGACAGTTGCCTGAGACTGGTATGTGCTCCGCTGCATGTCGGGGAGATGATGCAGGAAGCCGTCTACGAACCGCTGCGGACTGTTGTATTTACGAGCGCCACGCTGTCGGTCAAGAAGAGCTTCGACTTCTGGAAATCCCGTACAGGCCTTGACCGGAGCGAACGAGTCATTCTCGAGGGACGGTTTGAGTCACCATTCGATTATGCGGGCCGGGTCATGCTCGGAGTACCGACCGATGCGCCGGAACCCGGTTCTGATTCCTACATTCCGTTCGTCGCCGGGTTCGTGACGGACCTGCTTCTGCTCACGGAAGGAAAGGGACTTGTGCTCTTTACCTCGTATTCCATGCTCCTGACCGTGTACGACGCGGTTGCACCAGCGCTTACCGAGGCGGGAATTGCAGTCCTGCGGCAGGGGAGTGACGACCGGAACCGACTTCTGACGACCTTTCGCGAGGACGCCGGCAGTGTGCTCTTCGGTACCGACACGTTCTGGGAAGGGGTCGATGCACCGGGGATGAGTCTTGAAGTCGTGATTATCTGCCGTCTGCCCTTCGGCGTCCCGACGCACCCCGTTGCCGTCAGCAGGGCGGAGGTAATACAGAAACACGGCGGGAACCCCTTCATGGAACTCGCCATACCCGAGGCGGTGGTGCGCTTTCGGCAGGGGTTCGGCAGACTCATGAGACGCAAGACCGACCGGGGAATGGTTATATGCACCGATCCTCGACTGATCAGGAAGCGATACGGAGTCGTGTTCACGGAGAGTCTGCCGCCGGTGCAGATGGTGAGCAGCGCGACGAAGGATCTTCTGGAGGATATCGAACGGTTCTATTTCTGAGCGAATTTCCGGCCGCAGCCCACTCGGGGCAGACTGCAAAAAAAAACCGCCGGTCGAAACCGGCGGTTGTCGTAGTAAAGCGGAACCTCAGCTCAGTATTGCGAGAATATCCGAGGCTTTTATGATCAGATACTCGGCGCTGTCTACTTCGACACTCGTACCCGCGTACTTGTCGTACATGACCTTGTCTCCGACTTTTACGGATATTGCATCCTTGTCGTCGCCGATCGCCTCGACTATCCCGGTCTGGGTCTTTTCCTTCGCGGTGTCGGGAATGAACAGACCGCCCTTGGTCTTTTCCTCTCCCTGCTCCATCTTTATAAGAACCCGGTCCGCAAGTGGCGTGATCTTCATGGCTTCCTCCTGATTGTTGTGATGATTGATTTAATCCACAATTGTCTGTGATTCTCCGTGAATATACGTGCTACCCGCCGCTCGGTCAAGAGTAATTTACGTTTCTGAACCGCTTGCGAACAGCGGAGGCTTCGATGAGCAATGGTTTGTGGCATTATGCACCAGATTCGTGTCCGAACGAACCATATGAGTCAAAAAGAAACAACATTGACATCCATGCTATCCCACGGCTTGTACTTGCAATGCGTAAATCTATGTAACATAACAATTTAAGGATTTCCGGAAGAAAGCTTTATCTTGGCACGACTGTTGCTTGATAGAACCTGTAAACACGAAGGAGAGCGGTAGATATGGCAACAGCAACCAGGACGGCAGGAACATCAAGTTATGGACGATACTCGCGCGACGACGAGAACATACTCTCAATATATCTGAAAGAGATCAATCGCATACCTCTCCTGACCCGCGAAGAAGAAACACATTACGCGCGCCTCGCCGCAGACGGCGACAAGGCGGCGAAGGACAAGCTTGTACAGGCGAACCTTCGCTTCGTCGTGAATGTCGCGAAAAAGTACCAGAACCAGGGGCTCCCGTTGTCGGACCTCATCAGCGAAGGCAATATTGGACTCATGAATGCGATCGAGCGTTTTGACGTGGACAAGGGATACCATTTTATCTCCTACGCAGTCTGGTGGATTCGTCAGGCAATTCTAAAGGCCGTCTGCGAGAAGTCCCGCATGATACGTCTTCCGCTGAATCGCGCGAACGAACTCGTTCAGATAGAGAAGGTGCGCAAGGAACTCCACGGACGACTTGGCGAAGAAGAGGAAATCCGACAAATCGCACGGACGCTCAATATGAAGGAAGGACACGTCGCGGACCTTATCAGCATTTCGCGCGAGCTTGTCAGCCTGGAGACTCCCGTGTACCAGGAAAAGGATTCGAGCAGCCTGAGTGAATTTATCGAGGACGTCGGCTACCAGTCACCGGATGACGCTGTTATGGAACAGTCGTTGAAAGACGACATAAATGTAATTCTCTCGACGCTCACCGATAAAGAGTCTGAGATAATCGAATACCGCTTTGGGCTGAACGGCAAGAGCCCGCTCTCGCTGAAAGAGATCGGTGACCGGTACCATCTTACCAAAGAACGGATCCGCCAGATCGAGAAGAAGGCGCTGAAGAGACTGCAACATCCCCGCCGGAGTGCGCTGCTCCAGTCCTACATCGCGTAAGTATTTCGAAAACAATACCATAGCCTCACGAAAGCAGGGTCGGACTGTCGTTACTTCGTTGACAGTTCGTCCCTGTTCTTTTAACGTCATACGATATCAGTATTCTATTTCCTAGAATTCAATCGTATGTACCTTGGGGGTAACAGTTTCATGGCAACTCAGCACGTATATTTTTTTGGCGGCAAAAAGGATACCGAAGGTTCTGCTGAAATGAAGGAGCTTCTTGGTGGAAAAGGAGCGAACCTGGCGGAAATGTCGAAGATCGGTGTCCCGGTTCCACCGGGCTTCACAATCTCTACGGAGGTGTGTCGGCAGTTCTACGAGAACAACCGTCAGTATCCGAAAGGACTGAAAGAGCAGGTCGAGGCTGCGGTCGAGCGTCTTGAGAAAAAGATGGGGAAAAAGCTCGGCGACCCGAACGACCCACTGCTCGTTAGTGTACGATCGGGAGCCGCGGTCTCCATGCCGGGTATGATGGACACGGTCCTGAATCTGGGTATGAACGATAATGCGGTTACCGGACTTGCTTCAGCGAGTGGAAACGAGCGTTTCGCCTGGGACGCGTACCGGCGTTTCATCAACATGTTTGGAAACGTTGTAAAGGGCATCGACCATGAGCACTTCGAGGAGGCCATGGACGAGGTCAAGAAGAAAAAGGGCGTCGAAGAGGACGTGGATCTCGACGCGGACGATCTCAAAGAAGTTGTTAAACGCTACAAAGCGGTGTTCCGAAAGAACGCGAAAATGGATTTCCCGCAGGAGCCCATTGAGCAGTTGTGGGCGGCGATCGACGCGGTGTTCGGAAGTTGGAACAACCCCCGCGCAATCAGTTATCGCAAAATCAATAACATGAAGGGCCTGATCGGTACGGCGGTTAACGTACAGTCCATGGTCTTCGGTAACCTTGGCGACGACTCGGGAACCGGGGTCTGTTTTTCACGCGATCCGTCGACCGGTGAAAACGTATTCTACGGTGAATATCTTATGAACGCCCAGGGAGAAGATGTTGTTGCAGGTATTCGCACACCGAAACCGTTGAAAACACTCTCCAAACAGAACCCGACCGTTTACAAGCAGCTTGTCGAAGTCAAAGAGCGGCTTGAGGCTCAGTACGGCGACATGCAGGACATGGAGTTCACGATAGAACGGGGAACTCTGTACATCCTTCAGACGCGAAACGGTAAGCGGACCGGTGTGGCAGCGGTAAAGATTGTTGTAGATCTCGTTGCGGAGAACAAAATCAAGAAAGAAGATGCGGTCCGTCGCGTGACGCCCGAACTTCTCGATCAGGTGTTCCACCCGATGATCGACCCGCGAGCAAAGAAAGGCGTCAAGGCACTCGCGCGCGGGCTCAACGCGTCCCCTGGTGCTGCGTGCGGGCAGATCGTCTTTACAGCAGAAGACGCCGAGGCGCGGAAAGCCGACGGTAAGAAAGTCGTCCTCGTTCGCCGGGAGACATCTCCTGAAGACATCGGCGGCATGTATGCGTCCGAAGGTATACTCACCTCAACCGGTGGTATGACGAGTCACGCGGCTGTTGTTGGCCGGGGAATGGGACTGCCGTGTGTCGTCGGCTGCAAAAGCGCCAGGATCTCGGGCAAGACGCTGACGATCGGGGATAAGAAGTTCAAGGAAGGAGACTACCTGACGCTTGACGGCACGAGCGGAGATGTGTTCGAAGGCCAGCTCAACCTGGTGCAACCGAAAGTCAAAGGCGAACTGAATACCTTCCTTTCCTGGTGCGACGAAATTCGTCTCTCGGGCACGCGCTCGAATGTAGATCAGAAGGGCATTCTGGTCCGGGCGAACGCGGACAAGCCGACCGACGCCAAGCGCGCGCGTGACTTCGGTGCAGAAGGCATAGGGCTGTGCCGGACCGAACACATGTTCTTTGAAGAGCGGCTGCCTCTGTTCCAGGAAATGATCGTCGCCGAAGATGAGTCGGCTCGAAGAAAAGCGCTCAAGAAGCTGTTGCCCTATCAGAAACGCGACTTCAAGGGCATTTTCAAGGCGATGGCCGGGTATCCGGTTACGATTCGTCTGCTGGATCCACCACTTCACGAGTTTGTACCGCACGAAGCGAAGGACATCAAGCGTCTGTCGGAACAGACCGGTATCTCGGCCAAGAATCTGAAGCAGAAGATTGAGTCTCTTCAGGAGCTCAATCCAATGCTGGGGCATCGTGGATGTCGACTCGCGATTACATACCCGGAGATCTACGAGATGCAGGTCGAAGCGATTATTACCGCTGCGTGTGAGTCTCAGAAAGCAGGTGTAAAGGTCTTTCCGGAGATCATGATACCGCTCGTCGGAAGCGTCGGGGAGTTGAAGCCTCTGCGAGCCATGGTTGAGCGCGTGGCATCCGACGTGATTGCCAAGAAAAAGGTCAAGCTCAAGTACAGTATTGGAACCATGATCGAAGTCCCGCGTGCGGCGCTGATCGCGGATAAGATTGCCGAAGAGGCTGATTTTTTCAGTTTCGGAACCAATGACCTCACGCAGATGGGCATGGGCTTTTCCCGGGACGACGTGGGGAGCTTTATACCGCAGTACGTCGAAGAAGGCATCTACGATAACGACCCCTTCCAGGTTCTTGATCAGGAGGGTATAGGCCAGCTCGTGGAGATCGGTACAAGCAAAGGTCGAAAGACCAAGCCGGATCTCAAGGTCGGTATATGTGGAGAGCACGGCGGCGAGCCCGCATCGGTCGAGTTCTGTTACCGAACCGGGTTGAACTACGTGTCCTGTTCTCCTTTCCGGGTCCCGATTGCCCGCCTTGCCGCGGCGCACTCTGTACTGAAGAACCGGTAAATGCTGATGCGGCGGTGGCGTTCACGCCACCGCCTGACAAAAAAAGGGCTGCTTTCCAGGGAAAGTCAGCCCTTTTTTTATACTCCCCGCGCCAGTCTAACTGGAACCGGAATCGAAAACCACAGAACCGATGTCGTGGTCTGCGAGTTTGCGGCTGGAACGCAGGGTGGTGACATCCTGCTGTTCCCGAGCCACATCTTTGAAGCGATAGACGTACGCCGCGGGTTGAGCACCCGATGCCGGGCGCTTCTCTTCGACCTCGGCAGCGCGCTCAGCCGCATAGTCACGGATGACATCCAGTACGAGGCTCTTCGCATCTGCCTCCGGGATTCCTGGTATCTCTCCAAGCTGAACTGCCTCGGGGTCGACATATTCGGGGTTCGTGAGAATCTCGTTCAGAACACGCTTCCGCACGTTCTCCCGGGCCCGCTCCTCGTTCATGCGCCGCTCCCTGATGCGACGGGCGAGCGGAACGAGATAAAACAATCCTGAGAACAGCAGGGGAATGACGCCCATGACCCAGAAGACCAGGCCGACGGGGTTGGTCGTTATTTGAGCGAAAAGACTTGCTACGAGAATAAAGAACGCGCCGATGCTTTCCTCGGAAATACCGGGGAACGCGAGGCCAAATCCCGTAAAATAGGCGCCGAACACCAGATTGAAACCGTTAAAAAAGCCTATCCATCGATTTAGACTTGGCTTGTTCCGATTAAACGGAATGAGGGGCTTCATTTCGCGGCCGAACTCGGTGCCTCGGAGAGGCTGCTCAAGACGATCGGAACTCCGCAGAACCTGGTCGAAGCGATAGATCAGCGTTCCGGACTCAGTTACGTCGGGCTCTCCTTCAAACTCGAGTGCGAGGCGGTTCAGAAGCTGCTGGCTATCGTTGTATGACCGCCCTGTGAGCCGCATGAGATCCTCGACGGTTGAAACACCTTTTGCAGCCCTGAGATAGGCGAGAAAGGCACGTCGTTCGCGCTGGTCCCATTCAGCGGCCGGATCACCGTCACCGAAAATGAACGCGAACACAGATTGATGCAGCGGGCGTTCCCGGGGTTTTCGCCCTCTGCTATCCGGATGGCCACCGCTGTACAGCCACAGATACATGGACATTTGCATGAGTCGTGTCGTCAGGTAGAAACTGCCGAAGCCTCCCACTCTGCCACGCCCGCCTCCGCTGTCACCGCCGCCCTTTGCCTGCGCGGCCATGGAGGCAACGAAAGCGAGCACGATCAGCAGGACGAATACGACGAAGTATCCTACGAGCATGACCATGGTCCACACTTTGAAAGCCGTCTTGAGAACGCGCCCGGCAACCGATGCAACTTTGCGGAGAAAACGCTTCGCGCGCGGGCCGGCGCCGTGGACCTGGTTTTTCATTCCATCCGGAAAGTGATACAGGATTTCACCCGACTCGGTGACTTTCAAATGCCCCCGATAGTCATTTACTATGCGTTTTATCTGCTCTTCGACCTGATAGGTTGGCAACCCGGTCTCTGTAACAAGGTCGGCAATGGTGGCTTCTCGTTTACGCTTCTTGAGCGTTTTCACAAGCCGTTGTTCAACGACCTGCGTGTTGTATTGATACACTGGGTTGTCCATGGTCTAAATGTACCCGTCCTGTGTGCCTGCAATCAATAAGGGATCCGAATCGATCCATGAAGGAAAAGATTCTGCGACGAGCCGCCGATGTCGAGGGCATGTTCGCCGAAGTCGAGTGTCCATTGTGCTGCCTCCGGATCGAAATATGAGAAATCCCGCCCGGTCAGGATCAGCGAGAGTTGTGCCGTTTCGCCGGGCTCCAGCACGACCCTTTCAAAACCCTTCAGTTCTCGAACCGGTCGTATGTCCGATTTTTCAGGGGAGGGCCCGACGTACAGCTGGGCGACTTCGGCTCCCGTCCGTGATCCGGTATTCGTGATGGAGAAGCGAACGGTGCAGCGACCACCAGTCCATTCGGACACCTGAAGATCGCCATATCTGAAGGACGTATACGAGAGGCCGTGCCCAAAACAGAAACGGGGTTGGATCTGCTTCGCATCGTACCATCGGTATCCGACATAGACATCGTCCGAGTACTGAATATCGAATATCTCGGTGTCGTCGGGTCCGTGCGCGTCTTCTTCTTCGGGTTCGTGGCCGTCGGGAATGTAGCCATACGCAGAGGAGTCTGCGAACGTCTGCTCTATCGAAAAGGGGAGCTTCCCGGAAGGATTCACGTACCCGAAAAGAATCTCCGCTACCGCCCGAGCGCCTTCCTGTCCGGGATAAAACGCGTGCAGGATAGCACCGACTGACGCCTGCCACGGCATGCCGACGCCGCCACCGCAGACGAGGATGACAACGACAGTCACTCCGGACGAGGTGAGCTGCCCGATGAGCGCATTCTGCCGCTCCGGCAGTTCGAAGGGGCGGTCATACCCCTCTCCTTCCCGGTCGGGTCCGGTAATAACGATCGCCGTTTCTACCTGCTTGAGATCCGTCGCCTGCGGAGCGTCTCTATGAAAAACGGGGCGGCCCACGGCCACTGAATTTATGGCTTCCAGGAATGTCGTCTGATTATACCCGTCGACGCGCCCCGACCCACCGGCGAGGAGAGGCGTTCTGGTTGCCCAGTTCCCGGTGACCAGAAGCGGGGTGCTGTCCTCGACCGGGAGCGGTAGCGTAGTTTCGGTATTCTGTAGAAGAACGGTACCTTCGCAGGCTGTTCTGTACGCGACGTCCTCGTGCAGCGGCATACGGTGCAGCAGTGAAGGGTCGGCTCCCCAGGACGGTTCCAGAAATCCCATGGCCGTGCACGCGGCGAGTACCCGCGTCGCCATTTCGCGAATCCTGGGATCACCTTTCAGCCGCTGTTCCTGCGCCCGTAACACCTCGCCCCGGGGCATCTCAAGGTCCTGACCGGAGTCCAGGATACGGTCGGCGTCGAACACCGATCCCCAGTCTGTCATGACCAGACCGGCAAATCCGAGCCGATCACGCAACAGTCCCTGAATAGCGGTCCTGCTTTCCCCGCAATACTCTCCGTTGAGCTGATTGTAGGCCGTCATGACCGCAAGAACCCCCGCCTCGACTGCCGATGCGAAGGCTGGAAGGTAGAGTTCTTCGAGAGCGCGTTGTGAAACCCGTGCATTGCTTCTGCGACGACGCCACTCATGGTTATTCGCGACGAAGTGCTTCACCGTCGCCATCGTACCCGTTTGTTGCAGGGACGTTACGTAAACGGCCACCAGCTCGGAGGCGAGGAATGGATCTTCACCCAGGTACTCGAAGTTTCGACCGTTTTGCGACACGCGGTACAGGTTGACACCTGGTCCGAGCAGAACGTGTATGCCGCCGGCGCGGCACTCCTCTCCTATGCTCCGCGCATATTCAGCCGTCAGGGCGCGATCCCACGATGCAGCGAGGCAGACGGTAGAAGGGAAGGCGACGCTTCGTACGAGTTTGCCGGAGGACTGAGTCGTGCGAAGGTGTACCCCCTGGCTTGCGTCAAACATGACAATCTCCGGCATACCCAGTGTTTCGTTCGCCTGTATGGAAAAACCGATCCCGGTCACGAGATCGAGGCACGCTTCGTCCGACAGACTCGCGACGTGCTCGTGCGCCCTGGACATGGCCTCTTCCATAGGGAACAACGGTTGAAAAGGCGTCAGGCCCGCCCGCACAAGATTGTCCCTCAGTCGTACCGATGCTGTTTTCATACGTCGCGTCCTCCGGGTCGTGCCGAATTATACATCGACGGCGTGGCGTTTGATTTTTTTGGTGGTCGTCATTTCCATTGGTTCGTCGACGACGTGAATCTTCTCGATCCGCTTGTACGGCAGCATGGACTTGTTGACTTCCGAAACGATGCCCATCAGGTGGGAATGTATATCCTCCGGGCTCATGATGGAACCGCGTTTTTCACCGATAGACTGTATTGCCTCGGGATTCGGGTATATGACGGCCTCTATACCTTCGATCTTCAAGGCGGCGTCCTTCTGAAACCCCCTGACCATAATCTGTTCCACTTCGTCGTAGAGCTGGAACCGATCCTCGATCTCCTCGGGAAACACGTTTTTGCCTCCTTCGGTTACGATCAGCGACTTTTTTCGCCCTGTGAGATACAGGTACTGATCCCGGTCGAGGTAACCGACATCACCGGTAATCAGCCAGCCGTCTTCAGTGAAGGTTTCACGCGTCGCTTCCTCGTTCTGGTAGTATCCCTGCATGACCACAGGCCCCCGGACAGCGATATCGCCGTTTCCGCGCTCGTCGGGATTGAGAATTTTCATCTCGATACCGTGGATGACCTGCCCCACCGATGCTTCTTTATAATCTTCTATGGGATTCAGGGTGAGTATGGGGCTGGTCTCGGTCAATCCGTAACCCTGCACAAAGTCAATTCCAAGCTGGTTGAACAAACGGAAGGTGGAACTCGGAAGCGGACCGCCACCGCAAATGCATATGCGGTTGGTGTCGAGGGCCAGTTTGGCGAGCAGGCCTTTGAACAGTGTCGCCCCCGGGTTCACTTTGAACACCCGTTTAATGAAACCGCTGATGGACATCAATCCCCGCACAAGCCCATACACGAGTATGCCTTTCTCTCTGATTCCCCGCATAAGCCCTTTGATCATCTTGTTGAACAACATGGGTATTGCAAGAAACATCGTGACGTTGCCCTTTTTCAGGTCCTTCATGATCTGGGCAACAGCGAGACGTTTTCCGAAAACGACCTCCGCCCCGACCGAGAACGACTCGATAAACACCGCGAGCATACAGTAGGCGTGATGTATCGGCAGAAGCGCATAGAACACGTCGGTGTGGTAGATGTTCATGTGACCCTGCGCCAGAAAGCAGTCCGATACAAAGTTCTTGTGTGTAAGCATGACGCCCTTCGGTGTGCCCGTTGTTCCGGATGTGAACAGGATGGCTGCGAGGTCGTTTTCATGCACCTCCGGGGCTGCCGATTTCCCCTTCGATTCGAGTTCCAGGACGTATTCTCCGATCTCGGGCGAAAGAGAGACGACGTTTTTCAGCTTTACTGCCTTCTGTTCAGGGAGACTATCGTGTTTTTCCTTGTCCACAAACAGGATTTTGACTCCTGCAAACGCCATGAGTTTCGCAAGTTCCTCGTCCGAGAGCTGATAATCGAGCGGAACGACGACCCCTCCGGCCGAGAGAATCCCGAGATACGAGAGTGCCCACTCAGGCGAGTTTTTACCGCTTAACGCAACTCGGTCACCCTTGCGAACCCCCGCGTCGAGAAGCCATGAAGCGATACGCTCGATCTGTTGCGCCGCCTGATCATAGCTGAAGACCTGCTGTACCGGGTCGAAGCAGGTAAAAGCCCTTCGGTCCGGATATCGCTCGCGGGTAATGGCAAAGAGTTCTGGAAGTGTGGGCCATTCGCCTGAAAAATGGCTTCCGCGATAGTCGTCGAGTACCTTCCATGGCTGGGTGTTTCGTTTCTTCATAAAGCGTTTCCTCCCCGGATAAACGACCCGGAACGTTGTTTCATACCTGTTTTTCAGGGTACTGCGAAGGGAGGATAGACTTCAATCGGGCGGGGGATCGGCTGATCGCAACACAGGTGCTTATTTATGATGTTTCGCAACCGCTCCATCTGATGCCGGGACGAGGCCGGCACTCAG
This sequence comes from Spirochaetaceae bacterium, assembly GCA_046542845.1. Lineage (GTDB taxonomy): Bacteria > Spirochaetota > Spirochaetia > DSM-27196 > SKKC01 > SKKC01. The sequence goes on from JBKHAN010000034.1 coordinate 22,297, forward strand.
GACAAAAAAAAAGCCGGCCGTGCGAAACACGCGACCAGCATCCATGTTTGCCGCCGATCGGAATCGAACCGATGACACAGGGATTTTCAGTCCCTTGCTCTACCGACTGAGCTACAGCGGCTAAAAACTATGGAAGCCGAATACTAAAAGAGGCCGCATTGAGTGTCAAGCGCATGACTGGTATTTTCTTGACCGGCAGGCATGGCTACAGCTACAATTCCAGAACGATGACGTTCATCGCAAGGGAGGGAGCATGAACGAGTATCAGGCACGGCTGCGTGCGTACCAGAGAGCCGCGGGAAGACGCCCTGAAGCCAACTCCGCGACTCATCGTGAGCCCGTTCCGGTACCAGAGGCCGATTCGGCAGCTGTAGAGACGCCGCGACAGCGGCGGCGAGCCGAGAAACCACGGAAACCGGACACAAGTCATTCACCACAGAGTCCGCCGGCCCCTGCGGTAGAGTCCAGTCGCGAACGGACGGTCGCCATTCTCCTGCGTTCGCTTTCGTCTGAAGAGGGCGCCGGCCTCCTGCGAGCACTCCCCCCGGATGTTTCTGAACGCATTGCCTCACGGGCACTGACGATGGAGGAACCGAGTGATCAGGAAATCGAAGCCGCATACCGGGTGATCCGTGAGATTCCGGGTTTTTCGATACCGACGCGACCGGAGAAGACCGGGACGGATCAGTCTGCTCCACCTGTTTGCAGTGACGATTCGCCGGGTGTGCGATGTGCCGAAGAGTCGCTGATACGCGCCTTTGGCGTCGAAAAAGCTCGTCAGATCATGAGCCGGTCCATACCCCACATTGGTCGAATGTGGCTGTCGTTCCTGGAAGAACTACAGCCCGGACAGCTGTCGGTCCTGTTCGCACGGGAATCACTTGAGGTGAAAGCGCTTGTAATTGCCCATGCTTCGCCCGAAGTCGGTTCCCGGATCATCAGCCGATCCGGTCCGGAGGAGCAGAAATCTCTTGTCAAACGCCTTGCGCGCATGCGTGAAGTCCCATCGGATATCGTCCGTACGATAGCCGACTCACTGAAGGAGCGTATTCGAACACTCGCGACGGATGCGGAGCGGGAGATCGAGGGGGTCTCGACACTTGCCGAGATCATGAAACATCTCAAAGATGATGCGCTTCTGAAGAGTATTGAGCAGGAACGTCCCGAGCTCGGACAGGCGCTGACCGAAGAACTGTACTCGATCGAGATGGTGCACCGTGTGCGGAGTCGAACGCTCGAGGATATTATGACGCGGTTCGACGATATCGAGATCGCCCGCCTGCTGAAAGGTAAGGAAGAGTCGGTACGCCGACGAATCCTTGAGCACGTCAGCGAAAACCGGGCGCTCATAATATCTGAAGAATATCGCAATCTTGGGCCACAACTGCGAAGCGACGTGGATGCGTTGACGCACCAGTTTGTACTCATGCTGCGAGAGGCAGATCCCGACGCGCAGGCTGTGATTACGCAGACTTGAGCGAGGCTCCCGAAGCATATATATTTACCACCGAAGGCTCGGTAATGAGCCGCATCAGGAGCGATTTATGCACTCGGTTCGCATGGCCTATCTACTCTGGCTTCCTTCACTGTTTGGGTTCTCGGGGCTTCACCGTTTTTATCTCGGGAAATACGGGACAGGTCTGCTTTTTTTATTTACCGGAGGGCTCATGGGCCTGGGAACGCTCTACGACGCTTTTACGCTCCCCGACCAGGTCCGGGAAGCGAGACTGAAAGCGCGTTACTCGGCTGCACTCGAAGCTTCTGATCGGGAGTTCCTGCGACGCCTCGGTATCGAGACATCAACGGGACCATCTTCGACGAACAGCCGTGAGACGGTGGAACATGTCATTCTGCGCACAGCCAAAAAGAACGGGGGCATAGCAACCCCCGCAGAGGTGGCGCTTGAGGGCAGCATTTCGACGGATCAGGCAAAGGAACACCTGGAGGCTCTGGTCAGCAAAGGTGTGGCCGAGGTGCGTGTGCGAAGTTCCAGCGGCACGCTCGTATACGTGCTACCGGATTTCCTCGATCCCGGGACCGAAGCGAATCTTGAGAGTTTCTAGCCTGTAGACACGAACAACCTGTTCCAGCTCACCGCGTACATACCATAATCCGCGATACTACTTGAGCCTGGAAGCGAGGACTGAAATGACGGCAAACGAATTACGCAGGAAGTACATCGATTTTTTTGTGAGTAAAAACCACACCAAGATTTCCGGGAAATCTCTGATTCCCGAAAATGATCCGACGGTTCTCTTTACGACCGCCGGCATGCATCCGCTTGTACCGTATCTTCTCGGTGAGCAACACCCCGGTGGCACGCGTCTGGTGAACCACCAACGCTGTGTTCGAACGGGCGATATCGACGAGGTCGGGGATTTCAGCCACCTTACCTTTTTTGAGATGCTCGGAAACTGGTCGCTCGGCGACTATTTCAAGGAAGAAGCGATACAGATGAGCTACGAGTTCATGACCGAGTGGCTCAACATCCCGGTGGATCGGCTTTCGGTCACCGTTTTCGCAGGAGACGATGCTGTACCGCGGGACGATGAATCGGCTGCGATATGGCGCTCGTTGGGGATACCCGACGACAGGATTCACTTCCTGCCGCGGAGCGACAACTGGTGGGGCCCGGCCGGTGCCACCGGACCGTGCGGGCCCGATACCGAGATGTTCATTGATACCGGACTGCCGGGTGTGGAAGGAAGTCGACCCGGGATAAACGACGGAAAGTACATGGAGATCTGGAATGACGTCTTCATGCAATACAACAAGACCTCAGACGGGAGGTACGAGAAACTCGATAGGCGGTGTGTCGACACCGGGATGGGGATAGAGCGCACTGTTACCGTTCTGCAGGGCAAGAATACCGTGTACGATACCGACGTGTTTCAGCCCATTCTCGAGCGAATCGGATCGCTGTGCGGGAAAGAGTACGGCAGGAATGAGGAGGATGATCGTGCGTTCCGCATTGTAGCCGATCATGTCCGGACCTCGACCTTTATTCTCGCCGACGAACGGGGTGTAGCACCGACAAATGTCGGCGCGGGCTACGTTCTTCGACGACTGATCCGTCGCGCGGTTCGTTTTGGTCGTAAGCTCGGCTTAGACGGTCCGTTCCTCACCGATCCGGCAGAGCTGGTCCTCGAAATGTTTCGCGAGCCGTACCCCATGTTGCAGAATCGTGCGGAAGAAGCCCTCGCGGAGCTCAAGGCGGAAGAGGAGCGATTTCTACTGACCCTTAAGAAGGGCGAACACGAGTTTTCGAAAATGCTGCCGAATCTGCAGAAAAGCGCTTCGGGAACGATTCCGGGACGTATCGCCTTTAAGCTGTACGATACCTACGGATTCCCGATCGAGATTACCGAGGAACTCGCGCGCGAGGAAGGGCTTGCAGTCGACCGTGAGGGCTTTGACGCAGCGTTCCGCAAGCATCAGGAGCAGTCCAAGCTCGAAGGCGAGAAGAACTTCAAAGGGGGGCTCGCCGACCATTCCGAGCACACGACACGGCTTCACACCGCGACGCATCTGTTACACCAGGCGCTGCGAGACGTTCTCGGAGATCACGTAGCTCAAAAGGGGAGCAACATCACCCCGGAACGGCTTCGCTTCGATTTCTCGCATCCCGACAAAATGACACCGGAACAGCTCGCGCGCGTAGAAGCCATTGTGAATGAGCAGATAGAGACAGATCTCCCGGTAAGCTGCACGACCATGAAGCTTTCGGATGCGAAGAACGCCGGTGCGATCGCCCTGTTCGTAGACAAGTACGATGAAGACGTGAAGGTCTACTCGATCGGCGATTACTCGAAAGAAGTCTGTGGCGGACCTCACGTCGCACACACCGCCGAACTCGGCCGCTTCAGGATAACGAAGGAGCAGTCGAGTTCGCAGGGCGTACGCCGTATCAAAGCTATCCTCGAGTAAGTCTGCCGAGCATATCGTTTATGTGACGGTTGCGAATGCCCTGGGAGCTGAAGCGGTTGAGTACATCCACCGCTTCGCGTCGGTTTCCCAGGGCCAGATGACACTCTGCCGCCTCGATATAGAGTCTGTGATTCTGAGGATCTGACGGTATCAGTCGTTCGAGGCTTCTGAGTGCGTCTTCATAGCGTCCCGCTTCCTTGGCAATCAGCGCGAGACCGAGTACCGCGTACAAATCAAACTCAATGTTCAGCGCCCGGGTATAATAGATCTCCGCTTCTTCATTCCGTCCGAGGGAACGCAGCGCATCCCCGGCGCGTGTCAGTATGACCTTGTTCTTCGGATCCCGCGCGAGGATTTCGTTCCATGTGTCGAGCGACCGATCGGGCTTGTTCATACCCCGGTAACAGTCGGCAAGACCGAACAATGCGTAGAAGTTTCCAGGCTCACGGTTGAGTGCTTCCTGAAAAAAACCTGCACCCTGCTCGAAGTCCTTGAGCTTGCGGTAGCAGTTTCCGATGGACGTGAGCACCCGTATATCCACCTCGGAACCGTGCAGCTCGTGCATTCTCTTCCAGTACCCGAGAGCCTCTCTGTGTTTGCGGAAATCATAGTGAAGGTGCCCGAGACCAATAAGGGCGTAGGGATTGTCGGTTTCAATCTCAAGTACCATCTCAAACAGTTCCCTGGACCGTTCGAAGTTTCGTGCCTTGCGATGAGCATCGGCCACCCGAGTCAGCACGGACACGTTCTCGCTGTCATATGTGAGGTATTCTTCCCATGCTGCGATGGCCTTGTTGTAGTGACGCATTGTGCGGTAACAATCGGCGAGGCCAAAAAGGGCGTAGTTGTTGTCCGGATAGGTTTCAAGGCACTTCTGATAGTAGGTTACAGCCTCGGTGCACTGCTTGCGCCTTCGCAGAGCGTCACCCATTCCGACCAGAGCGTAGTTGTTCTCCGGTTCCTGCGAAAGAATTTCCTTGAAGCAGACCATCGCCTCGTCGATCATGTTCTCTTTCAGGTACTGATATCCTGTCTTCGATAACTCTGCGAGGTGTTGCTGTTGCTCGTCAAAGGTCTCCTGATCGACAAACTGTTCAGGTGTGCGTTCGTCTGCGGTCTGATCATGTTGTTCATTCATTGTTCGTATACCAGTTGTCGTGCCTGATAATCAGGATTCATTGCTGTCTTCGGCAATCCACTGCCGGAGGACGTCTGCGAAACGTTCTGCCATAGTATCGATTTCCCTCCGAGCCCCCGCCTGCCAGAACATCCGGAACGCTTCGATGTGTTCGTTTCGTTTGAAATGGTAGTTTCCGACCCGGATGAGACCGTCCGTGTATCCGATAGTCAAAAAAATCCGCTTCGCGTCTTCTATCCTGCCGCTGTTGAGGAACTCGTTTCCTCGCCTCACGAGGGCGGTCTTCGTCTCCGGAGTCAGTTGTGGGCGCTTTTCGGCGGTCAGCCGTTCGAACCCGGAAAGTGTTTCAACACGTTGCGACTTACTCATATTACCCACATGGGGCACGTTCGCCCCCTAAACTATAGCCCCTGTTCGCGCGAACTTCAACGCCGAAGGAGAAAGTAACGGCAACAACCTACACGAGACCCTTCGTTGACATTGCCGTGTCACCCCGCGGACTGAATGCCCTCCCGAGTGCGATGCCGAAGGCTTTGTACGCCGCTTCGGCCATGTGGTGGGCATTCTCACCGTAGCGGGCGTGCACATGCACATTGCACCGCGACCGGACCGCAAAGGCGTAGAAAAACTCCCGGATCAGGCTCAAGTCAAAGGTCCCCGCGTGCGTCTGAGGGTAAGCCGCGGTATATACGAGGTACG
>JBKHAN010000035.1:0-27843 GCA_046542845.1 Spirochaetaceae bacterium
CGCTCATAACGACAGCGCTCATAACGACAGCGCTCATAACGACAGCCGGCGCAGGACATCCTCAGCGACCGGCATCACTACCGTGTCACCGACACCGCGAGAGAGCACAAACCGGACTTCCCCGCCGTGCCGCTTCTTGTCCTGCGCCATGGCCGCGATAAGCTCCGCGGGGCTCTCGCCACAGACTCCGGTAACGTAGTCGTACTGCTCCAGAACCCGTATGACACGGCGTACGTGAGACGCAGGCGTTACGCCGGCTTCGAGACCGAGACGCAGCGCCTGCGCCATGCCCCAGGCAACCGCGGCGCCGTGTGTCCATACCCCGAAACCGGCGACCGTCTCCAGCGCATGCGCGAAGGTGTGGCCGAGATTCAGGAATGCACGTGTACCCTGCTCGCGATAATCCTTGCGGACAATATTCGCCTTGACGCGGATCGCGCGGCGGCAGATATCGAGCATCACAGCGGGTTCGCGGGCAAGGATGGCATTTGACTTTTCTTCGAAAGCCTGCAGCAGGACCTCGTCGTCGATCAGGGCTGCTTTGATTGCCTCGGCGAGTCCACTGAGGAACTCGCGCTGTGGCAGGGACGAAAGGTAGTCTTCGCAGATACGAACCTCGGCGGCGGTGTGAAAGGTACCGATCATATTCTTGTATCCACCGTAGTTAATACCCGTTTTGCCGCCCACTGCCGCGTCAACGATGGCAAGCAGCGAAGTCGGTATGAGTACGGTTCGTATCCCGCGCAGATAGACACTCGCGGCGAAGGCCGCCAGATCGCAGATCACTCCACCACCGAAAGCGACGATGGTACCGCCGCGGTCAAGTCCAAGCGACACCGCGGCATCGAGTATGCTCGCAACCTGCGGCCAGTCTTTCGATGTTTCCCCGGGCGGGACGACAACACAACGTGAAGGATCGACCGTATCGGGGAGGAATGAACGGGTATTACCGTCGCAGACCCACAGCGCATCCTGCACGCCACGGTCAATATCGGACCGGGAGACGTGAGCAACGATGCTGTCCCCCTGGCCCGTCGATATCGTTTCCCAGATGTTCAGTTGATCGTTCGACATACGGACCGCAGTCTCAGGCGTCTGAGGCGGCGCTCGCAACCTCACCGGCCAGTTCGCCGAACTCGCTTTTGAGTGAGAGAACCAGGCGACGAATGTAGGGGTCGGAAATGGAGTAAATTCTTCGGTTTCCCTGGACCTGAGAGCTCACGATACCGCGGTCTTTGAGCACGGCCAGATGCTGCGAGACGACCGGCTGTGGCTGTTTCACGCAAACCCAGAGCTCGGAAACACAAGGGTCCTGTTCCTTCGCGATAGCACACAGAAGTTCAAGACGTACAGGGTGCCCGCACACCTTCAACTTCTGAGAAATATCCTTGAGTGTTTCCTGACGCTGCGAGGCCCGGGTTTTAATCTGTACTGTATCCATTAACCTCCCCTTTCCGGGCACGAAACTTCGTGTCAGGCAGTCTTCGCCTCGCTGCTGCTCGTCGTTGATCCGGAATCGCCGGACTTCGCAGTCGAGGGCGTCGTCGAGGCGGAACCGTTTTTCTTTACCGACTTGCTGTCGTTAACGTAAAAGCCACTGCCTCGGAATATGATTCCGGTGCCCCCGCCGATAAGCCGACGCAGCGTGCGTTTTCCGCATGAAGGGCATTTCTTCAGGGGAGCATCCAACATGGACTGAAACTCTTCGAAATTGTGGCCGCAGGTCTTGCATTCATAATCGTAGTTTGGCATGCGAACAATTCTCCTATACCGGACAAACTCTATATTGTTATTCGTTATTATAGCGCTACACGGACGGATCGGCAACTGAGAAACGTAATTTACCAGTGAAGGCGCACCGGTATTGCATGTGCATGCATCTCCTGCTTGATGTCCTGAATCGTGAAGTCTCCGTAATGCACCATGCTCGCAACGAGAGCTGCGTCGGCCTTTCCCGCCGCAAAGACCTCCGATACGTGCGCAGGAACGCCGGCTCCACCGCTCGCAACAACCGGTACAGAAACCGCCTCGCTGATCATTGCGGTTACCACGAGCTCGTATCCGTCGCGGGTGCCGTCTGCATCGATGCTGTTCAGCACAATCTCTCCAGCCCCACGTTCTACCGCCTCGCGAGCCCATTGAAGCGCATCGAGCTCCGTCGGAGTCCTCCCTCCGTTAATGACCACACGGTAACCGCTCGGCATCCGCCCATCCCGAAGCACATCCATGCCGAGTACGATACACTGCCGACCGAATCTTCGCGCCCCGGCGTCTATAATCGAGGGATCGCGTACAGCCTGGCTGTTGACACTGACCTTCTCCGCACCGGCAAGCAGCACTTGACGCATCGAACCAACGTCGGCAATACCGCCGCCAACGCTGAAAGGAATAAAAATCTCTGCCGCCACACGCCGGACCACGTCTATCATGATACCGCGGTCTTCGGCGCTTGCCGTAATGTCGTAGAACACCAGCTCGTCGGCGCCGTTTTCATAGTAGTGGCGGGCCATTTCGACCGGGTCACCGATATCCACATTGCCTTCAAACCTGACGCCTTTGGTCGTCCGTCCGTCGCGAACGTCAAGACACACAATTACTCGCTTTTCAAGCACAATACACCTCGCCTCAATCGCGAACCGACAGAAAACTCTGTAACATTGCGAGACCTGATCTCCCGCTCTTCTCAGGGTGAAACTGCACGGCCCATATGTTTTCCCTTTGGATCGCCGAGGCAAAATCGAGCCCTGCGTAATGTGTCCGCGAAAGTACCGACTGCTCATGTTCCGGTTCGGGATAATAGGAGTGCACGAAGTAGAAACTCGCATCCCCTTCTACCTGTTCGAAAAGCGGATGCGGTTGAACGGGGTCTACCGTATTCCAGCCCATATGCGGAATCTTGACACCCGCGTCGGAAGGAAATCGAACTGCACGACCGGGAATAAGACCCAGACACCGAGTGTCGGATTCTTCAGAGAAGTCGAGGACAATTTGCGCTCCGAGGCAGATTCCGAGAATCAGTTTTCCCGAACCTGAATAATCGCGCAGCATCTGATCAAGTCCCCGTTCCCTGAGAACATCCATCGCGGATCCGGCATCGCCGACTCCGGGAAATACAAGGCGATCGCACGATGCGAGTGTATCAGGATCGGGTGACACAACAAAATTGGCCCCCGAGGCACGCAGGGCAGTCTCGACGCTCGTCAGATTTCCCGCGTCGTAATCTACTACTCCAACTTTCATAGCTCTGTCTCCGTCCCTCCAAGCGCGTCGGAAAAACCGTCAATCCAGCCTGCCAGGGTGTCGTCGGTGACCCGCATTCCGTCGAATCGGATACGGCGCTCCGTGCGTTCTACCGAAATATCCCGACGATCGACACCTTCGGCGAGCGTGGCGATCACAAGTCTGCCGACTACGTTGAACACCTGCGCCGCCTGCTCCGTCGTAAAACCCACGTCGCCGGAGATCGTGTAGGCGTCAGGATCGTCCTCGCGCCCGTGGATCAGAAGCTCGACCGTTTCGAAGGGAAGCGAGCGCACTTCGCGCGGCAGTCGACTTCGCAGCTCCGGAGTAATGCGCGGCAGTCTGACCCCCAGCTCTGCGGTCGGGTCGAGCGTCAGCACGTCGGGTCCCGATGAGAACGCCCCAAGACCCTGCAACATCTGTGCAACGCGTCCATTCGAAAACACGAGCACCCGGGAGGATGGAACAGCGATTTGAGATGGTCCGTTCCGTTCCTGGTAGTACCGGGCGTACCTCCCGGCCGACGGCGCGTTCTCTCGTCGCCAGGACCGGCTGAGCGAAAGTCCCATCCGTACCCACCCGGCCGGGTAGCTCCCTTCGGCGACAGCGAAAAATGCATTCGGTTCGCCGTCCACGCCTATGGCCGCAATTATGCGCTCGCTGCGTTGAAGCACATCCGAGATTTCGTCTGTGTACACACCAAAAGACGCGATGAGCCTCTCGAACGATGGTCCAAGCCGCTCGGGACGAAACGTTACGGATGCGGTCGCGTCCGACGGGAGCGCAGCCTCAACCTGCCCCGGCGCGACCCCCGCGGTAGCGGCGCAGCCGAGAACGGATAAAACGATACACAGCAATACGGTGGCGCGCACGAGCGCATTGGCCGACCGCGAAGCGGTATCCCGTGTCACTGCGACTTCTCAAGCGCGAGGTTTACCGAAGAATCACCGCACAACGCCGTATCTCCGCCTTCGATCGCCTCCTCGATGCTGACCTCTGTTGTAAGCGTTTCGTTCATAAAATAGTCGCGGAAGTCTTCTACAGCCGGCAGAACGTCTTCCGGCGCGGCAATACGGACCCGTATGCGGTCGGTAACATCGAGCCCCCGGGACTTCCGGAGATTCTGCACTGCGCGAATGAGGTCACGGATTATTCCCTCGCGCCTGAGCTCCTCGGTGATTTCGGAGTCGAGCGCTACGGTAAGGCTGCCCTCGTTCAGCACTTTAAGGTTCTCCCGCTCAAGTCGCTGAACTTCTACCTTTCCGGCATCGAGTTCGAGCCGTTCGCCCTCGATATCGAGATGCAGGACGGTTCCTTCGAGCAGCGAATGTATCTCCGATCCGGAGAGCTGTTCGATCGCAGCCGAGGCAGCCTTGATCTTCTTCCCGAGCACCGGCCCAAGAACGCGGAAATTCGGTTTCGCGCGATAATCCACGAGATCCTCTTCGTTGTCCCGAAACAGCACGTCCTTGACATTGATCTCATCCCGGATAATTTCTTCCATTTCCCGGAGAATGCGCTTTTCTTCGGCGTTGCGGGTTACCAGATGGATCGCGCGAAGCGGCTGGCGGTTCTTGAGATTATGCATGCTCCGCAGCGCGCGCCCGAGACTGACTGCCGTCCGGGTCGTGGCCATCTTCTTTTCGAGTTCACTGTCCCGACGCGCTTCGTTCGGCACCGGATAATCACAGAGATGAACGCTTTCCGGGTCATGCTCCGATCGCAGATTCCGGTAAATATCCTCGGTAATAAAGGGCACAATCGGGGCGGCGACCTTTACCAGCGTCATGAGAACCGAAAACAGCGTTTCGTAGGCCTGCAGCTTGTCTGCATCGTTCTCGCTGCGCCAGAAACGGCGGCGGGAGCGTCGGATATACCAGTTATTCAGCAGGTCGATGAAGGAAACAATCGGCTCGCAGGCTCGTTGCAGCTCATAACTGTCGAGCGCTGCGGCGACCAGTCCCGACAGCGTCTCTGCTTCACTGAGAATCCAGCGGTCAAGAGGATTAACGGGATCGTCGGGGGCGCTTGTGGGGCGGGCATTGTCGATGTTCGCGTACGTAACAAAAAAGCTGTACGCATTCCACAGCGGAATAATGATCCCCTTGAGCACATCCTTGACCGACTCATCCGAAAACTTCAGATCCTCGGCCCGGACCACCGGCGAGTTCATGAGACTTACGCGAAGCGCGTCCGCGCCGTAGGTGTTTACGATCTTCATGGGATCCGTGTAGTTCCTGAGGCTCTTGCTCATTTTTTTGCCGTCCGCCGCGAGCACGAGGCCGTTGACAACGACGTTCTGAAATGCCGGTTTATCAAAAAGAGCGGCCGCGAGCACAGTCAGCGTATAGAACCAGCCCCGTGTCTGATCGAGTCCTTCTGCGATGAAGTGTGCAGGGAAGTTCTTCTCGAACCATTCCTTGTTCTCGAAGGGATAGTGGTTCTGCGCGTATGGCATAGCCCCGCTCTCAAACCAGCAGTCGAGCACCTGCGGTACGCGCCGCATGGTCCCCTGCCCCTCCGGCGCAGGCCAGGTCAACTCGTCGACAAAATGCTTGTGCAGATCAGGAACCGACCTTCCGACTTTCTTTTCGAGTTCTTCACGGCTCGAGATGACCTCGATGTGGTCTCCACCATCCGCTTTCCATACCGGTATCGGGTTTCCCCAGAACCTGTTTCGACTGATCGCCCATTCGCGCGCACCTTCGAGCCACTTGCCGAACCGCCCATCTCGCAGATGCCCTGGGACCCAGCCTATGCCGCTGTTCGCGTCGAGCATCCTGTTCTTGATCTTTTCTACGTCTACGAACCAGCTCGAAACCGCGCGATAAATCAGAGGCGCTCCGGTGCGATAACAGAATGGATACGAGTGAACATAGTTGTCACGCTTGACGAGCTTGCCCTCTTCCTTGAGACGGCGAATAATTGCCTTATCCGCATCCTTGACGAAAAGCCCCTGATACTCGGGCACCTCGGCGGTGAAGCGGCATTCGTCGTCAATGGGAAGCACGATGGGCAGCGCGGTGTGCTTCAACACGTTGTAGTCGTCTTCCCCGAAGCCGGGTGCGATGTGGACGATACCCGACCCGTCGTCGACGGTTACAAAGTCGGCGGCGTGTACTTTAAAGGCTCCCTCAGATGCCAGATCGGAGAAATAGGGCATGACAGGTTTGTAGGCGCGGCCCGCAAGCTCGGAACCCTGCATGCGCTTGACGATCGTGTATTCGGTTTCATCCCGATAGAACCGCGAGAGCAGCGTCTCCGCAAGAATGTAGTGGTCGTCACCATCTTTCACTTTGACGTAGGTGATGTCGGGTCCAACGGCGAGCCCCAGATTGCTCGGCAGCGTCCACGGTGTGGTCGTCCAGGCGAGAAAATACGTGTCCGGCTCGTCGATCGCCTCAAATCGCACCGTAACGGCCGGGTCCGTTACTTCACGATACCCGCCGAGATTAACCTCGAAGTTGGAAAGTGGCGTGGCAAGCTTGGGGCTGTAGGGAAGAATATAGTAGCCCTCGTACACAAGTCCCTGTTCCCAGAGCCTGTGAAACACCCACCAGATGCTCTCCATGTAGTCGGGATCCATGGTCTTGTAATCGTTCTTGAAATCCACCCACCGCCCGAGTCGTGTTACGATACGCTCCCACTCCCCGGTAAAACGCAGAACGATGGATCTGCACTGCTCGTTAAACTGAGCGACACCATAGGACTCGATCTCGTATTTCCCTGAAATGCCGAGCTCTTTTTCCATTTCGTATTCGACGGGAAGGCCGTGGCAATCCCAACCGAAGCGACGTTCCACGTGTCGCCCCTTCATGGTCTGATAGCGGGGAATAACATCCTTTATGGTTCCCGGGACAAAATGGCCGAAATGCGGCAATCCGGTTGCGAACGGAGGACCGTCATAAAACACGAACTCCTCCGCACCTTCCCGTGCGGCGAGTGACTTCTCAAAGATGGATTCCCTTTCCCAGAAATCGAGAACTCTTGTCTCCATCTCGGGAAAACTCACTTTTGGATCAACCGGCGTATACAAAGCACGGCCCCCTTCAACCACTTAACGTATATAGATGGATGGATTCTAGGAATGCAGTATTCCCCTGTCAACCGTGAACATTTGACAGATTGGTTACTCCATGGCACAAGGTAAGCACTATGAGATCACTTGGCGAACTGACCCGACGTGTACGTTCCGGGGACGCGCAGACGGCATTCTTCGATCAGACTACGCCGTCCGACCCTGACATTGAAACAGCGCGGATGGTGTCCGTTCTCTCCTCATTCGCGTCCGAGTTTGGAGAGGACAGGAATGCGTTTATGCTCTCGGCGCCCGGCCGCACGGAACTCGCCGGCAACCACACCGACCACAACAGGGGTCGAGTTCTCGCAGGGTCCTGCAGTCTGGACATCATCGGTGTAGTCAGTCCGCGAACCGACCGTACCGTCCGGATACGAAGCGCAGGGTTCGAGGGGCTCATAGTGGTTGACGGCAAGGAGCTCTCATCGCGCCCCGATGAACAGGGAACCCCGGCCGCGCTCGTCCGTGGCGTGTCCGCCTTTTTTTCGGACCAGGGTTTTAAAATCGGCGGCTTTGACGCGGTCATGGAAAGCAGGGTTCTTCCGGGAAGCGGGCTGTCAAGCTCGGCCGCGTTTGAAGTGTTTACCGGTTCGGCACTCAACACGCTGTTCAATGATTCGACGCTGAAAGCCCTCGATATCGCACAGGCCGGACAATATGCCGAGAACCATTTCTTCGGTAAACCCTGTGGGCTCATGGATCAGATTGCCTGTGCGCACGGCGGTGTGGTTGCGATCGACTTCGGAGAACGTGTTCCGGATATAACGGGAGTGAACATTGATTTCGCCGAAGCCGGGTATACTCTGTTCGTCATAGACACGGGTGGGAATCACGCGGACCTTACCAGCGAGTACGCCGCCGTACCGGAAGAGATGCGGCTGGTTGCGAAGGCCCTCGGCCACGAGGTCCTTGGTGAAGGCTCACACGACGCGTTTTTCGAAGCGCTCCCGGAATTACGCGCCACCTGCTCGGACCGTGCGCTCCTTCGAGCCATGCATTTCTACCAGGACAACGAGCGGGTCGAGGACATGGTCGTAGCACTTCGCGAGGGGCGGGTCGACGACTACCTGAAGCTCGTAAACGAGAGCGGGATCTCGAGTTCAATGCTTTTACAGAATTACTTCAGCACGGGAAACCCCGGCGTGCAGGGCATAAGTCTTGCCTGTGCGACTGCGACAGAATATTTGAACCACCACGACTTGCCCGGTGCTGTACGGGTTCACGGCGGCGGCTTTGCGGGTACGATACAGGCCTACGTCCCGAACGCTCACGCCGAACCGTTTCGGGCCATTATGGAGCAGGTATTCGGCGAGGGGTCGGTGATCGCACTGCGTATCCGCTCCGTGGGCCCAGTCGCGTTCAGTTAAACCGTTGAACTTGCCAAAGCGTGCGGTGCGTACTACCCTGTCCATGTTATGTATGTATCAGATTTACAGAGTATTCGTTATACCTACACGCCGAAGCTTCCCCCGGCTATCGCGGGTAAGGTCAGCTCCATTGACATCATAAAGGGGGAGCCAACAGAGTCGATCGCAGACCAGGCGTCACTTCAGGAAGTTTTTGCCCACACGTATGGTCAACCCACCGTCGAGCTGTCGGCCGGGTCACGGGACAAAGAAACCCCGAAACGTACCGTCGGGGTCATACTGTCGGGAGGCCAGGCACCCGGAGGACATAACGTCATTGCCGGTTTATTCGACGCGTTGAAAGCAGCAAACCCGGATTCGACGCTACTTGGTTTCAGAGGTGGTCCGAGCGGGCTGCTGAAAAACGACGCGATTGAGATCACCGCAGACCTCATGGACGCGTATCGGAACACCGGGGGTTTCGACATAATCGGATCCGGTCGCACCAAAATCGAGAGTTCCGACGACTTCGCGCAATCGGCAAAAGTCTGCCGGGAAATGAAACTTGACGGTCTGATTATCATTGGCGGCGACGACTCGAACACCAACGCAGCCTTGCTCGCCGAATACTTTCGCGAAGTAGGCGTCGATACCAGTGTGATAGGCGTGCCAAAGACAATCGATGGCGACCTCAGGAACGAGCACATTGAAGCGAGTTTCGGCTTCGACACGGCAACGAAGACCTACAGCGAACTCATTGGCAATATCGGGCGGGACGCCGCGAGCGCCCGTAAGTACTGGCATTTTATCCGGCTCATGGGACGCAGCGCGAGTCATATCGCGCTGGAATGCGCTCTGCAGACTCATCCGAATATCTGCGTCGTATCCGAGGAAGTTGAAGCTCAGTCGAAGACCCTGCAGGACGTTGTAGAACAGATCTGCGAGTCGGTTCGCGCACGAGCCTCGAAAGACATGAACTTTGGCATTGTGCTCATACCCGAGGGGCTTATCGAATTTATCCCGGAAATCAAGAAGCTCATTTCGGCGATTAACGATCTGCTTGCTCACGAAACAGAGGCTTTCGGTTCACTGGAGTCCGACGCCGACCGCATTGCCTTCGTGTCGGGTCATCTGGACACCAAACTTGCGAGCACCTTCAGCTCGCTCCCGGAAAGCATACAGTCGCAGCTGCTCGACGACAGAGATCCCCACGGAAACGTCCAGGTTTCGAGAATAGAGACGGAAAAGATGCTCATTGAGATGGTCGAGGCTCAATTAAAACGGGACGCGGAGAACGGCACCTACAGCGGTAGGTTCAGTGGTCTTGCGCATTTCTTCGGCTACGAGGGCCGTTGCGCCTTCCCGTCGAACTTCGATGCCGATTATTGTTACAGTCTTGGGTACACGGCTTTTCTGCTGCTTTCATCCGGGCTCACCGGGTACATTGTCTCGATACGAAATATTTCCCGACCGGCAACAGAATGGAAAGCAGGAGGAGTTCCGCTGACTATGCTCATGAACATGGAACAGCGACACGGATCGAAGAAACCGGTAATACGAAAAGCGCTCGTTGACCTCGACGGAGCACCGTTCCGGGAGTTCGCCTCGAAGCGCGAGACGTGGAAGGTGGAGACGGCATACGCATATCCGGGAGCGATTCAGTATTTTGGTCCTCCGGAAGTGTGTGATCAACCGACAATGACCCTCAAACTCGAACGCTCCTGAGAGGAGGTCCCGGTGTCACTCGTCAGCTCGGAAGCAACCATAGCGGTACGTGAACACGCGACCCTGGGGGAGGGATCCCTCTGGGATTCAGAGCGCGGTGTTCTGTACTGGGTCGATATAGCTGGGCGGAGGCTCTACACACACGATCCGAACGGTACCAGCAGCGGTGTTACGACCAATGAACAGGTCAGCACCGTCGTGCCCGTGTCAGGCAGTGAAACCGAGGTACTCGTCGGGATGGAAACCTGCATTGCGCGCATGAATCCCTCCACGGGCGAATTACTCGAACGCTACGCCCTTGAAGCCGACATTCCGCAGAACCGCTGTAACGACGGGAAGTGTGATCCTCAGGGACGTTTCTGGATCGGGACTATGAGTACCGTAAAACGAACGGGGACCGCCTCCGTCTATCGCGTATCAACAGACTACGAGATAGAGCGGGTGTTCGGCGGAGTCACGACCTCAAACGGAATTGTCTGGAACGCCGACTCCACGAAAATGTTTTACGTGGATACTCCCACCCGCCGCATTGATTCATTCGCCTTCGATGCGGAAACGGGAGCGGTCCACGAACGAACGCCGCTCGTGGAGATACCCGACGAGCTCGGCAAGCCGGACGGAATGACGATAGACGCTGAAGGCAGGCTGTGGGTGGCCATGTTCTACGGAGCGTGTGTAACCGTATGGGACAGTCAGACCGGAAGCTTCCTTGAGAAGATCGACGTGCCTGCCAAAAACGTCACGAGCGTTGCCTTCGGAGGGAACGAACTGTCTACGCTGTATGTCACGACTGCGCGCGTGGGAATGTCCGAGGCGGATCTGCAGACGTATCCGGATGCCGGGTCTCTGTTCATGTTCGACACTGACGTGCGCGGTACCCCGGCGAATCGTTTCGGTGCTGCCTGACGAGGATCGCGGGCTGTCCTGCGTTACTCTGCGACAATACGTTCGATCGCAGCGACAATATCAGCGAGGCCCCGAGTATCCACGGCGCAGTATTCGCGTAAACGATTGCCGAGTGTTGGACGATCGACCATCTGACTGAAATCGAAGCTGCTGTCGCGGGCAAACAGAGCGCGGGCGTATTCGTACTGCCACCTGAGACTCGCCTCAAGACCGTCCTGAACATCCAGTTCCTCGTAACCCGACCCGCTCATGACAGGCAGGACCTTCTTGAGCCCCGTCCTGCCGTGCTGCCGAGGGTCATAATACCAGAACTCTGAAAACGGTTTTTGCAGATCTCGAATCCGGTCCACGACCCCGGCAAGGAGCGGCGCGAAATCGGGGCACCAGTCTGCGAGCCGAATCAGCGTCCTTCGCTCGAAAGCCGCCGCGTAAGCGATAATACTTCCGCACCCGTCGATAATCGGTTCGAGCGCCTCAGCGAGCGCGCAGCGCTCGTCTTGTTCCGGAGTCATAGCGTCGGCAAGAAAGCTGAAGGAACGCAGCTCGGCACCCGGAAAGTCCTGTCGGTGCGCGGAGAACTGCATGGGTACGTGTTCCCAGGGTTTTACCCCTGAGACGGGTGGAATGGCCCGGCTGACGGTCTCAAAATCGAGATATAGCCGGGGAAATGCGAGCTCTTCGAGAAACCCCTTCAGACGCGCTCGATCCACATGAGGGACACCGGTTCTGATAGCCTGCAGTTGCATCCTGTGCCTGCGACCCGGAAGCTGCTCGTCGCTCAGTTGACGGAGGTCGGTAAATCCCTGTCGTTCGAGCTCGTCGACGACACTGCCGCCGCGAAACAGCGTGCGAATGTGGTGCTCGGAACGGGCTTCGGTCTGTTCCGGATAACAGACTTCGCAGGAAGCCCTGCGTTTACACTTTGGCGGCGTGTCGAACGAAGAAGCATATGTGTGCATGCGCGACATGAATGACTCGGTTGCAGACAGACTTCGTTCAAAGGTTTTCGGTACCCGAACGTCTGAAAACAGGCCGTCGGGGTTCACATGCGTGCTCGATCCGAGATCGTACGTCTTGTCCAGACAGAGGAAGCGGACGCTGCCGACGTGGTAGCCGCAGCGTCTGAGTACGATCGTCTGCATTCTCGCGGTATCAAGGGAGTGCGCTTTCGGGGCAAAGGCCGGTACGATCACATACAGGGTCGAGGAAAGGACTGCCTTTGCCTGCTCGGCGGCGTACGGCTCGGCAGGCTGCCGTTCGACGACGAGAGCATCGGGCGAGACTGTAAACCCTCCGACGCTGAACGAAGTACTGTGTACGACACGACCGCTCACATTGTGTTCGCGGATCCAGCTGATCGCGTGTTGCTGAAGGACAGCACGTTGCTCGCGGGAATTCAGGTGCATGAGCTGCGAGACGCTTCGTTCCTCTTCGCCCGCCGGATCATCTGACGAGGTGGAACGATACTCGCGAATCCATGACCTGAGACAGCGGAGGGCCTGGCTCAGATCTCCTTCGCGTATCGCAGGTGTTTCTCCGGGTAGTTGCACGCCGCTTCCACGATGCGCAACAGGAATCTCAAGTGTTTGAAACCAGCTCGTAGGTATCGATTGCAATCTGCAGCTCTTCGTTCGTCGGTTGAACAACGATGGATGTCGAAGAATAATCCGTGGAGACGATGCCCGTGTCGGCACCGACTCGCCTGTTTACGTCGTAGTCCATGACCATACCCAGGTTCTCGAGGCGTTTGCAGATCCGCTCCCGCATCTTGACACCGAATTGGCCAATGCCTCCGGTAAAAATAAGAATATCGACGCGGACCATGTTCGCAGTGTATGCACCGATATAATTCCGTACCCGGTGCGCGTAGACGTCGAGTGCCTCTGTGGCTGCCTCGTTTCCCTGCTCGGAAGCTTCTTCTACGTCACGCAGATCATTGCTTACACCGGAAAGCCCCAGAAGGCCGCTTTTCTTGTTCAGCATTATGTTGAGCTCTTCGGCGGTGTAGCCGCGCTCAAGAAGATAGAACAGAATCGCCGGGTCTACATCACCGCTGCGAGTACCCATCATGAGGCCTTCAAGCGGGGTAAACCCCATAGACGTGTCTATGGATTGACCGTTCATTATCGCCGTAATCGAAGCTCCGTTTCCAAGATGGCAGCTGATTACGTTCGTGTTCTCAACCGAGCGCTTCATGTACCGAATCGCCTCGCCGGCGACAAACCGATGACTGGTGCCGTGGAACCCGTAGCGACGTATGCGATACTTTTCGTAGAGTTCACGCGGAATACCGTACAGATACGCGCTCGGCGGAAGGGTCTGATGGAACGATGTGTCAAACACTGCTACCTGTTTCACGCCGGGGAGCATGGCCTGCGTGGCACGGATACCGGACAGGTTGGCCGGGTTATGTATCGGCGCAAGCTCGATATTCCGGTCGATTGCTGCAACAACCTCGTCGTCGATTATGACGGATGCCGAGTACTGCTCGCCGCCGTGAACGACTCTGTGCCCCACGCCGGTTATATCCGAAATTTCGGTAACGATGCCCTTGTGCGTGTCGGTGAGTGCCTCAGTCACCAGTTTCGCAGCGGCTTCGTGATCCGGAATATCCTCATTCTTCACCACTTCGCCGCGAGGAGATGTCTGTTTCAGCATTCCACCGCTGACGCCTATGCGTTCGACCTGTCCCTTGCCGAGGCTCTTGCGGGACGGCATTGCGTACACTTCATATTTCAGTGAGGAGCTACCACTGTTCAGAACCAGGATACATGCTTCAGAATTATTACTCATTTATACCATTGCCGTTGAAGTCGGGATTGTTACTCACGTATGCTATCAGCATAGCGGATATACGCAAGACCCAGATTGTAGTAGGCCTCAGCAAAATCCTCGTTGAGCTCTATTGATCGGTAGAAATCCTGCATCGCCGCCTCGTAATCGCCCATGGAGTACCGCGCGTTTCCCCGGTTGAACACCGCGTCAACGCGCTCCGGCTCCGCCTCGAGTACCGTGCTGAAGTCATCCGAAGCCTCTTCATACGAACCCATGTCAAGCCGAACGTTACCCCGGTTGTACCAGGCTTCGGTGAACGTTTCGTCGAGCTCTATTGCGCGGGAAAAATCCCGCTCGGCATCTTCTAGACGATCGAGCCGAACGAGAACAACTCCGCGGTTGTTGAGAGCCTGAAGATCCTCCGGCTGCCTGTCGATATACTCACTGAAGTCTACGACCGCGCGGTCGTACTGTTCCAGCCTCAGATGCGCCGTAGCACGCTGAAAATACAGCTCGTCCACATCGGACTCGAGTTCTTCGGCCTGCGTGAAGTCATCGATAGCCGACTGATATTCGCCGAGCTCGAAATGCGTCAGGGCACGATTGTACCACGCTTCAAAGAGATCCGGGTTCTCCTCAAGTATCTCGTCGTAGCGCTCGAGCGCCGCCTCGTAGTCGCCTTCTGAAAAAAACTCCGCCGCTTCGTCAAAAAGATCGGCGATAGCAGACAAAGGCGCCGCTGCGACCGCAAACGCGAGAGCGATGGATAGAGTCCGTCGTAATTTGCTGCTGGGATGGTGCATGCTCAGCAGCATATCGCGTCCGGATTTCAAATACAACACATTCCCCCTTCCCCGGTGCCGGTCATAATGACGAATCAAGCAAGCTGTGTCACAATGCCGCCATGGCACGTATACATCCGATCGTGGTATCGACCTCGGCTTCCAACGAACTGGAAACCTTTCTGAAGGACTCATCCTTCACAAACTGCACCGTTGTATCCGACGCGCAGACGCGGGTCGCGGCCGGTGCAGACATCGCCTCGCGAGCAGCCCGGGCAGGACTTTCAGTGCGCGAGATTGTGCTTGAGGAAGGTGAAGTTATCGCAGACGAAGTGCGACTCATCGAAATCCTGCGGCAGACATCTCCGGGTGACGATCTGTTCATAGCAGCCGGGTCAGGTACGATCACCGACATGACGCGTTTCATCAGCCTGAAACTTGGCGTTCCCTTCATCAGCTGTCCAACCGCTGCGTCCGTGGACGGGTTTACCTCTATCGGAGCACCCCTTGTGTTGAAGGGCATTAAACAGACGGTGATTGCTCAAGCCCCACTCGCAATGTTCGCCGATACCGACGTGCTCAGCGCGGCACCACCAGAGATGACCGCGGCCGGCTACGGCGACATAATCGGAAAAATTACCTCGCTCGCGGACTGGCACATTGGACATTTGCTATGGGATGAGCCGTACGACGAGTCGATCGCCAGGCGAACGAGGAACGCGATAGACCGATGCGTGGAGCACCGCCACGAAATCAGGCAACGCACAAGCGCAGGTGTGGAGGTGCTTATGCACGCACTTGTTGAAACGGGCTTGTGTCTCGTTGACTTCGGTGAGAGCAGGCCGGCCTCCGGCGCCGAGCATCATCTGTCGCACTTCTGGGAGATGCAGCTGCTTCGCGACGGAAGGCCTGCCATTCTTCACGGGGCAAAGGTCGGCGTTGCGACCGTCATTATAGCGCGCTTGTACGAACGTCTGCGTTCGATTTCACGTGACGGTCTGACCGAACGCATCGCCTCGGTGCATCTTCCCGGCCTTTCTGCGGAGCGCGATGCGGTACACGCCGCCTACGGCCGGTATGCCGAGCAGCTTATGAAAAGCAACGATTTTCTGGAGCTCGACGAGGAGCGAGTGCGCGACATACGCGAGCGAATCGTCAAGCACTGGGCCGAAATACAGGACATTGCCGCGACGGTGCCGTCGGCAGACGAGGTAGCCGGTCTGCTCAGGGATGCCGGCGCGCCGACTGAATCCTCTGAACTCGGGCTCTCACCGGAGTTGGAAAACGCCGCGTTCCGGTTTGCGCATTACTTGAGGAACCGTTTCACGTCGGTTAAGCTCGCTCGCTTTCTCGGGATTCATAGCTGACGATCAGCTCGTGTGAACCAGGGGTCAGATCTATACTCAGGGCCCGGCCATAAACCGCACAGCCAACCGGCGCCCCGTTCAAGAGGACCTGTGCGGTATCCGGCCTGTAGTCTGCCGGACAGATAAGCACACTCGACCGATTCGCCTGCGAAGACTCCTCGACACGAAGCAGGAGCGAGATTAAACCGTCCCGGTTGCTTCGCCGACATATCCAGGTGTCGAAACCGACGGTCACGGTGCCCGGTTTGTAGTACGAAGCAAACCAGTTCAGCACCGGCGAGGACAAGCCCCCGAACTGATGCCATCCGGCGCCACGACCGCTCGAAAGCGGGAAGTGCTCGTACGCGCGTCCACTTTCCTCGACCTCGCGCGCCCACACTTCAAGGGCGGTTCGGGCTATATTCCACGCGTATGCGCCAAGGCCCAGGTCAAGACAGGTCTTCCAGAAAAACCACTGATGCGCCATCCAGACGGATCCGTTCCAGTACCCATCCCGGCGGGCGTAGCCGGCGCTCAGGTCTACGGTCGTGATTCCCGTATCGGTCCACATGTGGGCGCGGCTGAACAGTCGTTCGAGCATGGCATCACGCTCGGTCGGAAGGAGAGCGCCGGTAATGAGTGGTGATATACCATCGAGGCCAAGATTCGCGTTTTCCCCTGTCGTCGCACGCAGCAGCCCGGTGGCTTCCCCAGACTCGTCGTGTTCCACGTACCCGAACAAGGAGACATCGCTGTCCCAGGCATACGTTCGCAACGCATGCATGAGTTCGCGTATGTCCTGCTGGTATATATACGACCGATCGGTATCGCCGGCAGACCGGGACATGCCCAGAAGCAGGCGGGCAAAACGAACAAGGTGGGCGTTGGTAACAACGGGAGCAACCCTCAGGGAGATGCGTCGCTCGTGCACCATAACCTGAGCCGGATAATCGTCCCACCCGCCGGAGTTATAAAAATACGCGAATGTGGTTCTGAGTCCGCTTCGAAACGGATTTGTGGCCGAACTTCCGAGTCGTCCGATCAAAAACTCGTAGTAGCGAAGCAGCCTTCGATAATCGCGATCACGGTGAGGATGCTTCGGATTGAGATCGAGGAGTTCTTTTGCGAGATATGCCTGAACCGGCAGCGGCGTACCGTGATGCAGGAATGCCCGATGGCTGTCGTGATCGTATCCGAGATAGGTCTCAAGTGACTCCCGTGCCCGCTTTTCCGCCACAACGGACAAACCGATCCCCGAGAATCCTGCGTCCCAGGTGTAGACGCTGTCCCAGAAGCGCCCCGGCGTTGTATGGCACTGATATTGCCCGCGTATCTCTACGGGGTAGACGACGTTCGTGAGGGCAACCGCCGCCAGACGCTCCGCTCCACGACGCAGCCTGCCGTCAACATCAGCATCATCAAAGGTAACGTAATCCGGCGGGTGTTCAGGCGGTGCCGGGGCAACCGTGGCTTCCGGCGCGTTGATATCGAAAGGCCCTTCAATGCGAAATAAAAGCGTCGTCTCACCCCGGGGCGATACATCAACGGGACGGAGAAACAGATCGGAGTACCATGGTTCGTATACACCGGGACATGTGGGGTGTCGCTGATCCCTGAGGTGAAGACTCACGTGATTGTGCGTAAGGTGCGCCATAACCTCGTCGAGATGCCGTGTCTCCAGGCTCCTGAGTACAGAGTCGTAGCCCGTGTCCCAGGTAACGCGAAAGCGCTGTCCCGTTGGATAGTCGATATCAATACGGTCGCGACGGTCACGCGGACAGGAGACATCGGGCCTGTCAGCGGGATGTTCGACCGAACAGACGTCGGGCAGCGGTCCTTCGAGCTTCGCTTCGAGCACGTAAAACCCGTCGAGGCAGAGGCCTGCTACACCGAAGGTGCTCGTGATCTCGAGCATGCACTCATTGAGAAGCGGTTTCTCCAGCTGAATCGCGTACACCGCAAAATCGTGCGCTACCGGGAGCAGGATGTCATGTTGCTCCAACAGCGCGGCTGCAGCTTCGGCTGCATTATTGAGTTTGACCGAGAGTTTCGCACCTTCGCTCGACCGAAGACGATAGCGTATACAGAGCGTCCGAGTCGTTGAACCCGGCTTCGGGAGCGCCACAGTAAGACGATCGCCGGATTCAGCTCCCCAGCCGGCGGCAACTGCCTTTCCCCGGACAGCAGCCTGCACCGGTTCAACGCCGCGACGGTAGCCGTCGGTCACGAGGGAGTCGGTAATCCCTGGTCGCGCGTACGCAAGGTCGTCGTAGTCGACTGCATCGATCCAGGTTTCAGCGATGCGCTCCGGCATGCGGACGTCCATACGAACTTCGTCGCTTCCCGGTTTCAGGCGCGGAGGCGCCATACGAAGCAGCAGGTGACAGCATGCTGCAACGGGCAGGCGACCGGCATTCCTGAATCGGACACGAACACAGGCTCCATCATCGGACTCTGCCTCCCACTCGCTTTCGACCGTGAGGCTGCCCGTCATTTCATGGAGCATTTTCACGGACTGCAGGTCGGCCGACGAGGCGGTTACGATGCAGCCTGAATCCCAGACCGCGCTCGGGACGTAGACGCGCCCCCGGTAGATACCCGGGACTACGATACAGTCGAGACGGTATCCCGTGTAGTCGCTGATTCGTCTGCTGAATCCGGCGTGCTCTTTCGAGTACGGCCCCCAGGCGGGGAAGTATGCGGTATCCAGGTCAGAATCGGGGTGCACGGGCTTCGGTCCTGGCCCTATCCTTCTACTCGTATCGCCATCTCCTGCGCCTTCAGGCAAAGTTCTGCAGCGAGGAACGTGTGCTCCTGCGGCATGGCCGTGTCGGTACCGTTGAGACAGTCGAGAATCAGCTCACCAAAATATGGATACCCGACCGTACCGTTCACGGGAATGTGGTGTTCCCCCGAGCCATCTACGAGGTAGACGTGATTCGGGGCTTCGTCCCGGGCGACGTCTATGTACTTCCGGAGCTCTATGTACCCCTCGGTGCCCAGAATGATCGTACGGCCGTCGCCCCAGGTGCGCAAACCGTCGGGGGTAAACCAGTCGACCCGGAAATAGTTCGTTGCGCCACTGTTACCGAGCAGGGTCGCGTCACCGTAGTCCTCCAGTTCCGGGTGCTCCGGGTGTGCGTAATTTGCAACCTTGCTGTGAAGCACCTCGGCGTTCGTCGAACCGGAAAAGTACAGAAACTGTTCGATCTGATGGCTGCCGATGTCGGTCAGAATGCCGCCGTAGTACTTTTTCTGAAAAAACCATGCCGGACGGTTTGATATACCGAGCCTGTGTGGTCCGGTGCCGAGAACCTGCAGCACGCGGCCGATCGCGCCTGACATGATCAGCCGACCGGCGTGTACGGCGGCTTCGTTCTGTACGCGCTCGCTGTAGCACACCGCCCACTTGAGCCCCGTTTTCTCAACCTGAGCGCGGGCGGCGGACAACTGTTCCACGGTCGTGAACGGAGCCTTATCGGAGAAATAGTGTTTTCCGGCTTCGAGCACCTTGAGTCCGAGCGGGCCGCGCTCGGAAGGAATGGCGGCGCTAGCGATCATGTGAATAGACGTATCGTCCAGAATTTCTTCAAGACTCCCGGCAACGCGAACCCCCGGGAAGATTTTCCTGAAGGACGCAACCTGCTCGCTGTCTGCAGCGTACACGGAACTGAGCGTCCCGCCGGCGTCCCGGAGGCCTTGCGTCATACCGATAATGTGCCCGTGATCGAGCCCGACCGCCGCAAAGCGGAAATCGCCCTCGCCGACTACAGGATCCGGTCGGCCCTCGGGCGCGTAGTTCATTCCATCTGCGTGTGCCATACCTTCACTCCTATAAAAGCTTCATGCTGCGCATGTTTTGTATAGACAATTCAAGTGACGCGAATATATCCCGGACCTCGCGAGGCGCATCCTGTTCAACGATAAACACGTTGATTCGGTGATCGCGACAGGCCGACAGAATCCCGTCCCAGTTCAGGTTACCTTCACCCACTTCTGCGAACACCGGTTCCCCGGCATCGATTGCGAAGTCCTTGATATGGATCGCACCGATACGGTGGCCGTGTTCGGCGATAAAGGCTTCAGGACTCACCCCTCCCCGCATGACCCAGTGGACGTCGAGTTCCAGATTCAGGGGTGTGTCTTCCGTGTTTTTCAGAAAGACCTCCATGAAAGTATCCCCTTCGAAGCGCTCGAATTCGCGATGATGATTATGGAACCCCAGTGAACAACCGGCTTCAGCAAAGCGTTCCGCCGGTTCCTTGAACATGGAAGCGAGCTCCTGTGCTCCTCCGGGACGGAAAAAATCCCGGCCAGGGCTTCCGAGGGCACAATACGTGCTTTCAAATATTCTGAGCTTCTCAATGGCCTTGTCCGTGTGGTTCACGAGAGTGTCCAGGTTTTCGTGCGTAGCGCAGACCGAAAGCCCATGACGATCGACAATGTGCTTGATGCGTTCGGGAGCGATATCGCCAACCCCTGACACCTGCACCGAGGGATAACCCATCCCGGCGATGCGCTCGAGCGTTCGGTTCAAATCATCCTCGGTCTGACAATGCTGACGAACCGAATACAGGTTCACGCCTATTATGTGTGTGCTGCTCATACTGACTCCTTCAGTGTTGTGCTTAATGCGTTCCGGCAAGGTTCTCGGGTCCACTGCCTGATTTCCCCTGCAGGGGATCGTAGGATGATGTAGCCTTGAGCTCGTCGAGTCTGCGTGCGTAGGCGTCCTCGTCCATGGGAAATTCAACGGTCTTCGACTCGAACGAGGACAACATGATCGCATTCCCGAGCAGAACCGAATGAATGCCTTCAGAAGCTTCGGCGACAACGCTCCCTTCGCCTCGTACGGCTTTCACGAACTGTTCAGTCAGAATGCGATGACCGCCTTCCCCGTGATGCCTGAACGGAATCGTCGCAGGCCAGAACTCGGCCTTTGCAAAGGACTCCGGGGACTCCGCGATCGTTCTCAGCATTGACGTGCGATTTCTCGCGAAACTGAGCGTATTGGCTTCGTATACAAGACGGCCCTGCTCACCGACGATTTCGAGGCGGTTTGTTCCCGGGCTCTCTCCGGTGGAGGTAATAAAATGTCCGATCATGCCGTTCTCGTGTTCGAAGTACGCGGTAACTTCGTCCTCGACTTCTATCTGATGATACTTACCCAGAGAAGCGAATCCCCGGACACGCGCGGGAAGCCCAAAAAACCACTGATACAGGTCCAGGTTATGCGGGCACTGATTCAACAGAACGCCCCCACCTTCGCCCGCCCATGTTGCGCGCCACCCGCCTGTATCGTAGTAATGCTGCGTTCGGAACCAGTCGGTAATGATCCATGTCGCACGGACAAGTCTTCCGATTTCGCCGGAATCCAGGAGATCCTTGATCTTTTTCCAGTGTCCGTAGGTGCGCTGGTTGAACATGGCCCCGAACTGCAAACCGGGGAAACGCGATCGCGCCTGCTCATATGCCAGGATTGCTCTTCGCGCTTCCGTGCCCTCGACTGCGAGGGGCTTCTCCACTAAGACGTGAATCCCCTGCTCCAGCGCCTCGATAGCGATTGGAACATGATCGTAGTGCGGTGTCGAAACTAACACCGCATCGGGTCTGGCCTCGGCGAACATGCGACCCACCTCGGTGTAGGACGCGCAGGAACCCGATTCGGCTCCCCGGCGGGCTCGTTCCGCTACCCTGTCGCACACCGCAACAAGATCGACACCGTCCATCGCAGAAAGATGCTGTATATGGGCCTGTCCCATGTTCCCGAGTCCTACAACCGAAAAACGGACCGGTTGCTTCTGTGCTGTCTCCATGTCTCCAGCTCCTTTGTCTGTATACTCGCAGTCTAGACCCGGATTGTCACCGCCGGTATTGACATATCCGTTGAAGCGCATGGACTTTTTCGGTAAGAATCCTGCATATGACTCATTCGAGCGCGCTGCTGAAAGATCTGCTTCCCGAGCAGATACATATTACATTCACTGAGCGGCCGTTCCCGCAGACACAGGGTCCCGACTGGTCCATAGACCCCCGCGTTATCAACGATTACGATCTGTTCGTGTGCTCTTCGGGTAGCGCCCTGTTCAGAATCAAGGATACAGCATATCGGCTCAGACGCGGCGAAGCGCTGCTCGTGCCTCCTCACACCGTTTTTTCCGCACGCTACGGTAGCGATGGACAGTTCGAGGCGGTCGCCCAGCACTTTACCGTCGATATCGTCGGCCGTTACGACCTGTTCAGCCTGATACGATACGAGCCACACGTACGATTCGACGACGCCTGGACCTATGTGGCTGAAACGGTCCGAAACTACGTACGCGCGTGGCGTCGCGAAGAAAGCAATCTTACACGGCACGCTCATTTCCTGACGCTTCTCAGTCACTTTCTCGAACGTGCCTACCGGGGCGACCGGTCCGGCGACGGGAAGCACGAAATGTTCATCGTCGAAATGGCCCACATCCTGCAAAACCGATTCGCGTCCCAGAACGCGATGGAACAGGCTATGTCACGGTCGCCGTTCAGCCGTGACTACACAACGCGCCTCTTTCGCGAGCACACGGGTCTCACGCCGACACAGTACCTCATACAGGCGCGCATACGAGCTGCGCGCGACTTCCTGCAATCGGGGTTGTCGGTGAAGGAGACCGCGTTTGCAACCGGACATAAAGACGAGCTATATTTCTCGAGGCTTTTCAGGCAGAAAACAGGGACCGCACCGAGCGCGTACCGGGCAGGAGTATAACCATTACCATTCCTATTCTTCATCTCCGGCGGGTTACACGTCGAGTCATCTTCGTCGCTGCAGTCATGGCTCTCGTTATGAGCCTGCCCGGACAGACGAACGGCGTCAGTCCGTTCATTGACCCGCTGATCGCGTCGCTGAGCATAAGCCGGAACGCGCTGAGCCTTGCCTATCTCATTGGAACGATCACGAGCGCTTTTCTGCTGACTTCTGCCGGCCGCGCGTACGACCGACTTGGTTCGCGAAGGACCGGCGCGTTCGCGGCGGCCGGTCTCGGTTTAAGCCTGTTTCTGCTCAGCAGTCTGCCCCGCATTGTCGAAGGCTTACGCTCGGTCGGGGTCGAGGCAGCGGTTGCGACGGGCGTGACGCTGACCCTCGGATTTTTCCTGATCCGGTTTTTTGGACAGGGAGTCATGACCCTCGTCGGCAAGACCATGATCTTTAAATGGTACGACGATAAGCGTGGTGCCGCGAATGCAGTGCTTTCCGTCGTTGTGCCCCTCATGTTCTCGGCTGCGCCCCTGCTGTTTGACGCGCTTATACGCGGTGCCGGGTGGCAGGGAGCATGGATCATACTCGGTATTGTGCTTTTCCCCGGATTCACGCTGGTCTCGCTCGTCGTTTTTCGTGATCCGCCCGAACGTACACAGCAGCCCGATATCGGACTGGTGCAAAGCGCGAAACCGGCATTCGTACCGGAACAGCTTGTTCGCCTTGTACGCCGCACCGGGGTACGCCCCACACGCGAACCTTCACGCCCTCCCGTGGATGCGACCTTCGCGGAAGTCGTCCGGAGCCTTCCGTTCTGGGCGTTTAACGGTATCGTAACCATGAGCTCGCTGCTCATTACCGGGTTTACCTTCCACGTGGTCGGCATATTCGCTGAAGCGGGTATAGGCCGGGCAACCGCACTCTCAGTGTTTCTCCCGAGTTCGGTCGTAGCCATAGCCATACAGAGCGCCGGAAGCCTTTTGAGCGACTACGTCAGGTTGAAGTACTTCGCAATCCTGCACGCACTCTCGCTTATCGCGCTCCTCGCTCTTCTGCCGGTACTCGGCAACGGCGCGCTGCCATACCTTCTCGTCGTCGTTGCCCACGGAATAAGTCTTGCCCTGTTCGGTATCAACAGCGCAGTGGTGTGGCCACGCTTCTACGGGCTCACCCACCTTGGGACGATTAACGGTTTCTGTGGAGCCTGGATAGCAGCCGGAAGTGCGCTTGGACCCTATGCGTTCAGCCTGAGCCGCGACGTGTTCGGGAGCTTCTCGGCTATAGGGATCGTGTTTATTCCGCTATGCCTGGTGTTTGTCGCGACCGGTTTTTTCGCGAATAACCCGAACCGACGCTTTATGTCGGATGGCTCTTAACAGGTACCGCAGCCACCGCTGTGTGGTGCAGCAATTCGGGCGAAGTCAAAACCGATCTGCTCGGAGATCAGTTCGTTGCACGCCGCAAAACGCTCTTTCAGCAGCGACTCCGCGTCTTTGTATTCACGGTTCACATCGTGAAACTGCACGAGCTGCTGAAGCTGTTGCATCCGGGCGACCATCTCGTGGCTCAGGGTTCCGTTCGCGTGGGCAGCGTTATAGGCTCCAGCGGTTTCACCGAGTTCACGGCGCAAGCGTGAGAACTCCGGGTCCGTCTCGACCCGCTCGACCGCTTTGCGATAGTCGCGACTCTCGTCGCAATCGTAGAGTGCACGTGCAAACCTGTCTGCCGCCTCCAGCATTGTCGTATCAAGCGTAACGCGTTCCTGTTCAGTGGTTCCTGGCATACTGTTCTCCCTGGTTCGTGTGAGGTGCCGTCAATGTGCCCCGCAGCCGCAACTGTGCGCAGGGGCCGCAAGGCTCGCGAAATCGGCCCCGAGGTGCGAGGATACTCGCTCGTTCACCGCGCGCGTAAAGGCAATAACGTCTTCCTGAGCAGCAATATAACGCGCTGCCGGTTCGTAGCGCTTCATTTCGGCCTCGAGCTCGTTCAGCTGATCGAGATCCTCGGGTGTTATGCCTCCCCAGGATGTCTTCGCCTGGAGCTCTGCCTGCGCCTCCTCAACCTGCTTGAGCAGTTTCTGCGCTTTCTGGTCGTTCTCGACCGCCTCGGCCGCTGATAGATACTCCTTGTACGGAGCTGCTTCCATGAACGCCGCCGAAAACGCCATCGATGCCTCCATAACAGGGCTCTTTGACGCTGCGTCCACTGTATTAACGTGTAAAGACATACGTACTCCTTGTGTAGATGCGAGCTGATTCGTGGTAACTCCGAAGATATCAGGATTTCGACGTCTCGTCAGTACGTTCGTCAGCGGCCTCGCGAGGCTTCCCATGTTCAAGAATATGATAGGTATCGAGTACATGTGAGAACCTGCCGCGTTTGAGGCGAGCGTACAACTGTGCGTTCGTCTCGCTCACGTGCCCAGACCGCTTGTAGCGGCTAAGCTGGTCGCGGCGACGGAACACCGTCGCCGGCGGTCCGTCGTCGACGTATCGCTCGTCTGGAGTGGGATTCACCGAATCTACCAGCCTTCCCAGAAACTGCCGGATGCGCTCGAAAACACTCACACGGCTTTTGCTCATACCACGATACTCAGCGGTTTCTCCAGCAGTTCTCTCATTGTCGCAAGAAACTGTGCCCCCTGCGCACCGTCTATGACACGATGATCTATCGTGAGGCTCAGCATCATCCGGTGACGTTTCGATACCACTCCATCGTCATCCATCGCAAGCTCTTCGGCGGCGGTGTTCACTCCGAGTATCGCGCTCTGGGGCGGATTAATGATCGGTGTAAAGCTGTGTATACCGTACATACCGAGGTTCGTCACCGTGAAGGTGCCTCCCTTCAGTTCATCAGGAGCAATCTTGCCACTCCGGACCTTCCCGGCAAGCGTGCGTGCGTGCGTGGCAAGCTCGCTCAGCGTCAGCCGGTCAGCGTCGGGTATCACCGGAACCATAAGACCGTTGTCTATTGCAACCGCCATACCCAGATGTACGGCGTTCCAGGTTACCAGTTCGTCACCGTCTATAGTCGTCCGAACCGGTGGGTGTGAGCTGACCGCCTTCGCAGTCGCTTTCAGAATCAGGTCGTTCAGGGAAAACCGCATCTCCGAGTCTTCGTTCAGGTGGGTGCGGAATTTCATGAGTTCGGTCACGTCTATCTTCGCGTGCAGCGTTACCGGCGGCATCGTGAGATGGCTTTCGAGCATGCGGTCCCGGATTGCCTTTCTCATGCCGCTCATGGCGACGCGCTCTTCGGGTCCGGCTTCCCCGGGCTCGATCTGCCGCATACCGGCGAACGCTTTCACGACATCACGCCGCATAATGCGTCCACCCGGTCCGCTGCCTTCGAGGTCTGAAAGATTCAGGCCCTCGCCTTCGGCAACCTTACGGGCGAGCGGGCTCGCCGCGGCGGAGGTTCGGCCGCCCGTCGTTGCAGATTCGACATCTCTGAGACGGACTGCGCCGTGCGGTCCGCTTGCGACGACGGATGAAAGATCCACACCGCGTTCCGATGCAAGCCGTTTCGCCGCCGGTGTCGCCGGGATTCTTCCGTCCCCCGAGGCGGTGGGCGGTTCGTCCGGCGGTGCCGCCGGGGTATCGTCGACCGGCTGCGACTCGGCGCCCTGCGATTCGGGGGCAGAATCGTCCCGGGGCGTTTCGTCCGGTGGCGTCTCTCCTTTCTCGCCGAGATAGCCGATCGTCTCGATAACGGGGACGACTTCTCCCGGCTCTCGAAGCTTCTGCAGCAGATAGCCGGACACCTCCGCCTCGACTTCCATGCTGACCTTATCGGTTTCAATCTCGAGCAGAGGCTCACCGCTTTCCACGTAGTCGCCGACGCTCTTGAACCACTGAATTACCGTTCCGGTTTCCATAGCCATGCCGGCTTTCGGCATAATAATTTCGTAGGCCATACCGTTCGCTCCTTGTTCGCTTACGCCATCAGATCCCTGATCGCACGTTCTATAGTCTCAGGAGTCGGCACGGCGTTGCGCTCAAGCTCCGGGTTGTAGGGAATCGGAATGTCGAGACCACCGAGGCGTTTGATCGGCGCGTCGAGATAGTAGAACGCCTCGCTGTCTGCGACCGTCGCTACGATCTCCCCGCCGTAACCACCGGTCTGTACAGCCTCGTGCACGACGAGCACGTGTCCGGTCTTTTTTGCTGAGGCTACGATCGCGTCGCGGTCGAGGGGCACAAGCGTCCTCGGGTCGACAACCTCGATGCTGAAACTTTCCTTGAGCGACTCCGCGACTTCGAGAACCATCCCGACCATGCGTCCCCAGGTAACGACGGTCAGATCGGTTCCCTCGCGCTTGACGTCGGCTTTGCCGAGCGGAATGGTGTACTCTTCCTCGGGAACGTCGCCCTTTCGGCGATACAGCAGCTTCTGCTCAAGAAATACAACCGGGTTATTGTCCCGGATGGATGTCTTCAGTAAGCCTTTTGCGTCGTAGGGTGTCGACGGGATAACCACTTTCAAGCCCGGAATATGGCAGTACCACGCTTCCTGGCTCTGACTGTGCTGGGCGGCGGCCCCGGTTCCCGATCCGGCCGGTGCGCGGACAACCATAGGCACTTCGGCGTGACCGCCGAACATGTAACGCATCTTCGCGGCCTGGTTTCCCAGCTGATCCATACCTATGGAGATAAAGTCGCTGAACTGTATCTCGGCGATGGGGCGCGAACCGGTTACCGCCGCGCCTGCAGCGGCGCCAATGATCGCCGCCTCGCTGATCGGAGTGTCCCGCACGCGGTCCGGACCAAACTCGTCGATCATTCCCACACTGACTCCGAACGCGCCACCGTACACTCCGATATCTTCTCCAAAGAAGAAGATGGAGTCGTCGCGGCGCATCTCTTCGCTCATAGCTTCTCGAATTGCTTCGGCGTATGTTATTTCTCTC
>JBKHAN010000008.1:0-72450 GCA_046542845.1 Spirochaetaceae bacterium
GGCTGACAGCTCACCCGGATCGATCCCCTGAAGCAGACCCACGACCTCCTGGTAATCAAGAGAAAATACCTCGAAGCGTATCTGTTCAGACAGCCCGGCAAGATCGCGCACGATTAACTCGTGGACACCGAATACAGGTTCGGTTCCCACCGGATACGATACGGCCGAGCTTCCTACCCACACACGGCCGTCGTCGGTGCTTCGTACATCAAGCAATTCTGTGGGAGCGCTCCAGACTATTCGCTCTGTCGGATCACGGAGTTCCCATGAGGCAATGTCTTCGAGTCCGTCATCGTCCGATACGCTCGCAAACAGCGACAGGCGCGGGGTAACAATTCCCGACTCGGGGTCATGGTACAGCATGACGGCGTTGCGGACGGACGATATACGCGGCGGGGCCGGCGTACACCCGAGGAGCACGTGCAGCAGGATTATCAGGAATGCGGGGAATATGTAGTTGGATGTGCCTTGAAGGATTCTCACGATAACTGAGGGCCATACGAACGGTCGTACACAAAAAAAGCGCACGATATGCGGTATATCGTGCGCCTCGAAGAAGGATCAGTAGCTTTTCTGACCCTGCGCTTTCCGTTGCTTCTTGAGAAGCTTTCGTTCGAGCGACTTCTTTTTGCGATTCTTGATCGTTGACGGCTTTTCAAAGTATTCGCGCTTTTTCCACTCGCGAATAATGCCCTCTTTCTCAACCATGCGTTTGAAACGCTTAATGGCACGCTCAAGGTTTTCGCTGTCGTCCAATCGAATATAGGCGATAGTACATCACCCCCTTTTTTGGGGAATTTATGTGTGTATAGTACCCATATGCGGGAGCGTGTCAAGCCGGCGGCATCGGCGAATACTACGCACGCCGGAGGTCCTGCAGTACGAGCTGTACCGTCTCGTTGCCCTGGTAGTGATTCACCGTAACCTCGAACACCGCGTCGACCATATCGTTAACCGCAAAATCGACCCCGAGTCGTTCACCGGCGTTCCAGAACAGCGCGGGCCACTTGTGCCTGCTCGAGTCCATCAGGAGCTTCGCGTGCTTTTTCTCGCCTTTTCCCACAATCTGGGCATCAACAATGCGCATTCCGCTGCTCATAAACCGAATCGCCTTGTGCTGTTGACCGTACGGACCGAGGCGCTCCACAAGCTCGCGAAGGTCCGGCGTCAGATGTTCATGCGGCAGTTCCGCGTCTATTGAAACGGTCGGTTCCGGTTCCTCGTCGAGCACAATCTGCGGGATCAGTTCGGCCAGCCTGCGCTCAAGCTCGGGCCACCTTTCATAGGCAAGGTGAAAACCTCCAGCCGCGTCGTGCCCTCCCCAGTCCTCAAGTATATCGTCGAGCTGGGAGAGGAATCGTGTCACCCCAAAGCCGCGCATTGAGCGAACGCTCCCCACGACCCGGTCGCCAACGCGCGCTACGACGGTCGCCGGCGCGTTGAAAAGGCGAGCCAGTCGACCCGCGATAATCCCTGTAACACCTCGATGCACGTCGTCGTCCTTGACGAGCACGAAACGGCCGCCCGATGCTTCATAACTCTTTTGCGCCTGCGGTACGGCGCGCGTCCAGGCCGTCTCACCGATCTTCTTCCGTGTAATGTTTAATTGAATAATCGCCTCTGCAAGCCGGGCACACTCTGCCGGATCGTTGGAGAGAAACAGTTGTACCGCCTTATCCGGTTCCCCCATGCGCCCGCTGGCGTTAATTACGGGTGCGATCTGCCAGGCTACATCGGTCGATGAAAGCGTCCGTCCAGCAAGCCCCAGTCGTGAAAGCAACTCACGAAGGCCGGGATTTCGGGTCGTCGCAAGCGCACGAAGCCCCTGACGTACGATAATGCGGTTTTCATCGATCAGCGGCATCATATCGGCCAGGGTACCAAGCGCAGGAAGATCAAGCTTTTCGGCGTACGAAGCACCGAGACGGGGCTCTTTCGCGGTGATAAATATGGAATACAGCTGTATAAGAACGTCGAGCTCCGACGGTGATTCCGTGGCGTAGACGGCCATCCTGGACTGGTCGCGCATCCGAATGAGGCTCTTGCCCTGAAGGGTCGGAAAAAACGTGTGAACCTCCGGCGCTATGTCGAGCACATTCACGTCGACAGCGTTGCCAAACGCCTTTCGCAGGAGTTTGGTCTGAGTCGTTTCGTCGTAAACCAGGATCGCATTGCCCTGCAGGAATGAAAAGAGTCGGGTCTGTTCAACGCTCCCGACGCCCGGAACGAGACTCTCTGAAACCCGATCGATTTCTACGAGATTGATCAGACGTACTGCTTCAATAATGACTGTGTCGTTCCCGGGGCGAGCATTCAACAGGACAACGGGCTGCTTGTACAACTCGCTTTGCGCGAATACCAGTGCCCAGCGAAGTTTTGCCGCCAGGCCACAGCCGCACAAACCGTCAAAGGGGTAACTACTGTCTGCGAGCTTTGGATTTATGATAGCGACGGCCGGCGGCAGCTGCTCCGGGGCGTTGTGATGGTCAACAACCACCGTATCGATCCCGCTCTGCTGCGCATACTCGATCAACTCGGCTGCGGTGATCCCGCAGTCAACCGTCACAATGAGCGTGCCGTCACGTTCGCGGAAACGGTCCACGTGTTCCTGCTGTATGCTGTATGGATCATCACCCATAGGCACAGCCCATTCGACGTCCAGACCTATCTCCTGAAATGTACGTACAAGCAGGGTCGTTGATGTAATACCGTCCACGTCCCGGTCACCGAAGACAAGAACACGCTCACCCTCGGTCGCGGCCTGAAGGATTCGGTCGACCGCGTCCTCCATTTCATCAAAGAGGAAGGGATTATGCAGATACCTGACATCATCTTCGAGCATGTACTGAATATCGCGCGCGTCTGTTATGTTCCTTCGACATAGAATCGCTGCCGTCAGCAAATCGACGCCGTACCGCTCGCTCATCGAGCGGACCTGACTCGAGTCTATTCGATCCTTGTTCCATCTCATCCGAATCTAATCCTTTAGTGTTGCGACTTCATCGAGGATCATGGATGCGACCACCGTCGGCTTTTCAGCCGAGATGGTGATTGCGTCGCGAAGCCACGCAAGCGAGTCTGACATTCGTGACTCGTCCCGCGCGAATAATCGGGCTATCGGGTCACCCTCTCGTACCGCATCGCCGGGTTTCCGTTCGAGGAGAATGCCGACATCGGGAAGTACCGCGTCTTCAGCGCGCATCCTTCCAGCGCCGAGTATTCCCGCCGCGCGACCAAACGAGTAGGCATCCAGCTTCTCCACGAAACCGTCGCGAGCAGCTTTCCACACGTGCTCTATCGGTGCACGTTTCACGGGCGACAGCACCTGTTCGCCATTGCCACCCTGGGCGGAAACATTCCGTACGAACCGTTCAAGTGCACTGCCATCTTCAATCGCAGCCCGGCACCGTTGTAGACCTTCGTCTACAGACGATGCGCGTCCGGCGGCAACGAGCATCCACGCGCCCAGTCTCAGCGTCACCTCCATGAGATCATGCGGACCCTCTCCCTTCAGGCAGTTCACCGATTCTTCGACCTCAAGCGCGTTTCCTATCGCAAATCCCAGCGGGGAATCCATTCGAGTAATGCATGTGACAACCGGCCTGCCCAACGCGGCCGATGCGCTTCTGAGGCTCGATGCGAGCGCCTGCGCCTGATCCAGACGCTTCATGAAGGCCCCTGACCCGCACTTGACGTCAAATACGAGAGCCTCGGCGCCTTCGGCAAATTTCTTGGAAAGTATGCTCGCGGTTATGAGCGGTATTGATTCGACCGTGCCCGTAACATCACGAAGTGCGTAAAGAAGACGGTCTGCCGGTACAACATCGCGACTCTGCCCGGTCATCGCAAAGCCACAGTCACGGATAACGTCACGAAACCGTTCTTCGCTCAGAGCCGTCGTGTAACCGTCTATACTTTCGAGTTTGTCGAGGGTCCCCCCCGTGTGGCCGAGTCCGCGACCGCTCATCATGGGAACCTGAACACCGCATGCCGCTACCATGGGAGCCAGTACAAGGCTGACTTTGTCGCCGACTCCTCCGGTCGAGTGTTTGTCGACCAGCGGACCGGAAAGCCCGGACAGATCAAAGGTCCGCCCGCTTTGTATCATGACCTCTGTAAGCGTACCGGTCTCTTCGGGCGTCAGTCCGTTTAAAAATGCCGCCATAAGCCACGCGGAAACCTGATATTCGGGCACCGTTTCATTCACCGCCCCCGACACCAGTTCCTGAATCTCCTCCTGCGTGTTCGGTCGATTATCCCGTTTATGGATAATCGTGTCTAAAATGCTCATGCGTGTATTCCTTTCAGCGTCTGATTTGACGATTGGGTATGGTACCACAGCTTGTACTATCTGAATATACACGACCATCCTCACGGATGATTGTTGCGCTTCGGAGTGGAATTCCATTATTTTTCGCGTATGTTTAAACTCTTCGTCGACCTCGACGGTGTACTGGCAGACTTTGACAGAGGTGTTCAGGATCTTACAGGTCGACCGCCGGACCAACTCCATCCAAAACGAATGTGGGCAGCGATCGCCCGTGCGGACGGTTTCTACGAAAATCTGCGCTGGATGGAGGATGGTAAAGTGCTCTGGAACGCAGTACGATCAAATGAACCTACCATCCTGACCGGTCTTCCAATGGGTTCGTGGGCCGAACCTCAGAAACGGGCGTGGTGCGCTCGTGAGCTCGGTCCGGATATTCCCGTTATCACCTGCATGTCCCGTCACAAGGCAGCACGCGCCGCCGAACACACCCCGGAGAACGCCGTCATGGTACTCGTGGACGACCGCGAGAAGCTCCGGGAGTCCTGGGAGGCGGCTGGAGGAGTTTTTATTCTCCACACCGATGCCGACTCAAGCATTGCGGCGCTCACGGAAGCCGGAGTCCTGTAACAGGAGCTCAGGAGTACAAACCAAGAATCCCGCCGGCGGTCTTTACCGTATTCAGCTCGAGCTCGAGGACACGCTGCACGGACCGGACAAGATACGGTAATGCGTCGGGAAGCGGCCGGCTAAGCCCCATTGCCAACTCGACCGTTTCCTCCACCGACTCGTTGTCGATCGACGCTACAACACGCCGCATACCGGGGTCGCTGACGGCGTCGGGGTCTAAGGGCGCTCCTGTAAACTGGAGGAACCGGAGCATGAACTGTACGCATACGAGACGCGTCATTTCCTCGTTCGCGTCGCGTACAAGCAGAAGACACTCTCTGAACACGCCGTACAGCTCACGCGATGCTTCACCACCTCCGAAAGACCGGAGAATAATCTCGGCCCACAGCGACGCGGTGTAGTAACGAAGCACATCCTCCCGGATTCCATAAAACATATCAAATACTTCGACATCGTTGATTTTAACGTTTTGCTTGACCGGATCGCGATAGATGTAGAACTTTCCCCATACAAACGGGTCAGTAATTCCGCGAAGACTCCCTTTCCTGCTGTAAGCACCGAAAGCAGTTGCCCGGACGAGGCCACTGTCGGGGGTAAACAGGCTCAAGCCCTTGTGCATTTCGCCGAAGCGACGGTTTTCGAGCACGACGGCTTCGACGGTACTGTGGCGTTCCATTCTGGCCCATACTATAATCGAGGGAACACATTATGGACACAGAGAATCTCAAACACATCATTCCTGCAGATCACATTATTCCGACACGGCTCGTCATTATTCCCGTTACCGGTCGACCACTGTACCCGGGAATATTCATGCCGATGATGGTCACCGGTGAGCGCGACCTGAAGGCTGTTCAGGAGGCCAGCTCGTCCGACGGATTTGTCGGTCTCGTACTTACCCGCGACGAGGATGCCGATGAGCCGTCCGCGGGGGACCTTTTCGAAACAGGCACCGCAGCTCGTATCGTCAAAAAGATCAATCTACCCGATGGCGGCCTGAATATATTCGTGCAGACCATCAAACGATTCCGCATAAAAAAAGTACTCAAGAGTTCAGACCCCATTGTCGTAGCTGCAGAACAGCTCGAGGATACAAACTTCGAGGGAGATGAGGTGAAAGCCCTCACCCGAAGCCTTATCGGAGAAATGAAACAGGTCTCGGAAAATAATCCACTGTTCTCTGAAGAGATGCGCCTCAACATGGTCAACATAGACCATCCCGGCAAGATCGCCGACTTTATCGCGAGTATTCTGAATCTCGATCGTGAAGCCCAGCAAAAGGTTCTCGAGACCACCGATGTCCGCGAACGCATGGAAACTGTCCTTGTTCATATAAAAAAGGAACAGGAACTTATGCGTATACAGAAGCGCATACAGGCCCAAATCAACGAGAAAATTGAGAAGAGTCAGCGCGAGTATTTTCTCAAGGAGCAACTGAAAGCAATCCGCGAAGAACTGGGCATGCCTGGTGATGCGAAGAGCAGCGAGTTGAAGCGTCTGCGGGAACAGATAGAATCCATTGATCTTCCGGAGAGTGTTCGCGAATCCGTCGAGCAGGAGCTTGAGAAGTTTTCCCTGACCGAGCCACAGTCACCTGAGTTTGCGATCACGAGGAATTACCTCGATACCATTATCAGTCTTCCGTGGGGCGATCCTGCGGCGGAGGACATAGACATAGCCAAGGCATCGGAGATCCTTGAGAAAGACCACTACGGACTGAACGACGTAAAGGAACGAATCCTTGAGTTCCTCTCGGTGAGAAAGCTCAGAAAAGACACAAAAGGATCGATAATATGTCTCGTCGGGCCCCCCGGGGTCGGAAAAACCAGTATCGGGCGCAGCATCGCGCGGGCTCTCGACAAGGAGTTTTTCCGCTTCTCCGTCGGGGGCATGAGGGACGAGGCGGAAATCAAGGGCCATAGGCGTACCTACGTCGGCGCGATGCCTGGAAAAATTATTCAAGGCCTGAAAATTGTAAAGGACCGGGCGCCGGTATTCATGATAGACGAGATAGATAAACTTGGCGCGGGCATACAGGGCGACCCTTCAAGCGCGCTGCTTGAGGTCCTTGATCCGGAACAGAATACCGACTTCCGGGATCACTATCTCGACCTGCCCTTTGATGTCTCGAATATTCTATTTGTAACCACTGCAAACAACATGGATACGATTCCCGCTCCTTTGCTCGATCGAATGGAGGTCATACGAATCTCCGGTTATATAAACGAGGAGAAAACGGCAATTGCACGGAAGTACCTTGTTCCCAAGTCATTGCACCGTGCCGGTCTTAAACGAAGCGAGGTCAAGTACACAAAAACCACCCTGATCGCGATCGCAGACCGATACGCCCGGGAAGCCGGAATGCGCAACTACGAGAAAGCTCTCGACCGGATTCATCGAAAAATTGCCCGTGCGAAGCTCGAAAACAGGCTCGAAACGCCGGTAAAGATGACCCCGGATATGCTTTCTACCTACCTCGGCCACCCTTCGTTTGAGGAACTGAATGAGCGGGTCGTCGACAAGCCGGGCATGGCAATCGGACTCGCATGGACCCCCTACGGTGGTGATACGCTACTGATTGAAGCTTCCAAGCTGCCGGGTAAGGAAGCGTTCAAGCTGACGGGCAAAATGGGCGAAGTCATGCAGGAGTCGGCCAACATTGCGTACACCTATGCACGCAGTATCGCGTCCGAGTTCGGAATACCATCGGATTTCTTCGACAGCCACAGCATACATTTGCATATACCGGCAGGCGCCATTCCGAAAGACGGTCCGTCCGCCGGGATTACAATGGCGACGACGCTGCTGAGTCTTTCGAGATCAAAAGCAATCAGAAAGCAGGTGGCAATGACCGGGGAGCTTTCCTTACTTGGTTCAGTACTTCCGATAGGTGGTCTGAAGGAAAAAACGGTCGCCGCCAAGCGAGCACACATAAAAACCATTATTTTTCCGAAAGCAAATGAAAAGGACCTTGAGGATATCCCGGAGCATGTCAGAAAAGGTATACGCTTCGTTCCGGTTTCTACCATGGCCGAAGTGATTGCGGAGGTTTTTTGAGAAGATCACCGGCTTGCTGTGTATTCTTCATACTGTTGATACTGACAGGAACGCCGTCGGTAGCGCTCGGACGTGGTGCCGTACACCCGGACTTCGCAATGTCGAGTTCGGAATTCAATGAGATCGTTTCAACGCTCCCAATTGAAATACGTACACGTGCACTCCGGAATCCGACACGCTTCCTTGATCTCACCGCTGCGGTTCTCGATTCTGATATTGAGCTGCTGCGTCATGTCGATCGTTCCCATGGGCTTGAGCCGGACGACGAACCGGCAGGTATGGTCGGTCTTCGGACCTTTGCAGATTCCATTTCCGTATCTGCGCCCGACGACAGACTCGTCGAACGAGCGGCTCTCGCTTTGCGCGACATGACGGACGCTGCGCGCCTGGACGATGTGAACCTCGACGTGTCGAGTGTGTACCGCGATTACGAAACCCAGGAGGAGCTGTACGCCAATCACCTCGAACGGTTCGGGTATCGTCTCACATCACAGCTTGTCGCACCGCCCGGTCACAGCGAACACCAGCTCGGGACCACCGTCGACTTCTTCCCGGTCGGTCGCAACTTCGACGGCACGCCGCAGGATCTGTGGTTGAGAGCACACGCGGCCGACTACGGATTCTCGCTCAGTTACCCTTCCGGTCTTGAAGACGTCACGGGCTACCTCTATGAAAGCTGGCACTATCGGTATATCGGTAGCGACGCGGTCGCAATGAAAGACAGTTTCTTCCGTG
This sequence comes from Spirochaetaceae bacterium, assembly GCA_046542845.1. Taxonomy (GTDB): domain Bacteria; phylum Spirochaetota; class Spirochaetia; order DSM-27196; family SKKC01; genus SKKC01. The sequence continues at coordinate 8,690 of JBKHAN010000008.1, forward strand.
GCGTGCAGTACTACCTCACCCGTTTTTTTGACGAACACGGCCCGTTTCTGGCACAGGTCTACCGGCGGTAGAGCATCCACGCCTCGAATGATATACTTTGGGAATGGTTGCACCTGTTCCAGAAACCGTTCACGATCGACTCGCAAAACTCGGCGTACATGTTCCGGAGGTACTTCTCCCCGCACCGGACGTCGATTACCAGACATTTGCCGTGATTGCGTGTGACCAGTTTACGAGTCAAGCCGAATACTGGAAAGACGTCGCAGCGATCGCAGGCGATTCACCATCGGCTCTGCACTGTGTACTGCCGGAAGTATATCTGGACGAACCAGACGTCGCGGAAAGAATCGATGCGGTACAAAAAACCGCTGCGTCGTACGTGGCCGAGGGAATTCTCAAGCCTACAGGTCACGGATTCGTCGTTACGGACCGTACCCTGCCGGACGGCAGCATTCGGCAGGGGCTTGTTCTGGCGATTGATCTTGAGGAGTACGATTTTTCGCCCGGTGCAACATCGCTGGTTCGCGCAACTGAACAGACCATACTCGACCGTCTGCCACCACGTATCCGCATTCGCGAAGGCGCGGCGATCGAGCTTCCTCATGTCATGATAATGATCGACGACGTGGATAATCTTGTTTTCGGTTATATCGACAGCGTGAAGAAAGAACTGACGCCGCTGTACGATACACCGCTGATGCTCGGTGGCGGGCGAATCAAGGGGCGGTTCCTTGACAGTGCCGGACATTTAGAAGAGCTTGCGGCACGGCTTGAAAGACTGATATCGCCCGAGCGCTTGCGTGCCCGGTATCACACAGACGTTCCCCTGCTTTTTCCTGTAGGCGACGGTAACCACAGCCTTGCCGCTGCCCGTACGTACTGGCTTCATCTAAAGAATGCGGGAGCGTCCGTTGAGCACCCTGCACGATACGCGCTGGTTGAGATTGTGAACCTCTACGGACAGGGCATGAGCTTCCACCCGATTCACCGTCTGGTTCGAAACGTTACCGAAGCGGACATGAAGCAGGCGCTTGAGATGCGCGGCTTTACGGTACACAGTAGCCCTTCTTCTACGCCGCCTCCTGGAGCAGTTCGCCTGCACACGTCCAGAGGAACTGACCTTGTCGTCCCCGGCGACAGAGTCGCGCTGCCGGTAGCTTCGGTTGACGCAGCGCTCGAGCAACTTTCCGGACACCCGGGTACGCTCCGTACCGACTACGTACACGATCTCGACTCAATCGCACAATGGATATCCGAAGACGCAATGGTACTGGAAATGCCGGCAATAAACCCTGACGAGATTATTCCCACCGTCGTACGCGACGGCGTCCTGCCGCGAAAAGCCTTTTCCATAGGCACCGCGCGGGATAAACGATATTACCTTGAAGCACGGAAGATACGACAGAACTGAGGTAAAATTGAAAATCGTTGATATTTCGCGTGTTCGCAGTACAATACTGAGTATGCATCGAACGTGCCTTGCGGCATTGCTGATTCTGCTTTCTGCCTCACCCGCCCTGATCGCAGACGAGGAGCGACCGGTACTGACGTTCGCCGGCTTCGTCGCGCGAGAAGGAGACGTTACCGCAGCCGAACTCCGCGTTTTTGAGAACCGCATCATTTCTGTGCTGATCCCCGTCGCTGAAACCAGCGGTTTCAGCGTAACCATTCCTCGAAACAGAGGGGAAATACTCGAGCGGGTCCTTGAATCGGCAGAAGGACTGTCCACAGAGCTCGCCCGCGACATTAGCGCAGATTATATTATCGTCGGTGAGATAAACCGCATCGACGGCATGCTGTTCGTGGACGTCCGGAGTGTATTCGTTGATACCATGGAAATCGCCTCGTTGTTCTCGCGCGAGTTTGCGGGTTTTTCCGCGGCACTGGGTTCCGCTCGGGAAATGGTGGCAACGCTTGTTGAGTCTTCCTCCGATATCACCAGAAATCCTGCCGCACCGCAGGCGGAAACCCGCGAGGAAGTCCGCAGTCAGCTATCCCTCGACGACATTGCCGGCGTCTGGAATGGTGACCGCGGGCTTGGTATCGTTGAAATCAATAACGACGGGAGCGGTACAGCGTACCTGAACGGGTCGGGAAGCATGAGAATATCGGTCACCATCGACGATAACCGAGTCGTTGTGCGCCAGGACGAACCGAACGCCCCGAAGATGTACATGACGGTTTTCCCCTACACGGTCGCAGTGCAGATCGTCGATATTGCGCGCCCTATGCGCTGGGTCTTTACCCTGAATCAGGACGGGAACACGCTTTCGGGCGTAAAGGACACGACGTTCTTTCAGGTGGATCGCGGCAGGGTCGTATGGGCAGATAACACGTATTCGCGCGAAGCAATCTGGACTCGACGCTGACGTCTTCCGGTTTTTACGTCTTAAGCCGCTTCACGTTGTGCCGATGCGTTTTTCTTCCCTGCTGCGGCACGGCTCGACGGTCCCGCTTCCGAGGACAAAACAGTTAACAGTCCAAAGATTCCTATACCGATAACCGCTGCTGTGATACGCAGCAATGAACGATTATCTTCGAAGGTAATATCTGTGTACACAAGACCTCCCGGACTGACCGGTTCAGTTACATCGACCTGGGAGTCCATAACAAGGCGACGTTCGCTGGATGAAAAAAAGCCAAGCGAACGTGCATAGACACGCAGCAGCTCTCTGTCCCGCTGCAGATCGACAATGCGGTCCTCAAGCCCAGCGTTTGTCTCGCGAAGGGCCTGTACGTTTGCGCCAATGCGGTCCCGGTATGCCTGCAATTGCTGTTCGTTCTGTACCCCTGCGCTTCCGAAAACCAGGGTCAGAGACAGATAGATGCACGCGGCACTCAACGTCGCTATAAACAGATGTAGTTTGACCATGATGTTACCTTGTCTGATTAACGGTCCCGAAGCGCTCTGTATTTAGCTGTCGGGCAAATCTAAGAGAGGTCGATTTGTTGACAGCTGTTTAAGCGCCGTCGTACAGTAAAGTCGGTGTTTAAGACACATTAGATACTGCCGATATCTTCCTACAGAGAGTCTTGAAATTTGCGATCGTAGGGTGCAGGAGCATGGTTAATGTCCGCTGAAGAAGAAAAAAAAGAATTTGCATTCGAGTCAGACGATTCCGAAAGTTCAGAGCTGGACGAATACGGCGTCTGGGTAAAGTCTGGCCCGGAAGATGTCGAATCCGATTCGGACAATGACGAATCGGTAGAAGACCTTGCTCTTGAAGACGTGCAAAACGATGCGAGTTTCGATTCGATGGATCTGGAGTCAGAATCGTTCGACGACGACTTCCCTACTCTATCGGGCGAGACATTAGTCCCCGATGGCGGGTTTGACGACACAGAACTCTCCGACGACGACGTGCCCGAAGACATACCCGAAGACGAGTCTGAAGACGCGGAAATGGTTGGTTCAGAACCTTCAGAGGAAATGTCTTTTTCTATGGATGACGACGAGGTCTTTCCGGAAAGCGAGTCCGAGCTGACCGCCGAGGAAGAAGCACTGCTTTCCGAACTCGAAAATGACGAGTACGACGAATCAACAGATTCCGAAGCAACGAGCGAAACTGACGAAACAGACGTCGCCGAGACATCAACGCATGAACTCGGTTCGGACGATTTCGAACTCGACGACCTCGAAATGGACATTGACCTCGACGACGAAGACGACGAGAACAACTCCGATGATTTCGCCCTTGGAGACAGCGACGACTTTGACGACGTGGAAGCGGTTACCCGGGATCTGACCTCCGACGCTGACGAAAGCGAACAGCACGCTGAGACTCGAATCGAGCCGGAACCTACCGCCGAGCCGACGATCAGCAATCCTATTACGCAGGACGCCCTTGAAAAGATAGAGGGCGAGCTGAGCGGGATCCGCAATGAAATAGCAGCATTGAAATCCGAGCTGTCCGAACTTTACGGACTTCGGGAAGCGGCCAGGCAGTCCGGCCTCTCGCCGGAAGGCGCAGAAGATGCGGACGTGCTTGATGACGTCGACGTCCCCGAACAGAATTCGGAGGATTTTTTCCCGGAAGATGAAGAAGGTGGCGGTTTCTTCGACGACGATGGAGACGAGACCATCGCCCTGACCGGCGATGAACTCGACAACATCCTCAGCACGGCCGAGTTCACCGAAGAAGCAGGACAACCGAGTGAATTCGAGGACGAATCGACGTTTGAAGCATCCCTGGAAAACGTATCGTCCGAAGAACCCCACCCCGCCGATGCTCCCGATACCGAAGACGAGGCGGATGTATGGACCGAATTGGCCGCGGGCGACTCGGAACCGGTCGATGTCGACGAGCAGGACGACCTTTTGCAGGAACCCGATGCCGACGAAGGTGAAATCGCGTTCGACGACGAAAATGAAGACTCCTCGTTCGACGAGAGCACCGTTACGATCGGAAGCGACATCGATGTTCAGAACGAGTTCGATTCGCCGGTGAGCGAAATAGATCTCGAAGCCGACGAGTACGAACTGACCATCGAGGATGATACAGACGAAGAATCGGAAACGAACGAAGAGATCGACGCGCTGGCAAATATGGATATCGAAAGCGAACTTGCCGATATCGACGAACTGACCGACGAGGAAGACACATCGACTGATTTCATGACTGGAAGCGATGATTCGGCTCCGGAGGGCAATGATTTGCAGGAACCGGAACCCGAAATCGAGGCACCTGTTTCCGAGCTTTCGGAGGAGAACACTCGTAACGTCGACGACATACCCAGCGACATAAGAGAGGAAATCCGGGCGGTGCTGACGTACATGGACCAGCTGCTCGAATCACTCCCCGAAGAAAAAATCAAAGAGTTTGCCGAGTCGGAACACTTCGAAGTGTACAAGCGGCTGTTTGAGGAACTTGACCTGGAGCCCTGATGGGTTTAATGAACAGGGTACTTCACAACCCGACGTATCAGCGCGAAGCACAGGACGAGCATACGGTATCTGACACCGTAGCGGTACTAGATACCACGCAGGTCGACCCCACACCCTCTCGCAGCAACACGCCTTTGGGAGTATCGGACTATGGTCCTGTACCCGATGAGCCGGCACGGCGGTTTGACTATGCGATCGACGCAATGGAGAGGACTCCCGCGGGCATCGGCTTTCCCGGAGCCATATTCCAGCTCCTCGTTCACACACTCGAGATTACCTCCGGCGCTCTGCTGATTCGGGATGTCGAAGACAGCCGATACAAGGTGTGGGCTTCATGCGGCCTTGATCCCACGACACGAGGACGCATGATCATGAAGCGCCGCACGATCGATGCGCTCGTTCCCGATCGCGTGGCGTACCTCGACGAGACGGACCGCTCGCGCCTAGGGCAGTATCTTTCGGTGCGCGAGAGAAGCATGCAGGAGCCGGTATTGCTATGCCGATTTCAGTCACAGGCGCGCCTGTGTGGACTGCTTGTCATTTTTCGAAGCGAACAGCTTTTCAAGGAATCCTGGAACGCAGAGCTTTTACTTGCGGCCCTCAGCGAGCCGGTCGCCCATAAAATCGGCGCCTATCGGGAAACGCCGCTGCAACACATGATACATCCGCTCATCCTCGACAGAAGGGATTTCAGTCGCAGCGTGCAGACGACGGCGCGGCGACTGATTTCGTCTCCACACGGACTGGTATGTATCCGTATCGGGCTCAACAGCATAGCCGACGCAATCGTATCGGTTCTGCCCTTCGCAGACCCCTATCACGTCACTCGCGACGTCCGTCTGATTGCTGCGTCGTTTTTCGCAGCCGCTGGAGATGTTACCGTTATCGAACCGGATTCACTCATAGCCGCGGTTACCATGCCGGCGGCTGAACACGGGGAACTGCTTATTGAGCAGCTGAGTGGTCGACTCGGAGCACTTTTACCTGAGTTACCCGACACGTACACCGTTGACGCGCTCGTGCGCCAGTGGCCTGTTGACTCCGAGGACGTAACCGCGCTTCTCGAGATTCTTTTCGAACGACGTGATTGAGTTCATCGAAACCCGCGATGGCTGCGCTTCCGTCTCCGTCGATTCAGTGCTCCTGTATTCACGCTACAGCCCGAAGAAGCAAATACATCGCTTTCTGCTCGACGAAGATCTGTCGGATTGCGACCTGCTGTACATCGTCAGCGATGGTCTTGGAATCCTCGAGTCTATGGTCCGGGAGCTGGCACCGCATGTATCACCTGTATCGATCGTTCTGAGTCCCGACATTCACGCCTTATCTGAAGCCCATTTCGAACACCCGACCTGGGTGTACGGGAATAATACCCCGCTCGTACCGTTCCTGCGAAAACATACCACAGGCGTGAAGAGCGGAGTCGGTCGCATTCTTGTATGGGAGCCTGCTGCGAGAATGTTTGTTCATGCCTTTCGGACCGTGAAGCCCATGATCGAGTCGCACCTCAGACGGGAAGCACACAGCCAACTGACTACCCGGACATTCGGGCCACGCTGGTTACGAAATATCCTGCGGAACACTCGTTCGGTTCCCTCAAGCGTTATCATAGATTCGCTCACAAAAACCTCGCGACCCGTCGTTCTTTTGATTCCGGGACCGAACGCGGAGCAGTGTCTTGATCTGATCGCGGAGTTCAGGGAGCGGGTCGTGCTTATAACCGTTTCATCGGCGTTATCCACGCTTCAGGCGAGCAGGCTTGTGCCGGACCTCGTCGTTCATACGGATCCGGGTTTCTACTCCAGTCTTCACTTTCCACCCGGACTGCCGCCGGGCGCCGCGGTTCTGTGCATGCCGCTGACCGCCGGAAGCCCCGGCCTTCGGTTTCACCGCTGGTTTCCGTTCAGCAACGGACTGCTGGCAGAGTCCGACGCACTGGCAGAACTCGGGATACCCGAGCGGATCATACCTGAGGCAGGAACGGTAACGGCTACTGCCCTCCGCATCGCAGACACGATACGCACAGGTTCGCTCTACGTATGCGGGCTCGACCTCTGCTTTCGTGACGTACGCTCACACGCTCGTGGTCATGGTTTCGAACAGTGGATACACTCCCGCACGAATCGGTTTGGGCCGGTGGAGGGCAATTATCTCTCGAGAGCGGCCGACACGATCCCCGGCGCCAAAGGTTGCCGCTACGCCGCGAATCTCAACGTCTATGCGTCCTGGATACGCGACTACGTGGCGGGCAAAGAGGCGGTGTTTCGTGTAAACGCCTCGCCTGTTGACCTGGGTATGGTCCGTCTGAATGTGCGCGAGTTTCGATTACACCTTGAACAGTCCGCAGGCGCGACATGCGATGCAGCCTACACGGCCTCCCTGCAACAGGCCGATCGTCTGTTTCCGGAACACGCGTCGCGGCGTTTACTCGAACGCTGGAAAGAGCTTCTCAACGAGCATTCACCGTCCAGCGAGCTTTCCCTGGAGCTGCGGCAGCTTCTGGGCACACGGGGTCTGACGTGACGCATGACCCGGAGGACGCGCTGACCATTAACCTGAACGCGCTTCGCTCGGCAGATCGGGCACGAACTCCGGAGGCGGGGCACAGCGAGTTTATCGAGGAGCTCAATGCTTCCGCCGCCGGCACCCGGCTGACGGTCCGCATGAGCACTTCGGGTCACGCTGTTCCCGAAATTGTTACGGATGACGGCAGCTACACGCTGCACTCCCGCTACGATCCTCTCAAAGAAGCCGAACGAGCACTCGGCAACGCACCTGCGGTGGGAACAGTCTGCATATTCGGTCTGGGCTTCGGTTACCATGTGCGGCGTGCACTCAAGGAACCGGGGTTTGTGCGTATCATCGTAGTATGTGAGCCCCTCGATATCGTAAAAAATGCGCTTTCGCACGCGGACTTCCAAAGCCTTTTTTCCGACCCGCGACTGCACCTTGTGAGCTCCCGTTCCGAAGCCCATATCGCAGATGCCGTACCGCGGATTCACGTTCCGTACTTCTCGACCAGACTCTCCACCGTTCATCTCCCGACTTTCGTGAGGGTGTTTCCTGACGAGTTTGAACGCTTTCGCCGCGGCATGGAACGTTCGTTTCAGACCATTGGCGACGATCTGACAACACAGATACGCTACGCCCGTGCATGGTTTCGAAACATTCTTCTGAACAGTATCTCGGCACACAAGACCCGACCTATGACGCTCCCCGATAATCAACCGGTCACTATCGTAGCCGCAGGCCCTTCCCTCGAAAGACATACGGAACACATCAGTGAATCGAGAGATTTCATCCTCGTCTGCGACACAGCTGCGCCGACACTGAACCAGAGCGGCATCAAACAGGCTGCCGTCCTCAGCATTGACCCGTCTGTGTACAGTTATCATCATCTCATGAACGGGTACCCGGAGGGAGCTCAGAGTATACTCGACGCAGGCGTTCACCCGGCGGTCTGGAGGGGAGCACCCGGTCGCACCGGGGTCGTATCTGCCCATCCGCTTGTGCACCTCATGTCACCGGTTTTTGATCATCTGCCCCGAGTTCAGTTCGCCTCGGATGTGGCATACGCTGCAGTGTGGATTGCAAAGTCGCGCGGCATGGACCCGGTTACGGTGATCGGAGCGGATTACCGCTGGACCTCCGGAAAACCCTATGCTCGTTCCACCTACATACCCGAACTGTTTCTCGGCACTTCCTCCCGGGTGTCGACAAACGAAGCCCTGACAATCGATTTTATGTTTGCGACTCATCCACACCTGAACCGCGACGTAAACGGTGATTACCGGGTAGCTGCGTTCGACGGAAGGCGAAGCGCATTACAGATGCTGCTTCAAACGCCGGTTCGTAGCTTGGCACAGGTGCCCCATCGCATTCGTCCCCCGAGCGCCCCGAACAGGCTGCCGGATGTTCTCAATCGACTTGGCAGCCTGATTCGCTCCCTTCCGAAAGCCGGCGATAATGAACCCGAACACTACTTTCGGAGCCTCGATAGCGATCAGCAGACCGCGGCGTTTATTATCGCACCTCTGGCGGCCCGTTTATCGCGGAGTCTTTCGAACAACGAGCCCGACATTGGTTTAATGGATCGTTTCGACGAAGCAAAAGCGAATGCAATTCAGTTGGTTGAACACGTGCACAGCCTGTCCGTATCCCGTATACTGTAAGGCATGAGTCGGATTTTTCGCACTGCACTGGTGCTCCTGAGCATAGCGGTACTGCTGGGCGTCCCCACCTTGTTTATGGTGCGGATATACGCCGAGCGCGAGCATCAACGGGCTGAGGCGGAAGAGCATTTCGGGAACGTTCAGAGTGCAATAACCCGCTCGGGCAGCGCCGGGAACGACGCTGTACGCGAAACGCTGCTCTCGAACGAGCGGCTTAATTACATAGTCGTGGTTGAAACGCGTGGGAGCGTCGAATATGCCTGGTCGAGAAATCCGCACTACGCCGCGCAACTGAACGACTCTGCGGCCATTATCCCCGACACCGCAGAGGAGTCCGGGATTTGGGTGACCCGTCTTTCGGACACAGTCTCGCTGGGTTCTGCCTCGCGGATCATACGCGCGGAATACCAGCTCCTGTACCCGGACAGGGTATTTCAGAACATCCGGGACGTCCTGCTCACCGTCATTGCCTTCGCGCTCTTACTGACTGTCGTCCTGATCGCTGGTTTGTCCGGAACGCCCCCGGCACGGAACGACGCGCGTGACGAAGTGCCCGAACCGCGAGGCTCCGATATCGGGGGGGAGCAACCGCCGCGGACGTACCCGCCGCGGACGCAACCGCCGCGGACGCAGGCGACGGGGAACGAGGGAACGGAATCAATCGCGCACGAAAACTCACCGATTTCCGCTGATTCCGGCATCTCGCCTGCGGACTCGGGATCACCGCCGCTCGTTTCGGGCGAGTCCGGGCTTTCGTTTGCAACTCATCTGAACAGGCGCCTTGATCTTGAGCTGCAGCGCGCAGCAGAAAACGAGCTCGATGTTACGACTATGTACGCGACCCTGATCGAATCCGATACGGGGAAACACCCTGAATCCGAAGTCTTCGGCAGACTGATCCTCGAATTCTTCCCTTTCGAGGATCTCGTATACGATCTGCGACATGAACAGGAAGGGCTGTGCTGCGTCATTCTCCCCGGGGTGGATCTGCCGGCAGCGCTCCGCAAGGCACAACGCTTCGTGACACTCGGCAGACGGCACAATAACCGCAGTTATACGATACGTCTCGGTGCGTCGAGTCGGAATGGACGACTCGTCGAAAGCGCTCGCCTGATTAAGGAAGCTCAAGCAGCGCTTCGTAAGACCGACGAACGTGCGCCGGTTGTAGGATTCCTGCCAGATCCGGACCGCTACCGCAGACTCGTCCGTGGCGACGGCGAACGGTTTACCATTGCCGGATAATTCCGCTTCTCGTCAGGACGGTTGCAGCGAGGCAAGAGACAGAAGCAACTCCTCAATCAGATGGTCAAAAACCATTATCCCGTTCATGTATTGTGGTGCTGTGTCTTCGTGGTCTTGAGGCCATACAACTGTTACAGGATATCCGTCCTCCCGCTCGTTTCCAATAAGCACAACAAGCATGTCCGAGTCCTGCAGCATGATCTCGGCGCGCATGACCGCGTCATCCGCATTCACCGGCTCCGAGAGAAATGCAGCTCCTTCGAGGCTCAGAAGGCGAGACACGGATGTCGCCGCCGCGGCTTCGGCTGCAGCCCCGGGTTCGTAATCGGCCGTAAATCCCCCGTCGAGCCTATCGATCTGCGCATCGGCAAGTCCTGAAAACCGGATCGACTCCACGTCGCTTCGGCGTACCCGACCCTGCAGCAGACGATGATCGACAAACCAGTCGAGGTGGAGCGACAACGCACGGCTGAAGGTGTCGGCAGCTGCGTAGACGGAATCACTCTCGGCGCTACGAAGGTACACCACTTCGACAGTCGATGAGATTCCAAGATACACCGTATGACTTTCATCGTCCGACCACAGGTTAATAACGTATTCAAAGGGTTGCAGCGACTCGGGCCCGTTGACCTCCTGAACGCCGAGTTCTCCGTGACGTGCTGTATTCTCGGTGACCAACCTCATGTCCTCCGTAGACATGAGCTCCTCGACAAATACTGAGACACGATCGGCGCGCGCCGGAGCATCGGATACTCCGGAACCATTGATCAGAGGTCGCAGAGCATCTTCAGACGGATTACGAACGAATGAACCGGAAATCGAAAACTCGCCCTCATAGCCTATAATATCGATACGAGTGAGCTCTTCCACGGTCAGTCCGCGGAAGAGCTCAAGAAGGGCGACCGAACCCTCCTGCTGAGTATCTGAACCGCGTCGATCCATAAGATATACGAGTAGCAGTATCAGTATGACTGCCACCGATACGGCGAGCATCGTTCTAAGCCAATACCTGTCATTCATCGCCAACCTGCCCCTTTCGAGGTAATGCCATACGTGCACGTCTTCTGAGCACCGACAATAGTACCCCGGTACACATCAGAACGGGAAGAATCAGTACATTCAATATTTCGACTATCCTTCCCGTCAGGTGGCGATAAAACGGATCCTCAATGCGGTCCATGCGGGAAACAGCGACGTTCTCGGGGCTCAGCGTTGCGAGCCCGTTGTTACCGGAGAGCCAGTACACAGCACGTTTCACGAAATCGAAATTCGGAAAACTGTCGGTGTAATATACAAGGTTACTCAGAAAATCACTGTCACCGACAACGACGGCACGGGAGTCTTCGTGAAGTACACCTTCAGTCCAGGCGGATACGGCGTACACGCCGGTACTCGCATCCCGGTCACGAGCAAGCGCCACAGGATCCTCCGGATTGAGGGAGAAAGGCGCCGCCTGCAGCCATGCGTCAGGCGAAGAGACGATCAGAGGGCCGTTCGTGCCGGATTCGGGTTCGAACACACGGATCGGACTCGGCCAGAAGAAATCTACCGGCACAGCCCGTACACCGAGTGGGTGGTCGGGATCGATATTTCGTTGTCCGGTCCTGATCCAGGGGGGATACACCATAGGTTCGCCTGAGGTGAGTTCGGCCGGGAACAGGTGTGATTCCCGGTCGAGCAGGAGAACGTTTTCTACTGCCACACCAAGTGACTGAAGCAGCGGCTCCATAGTCGCGTTGTTCACTGCGTCGCCGGTAAGCTCGGAGACACGGACATCAATACCGTCCACCGTGAGGAAGGCAGAAACGCCACGCGAGATCGAGGTTTCTATAGCTGTGGCTAATGCCGGATCGAGATCGCTGCTCCCGAGGAGCAGAATCACGTCGGGCGACGACGAGGACAGGTCGGCTGCGTTTCCTGCCTGGACCCGATACAGCTGATCGAGTTCGTCGAGTAATGCACCATACTCGTCTTCAAGACGTTCAGGTCGACCGCCCGAAACGACCATAACGTGCAGCGGTTCCTCTTGAACAAGAGAATGGATTGCGCCTGTGATGTTGAACTCGACCGAACCGGCGTCGACGATGGCGGGAACAACCACACGCCGATCGAGATAGCGCACTTCAACACCGCTGAATATCTCCTCGAGCTGCGGGTCTTCTTCGGTACCGACGTTTACGGTGTCGACAAGCAGGCCCATACGCTCAAGTTCCTCTCGGGAAAGACCGGGATCGATAATCCGTTCAACACGGATATATCGTGGCAAAACGCGTTCGTACTGCCTCAGAAGCTGATAGATCTGTTCGCTGCGGGGACTTGTGTTCTGCAGAAGTCCGTCGACGAGATACCGTACCCGAACCGGCTCATCGATAGTCCTCAACAGGTCTCGCGTCGGGGTACTTAACGATAGAATACGGCCTGGAGAAAGGTCGTGTACAAGGGAAAATCGGGAGAGTAATGCGCCCGTCGCAATGACGGTTACCGTAATCAGTACGGTCAACATCCACTGCGTCCTGCGCGGTCGTGATCGCTCCTTCATTCAGTATCTCCTCGATTCGTACGCGTGAACTGCCATTCGAAGCAGGACGGCGCTGAGACCGGCGAAGTAGAACAACGCATTGCCGTCTATCATGCCCTGGATAAAGGGGGTAAAACGGTACTCGAGGCTGAACTGACGCGAAACCCTTATTAGTTCCGACGGCAGACCTGCCATCTGTACAAGCGAATCGGCGTAGCTTAAAAGAGCAAACAGGAACAGCGATCCGAGCAAGGCGACAAGCTGGCTCCGCGTAAGCGACGAAACGAATACGCCGAGCGATACAAGGACCGCGCTAACCGTAAAGAGCCCGAGTGTTTGCGATACAGTGAGCCCGAACGGTACATCACCCATGAGTGAGAGCGACAACGGTATCAGCGTATCGATAAGAATAAACACGCTCACAAAGGCATATACCGCCAAAGCTTTGACGAGAATGATAAATGACGATGAAACGGGAAGGGTTCTCAAAAGGAGATCTATGCCCGTTTTTTTTTCCTCCGAACACACTCTCATCGTGAGCGCAGGCACAACAAGCGATAATACCGCGAGCCAGGAGCCGTAGAGACGCGAAAGATCGAGGACTTCTGCCTCGACGAACAACCCGAAACGGAACTGATTGATAGCAGGAATAAAAAGCATACACAGTGCAGCAACCCAGCCGTGCACCGAATGTACATAAACTCTGAACTCGCGGCGGAACGCCGCCATGAACCGGGTCATACCTCGGATCCCCCGCCGCTCACGTCTGAACCGCCGGTCGTTATTTCATACAGGTCCTGAACCGATCGCCGCGGAGTCGTCAGACTGGCAATAGGTATTCCTTCACTCACCGCCCACGAGAGCAGTTGCTGCCGGCTTCCCCGGTCATCAAGCGCGAAGTCAATGATCTGCCCGTCCTCACGTACGTGGATCGATTTTACACGTGCCGGCGCACGTAACAGGACCTGCTCCTCGACCGCGCTCGTTTCGCTCAGGTCTACCACCATCCGGAGGATCTGCACCTCGGGACCGAGAAGATCAGTGGTGGAACCTGAAGCCACGACAGAACCGTCTGCGAGCACAAGCAGATCGCTGCAGAGCGTTTCAACCTCAGGAAGGCTGTGCGAACTGAAAACGACAGCGGCATCTTCCGATAAACGACGAACAAGCGCCGCGAACGAGGCTTTCTGTTTCGGGTCAAGTCCGGAGGTCGGTTCGTCGAGAAGAACCACCGTCGCCCCGGTCACGAGAGAACCCGCGAGTATCACGCGTCGTCGGTACCCTTTACTCAACGATTCGTAGTCACGATTTACTACCGCGGAAATCTCACAGGTCTCAATGGCTCTGCTCATTCGGCTATCTAGAACCTTCCCGCGGAGGTTCATGACACCACCGATGAAACAGAGGTACTCTCGCGGTGTGAGATATGAAAAGGGAGGAGATTCCTCCGGCACGAAGGCAACATGACGCCGCCAGCGGGCGTCCGATTCATTGGACCAGATCCCGTTTATCGCCACCCTCCCTTCATCCGGAAGAATGGCACCGGCGATTACGCTCATGAGGGTTGTTTTACCAGCACCGTTAGGACCGAGCAGACCAAGTATTCGGCCCTTTTGCGCGGTAAACGAGACCTTCTTAAGCGCACGGAGCGAACCGAACGATCGTGAAACGCGGTCAACAATCAATGTCGGCGTCCGGTCGGTTTTCATCTAATCAGAACCTCTATACTCCACGGTAAGCTGCATTCGGTCCCGCGTCAGAAAACTGTCCGGGAACACTCGCTTCGCTTCTTTCAACAGCACCTTCAGTTCATGATCCGTATAACGGGGACTGTAGTGAATCAGCCCCAGACCGCCGACGCCCGGTGCAGTCGCTGCGAGCGTCCCTGCGTCCATCGCGGTCATGTGTTTCTTTGACACTGCACTTTCTCGCAGGCTCTCGTCAAACATACCCTCGCATATCAGCAGATCGCTCCCGGCGACTTCGTTTGTAAAGCTCTCGAGCTTTACGCTGTCGGTCAGAAATGTGACTTTGCGCCCCTTTCGCGCGGGTCCGACCACTTGCGAAGACTCGACGCTCCGACCGTCGGCAAGTGATACCGACTCACCTCTCTGTAGCACGGACCAGAGCGGACCTCGGGGTACACCCGCAGCAATCGCCGCTTCCGGGTCAAAGATACCGCTGCGATCGTCTTCTACGAATGAGTAGCCCACGCAGGTACGGGTGTGACGTGCCGGGAAACTGCGCACGTGAAAACCGTCACCCCTGTAGGCAACACCGGGCACGTCGGGGTTTTCAATCTCCTGAACGATAATCTCATAATTGATATACATCTCCAGTACGCGGCGATTCGATTCGACATACTCACGTACGCGTGGTGGACCGATAATGTACAGAGGTTCCGTCCTATCCACCTGAGCGCTCAGCATAAGCATACCGGGAAGACCCGTAATGTGGTCCGCATGGGTGTGAGTAATAAAAATCGCCGAAATCTTCTTCCATCTCAGGTTCAGTCGTCGCAAGGATATCTGTGTGCCTTCGCCACAGTCGAACAGAAACAGATCCCCTTCCCTGCGTAGCAGCATAGAGGTCAAATGTCGATTCGGGAGGGGCATCATCCCGCCGCAACCGAGGATAAAGGCTTCAAGGTTCATAAGTTCAGTATTCCGCGATCAACCGCCGGTAGCGATATCAGCTTCGTAATCAACGCCTGCTATGTCAAAACCGTGTATGGCGAGAAACTCGTGCCGGTATCCCGGAAGATCGGTGTATTTCTCGAGCGTATCCTGTGTGACGAGTCCCCAGACATCGAGGACTTCCTTCTGTATGTCCTCGCGCATCTCCCAGTCGTCAACGCGGATACGGCCATGCTCGTCGGTCGGAACATCCGTGCCACCATGCAGGCGTTCCGCGAAGAGGCGATACATCTGCTGCGTACAGTCCTCGTGGAGGCCGTGTTTCTTCATGACCTTGAACAGAATCGCGAGATACAGGGGGACCACCGGAATGACGGCGCTTGCACGCGTGACCACCGCCTTGTTAACCGACACAAAAGCCCGAACACCCCGTGCAGACAGTCGCCCTTCTATCTCTGCGGCCGTCGCTTCGAGGTGATCCTTTGCACGACCGATCGTGCCGTTCCGATAAACGGGATAGGTGATCTGAGGCCCGATGTAACTGTATGCCGTCGTGACAGCGTTTTCGGCAAGAACCCCTGCCCCGGACAGCGCATCCATCCACAGAAGCCAGTCTTCGCCACCCATGACCTTGACGGTATGCTGAATTTCTTCTTCCGTTGCAGGCTCTATGGTAACGTGTGTCAGCTGTCCTTCGATAGGATCAATGCTGCGCTCACTGAAAGGTTCACCGATCGGTTTGAGCGCTGACCGGTACTGTTCACCCGTTGCAGGATCGGTGCGGACCCCGGAGGCCAGGCTGTACACCACCATGTCGACGGTGCCGAACATCTCCCGAATCGTTTCGATAGCCTGCTGTTTAATCTCGTCGCTGAACGCGTCTCCCATAATGGTTTTCGCGGGCAGCCCCCGCTCCTGGAGCCTGTGATCAAGATGGGCCGATGTATACCAGCCGACGGTGCCGGTGCGTTTTTCCGTCGGCGGACGTTCGAATGCGATGTTCAGGCTTCCCGCGCCTCCGTTCACACCAGCCACAAGACGACTCGAAAGACCGTAACCGCCGGACCCTCCAATTACCAGAACGTTACGGGGCCCGTCGAACGACGGTTGTTTTTCCGCCCACGCGATCTGCTCGTCAACCCACGCGGCGCTACCCGCGGGATGTGCGTTCATGCACAGGTTGTTTCTAATCATTGGTTTTATAATCATAATTCTACGCTCCTTACGCGCTGTGGCCAGTATGGTAGCCCGCTCGCCGGACGATATTCAAGTTCCCGCGTTGACGTCTATATGGCAGCCTCTATATCGTACGGTCATGAGCAAGAAATCGGTAGCCGTGCGAGTCTGGGATTCGCTGAATGAAGCGGAGCGCAGGCGTATACTTCGCCGGTCGGAAGAAGACATAGACAGGCTGATGGAAGAAACAGGGACGCTTCTCGAGGACGTTCGACGCCGGGGTGACGCGGCACTCCTCGAACTGGCCCATACCCACGACAATGCGGTTATTCCGGTGGGTGGTATTCGCGTAACCGAGCAGGAATTCGAGCGTGCCGAGCAGACCTTGCCGGCCGAAGTCCGGGACGCATTGAGCATCGCCATAGAGAATGCACGTAATTTCCATGAAGGACAGCTGACCCACGGGTTTCGCATGACTGCGATTCGTCCCGGGGTACTCGCGGGAGAGCGAGTACATCCAATCGACTCGGTGGGAATCTATGTGCCGCGGGGACGAGGAAGTTTCCCGAGCATGTTGTATATGGCTGCCGTTCCAGCGCGCATTGCGTCTGTTCCGAGAATCGCGATCTGCACGCCTGCACTGCCCGACGGCAGCGTCGACCCTGCCTGCCTGGTGGCAGCACGCCTGTGCGGGATTCATGAAGTGTACCGCACAGGCGGCCCGGGAGCCATCGCGGCGCTCGCCTACGGAACCGAGACAATAGCACCGGTACGAAAAATCCTCGGTCCCGGAAGCGCGCGAGTGACCGCGGCTAAGCGGCTCCTGGCTACCGTTGTCGACGTCGGAATTCCCGCCGGACCCACCGAAAGCATGATCATTGCAGATAAGCACGCCGATCCGGTCTACATCGCTGCCGACCTAATGAACGAAGCGGAGCATGGAGCAGACTCCCAGGCCTTGCTGCTGACGCCAAGCGCGTCGCTTGCCGAGGCCGTTATGGAAATCGTTCCCGAGCTCATGCGCAGACTACCTCCGGATCGGGCGGAGTTCGTTCAACGTGTACTCAACGGGATTGGCGGCATAATCATCACCCGTGATCTGGACGAGGCTTGCGAGGTCGCCAATCTGTACGCTCCGGAACATTTAATGATACAGACGGAAGAGCCCTGGGTCACAGCCGAGGCTATTGCGAATGCGGGTGAGATCCTGCTCGGCCCGAACATTCCCTTCAGCATGGCCAACTACGCGACCGGGGTCAATGCGATCCTTCCCACCGGCGGTTGGGCACGCACATGGGGCAGCATTTCAGTACACGATTTTACCAAACGGACCTCCATAGTCGATGTGTCGAAATCCGGATTCGCAGCGCTTGCGCCGCACACGGCGTGCCTGGCGGATTACGAGGGATTCCCGGCGCATGCAACGGCAGTTCGTATCCGGATGTCCGGCGCACCGGAATCGTTCTGGAATGAACTCGACGCCTCGGTTGACCCGTCAGGCTCTTGATACATGGCGAAGTGGAGACGCTTTTGATGCAGGCAGACATGAACAATCAGAGGATTCCGGACACAGGAGACCAGGTTTTCGCGTATATAGAGTCGTTTACGAACCTGGAACGCGGGGTGTTTCGACCACGCGAGTACCGGCTGGAGCGCATGGAACGACTTCTGTCGGATTTCGGAGACCCGCACGTCGGGCGAACAACAGTGCATCTGGCCGGTTCCAAAGGAAAGGGTTCAACTGCATGCTACGTTGCCGCCGGTGTAGCGGCCAGGGGTTATACGGTAGGTCTGTACTGTTCACCCCACGTGAATGATTACCGGGAGCGGATCTCCATAAACGGCCGGGCTGCCCCAGAAACGACAATCGTGTCCTGCGGGAGGGAAATCTACGACTACGTCCTGCTTCAAAAATCAGCCGGAACGAGCGAAAGCCATCTGCCTACGACTTTCGAACTGCTCACGCTGCTCGCGTTCCTGATCTTCCGTCACGAAAACCTTGACGTACAAGTACTCGAAACAGGCCTCGGCGGCAGACTCGACGCTACAAATCTCTGCAAACCCGACCTGACACTCATTACCCCTATAGAGCGCGAGCATACCGAGTACCTCGGCAACAAACTGACCGGAATCGCGCGGGAAAAGGCCGGTATCCTCAAGCCCGGGATTCCCGTGTGCATCGCGCCACAACGGCCTGTCGTCCGAAAGACCATCCGCACGATCGCCGAACAGCGGGGGTGTCCGGTGCTCTGGGACGGCCGAAAACTTGGTATACGGAACCTGCGTCTCAGCGCATCGGGAACCGAATTCAGCCTGCGCGGGCCCGACGGCATTCGGTTTGATACGAGAATACGAATGCTCGGAGCTCCCCAGGCAGAGAATGCCGCCCTCGCGCTGGTCGCCCTGAAATACCTCTATCCGGACGAAACGGACGCGGAACTGCTTTCCTCGATCGCTGAAGCCGGCCTTCCCGGGAGAATGGAACTTCTCGAGTCGCATGGGTCAACCGGAACCCGAATACTCCTCGACGGTGCGCACACGCCAAACTCGATTGATCGCTTATGCGTTGCGGCCACATCGGTACTCGGTGATACCTGGACGGTCATTTTCGGCAGTGTCCGTGGAAAGGACCATACGACCATGGCTGAACGCCTTTCCCGAGATGCGGCGAACGTCATTGTCGCTCGCCCCGGCACGTTCAAGCCTTCCGACCCGGAGTCTATCTACTCCGCGTTCGTTTCGCACAACGTGCCGACAAGCCTCCGAATCAGTCCTGACGACGCACTCGAATACGCCCTTTCTCTGCCGTATCCCGTGCTGGTATGCGGGTCGTTCTACCTGGTCAGCGAGATCCGAGCGCTCTGCATGAAGGCGGGGCTTCTGAACAGCGAGTTTGATCTGTTCCGAACGCAATCGAGCTCGCCCAGCCTGCCTTTATCCGACACCCACGCGGGCGATATCACCTGAGAGCGCCGCACCATGAGTATGAACTGGCGAGAGATAGATGCGGTTCTCGAAGAGCTTGATCTTCCCGGGTACCATGTACAGCAGCTTTATCAACCGGACTTTCGTAATCTGGTTCTCGAACTCTACCGTCCCGGCGACCGGCTGTTTCTTCTGGTCTCCTTCGAACAGGGTCGTACCCGCATGCACAAAACGTCACGTAAACCGAAAAAAAGTCGAACCGTGCAACGGTTTGAGGCCCTGTTAAAGTCACGGATCCGCGGTGGCCGGATTGTGTGCGCAGAGCAGCCGGGCGGCGACCGCATTGTATGCATAACGATCGACCGCGCCGGAGAGCGCACGCTGCTCTGGCTCCGCCTCTGGGGCGGCGCCGCTAATCTCATCGCTACCAGACCGGATGGAGTCATCCTCGACTGTTTTTATCGCCGTCCAAAACGTGGTGAAGTCTCAGGGGCAATCTTTGACACCGGCGGTATCGGCATGCCGACGAACGGTGACCAGAGAAAAAAACAGCAGTTTTCCGTCCGTGAGCATCCTGATACGCAAAGCCTGAACGAGTTTCTCGATGCATATTACGCCGAAGAGGCGCGGGCCGAGTCGATAGAACAGGTGCGCAGCGAGTGCAGTGCTCTTATCCGGCGACGAGAAGCATCGTTACAGGCCCGCCTCGACGATATTATCCGAGGATTGTCCGTTTCCGACGACGCGGAGCGGTACCGCCACCACGGAAACCTGATTCTCGCAGCTCTGCATACGATCAAGGACGGCGATGAACGGCTTACGACGGAAGACTGGGCCAACGATAACGCCCCGATAACCATCAACCTCGACCCTTCAGTAAGCCCGGGTGAACACGCACAGAACCTCTTTCAAAAAGCTCAGAAAGCGGAGCTTCAGAAACAGGACCTGCGGATGAAACAGCAGGAGCTGTCGAACGTTCTGTCGGAACTCAGGTCGACCTACGATACCGTGCAGAACAGCAACTCTATCCGTGAATTACTCTCGATACGATCACGCGTTGCGCCAAGCGCACCGGACAAGGACCGTTCAAAAGGGCCTCAGGTACCGGGACTTCGCTTTGAAAGCGCAGGTTTTACGCTTCTTGTCGGTCGTAATGCCCGAGAAAACGATACCTTGCTTCGGCGTCACGTACGCGGAAATGATCTGTGGCTTCACACCAGGGATTATCCCGGGGGTTATGTATTTATCCTGCACCGCGGCAATAAGTCTCCACCGCTTGAAACACTGCTCGACGCGGGACATCTCGCGGTACACTACAGCCAGGCTTCCAGCGAATCACGAGTAAATCTGTACTATACTCCGGTGAAATATCTGCGTCGTGCCCGAGAAGCACCGACAGGTACGGTTATTCCAACACAGGAGAAGAACCTCGAGGTACACGTGGACAACGCCCGCCTCAGAAAGCTTCTCTCCCAGCAAAGCCGATATTGAACGCACGTCAGGAATCGCCATACTTAAGGCATGGGAAGTGTTGGCGAACGGCTTGTTCGCGAAGCGGTGCTTGAGGGATTGTTCTATCCACACAGACGACACGATCTGCGCGAGGCGATATCCAATCTGCTGCTTCGTTCCGAGGAGCCGGCGGGCCACGCGAGGGGTATCGTATGTCCGCACGCCAGCCTCCAGTATGCCGGACTCCATGAAGCGACCGCATTCAAGGCGGCTGCGGCACGGGACATACAGCTAATCGTAATTCTTGCGTCGGCTACGCACCACACGAAACGCACACCGGCAGTGCCTGAATCACAGGCGTTTCGGACCCCGCTCGGAGACAGCATTATTGATCAGGAGTTTATTCGCGACCTGACAACCCGGCTCCCGACGCTACGGAAAGACGATTTACCGTTCCTTGAGTCGCCTGCCGTTGAAACACCGCTGCCTTTTATACAGTACTTGTGGCCGGAATCTCGTATCGTGCCCTGCATTATACCCAACCTGAAAACAGCGGATGCCGCCATTCTAACCGCGGAACTCTTGAAAACCCAGAGACGTTACGACTCTGATCGCGTGCTATGGATTGCTTCTACCAATATTGCCCGCGGAGGAAACGCCAACCATACCCGCCGTCACGCCGACCGCATATTGAAACTGTTGCGAGTGCGTGGTGCCGTTCATGAGACAGCAGCAGCGCCGATCTCCGGACACAACGCCGGGTACCCTGCAGAAACCGTTTGCACGCTGTTAAAGAGCTGTGTCGGCTCCCGTACGTCCTGTGAAGTTCTGACCAGAGGCTCCAGTTGCGATTTTGACGGAAACTCCGAATCAAATACCGAGTATGCCGCGATAGCGTTCTTCGCCGAGTCGGAGATTCGTGACACACCGTAAGCTTCCATTTTTGGCCGGCTCTCGTTACATTACCACTCGGGTAAGAGAGGTCATATCGAGCCATGAATATTACATCTGTTGAAGACGGCCTGGTTCAGATCCAAAAGAACGGGCAATCCTACCTTGGTATCGCGCTGGGGAAATCCGGCAGAACCTTCGGGTTGCGAAAGCTTGCGGAAGCAGGCGGTCCCAAGGGATGGATCGTCGGCGGAACGAATGTTGAACGCTGGGACACATATGGCATCGTCGAAGATAATGGCCAGGTGTATCTCTACGGGAAGATGTACGATGTTCTTCCTCTGTCGGGCATTGTCGCGTTACCGGAAGACGAAGCGCTGGTGTACGTGGAACGACTCGCGCATGCGCTGGATGTCATGACGCGATCGAACCTCTGTCCCCGCCGGATACACACGCACGGCGTGCTCTTCATCGAGGGAGGACAGGTCCTGTTCCTCGGTGATCAGGTGGTCGACCGCATTACAGACATCAGTGAGGAAACGACCCGAATAAGCCGGCTCGAGCAGCTGAATCATCCGGATTATGAAGGTCCTTCAAACGCCGTCTTTGCGGTCTCAGTTCTCGTGTACCGCATCCTGACGGGGGAATGGCCTTACACGGCGGGTTCGGAAGAAGAGATACATACGTTTATCAGGGAAGCACACGCTCTTCGCCCGGAGTTTCTTCGCCCCTCGCTCGATCTGCACATCGCGGCGATCGTCTTTGAATCCATACAGAAACCGAGCGGCAGATCGTTCGAGGAATGGGTTCGGGATCTCCATGACTGGCGCGATAGCGGGTACACCCGCGAGATCAGCGACGACGAACGAGACGAACTTGTCCGAAAAGCGAGCGCGGCGCGTATATCAATGGACAGATCCCTGAGCCGACGCGAAACGGTGCGGAAGCACTGGAAACAGACGGTCGTGATAGCGCTCGTGATCATTATTGCCGGCAGT
Source organism: Spirochaetaceae bacterium (assembly GCA_046542845.1). Lineage (GTDB taxonomy): Bacteria > Spirochaetota > Spirochaetia > DSM-27196 > SKKC01 > SKKC01. Next base: position 31,585 of record JBKHAN010000008.1, read on the forward strand.
ATTCCCATGAGCATGCTCAGGAATTATCTTGCACCACGACGAACCGCGGGCATGGCACCGCAGGAAGTGGTCGAGACGTTTCTGTACGCACAGAACGAGCTCGATCACGATCTCATGGAGGATGCGGTCGTCGATCGGGCAGGTCAGGAATACATACGTGAGGCGACCAACCTTTTTGTCGTTTCCCGCATGCGCATGAGTGTCGAAATGACCGACAGTATCGTGGATCCGGTTGCATGGACCGAAAACGGACGCCCGGAGCTCGAGCCAGGACAATGGGTTTACGGCGTCGTAAACGCAGAGATCGAAGAGATACCCTCGGCAGACGACAGCGCCGCCTTCCGTGTCCGCTACGAGCGGTGGTCACCGGATCAGGATACACAAGGCGATCCTGAAGATATTGATCTTGAAACGCCGCTCGGATTCAGCGGAACTGTCAGAGAAGACATATTTCGCCTGCGCAGAGAACAGGATGACTGGGTTATATACGAGATTGAAACGCTTTCGCAATCTCCGATCGTAGACTGGTAATGAGCAGTACGGATCTGATCGAAATACGCGAGATCGAATCGGTCAACCGACTACTGTCGGCAGCTCAATCGGACGATATACCCGCTTCCGCACATTTTTCTGCAGATGAACAGTTCTTTCTCAAGACAACGAGGCCGCTACGTGTCCCCCGATTCCCTGTTCATCACGATGTCAGGAATCCCGTCCCGACCGTCGAGTATCTCAAAAGCCTTGAACCAGCCCTCACTGAACTCATAGAGCGGTTTCCCGGTCTCTTCAGGGCATGCCGGTATTCTTTCGACCCCGCCTATCCGCACGAAGCGGTGTTTTACCGCGTACTGAGCAGGGACGGTACCGCCTTTGTATATCTCTTGCGGGTCAGCCTTGCCTTCGCACCTCGGATGCATACGGTTCTCGAAAAGGGAAACAACGATTATACGTCTTCCTACTGCACAAACCGGCTGCCGGTCGAGGCGTTGATCATGCCTGTCGCCCGGGTCGACAGTAATTCCATCCGCGTAGAGCGCTACATCTCAAGCACGTGGATCGGAGAGACGGGTCGCGGCTATCTGACACAGGGGATATGGGTCGATCGGGATTTTTCCAAGATACTTTCCCGCATCGTCAACCCGAACAGCGCGAAGACCTACCCATGGTTTCCGGTCGGTGCGAGGTATAACACCATCAGTTATCGACCTATTGAACTTAGCCCGCCGTCAATCGATGCACTGACAACCCACGTCACGGCCATACGGTATTCGCTCGCTTCGTGTATGTCCGAGATAGAGGCGTTGCTACGGTCCGGCGATCGTGAGACGCTCTCGGGCTATGTAGACTCACTTGTATCTTCGTTTCCGGACGGGGAACGGGAACGGTATCGTGGCATCAGAACAAGAGCATACCTCAACGAATTCGATCAGAAGGAGTATCAGATTGAACGTGAAACGGTTTAGCGGTGCACGGGTAACGGTATTGGGACTGGGCCTACACGGCGGTGGCGTAGAAACGGTCCGGTACCTGCATCGACACGGTGCAACAGTAACCGTTACGGACCTGCGCAGTGAAGCAGAACTGCGACCGAGTCTCGATCTGATTGGAAACATAGCTGAAAAGATTGTCCTTGGCCGGCATGACCCGGTCGACTTCACGAACAGTGACTTTGTCGTAAAAAATCCGGCTGTACCCCGACACGCACCGATCCTCGGCCACGCGCGCGAGATTCGCAGTGATATCTCGCTGTTCTTTGAGCGATGGAGCGGTCCGTGCATCGCTGTTACCGGCAGCAAAGGCAAGAGCACCGTTTCGAGTATGATACACCACGCATTGCTGTCCTTCGATTCACGTTCGCGTCTTGGCGGGAATATTACGGTCAGCCCACTGAGTTTCGTCGACGAAATCAGTCCGGACACACCGGTGGTACTGGAACTGTCCAGTTTTCAGCTGGGAGACCTGAACCTCGTTGCCTCGTCCGGAGCACCGGTCAAGTTTGCGCCGCACGTTTCTGTTATCACGAATATTTTTAAAGACCATCAGGATTACTATCAGGGGAACATGGAAGACTACGTGCGGGACAAAGAGCGTATTTTCGAGACCATGCCCTCCGACGGAACTCTTGTGCTCGGCTCCGACGACTCGTGGGCTGACCGCTTTGAGCGCAGCGCTACCGTTCCCACGCTCCGCGCGTCGAAGCAGGTTGTACAGGGCACTCCGCTCGCCACAGGAACACCCTTGGAAATTAACCGCGGTATAGCACTGACAGCGCTTACGGCCTTCGGGGTGGATCCGCTTCGCGCTGAGCAAGCCCTGTCGGACTTCCGCGGAATCGAGCACCGTTTCGAAACGGTCTATGACAACGGCAGCCTCATTGTCATCAATGACAGCGCTTCAACAGTACCGGAGGCGGCGCTCGCAGCGGTTCGAGCTGCCGGGAATCGAACGGTTCTGATAACGGGTGGAACCGACAAGCGGCTCGATATCGCACCGTTCAGACTCGTCGCCGCTTCTGTGGACCACTTCGTACTTCTCGAGGGGTCTGCCACCAGGCGGATACAGGCTTTGCTCGACAGTATGTCGGTTCCCTACGCAGGTCCGTACCGAAATCTGTCGCACGCATTCAGGAGAGCGTTGGAACTCTGTCGGGAGTCGGATTCGCGCTGCATCCTGTTCAGCCCGGGATGCGCCAGTTTCGAGCTGTTTGCGAATGAGTTCGATCGCGGCCGACAATTCAAGAAGCTTGTGGAATCCTTTCAGAACGATCTACATTGAAGGGACCTACTTTTCAAGGACAGGAATATCATGACGAAACAAACGTTCAGCCAGGAGTTTCTCCGGGCGATACCAAAAACGGATCTGCACGTACACCTTGACGGAAGCCTCCGTCTCTCCACCCTCATAGATCTCGGAAAAGCGTACGGCGTCGAGCTTCCGAGCTTTACCGAAGCCGGGCTGAAGGATCTGGTGTTCAAGGAATCGTATGCGAATCTCGACGAGTATTTGTCAGGGTTCCGCTGGACAACAGCGGTCATGCAGACAAAAGAAGCCCTCCACCAGGTCGCGTATGAACTCGCGATGGATAATGCCGACGAAGGGGTCCGTTATCTGGAAGTTCGTTTTGCACCCCAGCTTCACATGTCGAGCAGCCTTTCGTTCGATGAGGTCATGACCGCCGTGGACAGCGGTTTAAGAAATGCAGCCGGTGTTATAAACGCCAGGGATGCAGACCTTCCTCCGTTCCATTACGGAATCATTGTATGTGCCATGCGATTCTTCACAGCCGAGTTTTCGCCGTATTACGCGACGCTCGCTTCCGGGCTTCAGTTCAGCACGCTTCGCGAGATTCAGCAGCTTGCCGGGTACGAACTCGCGCGCGCTGCGGTGCGTCTGAGGGACACCTCCGACATACAGATTGTGGGGTTCGATCTGGCCGGAAGCGAGCGAGGGAATCCCGCGGGTTCGCACCGGAAGGCTTTCGAGCACGCCCATGAAAATTTCCTGCACAAAACGGTACACGCGGGCGAAGCCTATGGCCCGGAATCCATCTTCCAGGCAATTACCATGCTCCATGCCGACCGCATAGGACACGGGTTGCACCTGTTCGACTCCAATATGATCGAGAACCCTGAGATCAAAGATCGCGAGCTATACGTGGAACGCCTCGCAAACTCGATTGCCGAGAATCGTACAGCGGTAGAAGTCTGCCTCACGAGTAACCTTCAGACTTCCCCTGATATCGGTCACGTCAGTGACCACTCGCTGTCACGTATGCTGGAGCACGGGCTCTCGGTAACGCTGTGTACCGACAACAGACTCGTGAGCAACACAACCGTGACTGACGAAATCCAGCTTGCAGTCGATTCCTTTGACATAAGCGAAGAGCAGCTCAGGAATATCGTGATTCATGGTTTCAAGCGAAGCTTCTACTACGGCAGCTATTCGGAGAAGCGGCGCTACGTACGAGAGATAATCGACTATTACGACACGACACGTCAGGATTTTTTACGAAAACGCCGGTAATACCACATGCGAAGCCCCTCGGCGAGGCGGTACGCACCGCTTCTGAGTCCGCCGAGGTCGGCGTCGATCGTGCCGGGCATCATACGCTGTACCCCGCCGAATCCGGTCTTGAATCGATACAGTCCGTGCATAGGGTGCTCGGGGTCGTCCGAAGGCGGGATGCCGAAGAAGTCGTACTGGTGGCATCCTGCAGCCTTCGCACGACGAATCGCTTCCCACTGCAGAGCGTAGGCGGGCATTACATTACGTTTCCTGTCCGCCGCCGCTCCGAAAACGTAGGTTGTCGTCTGGTGCGTGCGCGCGGTCATTATCGCCGCGATCATCTCACCCTCGTGCTCGGCACAGAGCAGTTCACGACGCGGAAAGGACTCCGGCGCGAGCGTCATAAAACGTTCGTAGTATTCTATGGGGTGAATAGCGATACGGTCCCGGACTGCAGTCATGCGATAAAGCCTGTAAAACTCCGCCAGATCGTGGGCCCGTTCAGACTCGGTGCTGACACGGACACGTACTCCCTTCTTCTCCGATAAACGAATGTTGTACCGCCATTTCGATTTCATGGCAGCGAGCAGCGATTCTTCATCCTGTTCGAGATCAAGCAGCACGGTATCAGGCGGTTGTATGTCTGAAGCTTTCGACGTCAGGCGCACTCCCCGTTTCGGCCGTTCGTTCCCGTGAAGGTTAAAAAGCCTCTGACGATCGGACGACGCGAAACAATCTCTAGCGAGCGCCCAGTCGGGATCAAAGCGGATGATGGCCGTGTCGGGCGGAAGCAGTCGGGCGAGCGCCGCCGCAAGATGCGAGAGCTGAACCGACGCCTTTCGCAGTTCATCGACCGAGGATATTGCTGAGTCCTCAGCAAGTCCAAGGAAGCGCAAACCGGGTCCATGCGGAACGTAGGCCAGTCTGAAACCGGGAGCGAGCCGCTTGTGCAGCAGCAAAAGACCGGATCCGTCCGGAGTGCCGGTGGCCAAAGGCGTCCATCCAGCCGCTTCCTTGAACGCGCCCCACCACGGTGTCTGCATAAACGCAGGTCCGATCGGCAGCTCGCCAAGCGGTATGGTATGAAGCGCTTTGAATTCAGCCATACGCCCCTATCCGACCGAACCGTCGATTACCCGTTGCGTTTTCAGCGGTTCGCCGTTGCAGGTCAGAGGACGACCGGCGACCTGAACAATGCCTGCCTTTGTCTCGATCGGCAAGGAGAAGAAGGTGTCGACGTCTATGACCGGTGCGTCGATCAATGTACGCTGTGAGCCTTCGAGGTGGATTTGAGTACCGGGTTCCACTCCTTCGAGGAACAGAACTTCCACAACGCTCCGGTCTTCATTCTCGGCGGCAAGAAGCATGCCCTGACTCAGTTCGCCTCGAAGTTTGGCCGGCTTCAGATTGTCTACGACAACCACCGTTTTTCCGGCTAACTCATCGGGCTCGTAAAAACCAACGAGCCCGCTCACAATCTGTCGTTCGACGCCGGTGCCGTCATCGATCTTTTCCACAAACAGTTTGTCGGCCCGTTCATGGCGGGAAACATCGGTGATCCGCGCGGCAATCAGCCGTACAGACGAGGCGAACTGCTCGTCCACACGTGTCGCAACCGCCCGCTCTTCCTGGCTACCGCTGAAACGTTCCCGAAGCTCCTGTATAAGGTCGTCGTCAAGTCGGGTGAAGAGCACCTCAGGTCGCTGCACCTGCTCGATTCCTTCGGTGCTTCCAAGCATGCTCCATGATAATTCGTCGAGACCCAGGAATGCGGCAATGCGACGCGATGTTTCGGGCATAAACGGTTCAACGAGCACCGCAATATCACGAACAAGATACACAAGATCGGCAAGAAGCGCCCCTGCCGCCTCCGGATCCGTCTCGCGTGTCTTCCACGGTTCTCCAGCCTGAAAATGCCGGTTTCCAAGCGAACTCAGCGCAAAAACGGCCCGAAACGCTGATCGCAACTGAGCCCACTCAAAATGGTCGGTTATCTGAGTCTCAAGTTTTCGAACCTCGGTCCAGAACATCTGATCTCCACCCGCGAACGACGGTAGTTTTCCTTCGTAGTACCTCGAAACGAAGGTCAACGTCCGGTTAACGAGATTCGAGAGGTTGCCGATGAGCTCTCCATTGGTCTTTTCCTGAAAGTCATCCCATGTGAAAACGGCGTCGCTCGTCTCGGGGCGATTGTAGAACATATAGAAGCGCCATACGTCGGCAGGTATCCCCGTATCGCGCGCATCATTGCCGAACACTCCGATTCCCTTGCTCTTCGAAAACTTTCCACTTTCGTAGTTCAGGTATTCTGTTGAGCTCATATGATGAAGCATGGTCCAGCGCTCGCCGGTACCGAGCAGGGAGCTCGGAAACACGACTGTATGGAATGGAATGTTATCTTTGCCGATGAACTGAAAAAGCTCGACTTCATCCGGGTTCTTCCACCAGCTCTCCCATTCCTCAGTGTGTGTCGCGGTAATGGAAATGTATCCGATCGGAGCGTCAAACCAGACATAGAATACCTTTCCGGCATAAGCGGCAAGCGGTACGGGGATACCCCACTTCAGGTCTCTCGTAATGCTACGTTCCTTGAGGCCGTCCCGTATCCAGCTGTGTGTCATTTGCAATGCATTGTGCGCCCATTTCCCTGAAACGCTCGCTTCCTTCATCCATGCCTCGAGCTTCGGCAGTATAGCCGGAAGATCGATATAAAGATGCCGCGTGCTGCGCATGACCGGGCGCGAGTTATCCAGAGCAGATCTCGGTTCTATCAGATCCGACGGATCGAGAACTTTGCCACAATTCTCACACTGATCACCACGTGCTTCGGTGTACCCGCAATGGGGACAGGTTCCGCGCACGTAGCGATCCGCGAGAAACATATCGCTCTCTTCGGAATAGAGCTGCTCGATTTCCTGTTCGTGTATATAGCCATTCTCGTAGAGCTTCAGAAAGATGCTCTGAACGATCTCGGTCTGCTTGTGTGTCGACGTGCGCCCGAACTTATCGAACGATATGTGAAACCATTCATATATGTCTTTGTGTATGCTATAGTACCGCGTACACAGTTCTTCAGGCGTTATTCCTTCCTCTCTGGCACGGGTTTCCGTTGCAGTTCCGTACTCGTCCGTCCCGCAAATGTACAGGGTCTCGTATCCTGCGAGGCGGCAATACCGGGCGAATACGTCTGCCGAAAGAACCTGAATAAGGTTTCCGAGATGGGGAATATTATTGACGTACGGTAGCGCAGACGTGATAAGGCGACGTTTCATCATAATACGGCGTACTGTACCTTTGCGGAAAAGTCGGAGTCAAGGCAGAGGCGTTGCTTGACCTCCGTCGACACACGTGAATACTGAATGGTCATTCAAGCTACACTCAAGGAGGTAGTAATGGACAAGGAAAGCACCCCGAAGCGAAGAACGCCCAGGGGTATTCGACCGTTCACCATCGCGGCCGTGCTCATGGTGATTGTGTTTGTCGCGGCCGGAAGCACTACTGTTTTTTCGGTCGATCAGACCGAGGAAGCGGTGATTCTTCGTTTCGGTACTTACAACAGAACCATGGGGCCGGGCCTGCGCTGGAAACTTCCCTTCGGTATCGAAGAGAACTACAACGTCCCCACACAACAGGTGCAGACCATGAACTTCGGATTCCGCACGGAACAGATCGGACAATCCGGCCGACGCACCGAGTATTCCGACCAGAGATTTCCGGAAGAGAGCGTCATGCTTACCGGCGATCTGAACATCGTCGACGTGGAATGGATCATACAGTACCGAATAAATGATGCACGAGAATGGCTTTTCAATGTCGAAGAGCGGGAGCAGACGATCCGCGATATATCACAGAGTGTCATAAACCAGCTCGTCGGCGACCGGACGATCTTCGACGTTATCGGCAGCGAGCGTGCGCGAATCGAGACCGAAGGCCAGCTACAGATGAACGAGTCGTTCGACGAATACGGTCTCGGTATCCGGATCACGCAGGTTCGTCTTCAGAACATCGTGCCGCCGGTCGGTCGCGTGCAGGACGCATTCGAAGACGTAAACCGTGCGGTACAGGACATGAACCGGCTCATAAACGAAGGACGCGAAGAGTACAACCGCGAGATTCCCCGCGTCCGGGGCGAAGCGGAACGCCTCGTAGAAGAAGCGCGCGGATACCGGGCGCGTCGTATCAACGACGCTACGGGTGACAGAGACCGGTTCCTTGAGGTCCTGTCCGCATACAGTGAGGATCCGGTGCGTACCCGAAGGCGTCTGTACATTGAAACGATGGAGGAGGTATTCCAGAACCACGACAACCTGACGCTCATAGACCGGACGCTCGAGAACGTTCTGCCCATTCTGAATATTCCCGGCGCAGCAGGCGCCACACAGGGGGGCCAATAAATGAAAAAATTGCTGATAAGTCTTGGGGTCCTGGTCGTGCTTACCGTGGCGTTTCTTGCCTTCGGCCCGCTGTATGTAGTCGACGAAGGCGAGCAGGTCGTCGTGACCCGTTTCGGAGAAATCGTGCGCGTCGAGACAGAAGCAGGATTGAAATTTCGAACCCCTTTCGTTGATACGGTGGTTCGATATCCTCGGCGCATACAAAGCTGGGACGGAGAGCCAAACCGCGTGCCGACGAGCGAGAATCAGTTTATTTTCGTCGATACGACCGCTCGCTGGCGCATAGAGGATCCTGCGCTGTTCTACGCGAGTACAACGACGCTCTCGCAAGCCGTGTCCCGACTGGACGACCTTCTCGACAGCGCCGTTCGCACGGTCATTACCGACAACACCCTCGAAGAGGCGGTTCGGAGCACGAACCTGATTCTCGAGCTGACTGATGAGGCCGATGCGCTCCTTGAGGCCGAGCAGGCTATAGTCGAGTCGGAGATCGCCGAAGAGGATAGTGCGGACGAACTGGAAGAACTCAGGGATTTTATACAGACCGAAGTACCCCAGAACGAGATATCGCTGGGACGACGCATGCTCGCGGAAGCGATGTACGAAAGCGTCGTAGAAGACATTACCGACTTCGGAATCGAGCTCATAGACGTCGTAATCCGCCAGATCAGATATTCAGACGAACTGACTGAAAGCGTGTACGACCGCATGGTCAGCGAGCGTAATCAGTTCGCACAGTTTTACCGGAGTTTCGGGGAAGGCCGGAAACAGCGGATTCTCGGCCAGATCGAACAGGAGCGAGACACCATTTTGAGTGAGGCGCAGGCTCGTGCCGAGGCCATCAGGGGAGACGGTGACGCTCAGGCCGCGCGCATATACACAAACGCGTATTCGCAAAGTACCGACGACTTTTACGATTTCTGGCTCACGGTTGAGAGCTACAGGAATACCCTTCCTCTGTTCCAGGCAACGCTCAGTACCGAGCTGGAGTATTTCAAGTACATTGAAGAGGCTGCACAACCCTGATTCAATCGGTTGGCTCGTGCGATACCGCCCTGCGGGCGGTGTCGCCGAGTCTTCCCGAAACCATTGCTTCGAGTTTCGCGAGTACGCGCTCGTGCCGCATAGCGCGATCGGCTTTGCCTACGAATGCACGCAGGAATCTTTCGTAGATGTGGATATAGCGCGGGTGCGCCAGCTTCCGTAACAGCATCAGAAACCGTTTTTCAAGCTCTATCGGGCGAAACCCGGCAACTTCCGCATTCCCGTCGATAAACTGCAACACCACACTCAGTTCTTCCGCGTTGTCGACACACTGGCACGACGCTATCCGATCGCGCAAATATTCGAGCTCTTTGACGGGAAGCGACAGAAGGTCCTTCAGGTCCGGCATTTCGTCTATCGTATACCCTCCTCTGAAGCGGAAAGTCCCCTGCCCTGACTCCACGCATGCGTCCCTGGACCCGAATACCGCGCGCACTCGTTCGGGTACGAATCGTCCCCGCGAAAACGCGCGCACCTGCATTGCGCACTGCACGAGCTTCGCGCCGCCCGCTTTATCATCGATCTCTACAGCCGGCCCGCCTGTCCCGGGAAAGAGTCTGGCTTCGGCGTGACTTACCAGCAGAATCTCCGTAGTGTGATTCCTGCGGCCCGCACTCTGCCTCCCGCCCCGGTACTGCGTGTAGAGCTGCGTCTCCACGGCGAGTCTTCCGTGCTCGCGCATCAGTTCGCAGAGCACATCAAAGGGAATAAGACCTTCGGTATTATAGCTCAGCGCGATTACGCTCGACTCTACACTCAAGAGCAAGCGCCGCAGAGCCGAGACCGCGGTGCGGCGCGAGCAGAAATCGGACCGGGTATCCTTCCAGTCGGGACGTATCCCGGCTTTCGAAACGAGCGTTCCCTCCGAAGACCTTGATTCGTCTACCTCGGGTTTATCCCACCGGGTAATCGTATTCAGCATGAAATAGTTGCTTCCGTACTGATGTGAGTTGTACGGAGGGTCAAGGTATACGATGTCGCAGGACAAAGCACGGGCATCGCTACCGGCAAAAAGGCTTTCGGCGTCGCAGCATCGGACCACTGCCGGCGGCCCCGGGAACAGAGTCGGCTCCTCGAGGCGCATAGGCGACATAATCCGTTTCAATGCGTCCTTGCCGTGCCCACCGTATCCGCGATGGTAGGCCTTGAAGACACCGGATGTGTTGACATGGACCGCCGCTTCGAGGAGCAGCGGCGCAAGCAGAAGCACTTCAAGATCCGATGCTCGAGAAGCGGGTGCCCCACCAGCGATGCGCGCGATTTCATCTCGAACCGCGTCAATAAACCGCGCGTTTTCGGCTGTGTAGAACAGGCGTTCGCGACCGATTCGGGGAGAATCGGTACGTTCCGGGGCGTAATGATACGCTATATAACCCCGTCGGTTCGCATCGTGCCTCGCCGAGTCCCCGACGTTATTCAGATGACGGATCGCGTTCTTCATTCCCCCCAGGTCACTGCATATGGCATCCGCTTCTTCCGGGCTGAAGGCTACGGCGGCGCGCGTGAGCACAGCGGCGTAGGGCTCTATATCAGACGCGTAAATCCGGTATCCGCGATACCGCGCAAGGCGGGACACGGCTCCGCTCCCGGCGAAGGGATCTGCAAATACCGTTGGCCGATCGTGTGCCTCATACCGGGAGAACAACGAATCGAGCGCGGGAAGCAGGCGTCGCTTGTTTCCGATATACGGTATGAGATTCGCGTCTACTGTCGAAAGCGTTTGCTTGCCGTGTAGTGTGTGTTCCATTAGTATACGTTTCGATGTCGCGTTTACCTTTATCCGACCTCTTAAGCGATCTTACCATATACGATTCGTGTGGATCACCGGATGTTGAGGTCTCCGGTATTTCCTATGATTCCCGCGCGGTACGCGAAGGCACCGCATTCTTCGCGATACGCGGCGCGCACGTCGACGGTCATGATTATATACAGAACGCGGTAGAACACGGTGCGCGCGCAATTGTGTACACACAAACATGTCCCGACCTGCCGGAAACAGTCGTTACTGTCCGCGTTGGTGACAGCCGGGAAGCTCTGAGTGCGGCGGCGGCTGCATGGCACGGTCACCCCTCGGCAAAACTGCCGTGTATCGGTATTACCGGAACCGATGGGAAAAGCACCACGGTACACTTCCTATGGCAGCTTCTGACGCAAGCAGGATACAGGACAGGGTGTATCAGTACGGTATATCTGAGTACCGGCGACACGCTTGAAAAAAACCCTTTTCGACAGTCAACGCCCGAAGCCCCTGAGATACACGGCATACTTCGGCAGATGGTGGACAACGGTTGTATGTATGCAGTCGTCGAGGCTACATCGCACGGCCTTTCGCCGCGCACGCATCGTCTCTCGCACGTGGAATGGGCAGGAGCCGTATTTACCAATCTTGGGCACGAGCACCTGGAGTTTCACGGATCCTTCGAGCAGTACCGGGCCGACAAATGCCGCCTTTTTTCGGGTCTGAACGACCGAGCTGTTCGACGTCCCTTCGGACTGGTGAACGAGGACGATCCGAGCGCACCGTGGTTTGCCAGGGCAAGCACGTCTCCAGTTACGCGCATCAGCATGTCAGGGCGAAACGCAGACGCGCAGGTACGAGCAATATCACAGACAGACGCGGGAACGTCGTTCGAGTTGAGCTACGCGGGAGAGGTTATTCGCAGCTCGATACGCATTCCAGGAATCTACAACGTATTCAATGCAAGCGCAGCTGCTCTCGCTGCGGCGCTTGTCACAGGCACACCACTGCCACAGCTTTTGAGCTATGCGCCCGATCTTCGCCCGCCGGAGGGGCGAATGGATGAAATACACGCCGGACAACCGTTTCGGGTCATCGTTGACTTCGCCCACACACCAGGCAGTTTCGAAGCCGTACTCCCCATGCTTCGTTTAACGACCCGATTTAGATTGATTGTCGTTTTCGGTTCGGCGGGGGAACGCGATACCGCGAAGCGAAGCATGCAGGGTGCGGTTGCCGACCGCCTTGCCGACCTGATATTTCTGGCAGATGAAGACCCGCGAGGCGAAGAGCCCGAGTCAATACTCCGCGATATCGCACGAGGATGCGAGCGGCATACGGAGGGAAGCGATCTGTTTCTGATCGCCGACAGACGCGAAGCAATACGGAATGCGTTTCAAAAAGCCGCTGCCGGCGACACCGTTGCGCTCCTCGGCAAGGGACACGAGTCGAGCATCATTTATTCCGCCGGTCCGCGTCCCTGGAATGAAAGCGCGGTCGCGCGCGAAATTCTGCATGAAATGGGATACGAAGCATGAGTAAAATTGAAGTACTCCTACTCTACGGAGGGAAAAGCGGTGAGCACGAAGTATCGTGTCGCTCAGCGGCGAGCATCTGCCGAAACATCGACTACGAGCTCTTTTCTCTGAAGCTTTGCGGTGTGTCAAAGTCCAACCGCTGGTTTTTGCAGCCCGATTCGGTTCTCTCAGAGGCTATGTCCGGGACCACGGTGGTAAGGATCGAAGAATCTGCCGAGCTTGAGCTTCATGGTGTTCCCGGCGCGGGACTCCACACTGCCGCAGGAACACCCGTGCAACCGGCTATCGTGTTTCCCCTGATCCACGGTACTTTCGGCGAAGATGGAAGTCTACAGGGCTATCTGGAGACCCTTGGACTCGAATACGCCGGCAGTCGCGTGTTCTCAAGTGCTGCGTGCTTCGATAAACGAATGACCAAGAAACTATGCGAAGCCGCAGGAATCCCATGCACCGAATACGCCACCGTTCACATCGATAACCGCCGTACGGATACATGGATTCCATCAGTGGCGCGGGAGGTCGAGCATCGATGGCCGGGACGCGCCATATTCGTGAAGCCGGCACGTAGCGGCAGTTCGGTCGGTGTGACCCGCGTGGAACCCGGAGAGTCGCTCCTCGACGCACTGACGGCAGCCGGGATGTACGACCACGACATTCTGCTTGAGCCGGAAATACGTGGCAGGGAACTCGAGTGTGCGGTGACAGGAAATCGTGACATTCGCGCGCACGCTGTCGGAGAAATCCGGCCAGTTCACGGTTTTTATGACTATCGGGCCAAATACGTCAACGAGTCGGGGGCTGCGCTGACCATCCCGGCGGCGATAGACCCGTCCGTGTACGAGCAGGTCCGCGAACTCGCCGCGGATGCGTATCGTGCCTGCGAGTGTTCCGGATTCGCGCGCGTGGACGTTTTTTACGACGAAGTCGATCGCCGTGTCGTGCTCAACGAGATAAACACAATTCCCGGATTCACCAGCATAAGTATGTTTCCGAGTCTGTGCAGAGAAGACGGCATCGAATACGGCGCGCTCATATCCAGGCTGATCGATCTCGGTCTCGAATGTGGAGCCGATAAAACGTCGATTCGCTTCGATTACACCGAGTGGTAAGCACTACCAGTGATCAATGGAAAACACTCGGTCGAGTGGAAGTCGTTCTGCGTGCGGCTGTTTCGCGTCCGAATACCCGAGTGTGAGCAGCATGACTACACGCATTGAGTACGGCACGCTCAAAAGCGATTTCACATCCTGTTCGTCGAAGGTCGTATTGAGGCATGTTCCCAGACCCTCGTGTACAGCCTGAATCATCATAAAGCTCGCGGCAATGCTCAGATCGACGGGATACGAGAGTTGTCCATTCGGCATTTTATAATCGATATTCGTCGAACAGATTGCGATGCCGACCGGAGCATTGCCGACCCATTCCTGCCCGAAACAGGCGTCTTGAAGTCGCATGCGCTTCTCGCCGTCGAGTACGGCAATGAAGCGCCACGGCTGCCTGTTCTTGGCGCTTGGCGCCCGGCGCCCGGCTTCTATAATTCTGTCGAGGCTGTCCTGAGGTACTGGAGTATCCTTGTACTCGCGCACGCTGAACCGACTGCTAATTTCGGGCAATAAATCCATACGCATCCTGTGCAGACCGGTTATTGACCAATGCTTCCCGCAGTTCGTAGGCTGCTGCCATACCATGATCAAACGTCTGCTTGTAGTATCGCTGATACTAACAGCTTCTACTTTTTGTTTACAGTCCCCGCTTTTCTCGTTGGACCACTTTGAAGAAGACGATCTGCTCTTTATTTCCGAGACACTGCCAAACGACGAAGCGACGGAAGCAGAAACAGCGCTATTTGAGCGAATAGCTGATCGTATCCGCGCCCGCACGGACGAGGGGGACGCTTCTGCAGCCGTCCCGACCGTCCGGGGCATAGAACACGTGAGTGCCGTAAGCGGCCACTCGTTTTCCGAGTCTCTCCATGTCCATATTGCGGGTCGGTCGTCTTCGAGTGTTCTTGTGCTGGTCCCCGTAAACTCGCCGCCATACGTCCAGGACCTGCCGTTTGGTGCGCCGGGAATCGCTGCCGCCGTGGAGTTAATACTGCAGGCAGTCACCGATCCTCTCGATTACGATCTGCACGTCGTCTTCGGAACCGCCTCGCGACGAAACACGCCGCTCCTTCAGGAAAGCCTTATACAGTTTTTCGAAGACTCCCCGCCTCTTGCTGTCATAGTCCTGGACATACTTGTCCCGGATGATCAGATGGAAATCGTCTCCGGGAGCCCGGGCGTTGTGTCCCCACGATGGCTTGTCAGCGCTGCTCAGCAGGCTTTCCGCGAACACGATCTGAGCGCTGGAGCACGCGGCGGAGCGGAACAATTGTTCCGCGTTGGCGCGAGGCCGTCCGGACGGGATTACCTTGTAGAGCCATTCCTCACCCGGGACATTCCATCGATCCTGGTTGTCGACGGCACAACTGCACGTGAATCATGGCAGAATGATCCGCCCGCGCGACTACTTCGTGTAGAAAGCTTTGCTGCCATAGACGCGTACAGACACGCCGGGCGTATACACGGAGCCCTTCGGACCATGATCCAGGACCTTGCCGAAATCGACAACGTTGAGTGGGACCGAAACGCGATCCGCTACTCCGTTGAGGATGTGAGCGTTGTCGTTGGAGAAACAGCGTATCTGATCTTTCTTCTCGTCGCTATTGGCCTGGTCTTTGCCTACGGAGTCACTCACCGGCAGGCGCTTGCGCGGTACATCCGGACCATCAGGAAAAATATTCTAAGCCTCCCTTTGCTTTTCGGTATGAGCTATCTGTTTCTGCTCCTGTTCGGGTGGCTGTCGAACTCTATTCTGTTTTTGAGGGGTACTCCGGAACTCGCATCGCTCTTGCCGGTTTCACTGTTCGGGTTCAAGTTCTTCGGCGCGTTTCTCCTGCTGCAGATCACGTATCTGACGGCACGTAAACTCCCGCTGTCACGAAACGGCAGTTTTTACTCGGCTGCGTCCGTGCTTGTTCTTATTGTATCCGTCTTCGTGTTCGGAAGCGTCAGCATTGCGACTACAGCGCCATTTGTTGCAGCGCTGCTTGCAACGGTGCTGTTTACCGTCAGTCCCAGTCGCCCCCTTAAGATCATCTTTCTCGTGCTGGCGATTATTCCGCCTGCGACTCTGACGTACTCGTTTCTCCTGCTCGAAGAGGGTTCGGTAGTGCAGGAGCTCGTATCCGACCCGCTCATGAACGTTCTCCCGACCTTGATTGTCCTGCCGTATCTGATGCTCCTGATTCGAGTGGATTTTCTTATACGTCACCCCGTAAGTGGCGGCCGCTCGTTCGCCATGAAGATATTGACTGCCGTCGTCGCTTCCGGCCTTATCCTGTCGGCGATTCAATTATCGAGCGCTGAGCCCTTCTCCGCCGAGCAGGTCCAGCGGGTTCGCGTCACCGAGCGCTCCGATGTTACGACCTCTGAGGCCACCGTAACTGTGCAGAGTATCGCCGAAACGAGGAGCTTTTCGCTGCGGTACGATGGAGCCGACCTTGCAGTACCCTTGCGCTCACCGCGTACTGAACACAGCGTGCCGTTTCCCGACCGGCATCTTGACATATCGGTCGAAGAAGAGACCTTCCTGGCGCGCCGCATCGTAGATATTACGATTCGTTCCGATGTCCGATTCGTGGAGCTTGCGATCTCACTTATTTCTGATGACCCGGTTCTTGTCTATCAAGCCTCGCTGCCCTTCCGCACAAGTGCAAGCGGCAACCGAATCGATATCCTTCCCGGCCGAAACCCGCCATCACCAATGAGACTGCGCATCATTATTCCCGTAGAGTCTTCACCGGACATTGAGGTGACCTCAACCCTTGCGGAAGTACAGAATCTTTCCGTGCGCCACGACGAGCCTGTGTATATCCACCAGCGGGCGCTGCAGACGGTCCGACTGCCGCTTCTCGACGGCGGTTCGCCACGATGAGTGAGACGCCGGCTGGGACGCCGCTTTTCTTTCACGTAGACCTCGATGCATTTTACGCGTCCGTCGAACAGCACGACGATCCCGATCTTATCGGCAAACCGGTTATCGTAGGAGGCGACCGCGGCGGTCGCGGCGTCGTGAGCGCTTGCAGCTACGAGGCGCGTTCCTTTGGCGTTCACAGTGCGATGCCTTCAGCAGAGGCGGCGCGATTGTGTCCGCACGCCGTTTTTCTTCCGGTCAGAATGTATCGATATCAGGAAGTATCGCAGAGCATCATGCAATTGCTGCGACGCAGCGCACCGGCGATGCAACAGATATCGGTTGATGAAGCATTCCTCGACATGAGCGGCACTGAACGGCTTCTCGGATCCCCTGTTGATCAGGCTATGTCGTTGAAGCGAAGAATTCGGGGTGAGTTCGGGCTTACCGCATCAATAGGCATTGCACGGTCGCGCTTCGTGGCGAAAATGGCGTCGGATTTCCGTAAGCCCGACGGCATCCACGAAGTACGTGACGGAGAAGAAGCTGATTTTGTTGCCGGGTTGCACCTGAAGGATCTGTGGGGTCTTGGGAAAAAAACACGAATCCGCCTTAACCAGCTCGGGATACACACGATCGCCGACCTGCGATCGTTCAACGAATCCCAGCTTCGCGGTTATCTTGGCGAATCCACCGGGAGCTATCTGTACCGGGCGTGCCGGGGAATCGACCCTGGTATATTCGGTTCACGGTCGACGAAACATTCCATCTCAACCGAGACGACCTTCAGTAATGATATCAGCGACCGGCACGCGCTTGAGACGGTATTGCTCGAGCTCTGCGAGCAGGTCATGTACCGCGTATACAAGTCCCGGTCATACGGATACACCGTGACGACAAAGCTCCGGACCGATGACTTCAGGACCTATTCACGACAGAAGACCCTCGGGCGAAAAATCGAGTCGGTCGATGACCTTTATGCAGTTTCACGAGTCTTGTTGTCGGACATGGCAGCGGGAAAGCCTGTTCGCCTTATTGGTGTAGGCATTGTCACAGACAGCGGCGACGCAGACCGGGAGCAGCCCGAATTATTTGATTTGGACGTTGCGTCGGATCACAAAAAACGTACCGTCGAGGCAGCGGTCTGGAGCATGCGCGAAAAGCTCGGAGTCGACGTGCACAAGGCCCGTGTGTTACCCCCCCCACGTTCTCACGGCGAAAAGACCTGAGGCACAAGGGGGCCGATTAGCGTCGCGACACCGGACAGCAGCCGTCCGTCCGCATCCGAAAAGGGATCCGGGGTATGGCTGTCGATATCAATCTGGCCTATGTAGGAGCCGTCAAGGATGATCGGTTCGACGTACTCGGCTCTGGTGAGCACGCTGCAGCTCAGATAATTGTCTTCGGCGTTGACGTCCGGTATTACGAAGGTTTTCTCCGTTTCGGCGCTCTGTCCGCAGATTCCGCGTCCGTAGGGAATCTGGGTGTGCTGGGTCGGAGCTCCCGAGAAAGGACCCAGAACCAGAAGGCGCTGCTCAGGAACGGCGAAATAAAGCCCGACCCAGTCGTAGTGTGCTACCGTGTCCCGAAGAAGATCGCAGACAAGCTGCAACGCTGCACCCGCCTCGTTGGCCGGAGGCAAAAGGCTACGACACGCACGTATTAATTTATCTGAATCAAAGTCCGGCATTTTTCCTTCTCAGCTATTGATTTCACATCGGGTGTTTCTTACAGTAGGCAGAAATCCTCCGCTGGAGCAAGCACCCATGATCAAAATGAATCCTCATTATTCCAAATTGAACGCGTCCTATCTGTTTTCGACTATTGCCCGGAAAATCAACGAACATCAGGCGGAGCATCCCGATTCCGACCTCATTCGACTGGGTATCGGGGACGTAACCCACGGTCTCGCGAGGCCCTGTGTCGACGCCTTGAAGAAGGCCGCCGATGAGCTCGGCTCTGACGCAACATTCCGCGGCTACGGTCCTGAACAGGGCTACGCCTTTTTGCGCGAAGCCATCGCGGAACACGATTTCAACGCGCGAGGTGTGGAACTGAGCGCAGACGAGGTGTTCGTGAGTGACGGGGCAAAATGCGATAGCGGCAACTTTCTGGATATCCTTGCCGAGGACATAGAAGTCGGCGTACCCGACCCTGTGTACCCGGTATACGTTGACACAAACGTCATGGCTGGACGGACGGGGTCCTTCAAGGACGGGCGCTACGAGGGCCTTAAGTACCTCGAGAGCACCGTAGAGAACGGATTTGTCCCGGAGCCTCCACCACACCATCTCGATCTCATTTATCTCTGTTTCCCGAACAATCCGACCGGCGCAACGGCGCAGCGCGAGCAACTCGCACGCTGGGTCGAGTATGCCCGTGAACACCAGGCTCTGATATTGTTTGACGCGGCCTACGAGCGATTCATCCGGACGCCCGATATTCCTCACAGTATCTACGAGATAGACGGAGCGCGTTCCTGCGCGGTTGAAATACGGAGTTTCTCAAAAACAGCTGGTTTTACCGGGACACGGTGTGCCTACACGGTTGTTCCAAAAGAAATCGAGGTGGCGGATGGCGCCGGCGCGGTGCGCAGTCTCCACAGCCTCTGGAACAGGAGGCAAAGTACGAAGTTCAACGGTGTGTCGTATCCGGTGCAACGCGCGGCAGAGGCCGTATACAGCGAGGACGGACGACGGGAGGTCGATGCCCGCGTACAGTACTACATGGAAAATGCGACTATAATTCGGGACAAAATGCAATCGGCAGGCTACACCGTCAGCGGTGGCGTTGACAGTCCATATATCTGGATACAGACGGGCACCGACAGCTGGTCTTTTTTCGACCGCATGCTCACCGAAGCCGGTGTGGTCATTACACCCGGCGTTGGTTTTGGACGCATGGGTGAAGGTTTTATACGGATCAGCGCGTTCAATCACAGGGATAAGGTAGAAGAGGCAATGGAGCGTATCGCCCGGGTGCTGTAGGTCGCGGCTCAGTACATATGACCCATACGGTCTTTTTTTGTTTCCATATAGGTTCGGTTGTGATGGTTCCAGGCAGTAACGACCGGTATGCGACGGCTCACCCGTATGCCCTCCGAGGTGAGCTTGTTTATCTTATCCGGGTTGTTGGTCAGCAGGGCAACCGATTCTATCTCCAGCAGCCGAAGTATGGCCGCAGCGACGTCATAGCTCCTCGCCTCCGCGGGGAAACCGAGATACTCGTTCGCTTCAATGGTATCGAGACCCAGATCCTGGAGTTGATACGCCTTGATCTTGTTTATAAGTCCGATACCGCGTCCCTCCTGTTTCAGGTATACGACCGCCCCACATTCCTGCTCGGAAATGTACTCGATAGCTGCTTCGAGCTGGTCCCGGCAGTCGCACCGCAGTGAACCCCATACGTCACCGGTGTGACATTGACTGTGCACTCGAACGGGAACGTCGGACTTCCCCGATACACTACCACGTACGATGGCGGTATGCTCCTTGCCACTGGTTCTGTCGAGGAAGCCATAGAGAACGAAACTCCCGAAACGCGTCGGAAAATCCGCCTCGGCGGCGAGCTCGACTGTGCACGGAGCATCTGCGTAGTCGCCGTCGCTTCCGATCGGCACTTCATCCAGAGAAAACTTCGGCTCACCGAACATCTTGCTGTTAAGCTTTTCGCGTAATTTGATCAAATCGCGGGGCTTCTCGCCGGGTTGATCCGTCGAAGAAGCGCTCCGCCCTGCTGTATTGTCGGGAAACATGCTATTTACAATCACTCCAGATGCGTAATATCGAGCAGGTGACAGAATACCGGATTACCGCTTGAGCGAAAACCGAAAAAGTCCGTAACCGATGACATCTTCGACGAGGAGGCGCTTCAGCGCGTCCCCACCGACCATAGACCGACACCATTCGCTATGGTCCGAACCGAGCTCGAGCAACGGTGCGCAGAAGCGAAGAAGATAGTCACGAACCCCGTGTCTCGAGACCTCGGCGGTCCAGTCAACCGAATAATCGAGAACGAAGCCGTGGTCGGCGGCCGTCCTGACCAGTTCGTCCGGAGTCATAATGGAAGGAACCCTCCACCCCCATTTGTACCGCAACAATCTGCGATATTCGTCCGACCCGGTCGCCGGCCTTCGTTTCAGATAATCGTCGATCAGAACGAGGGTGCAGCCTTGTGCAGCGTACACTGACGCGGCGCGAAAGAACGCGTTTGCTGAATCCGCGTGAGCAAACGCTTCGATAGCGTACATCAGATCGAAGGAATTGTGCATTACCCGATTCGAGTCGGAATTCATGAAATCGCCTGCCAGAACCGTGCACGACGCGTCACCCTTTTTGTCGAGCCTTTGAAAACGCTCTCGTGCAGTCGCGGCCTGGTAAGGGCTTACAGTAATGCCTGTATAACGTATCGGTCGATAAGAGCTGTGGCGAGTCGCCAGATATGCTATAGTGCCACCGACCCCGCAACCGAGGTCAAGAACATTCTGAGCTTCTGTGTCCCGGAGGCAGGAAAGAATCTGTTCGTTCGCGTATTTGACCGCGTCACGACGATTGTTTATGCCTTGGGCCCACACCGGACGGTGTATCGCGCCTTCCCCGCGACCCGGGCCGAATCGCAAAAAGAGCCGGCTTGACTCATCGTAGTACTGCCTGACCAGTTCGCCGTGGCCCATCGAATGACTCACCCCGAGTTCTGACGAGCCTTCAGCTCGTCCCACTCAACCGAAAGGGCTTCAAACTCTTTTTTCAGCTCGGTAAAAAGGGTTCGGCACTCGTTGAGCTGGTCCTGCTCGGCTGCGTCCTCAAGCTCTTCCGCCTTACGTCCAAGCCGAACTGCCTCAAGGCTGAGTGCTCCTCCCTTTATGCTATGAGCGACTGCGCGTATCTCGGGCGCGTTCCGTGAATCCAGGGAAACAGACAGCTCTCGAATCTGGGCTTCGACCTTTTCGAGAAACCCGTTCATAACCCGTTCGACTACCGCCGACTTCCCCATGAAAGATTCAAGCGCACCCGCGTAGTCGAACACCGGGTGCCCGTCCACATCGGTCACCTTCGGCAGTGCGCCGAAATTCGGTTGTCGGGCGCTGCTCTCTCCAAGCCATTTGCCGAGCAGTTGTCGTACGTCTTTCGGCTTGAACGGCTTGGACATGTAATCATCCATTCCGTAATCGAGACACCTCTGGCGCTCGTCCGAATGCGCGTTTGCCGTAACGGCGATGATAGGCATTCGGAAACCAGCATCCCGGAGGCCGCGCGCTGCGTCGTACCCGTTCATTCGAGGCATTTGTATATCCATGAAAACGATATCCGGTTGCAGTTCGCGCGCCCGCTCGAGTGCTTGAAGACCGTTCGAAGCGACATCGACCGTACACCCGGTCTTCTCCAGAATCGTCCGAAACAGTTGCTGGTTCACAAAGTGATCCTCCGCGACCAGAACGCGACCCGTAAAAGCGTCGTCCTGCACAGCGGCTGCAATCTCAGACTCGGGGCGTATCTGGTCTTCGGGTCCAACGGTCTCAAGTTCCGCCACGTCTTCAGCGTCATCGTGATCTTCAGCGATGGGAGCAGTCTCGACGAACGCCGCCTCGAGCGCACGAGCAAGGTCGGCCCACTTGACGGGTTTGTTTACGTAGGCGTCGAACCAGTTCAGCAGCTTCATTTTCGCTTCGCCCCCCATGATTCCCGCGGGCGTCATGAGTATGAGCTTCATGCTGGAAGCGCTTTCGTTTCTGTGGCTGTTAAGTTCGCTCGCCAGCTGCCATCCGTCGATTCCGGGGAGCACCGCGTCTATGAGCACCAAACCGAATCCAGGTGTAGTACCGGGCAAGCTAGCGAGAAGGTTCAATGCTTCCTCACCGCTTTGAACATGCTCAACGTGCAGTCCCCAGATTCTCAGATAGCGACTGATTACCTCACAGGAACGTTTATTGTCGTCGACGACCAGGACCCGGCGTTCGCGAAGCGCGTCCAGCTCCGGTGCGGGCACGGTATACGTGTTTGCTTCGTTTTCCGTGTACGGCAGTGTAAACCAGAAGACGGAACCATTCCCCTCCTTCGACTGAACACCGATGCTTCCGTTCATGAGTTCAATCAGACTCCGGGAAATCGATAGTCCCAGGCCCGTGCCTCCGTACTTTCGTGTCGTGGACGGGTCAACCTGACTGAATGGCTTGAACAGCCGATTCAGTTTGTCGTCGGCTATGCCGGTGCCTGTATCTATGACTCGAACGACAATCGCGGGTCTTGAACGATCCGGCGCAAGCCGGGCTTCCAGCACGATTTCCCCTTCGCTCGTAAACTTGACCGCGTTATTGAACAGGTTCACGATTACCTGACGCAAGCGCACCGGATCGCCGTCGATGATTCGAGGGATTCCCGGGCCTATGTCTATGACAACCTCGAGGCCTTTCTTATGCGCCTCAAGACTGACCAGATTCACCGCTTCCTGTATAGTCTGTACAAAATCAAATTCGATTACCTCAAGAGAAAGCTTTCCTGCTTCGATCTTCGAGAAATCAAGGATGTCATTTATGAGTCCGAGCAGAACTTCGGCGCCGAAGCGTATCTGCTCTCCGTATTCACGCTGCTCGGGATCGAGTTTTGTCTCCATGAGCAGCTCGGACATGCCGGTCACGGTATGTATCGGAGTCCGGATTTCATGACTCATGTTCGCCAGAAAAGCGGACTTTGTTCGAGTCGCTCGCTCCGCAATCTCTTTTTCGCGCCTGAGACGTTCCTGACCACGTCGTTCTTCGGTCACGTCCTCGAGCAGCACAAACACGAACGGGGAGGTTCCTGAACCCGTGACATACGAGCAGTTCATTCGGCACCACGGTTCTGTGCCATCCAGATTCTTGACACGAACAATTGACTGGAAGGGAACCGAGTGATCCGAAACGAGCTCCTTGAACTGTTCAATAAACAGATCGATCTCGTCTTCATGCAGGAAGCGATAAAGCGCTTCTCCATGCAACTCGTCTTCGCGCCGATCGAAGATGCTGCAGGCCGAGGCATTCATATGTTGAATGTGAGCACCGGTATCGAGTACGGCCATTCCTACGGGTGAGTGACTGAAAATGATTTGAAACTGACGCTCGGACGCAGACATCGTCGACCTAGAAGTTGCTCCGAAGTACTTCGGTAGCCTTTCGGATTACGTGCTCAGGTTTGAGCGGCTTGATAAGATAACTCTTAACGCCGAGTTTCAACGCCTTGACTACCGCCTCGCGCTGGGAAAGCGCGCTGAGAACGATCACTGGAGGAACTCCTTCTTTACCCTGAAGCTCGGAAAGAACGGCGAACCCGTCTTTTTTCGGCATCATGAGATCGAGGAATACCAGATCGTTTTCCAACCCTTTCGGATCTGCCACAAAATCGGCTCCATCGTCGTAGGTAGTAACCGATACATTCGTATCTTCGAAGACGGTCTTGATCAGTTCCTGTATGACCATATCGTCGTCCACAACCGCAACACTGGCAGAGCCGGAAATATCCGGTACACTGGTCACATCGTCGGATACGGTGTTCTCGCCTCCGAAGCGAAGGTTAATGGATTCTTCTTTCCCACTCTTCGGAGCGCTTGCGTTCAGGAACTCTTTCTGTACGGTATTGCTCTCTCTGTCGACATAGCTGCCTGCTTTGCGGCCGAGTAGTCCATCCATGGCCTTTTCAAGCGTATCGGTAACCTCGATGCCGGTGTATTCCTTTCGCTGTTCTACAAAAATCCTGACCTGTTCATTCGCGGTCAGGATTTTCAGCTGCTTCGGTTTTACGCCGGTCCGGTCGAGAATCGTGTTCAGAAGCAGACCAAGCTTCCCGGTTTCATCTCTGGAAATCTCTATGCTGCTCATCATTACCAGCACTTTCGGCGTTGGTACCCGGTAGAGGTCAAGGAGTTCCTGTATCTTGTATTTCAGCAGGCTGATCTTGTCGCTGTTCAGACCCTGCGCGACTTCAATGAAGAGAATCTGATCGTTGAAATGCGCTTCAATTATGCAGGGTGTGGTGTCTACCTTGACCTCGACCCCCAGGATATCGCTTATGCTGGCGAGCAGTTGATCGAGTTTTATGGGTTTGGTGAAAAATTTCTTCACATTGTAGGGCGCGATCTGAACGATGTTGTCGCGCTCGATACGATTACTGGCCATAATAACCGGAACATCTTTTGCGTTCGGATCTGCATTCTTTTTCTGTAGAACTTCGAGCGCGCTTGAGCGCGACAGGTAGAAGTCCATGATAACAAGGTCAGGAACCTGACTTCGAAGCTTGACCGTACCGTCGAGCCCGTTTACTGCGACGGTGACGTCGAAGCCGTACTGCTCGAGTTTGGTCTGAAGAAAATCACGGAAAAGCTGCGATTCATCGATCACCAGTATGTTTTTCATATGCCACCCCGGTCACAAAGACCCTTCTTTTATACCTGCACGGACCCAATCAACGCAAGGAGCCCATCTGAGAGAATTGACGACTCCGTATGTGCGCGCGTACTATCAGGCGTAATGAACACAAAGATCGGTTCGTCGTTGAGTAGTCTTTCGATCGCAACGGTACTTACGCTGTTTGCTTGTCTTCTACCAGTTCCGGCCCATTCACAACAATCGATCAGCGTTTCGCCTCTGATCTGGGGAGCACAACTTCGACTGGAGACGGAAGTCTCAGCCGGTATCAATCCTGTGATCCTTGGCGGGTCATTCGGAGCCGCCTTCGGATCTACGCCGTACTTGCGACGGGTCGACGGAGTACCATTTCAAGCCGGTCAACTTGACATAGAACCGATTGAAACTTCTGTAACCAGCACCTACACAGGATGGAACGTCGACCTTTCACGAGCGCTGCTTCGAAACTCCCGCGACGAATCCCTGGTATCAGTGTTCTTCGGTTACTGGGGCAGATTAGATAACCGCTTCGACGAAAGCGGTGAGTCGTCTCTGTTTTCGGCTGTACCGCCACCGAAGGACTATCAGGGACAGCTCCTTAACAGCTTCCGTACCGGTGTCGAGGTCGGACACGTTCGAACCCTCGATCGCGCTCCATTGCTTGAGGGGGCCGACGCAACAGCAACCGTCGAATGGGCTCCTGCGTGGCTCGGGAACGAGGTGATCGGTTCCGCCGACTTCATGCGTTTTTCGGCAGAGGCACGCGGATTTATACCAATTTCCGCTGGTGGTGGTGAAAACGAACATCAAGCGATAGGAGTCTATGGCGGAGCCCACATCATTGGCGATTATACGGTCGGCTCCAATATTCCTATCCTCGTGCGCAGTTCATTTGGAGGTCGCTCCGGTCGGTCCGGACTTGCAGGAACGGTGCGCGGCTACGAATCCGGCCGATTCGATTCAGTCGTGAAAGCGGCCACGGGCGCGGAGCTGCGCATCGTGGGCCCGGCGCTCGCCGCGGCACGGTTCACCCCAGGACTCGTGCTCTATGGAGATGCGGGTTACTACTCGGGGTACGAAGGCTCCGATCCAGCATCCGAGGACGATTCCGGATGGATTGCTTCAACCGGGGCAGGCCTTTCTCTAAGCTTCCTTGAGACGGTTACGCTCGTTTTCTACAGCAACTTGGTCCTTGCGGAGGAACTCCTCACAGGTGGACGCCTTAACCCTTTTGCGGTTGGATTCGGATATCACTTCTGAACCGCTCATCACACCCGGTCACCGACTCATTGTAAAGGACGAATGACTATGCAGAAACCGACTCAACCATACGCTGATACTTCGGGGTTTATTCACGCTCCTGTCGCGTTCTACAGCCTGTCGGAAGGCCAACGCGTCGGTTTGGACGATATCCGGCAGGCGTCCGACAAAATGATTCGCAGTATCTCCGGCTGGCGAGCGTGTATGTCGCCTGAAGAGAGCCCGGAATCGGCAGACACGAAGCTGAATCCCTCATACGCCATCTTGATTATTGCTGCAGCTATTTCGTTCGTTCGACTGATCCGTCAGACCGGTCGTAATGAGTGTGTACTGTTAGCCTGCGACACCCGGCCGACCGGTCCCGCCATACTCGACACGCTTGTTCGCGCTTTCAGCTACCTCGGTATAGGAGTCAAGGTGGCGGGGGTGGTTTCGGTATGCGAGGCGAGCGCGGCGGTGGCGGCCGATCCGGATACCGGCGGCTTGTGCTTTGTTACCGCAAGCCACAATCCCCGGGGCTATAACGGTCTCAAGTTCATGACCGAGCACGGACACGTGCTTCCTGCCTCTGAAGCTGCGCTTTTAAACGAGACCTTTGAAAGCACCGTCGTTCGTTGGGACGCGTTTGAAAAACTCCGTCGGGTCGTACTGCACGCAGACGTACCGAAGATCCTCGAAGCCTACGACCGGCAAGCTGAAGTTCGGGCGTTTACCCGAAGGGCATATATTTCTCTTCTCGAAAACCGCTCAGCTTCGCCATGGACATTTTCCGAGTTAACGTCACACACGAGTCCCGTCAGTGTGTTCGCGGATATGAACGGAAGCGCGCGCAGCGTCGGACCGGACCGGGAGTATCTTGAGGCCTGGGGCATGAGGTACACGTCAATCAACGACATCCCCGGTCAGATTGTTCACGCGATCGAGCCTGAGGGTCGTGCGCTCGATGATTGCAGAGCTCAGATGGGCGGAGCTCTCGTGGGCTACGTACCGGATAACGATGGTGACCGGGGAAATCTCGTACTTAACCCTTCGGGAACGAGCCCCTTTTCCCTTTCGGCACAGGAGGTGTTCGCGCTTTCTGTTGTCGCGGAACTGTCCATGGACGCGATTCGCCTGGAGAACGCCGACTCCAAGCTTCCACGCGCAATAGTCGTGAATGGCCCCACGTCTCTTCGAATCGATCGCCTTGCGCGTGCTTTTGGAGTGGCGGTTTTCCGCGCTGAAGTCGGCGAAGCCAATATTCTTGAACGTTCCCGCGAGCTGCGTGAAGAGGGCTACGTGGTGCCCATAACGGGAGAGGGGTCAAACGGCGGGAACATAACGCACCCCGGGACCATACGCGATCCATTATCGACGATATCATCGCTCATACGGCTGATCGCGTGGAGACCTGCGGAGAAACCGTACACACAAACGCCTGCGCATGTTGCATTTCAGGCGCTCAGTATCGCCGGGAATCCGCATTCCATGAAACCCGAAGAAATCCTCGAAGCAATTCTCGCTGGACTTCCGGTGTTCCGCACGACCCCGACAACAGATTCTCAGGCCAGGATCACCGTGGCTACGCTCGACCATGGGGCTTTGAAGTCGGCCTACGAATACCTTCTGGAAGACGAAATCGGGAAGCTTAAGGTACACCCATCGCTGTCATGGATAGACAGCTACCGGATTCTCAATCTTGAGGCGACTGTTGTTCGCGAAGGTGCAGGAAACCGGGATCCGAATGGGAATCAGAGCGGCGGCTTGTCGGTTCACCTTCTCGATTCGTCGGGAACCGCCAGAGCGTTCATGTGGATGCGCGGTTCGCGGACCGAACCGGTCCTGCGACTTATCGTTGACATGGAAGGGGCAGATGACCTCGCGTACTCTCAGCTCATGACGACGCAGGCACACATGGTTGCCCGCGCCTCGCAGTACGTCGTAGACCAGGCAATGGATTAGTCGGAAATACGCCACGCGCTGTCTGTAACGGTCACGAGCCCTTCCCGCTTCAGATCTTCCAGAACGCTCCGCAGTTGTTCCGATTCAACTCCTGTTCCGTCCGACAACACTTCTACAGACGCACTTTGAACCTCGGACAGAATTCGCACCACTCTCCCCCGGACCTGCCGTCGCGATCCTTCAAATCGCGACTGACGCACGTACTGTCTGCTGGCACGATTCGGATTGGGCATATACCGTACAAGCGCGTTACCGTAATCCATGAGGGCGTAGTACCATGTTCGCGGGTCCTTATAGTCGAGGGTAGCCTCTACCAACGGGAGCAGCGATTTGTCGTCGACACGTCCAATCGGTGTACGTGGTTGGAACCAGATTTTACCCGGGTCTTCGGCAACAAGATCGCGCGGCCATAGTCCCGGCTCCGCTTCAGCACTGCGGTCGTTCTCCGAAAAAAAGTGATAGATCATGGATCGGCGTATATTCGTCTCTATAAAAACGACAGGGGTATTGTACGCAAAACACGATATGCTTCCGGCGGTATTTACTCCGATTCCGGGAAATGTTCTAAGGACACCGACGTCTTCTGGTATACGCCCGCGGTATTCGTCTACAACTCTTCGGGCCGTCTCGTGCAGGAAGCGAGCGCGCCGGTTGTACCCGAGACCGGACCACGAGGCGATGACGTCTCGCAGAGGAGCAGAGGCAAGCGCGTACACGTCGGGAAAGAGCGTCAGAAATTCGTGAAACCGTGGAATTACGCGAGATACCTGCGTTTGCTGAAGCATTATCTCGCTAACGAGTATATGGTAGGGCTCATGGGTCTGACGCCACGGCATATCGCGTCGACCGTGAGACTCATAGTACGATCGTATCGCTTCAACAAATGCAGATCGTTGTTCGGTGCCGATAAAACCGTGAACTTCGGGTCGCTCGGCCATTTACTCTGATGCGCGTTTTCGTCGCTTTTCCGCTTTCCGCGAAATCCGATTCCATATGCCTGAAAGACCCATGGCCTTTTTTACCGCAACAATCGTTTCTCGTGCTTCGGAACGGACGTGCATCGTGCCTTCGTATAGAACTTCGTCTACATACCCGCTGTCGGATGCAATACGTTCCCGCCGTTCACGTATAGGTTCGAGAAACTCGTTGAGGGCACGCGCAAGTTTGTCCTTGACTTCCACGTCCCCGACCGTCCCTTCACGATACCTCGATGAAAGCTCTTCGACTTCCGCCTTATTCGGGTTGAAAGCCTGATGAAAAATAAAAACCGGGTTTCCTTCGACCGTACCGGGAATATCAGACCGTACCCTGTTCGGATCGGTGTACATCCCACGGACCTTCTTTTCCACGGTTTTCGCGTCATCACTGAGAAAAATTGAATTATTGAGGCTCTTACTCATCTTGCTTGCGCCGTCGGTACCGACAAGCGTGGGAACATCCCCAACGAGCACGTCGGGTACCGGAAACACTTCGCCGTAAAGATGATTGAAACGGCGCGCAATCTCCCTGGTAATCTCAACGTGCGCCTCATTATCCTTGCCGACCGGGACAAGGTGTGCGCGGGGCATGAGTATGTCCGCCGTCTGCAATACGGGGTACCCAAGCAACCCGAAAGGCATCTCGTTCAGATGTGCATTCCGTGCCATTTCCTTCAAGCTTGGGACTCGTTGCAAGCGAGGCACCGTAACGAGCATCTCAAAAATCAGGTTCAGCTCGCTCACTTCAGGTATCGCACTCTGGAGATAGATTCTGCTCTTTTCGGGATCTATGCCGCAGGCAAGGTAATCGAGAACCATTTCACGAGCGTTATCCGCAATCTCGTCGATATCCTCTTTCGTGTTACGCGTCGTGAGCGTATGGAGATCGGCGATAATAAAAAAACACTCATATTCTTCCTGCAGACGCACCCGGTTGCGCAGTGATCCTACATAGTGCCCGAGGTGTAACCGCCCTGTAGGCCGGTCACCGGTGAGTATTCTTCTTCTCAGGGTCATTTCGCTCATGCGTCAGTGTTTCCTTCGTGAGACCCGTGTCGGCTCTCCAGGTCTGGTGTACGTCTCGTGTTTGGACGAAAAATCGACCTCTTCTCCCGATACGACCCGGTTCCCATTAGAATGCTGATCCACTCCATGCCGGGGACGTTCTCGAATACTATCTTGAGCGTCACAGTCAGCGGAACCGCAAGAAACGCCCCTGCAATTCCCCATAACCAGCCCCAGAACAGCAGCGAGAAGAGAATAATTACGGGCGAAAGGTTCAGACTGTCCCCCTGCATTTTCGGATCCAGAACATTACCGATAATGAACTGTGTGACCGTCATGGATGCGACGGCTGCTATAACCGGAGTCCAGTTGGGGGCGAACTGGAGTACGACAAACACGTAACTCAGGACAGAAATAACAATCGACCCAATGCTCGGAATAAAGTTGAACAGGAAGGTGAGAATCGCCCAGATGAACGAAAAGTCGACACCAATGATCGAAAAGCTCAGATACACTGAGACGCTGGTCATTGTGCTGACAACGATTTTCACGCTCAGGTAACGCGCAACTTGACTGTTAATGCCCGCAAATACACGACTGATTCTGTCTGTCCGCGGTCCCTGGAGTGCCTGCATCATCTTGGTGCGGATGTACGGTTTCTCGAAGAGGATGAACACCACGAACAGGAGCATCATGGTGAAATTGCCGAGGAAGCTGGCTATTCCGCCGCTCAGAGAAAAAACGATTGAACTTATGTTCTGAGTTAGATTCAGTTCGTTCTCTATGCCGTCCGGCAGGTTGACCAGCGCAGTCAGCTCTTCAAGCAGTTCGACAAATCGGGCTTGATAGACGGGAAAACGGCGGACAAGACTCTGAACGCTCGTATAGAACACCAGGCCAACGAGAAAACCGAATCCGATCAGTAGAACGATTACGAGTACGACGGACAAACCCCGCGGCAGCCCCAGACGCCTCATATAATCGACGATGGGGCTGAGGACATAACTCAACAATACCGCGATAACGAGGGGCAACACGATACCGGCAGTGAGACGCAGCACCGCCCCCACAGCGATAATCACGAGTATCAAAAGTAGCGGCGAGTTGACATTTTTATCCGACATTAAAGTGAGGCCATAGTATCAGTAAGTGGGCCCGCCGGGAAGTGGTGGGCCCTTTCGTCGCCGCGCACGGAAGGTTGAGCTTCCGTCTCAGGCGTGTATAGCCCAGCCCTCGGCAGCTCGGGCAGCTTCCATGACAGCTTCCGAGACCGTGGGATGAGCGTGAATCATAGTTGCGACGTCTTCCGGAAGCAGTTCCGCTTTCTTTGCCAGAAGAAGCTCGTGAATCAGTTCTGATGCATCCGCTCCGACAATGTGGGCGGCGAAAACTTCGTGAGTTTTTTCATCAAAAAGAATCTTGACCATGCCTTCAGACTGCTCGACTGCAACCGTCTTGCCTGCACCGCGGTAGGGAAACACGGCTTTTTTGAATTGTAAGCCCCGCTCTTTCGCCTGCGCTTCGGTGGGACCGAAGCTCGCAACCTGTGGCTCGGAATACACGGCCGCGGGAATCTCGTCTGGATCTATACGTGCAACAGTGGTGTGTCCGGCAATATGCTCAGCCACGATTTCACCTTCTTTTGAGGCGACGTGTGCGAGGGGTGGCGTGCCAACAACGTCACCGATCGCGTATACCCCTTTGATTCCCGTCGAGTAATAGTCATGTACCGGTATAGTGCCCTTCTCGGTTCGAATGCCAACATTCTCAAGACCCAGATTCTCCGTGTTTGACACCCGCCCAACAGCGACAAGAAGCGTGTCCGCTTCCAGCGTCTTACTTCCCGAGTCGGCAGACACTTTCAGTTTCAGGGTCTTGCCGGATGAGTCGAGTGACTCCACCTTCGTGTTGGTCATAAACTTCACACCGCGCTTTTCGAAGGCTTTCTGTACAACCTTCACGACTTCGTCGTCCGAAGCGGGCAGAATACGCGGCAACATTTCGACTACCGTGACATCAACCCCAAACGCGTTCATGACATACGCGAACTCCATTCCTATGTAACCGCCACCCATGACCACGAGCGTCTTCGGCAGTTTTTTCATGTACAGGAGTCCGGTGCTTGACAAAATACGTTCTTCGTCAAACTCGAAGCCCGGTATCTCGCGAGGTCGGCTGCCGGTCGCAATTATAATGTTCGACGCAGTTATTTTACGTTTCTCACCCTCTCCCGATGTCACCTCAACCGTGTTTTTCGAGAGAAACTTCGCTTCACCGTGTACGTAATCAATCTTGTTTCGTTTAATCAGCCCGCTTACGCCTTTACTCAGGGTGTCGGCGGCTGTCCGGCTCCGTTCATAGACTTTCTCGTAGTTGAACTTCGACACATCGATCTTGACGCCGAAGTCCTCAAGATCCGCCTTGTGCATAAATGTTTCAGCGTGATGTATCAACGACTTCGAAGGTATGCAGCCAACGTTCAGACACACGCCGCCGGCCTTGTCACGCTCTACGACCGCAGCTTTGAGTCCGAGTTGCGACGCGCGTATGGCAGCAACATAGCCTCCGGGGCCCGCTCCGATAACAAGTACATCGTATTCGTTCTGGTTTGCCATGTCTGTTTCCTTCCCGTTCAGTATAAGGCTCGCGCCGGATCCTGCATCATCTTCTGCAGGTCACTCAGATAACGGGCGCCGCTTGCCCCGTCTACCACGCGGTGATCGCAACTGAGCGTCATCTTCATAACGGGCACAACCTTCATGTTGTCGTGTTCGTCGAAAACCGCTGCCTTCTGAGTGGTTCCAAGCGCAAGTATGGCACTACCCGGCGGGTTAATGATTGCGGTGAACTCTTCGATGCCAAAGCTTCCGAGATTGCTGATACTGAAGGTCGCGCCGCTGTATTCTTCCGGTTTCAAGCCTCCGTCCCGGGCACGGGCTATCAGATCCTTGAGCTCGGCGTCTATTTCCACGATGCCTTTATTCCCGCAGTTCCGTACAACAGGAGTAATCAGTCCGCCCGTTTTCATTTCTACCGCAAGTCCTATATCGACGCTGCCGTGTTCGGTAATAGTGTCGTCGTTCCAGCTTGCGTTGACCGACGGATGCCGCTTGAGTGCTTCCGCGGCAAACTTCATGATAAAAGCGTTCAGACCTACCTTCTCCGGGAGTTCCTGGTTCAGGCGCGCACGCGCGTCCATGATACCAGTCATATCGACCGACAGTTTGAGGTAAAAATGAGGGGCGGAAAACTTGCTCTCCGCGAGGCGTTTCGCAATGGTTGCCCTCATCCGACTGACCGGTATGGTCCGGTCCTCACCGGGTGCGGTGACACGAACCCTCGTACCCGAGTCTCCTGCTCCCGAAACAGAAGCCGCTGTTCCTTTAAACGATTCGACGTCGGCTTTAACGACACGCCCCCCGGGTCCGGTACCCGAGACCTGGGAAATATCTATGCCCTTTTCGTCTGCAATTTTTCGCGCCAGTGGCGACGCTTTCACGATACCGCTTTCGCCCTTTGCCGATCCCTGCGACGAGCTACTCGTCGCGCCGTCGGTCTTCGCCGCGCTGTCGGCTTCCCCTGTCGTGTCCTTCGCTTTCGAATCGGTCTTTGGGGCCTTCTCAGCAGAGTCTTTTTCTCCCTGATCCGCTTCTTCTTCGTCTTTCGTACCGCCCCCGGCTTCCGGCGCATCGTCTTCCTCGAGACCGCTGATATCCTCGCCTTCCTCTCCGATAATCGCTATGGTCTCTCCGACCTTGGCGCTGGACCCCTCGCCCTTCACGATCTTGAGAAGCGTCCCCTCCTGAGTGGACTCATAGTCCATAGTAGCCTTATCGGTTTCCACCTCGCAGAGGACGTCTCCAGCGGAAACGCTGTCGCCTTCCTTCTTGCTCCAGCTGACGATACTCCCGTCTTCCATCGTGGGCGAGAGCGCAATCATCATTACTTTTTCTGCCATAACCTTACTCCATGTAAAGAACGCGCTTGGCTGCACTGATGACCTTGTCGGTCGAAACCTGAACAGCAAGCTCGAGATTGTGATTGTACGGCATAGGTACATCCTCGGCGTGTACCAGCTCTACCTGGGCATCCAGTTCGTCGAAACAGTTCCTGGATATGAGCCAGCTCACGTAGGCGCCAAAGCTAGCGACCGGCCACGCGTCGTCCAACACTACGACGCGATTGGTCTTGCGCACACTTGCGTAGATCGTCTCTTCGTCGAGCGGTCTAAGTGATCGCAGATCGATTACCTCGGCGTTTATCCCCTGGGAGGCGAGTTCTTCTGCAGCCTGCTCGAGAAGTCTCATGGGTCGCGAGAAGCTGATTAAGGTAACGTCGTCCCCCTCTCGACGTACCGCTGCTTTCCCGATCGGGACGGTGTATTCCTCTTCGGGAACCTCACCGGTCCACGCATAACTCATTTCGGCTTCCATAAAGACCACCGGGTTATCGTCGCGGATCGCGGTCTTGAGAAGCCCTTTCGCATCGTACGCATTCGACGGAGCGACAACCTTGAGACCCGGAATGTGAGCATAGAAACTCTGAATCGCCTGACTGTGCTGCGAACTCAAATACTCGGCAGGACCGTTTGGACCGCGAAATACAATCGGGACCTTGAGTTGCCCGCCGGACATATGGCGCATCTTCGCCGCGTTGTTTATAACCTGATCCAGCGCCTGTATGGAAAAATTAAACGTCATCCATTCCACTATGGGCCTGAGACCGACGAGGGCCGCACCGATACCGACCCCGGTGAATCCATTCTCCGTGATCGGGGTGTCGAGCACCCGGGGACTGCCATATTTCTTCCAGAGCCCTCTGGTCACCTTATAGGCACCTTCGTACTCCGCGACCTCTTCACCCATAATCATGACAGTTTCGTCTCGCGCCATTTCTTCGTCTATCGCCTGATTCAGCGCGTCTCGAATTGCAATTTCAGCCATTGTTTTGGTTCTCCTCAATCATTATTGCCATAGTAAAGCCGTATGGCAGCTCACCGCCGATACCCTGCCGGCATCACAACAGAGCCTGGCAGCGCGAGTTCAGGCGTATCAGGCGTAGATATCCTCGTAGATGGTCTCGAGCGCAGGCTCGTCCGAGTTCTCGGCAAAGTCAACCGCTTCCTGAACCTGTTCGCGGAGCCGCTTGTCGAGACTCTGATATTCCTCGTCGGTCAGCATATCAGCCTCTTTCATCGAAGCCTTGAGCAGCTCAATCGGGTCCTGTGCCTTGAATTTTTCCAGTTCGTCCTTTGTTCGATATTTTGCAGGGTCACTCATGCTGTGACCCTTGTACCGGTACGTTTTTATGTCGATGAGCGTTGGGACCGAGTCTGTGCGCGCGCGTTCGATAGCCTTACCAATGCCCTGGTAGCACTCGACGAAACTCATGCCATCGATCTTCATTCCGTCCATATTATATCCGACGGCTTTGATCTCGAAATCTTCGACGGCGCTGACCCGGTGCACCGCCGATCCCATGCCGAATCGGTTGTTCTCAATCATGTATACCGCGGGTAGTTTCCAGACTCCCGCCAGGTTCAGACTCTCGTGAAACGCACCCTGATGGACGGCTCCGTCACCGAAGAAACACAAGGCAACGCCGGAATCGTCTCTCTGAAGTACTTTTTTCTTGTACATTTCTGCGAACGCGACGCCGGTCGCGATCGGAATCTGAGCGCCTACGATACCGTTTCCGCCGAGCATATGCTTTTCAACGTCAAACATGTGCATCGAACCACCTTTTCCTCGTGAGCACCCGGTGATTTTGCCGTACAGCTCCGCCATGATAACTTTCGGATCCATTCCACACGCGAGCGCGTGTCCATGGTCCCGATACGCGGTCAACATATAGTCGCGCGACAGGTCGGATGCCATTGCCGCCGCCACAGCCACCGCTTCCTGTCCGTTATACAGGTGGCAGAACCCTCCGATTTTTCGAAGTCCATACATCTGAGCGGACTTCTCTTCGAATCGTCGAATGAGCAGCATACGCTCAAGCGCGTCGTTGAGAAAATCCTTCTCGTAGGAACCCAGCTTCTTGCTTTCGCTGTTGACGGCGTCTGATTTTGAGTTGTCGTTCTTACTCTTACTTGCCATAGTTACTATTGCTCCTGGTCTGTTTTGTTTCTACACGTCCTGATGGTTCTCTGTAAGTATACACGTCAGCCTGCCTTCGGGTCGAACCTCTCCCCGATGTGGAATCCGTGCTTAGAACATATGTCTTCGTCCGTTACCGATTGTATCAATCCCGAGGCGACGGCTACACGGGCATCTTCACTGACACAATACTCGAAGCGTGGCGTTCTGCCAAATACCCACTCCCAGTTGTAGTGCTTTTCCCGACGCTCCTGAACGCATGGTTCGGATGCATCGGGCCATGGTACACGAACGGCGTCAGGGTACACGTTCATGTATTCAGACACAATCAGTTGTGAAGCAGTTTCTGTGTCGAGGTGTGGTGCAAAAGAAGACAAATTGACGACCTCCGCGCGCTGTGAAGCTATCGCAGTCGTCCGGATTGCGAGACCCGGCGGTCGGATAGCTGGTAACAGATGTGAAAGGTCGGCGTTGACCAACAGGGTGGCGTGATGCAACACACGGTCCCTGCGGTAACACATAGCATTCCCGCTTACTTTACGTCCTGCGACATATATGTCGCCCCTGTCCGTAAACCGGGCGTGTATTCCCACTCGCGACAAAGCCATGGTCACCATCGAGAGCTGCCGTTTCCGCTCGAATCCGCCTCGAGACACGATAAAGCCGATATTCAGGTTGCCCGGGCCGTGTACGACCGTCCCGCCACCACTGATCCGCCTCAAAAGAGGAATACTTCGCCCCGCAATGACGTCGTGTGAACACTCTACCCAGGGATTCTGGTTCTTTCCCAGAACCACGGATGCCGAATTCTCATATACTATGAGTGCGGGGAAACATCCGGAATCAAGCACACATTCTTCTGCGGCGAGGTTATGAAAAGGGTTCGTGGTATCGCTGATATATATACGAGGGTTGTCGTGCATGCTGTCACCGGATTAGGATTGAATCGTCGCTGAACTCACGTTAATGTGGACCGGAACAGTTGATTTCCTCAAGCGAAATCTCCGAAACGCACTTTTCCAAGCGACCGTAATATGAGATTCTTTCCTCGGCAAGTGTCTGTACAGACAGGTGGCTATTCAGTATATTGCGTATCGAAATATAATTATCGAATAAAGCTTATCTGTTGCCGATGAAACCCATCGCGCAGACCGAAGTCTTACAGGACTATCAAAACAGGAGGAAATGTGTACAATACCATCTTCCAGAAGCAGAAAGTAATGAGGCGGGTTCTTTACTCTCTCGTTCCTCTCTTTCTTATGGCTGTCTATCTTTACGGGTGGAGAGTGCTCGCACATGCGGCGGTTGTTTTCGCCGCCGGTATAATCACGGAATACATCTTCGAACGGAAGCGCGGGAAGAAGGTCAGCGAAGCTGTGCTTGTGACGGCAGCGTTGTTCACGCTGTCGCTTCCCCCCGCACTCCCGGTATGGATATCGGTAATCGGTATAATTTTTGCCGTTGCCGTGGTAAAGGAGATGTACGGCGGGTTTGGTCGGAACATTTTCAATCCGGCGATCGGTGGTCGACTGTTCATCTGGATCGCCTTTGCCGCGCCTTTCGCCAGCGCATGGATGGAACCCGGCGGATTTGGCTCCGGTGAAGCAGGCATAGACCTTATTACTGCGGCAACACCCCTTGAGCAAATGGAAGAGGGAACTTTTCCTGAGATATGGAATCTCCTGATCGGCACTCGTGCTGGATCTCTCGGTGAGAGTTCAATTCTCCTGATAACGATCGGCGGACTGTACCTCATATTTACCAAAACCGCGCAGTGGCGACTGGTGCTATCCACCCTCCTCGGTGCGCTTATACTCAGCAGCGCTCTGTTCTACACAGGCGTCTCGAGTATACCGCCGCATTTTGCCATGCTTTCGGGAAGCATATGGTTTGGCGCATTCTATTTTGCGACCGATCCCATTACAGCACCAAACAAGAAGTCGGCGCAGTGGATCTACGGTCTTTTAATCGGCACAATCACCGTTCTGGTGAGAGTTTTCACGGGTTTCAATGCCGGACTGAGCTTCGGGGTCTTCGTTGCTAACGTTTTCTCGTCGCTGCTCGACGAAATAATGCCCGCGCCAAAGAAAAAAAAGGCCGTAAAGAGCGATAAGTCCGGTGCGAAACTGAAGGAGGCGGCAGCGTGAACAAGCAGAGTCTTCTCTACAGCATAGTTTTTACTTTTGTGGTCTGTTTCGTATTCGTTGCCCTGCTGGCAGTGGCAAACGATCTGACAGCGGACCTGGTCGAACAGAACTCCATCGTAGCACAACAGCGAGCGATCCTCACGGCAATGGGAATCGAGTACGAAAGCGACGAAGAGGTACTCTCTCTTTTCGAAGACGTAGAACAACAGGACATTGACGGAAAGACCGTGTACGAGACCGAGGTGGATGGCACCCGCATTTATGCGATGTCATTCCGTGGTGGAGGCGTCTGGGGTCCGATCGTCGGCGTGCTTGCTATGGATTCATCGCTTGAAACGATCTATGGAATCGAGATCATCAGCCATGAAGAAACTCCGGGTCTCGGTGGACGCATCACCGAGGACCAGTGGAAAGAACAGTTCCGAGACCGCCCGGTACCCGAGGGGTCCATCGAAGTTGTTCGCGGCGGAAGCGCGGGCGACGGAGAGGTAGCGGCCATAACCGGAGCAACCGGAACATCAAACAATATGGAACGGATACTGAACGAAGCGATCGAAGAGTTCCGTGATCTACTTGGAGGTAGAGACGCATGAGCGATACTGCACCAAAAACCGTCGGTGGAATCCTCACCGATAATCTGTGGCACAGCAACCCTATCTTCATGCAGGTGCTGGGCATCTGCTCGGCACTCGCTGTCACGAACCTGCTGACGAATACCTTCATAATGTCGGTGGGTGTCATTTTCACGACCATGATGTCCAATTTTACGGTCAGTCTTATCAAGGGCTTTATCCCGCGAAAAGTCCGTATGATGGTCCAGGTCCTTGTAATCGCCTTCTACGTGATTATCGTCGACATAGTCCTGCGCGCATACATCCCGGACATCCACGAGGCACTCGGACCCTACGTCGGACTGATCATTACCAACTGCATCATTATGGGTCGTGCCGAAGCCTTCGCACAGAGTAACGGACCCGTCCTGAGCCTTTGGGATGGCATTACCTCGGCCACCGGCTACATGGGTGTGCTCATGGTCATCGCGTTTTTCCGGGAGATTCTCGCCTTTGGTTCGCTTTTCGGGTTTCGGATCATGCCGAACTGGTTCGAGCCGTGGATCATTATGGCAATGCCACCGAGCGCGTTTTTCTTTCTGGGAATCATTATCTGGATCGGCAAAACCGTTATGAACAACGAGGAGGCTTCAGCATGAACGCACCTGACATTGGCCTGTTCTCACTATTTTTCGCCTCAATATTCACGAGCAACATCCTGCTTGCCAACTTCCTGGGCATGTGCTCGTTTATAGCGATTTCCAAGGACTTGAAGTCTTCCAACGGTTTAGGCCTCGCCGTTACCGTGGTTCTCACTGTAACCGGTGTCGCAAACTGGCTTATCCTGCATTACATCCTCATTCCGTACGACCTGATCTATCTGCGGTATATTATCTTCATAATTGTTATCGCAGCGATGGTGCAGATCCTCGAAATGGTTATCGACAGGGTCAGCCAGAAACTCTACATCACGCTCGGTATCTTCCTGCCGCTCATAACGGTCAACTGCGCTATCCTCGGCGTCAGCCTTTTTATCGAGATTCGCGAATATAACTTTCTGCAGACTGTCGTGTATTCGCTCGGGTCCGGACTGGGATGGTGGCTCGCGATCATTTCGCTCGCGGCAATCCGTAACAAAACCGAAAAGGCCAAGACCGTGCCCGCGGGTCTGCAGGGCTCAGGCCTGACCATGATCACGATCGGTCTTATGGCCATGGCATTCATCGGATTTTCCGGAATGCTGAGCGTACAATAACCGCCCTATAAGGAGTACAGACATGAATCCAGCATTGCTTATAGCTCCGTTCGCTATTTCAGGACTCAGCGCTGCTCTAGCGGCGCTGATATCGCTTACCGACAAGATCGTCAACAACTACGGCGAATGCCTTATATCCATAAATGATGGAAAGAAGGAGCTTACCGTCCAGGGTGGAAACAGCATGCTCGCAACACTCGCAGAGCAGCAGATATTCATTCCCTCCGCGTGCGGCGGTCGCGGGAGTTGCGGCGAATGCAAAGTAAAGTGCACCACTGACGTTGGACCTCATGTTCCGACGGAAATGCCGTGGATGACCGAAAGTGACCTCAAGAATAACGTGCACTTATCATGTCAGTTCAAGGTCAAGGGCGACGTAGGAATCGAGATCCCCGAGTACCTTTTCTACGTGAAGCGTTACAAAGCGACGGTAGAGCGAATTACCGATCTGACGCACGACATCAAGGAAGTCTATCTCAAACTCCCGGACGGTGTGAGTACAAACTACAAAGCCGGACAGTACGCACAGATTGAAGTTCCACCATACGGAAAAATCAAGGAAACGACGCAGCGCGCCAATTC
>JBKHAN010000036.1:0-27460 GCA_046542845.1 Spirochaetaceae bacterium
GTAGAGCAGCTCACTCGTAATGAGCAGGTCGTGGGTTCAATTCCCACTTCTGGCTTTTCCCCACTAAACGTCTGGTCCATCAAACAAACATATGGATTTGAAAAGCCGTAATCGCACCTGGCGGTCGTCGGGTCCGCATGTCAGGAGCACATCGCGAATCCCGCGTGTCGCGGCGCTGTGGTAGCCCGGCAAGGGGATCAGGCGCCGTCCTTCTTCCTGCGGGTCGCAACAAAACGCGCGAGTTCGTTAATGTTGCTGACGGTTATGGTGGTTTTACCGAGAATAACCCGCCTCTGCGAGGAAAAATGGTGCAGGACTTCCCTGCACCGGTCGGTATTTATGCCGGCCCAGTGTGCAACATCGTCTATACTTACTCTGAAGACACGCTGTTCTTCGTCCGCTTCGGTTGCCATTCCCGTCTCGTCAAGCATCAGAAAGACGTCGGCTACCTTTGCGCTGACATCCGAAAGCGTCAGGATCATGAAACGCCGCCTCTGGTCGTATATGCGCTTGGTAAACAGCTTCAGCAGCTTCAAGGCGATCTGAGGTTGTCCCTGCATGAGAATTTCGAAATTTGCCTTGTTGAAATGAAGCGCTTTTACCCTGTCTACGGCGATTGCGCTTGCCGAAC
Organism: Spirochaetaceae bacterium; assembly: GCA_046542845.1. Lineage (GTDB taxonomy): Bacteria > Spirochaetota > Spirochaetia > DSM-27196 > SKKC01 > SKKC01. The sequence continues at coordinate 632 of JBKHAN010000036.1, forward strand.
GGGGCGAGTCCTCAAGGATCGCCATTTCCCCGAAAATTTCTCCGGGATTCAGCACGTCGATGGTTTTCTCGAGGTCTCCCATGATCTTGGTAATCTGTATCCGGCCTTCCTGAATCAGATAGAAAGAATCGCCGGGCTCGTACTCGCAAAAGACAATCTGTCCGGGCTCAAAGTAGACCGCAAAGCGTTCAAACGCGGGAAGATTCGTGTTCATGTTCTACTCCGACCCCAGTGCATGTAATGCTTCCGAAGCCTTTTTACGCAACTCCGCGTCGTTCCCGACCATTGACAAAACCTTGTTCAGGAAACTCGCCGCGCGGTCACGCTCGTCTTTCTGCTGGTACGATACACCTATGTAATATAACGCCCACGGAAGCTGCTTCATTTTCGGGTACTTCTGAAGAAGCGCGGTAAAATGTCGAATCGTCTCGTCATGCCGCTTGAGCGCGTGAAGACACCGACCGGCTTCGTACAGGCTTTTCAGCCCGTACTCACCTGACTCTCCGGACTCCTGTCCCACAGCGCGGAACAAATCGAAAGCCGCCTGATAATCGCCGCTGCCATACAGATTGACCGCCTTCAGGTATCGCTTTCCCAGATCCGAAACATCACTGCTCGTGTCGCGTCCGGCGGCGTGGGTTGTACCACCGTAACGTTCGTCCTGAGACGATACTTCCGACAGCAGCTCTCGTGCCTGCTTCGCGTTCCGCCCGTTCGGATAAATGGTAAGATATCGATCGAGTGCGTATCTGGCCTGACTGTACTGGCGACGTCTGTGATAGTACTCGCCGATTCTGAATAATCCGAGTTCAGGGTCGACCTGCTCGGCCTGATCGAGCAGATTTGTGACCTTCGTATGTATGCGCCGTAACTGGGTGCTGAACACCTTCAGCATCTTCAAAACAACCCGTGTATTTGCGCCTGCGTATTGCTCAAATTCGGGGACGGAGAAAATTATAACGTCACTCTGAGCGAGCACCTGTGCGTTCTCTTCACGGGGATACTTCCCGAAGGCGCTTTTGACCCCAAAGAACTCTCCAACGCCGACGCGTTCCTGTATTTCTTCGCCGGTCTCTATATCTTCCGACGTAAGCATGATGCGTCCGTTCTTGAGAACGTATATCTTGTCCCCGATGTCACCCCTGAAGTAAATGACGGAGCCTGGTTTGTATGTCATTGCTCGGGGCACGTCTTGGTCTCTCCTATCTCGATCAATCGAAAGTCTAAACGCGTCCGGGAGGAATTGCAAGATTGCATGTCAATGCCTCGGTGGCGGTAATCTTTGTCGTCTCTTCTCTTGCCCCGGCACCGGCAGCCACGTATTATGAGCGTACAGCGCCGGTAGTGTGCCCGGCCAAGGAAGAAATATGCTCCACGCCATCGGATCCCGCGTCTTACGCGCGCCGAAAGAACTCACGTATGGACTCGGCTTCATGGTGGAGATCGTCCGCAACGTTCCCGCTTATTTTCGCATGCAACGGCGAGGCGGAGGCGGTGGCGTTCTCAAGATGCAGATCCTTTTCACGGGCGTGAACGCGTTGAGCATTGTTGCAGTTCTGAGTCTCGCGATTGGTGCGATCATCATTATACAGGGGTTGTCCACGCTTCCCCAGTTCGGGCAGGGACAGCTTATCTATACCCTGCTCATTGCAGTTATAACGCGCGAGCTCGGCCCGATTCTCACGGCGTTCATTGTCATTGCGCGCTCGGGCACGGCTATCTCAACCGAGCTCGGGAACATGGTCGTCGATCATCAGATTGAAGCGTATATGGCAACCGGGCTGAACCCCATTACCTATCTCGCCGTACCGCGGGTGATCGGTGTGGTCGTCTCGCTCGTACTGCTCAATATTTATTTCAATTTTTTCGGTCTGGTAGGCTCATTTCTTGTCACACAACTCGTTCAGCCCCTTTCGCTCGAAGAATATCTGTTCGGACTCTACGGGTCGGTATCGCTGGTTGACTTCGTCGCAAGTTTCACTAAAAGCGTGGTATTCGGCGTTATCATAGGAAGTGTCGCTACGTATCAGGGCCTTGCAGTCGAGCGGGCGGGAACCGAGGTTCCGGTACGAGCGATTAAGGCTGTAGGACAGGGAATTACGCTGACGATCGTGGCGAATGCCGCAATCACGCTGGCGAGTTATCTATAAGGATCAAAGGCAGATGTCCGCGAGTAGAGATTCAGCGCTGAGCACTACCGATATTACCGTCGAGTTCGAGGACTATACGCCTGTCCGGGGAATCTCGGTGCGTATAGACGAAGGGAAAACAGTCGCCGTCATGGGGCGTTCCGGATCAGGTAAATCAACATTCATAAAAGCCGCTGCGGGGATTATTCCCGCCAGCTCGGGCTCGGTCAGCATTTTTGGAAAAACACTCGGTCCGCTGAACAACCGCGATCTGCTCCGTCTCCGGAAAACGTGCGGATTCGTGTTTCAGGACGCTGCCCTCTGGCAAAATATGAGCGTATACCGGAATCTCGAGCTGCCTTTAGAACAGCACTATCCCCAACTCAGTCGTTCTGAACGGGAACGAAAGATTCGGCGCGCTATAGAGCAGATCCGGTTTACCGACGATCTGAATCTGCGTCCCGCCTCGCTCAGCGCCGGCGAAGCGAAGCTCGTCGCGTTCGTTCGGGCAATTCTAACCGAGCCGAGGCTGCTCATACTCGACGAGCCGACTACATTTGTTGACCGAACCGGCGTGGATCGGGTTCTTAACCTGCTTCGAAATCTGAAAGAAGCCGGAACGACACTCGTGGTTGTAAGCCACAACGCAACGGTGGTATCGCAGCTCGCCGATGAAATCGTGGTGATCGAAGAAGGGAAACTACTCGTACACGGGGAACCGGAAGACGTAGCGTCTTCAGATGATCCCCGCGTCCGTGATATCGTCTCGGATGTGCTCAATCAGGCTGCGACATTTGATACGGATATCCTGTCTCTTCTGGGAGAAATTGACGATGAACTGTAACCGGATACGCGTATCCCGCGGAGCATCCGGCACGGTGCGAGGGAGTACGATGAAGTGAAGTTTCGCATACGGTTCGCAACACAGATTGTCGGTCTATTCGTGATAATTGCCATTGTATTCGTTATCGTCCTCATGGTGACGATCGGCGCGGGTCAAGGGTGGTTCGAAACGCGGTATGAGTATTCGACCATCCTCAGCTCTGCCTCCGGATTGAGCATCGGCATGTCGGTTGATTTCCGGGGGTTCGAGGTGGGTCGCGTGACCGATATTACCCTGGCAGAAGACAACAACGTCGACGTGACCTTTACGATACGCGAACGATATATACACCTCGTAAACAAAGGCTCTCTCCTTGAACTCGCCTCCAACCCTATCCTTGGAGGCACGCTGGTGCTGCACCGGGGAACGCGGACGGAGGAGCCGCTTGCCGAGTACAGCGTCATACCTGAGTGGAACAGCGCTGTCGGCCGCGCAATACGCGATGTGGGAATCGTGGAGCGTTCGCAGCCGCCCGACCCCATATCTACCGTCTTATCCGAAATTGACCCGCTTCTGGCCAACGTTACGCAGATACTCGTGTCCACCGAGGATATGCTCGATACGCTTTCCGGTACGCTCGACGGAAGTGTGACGGAGGGGCCCGTTGCGGAGACCGTAACGCAGACGCTCAGCCTGCTCACCGTACTCGAGGCGCGCCTCGAACAGACCGAATCCCTGCTCGCGGGCAGTAACGAGCTCCTCGTTTCGGCGAACCGTATAGCCGACAACGCGGCGGTCGCGAGCGACGAGTTTCGCGATCCGACCGGGATCGTCCCGCAGCTGCTCGGGCCGAGCGGCAGCATGGCCACCTTGCTTGACGACGATAACGTGCTGTTCGACGAGATCGTAGAAATATTTTCGTCGATCAACGATACGCTTGACGAGGTGAACGAGCTCGCTCGTTTCGCGGGCGCTCAGACACCGCAACTCACCGCCGTAATTGAAGAAGGTCGAGAGGCAATTGTCGTCGGGCAGGAGGTGCTGACCGGTCTCAGGAACAATCCGCTGTTGCGAGGCGGCATACCGGAACGGGTCGACCAGCCTTCCAGCGTCGAGAGCTTCCGGGAGGCGCAGTTCTAATGAAACCACTGTTTCTGGTCCTTCCCTTCGTGCTGATTATCGCGTCCTGTTCAAGTACACCCGAACAACCCGACGAGATTCGTGTCACGAGAAATCGCGCCGCGAGTTTTGCCGGCTACGGCAATGAGGCATTTGATCGTGGCGATTACGAACAGGCGCGCGCGTTTTTTGAAGTGGCGCTGACTCTCAACACTTCCGTCGACGAACTCGAAGGCGTTGCGGATATGCACAACTCCGTTGGTCGCACATGGCAGGCTCAGGGCGACTTCGAGGCAGCAGCCGAGCAGTACGCTATCGCTCGGGAAATTGCCGAAGCGAACGGAAGCACACGAGTCGAAGCCCTTGCGGTCAACAACCAGGGCGAGCTTCATCTTCAGCAGGGAGATTCGGAACGGGCACAAGCGCTTTTCGAAACATCGCTCGCCCTTCTCGAAGACATTGAGGCTGAACCGGAGCGGGCAGTCGTATTGCACAATCTCGGAAGCGCGTTCGCGTCTGCGGGCCGTCTCGACGAAGCACGGAGACTGTTCGAGGACGCCGCGTCGCGTAACCGCGAATTGAACAGACGGCGGGAACTCGCGGCAAACGTATTTATGCTATCGTCCGTGGAATCACGAAGCGGAAACTATGAGCGCGCACTTGTCTTTGCGAATGAAGCACTCGATCTCGATCGCGCAATGGAAAACCCGAGGGGAATAGCTTCCGACCTCTACGCATTGGGAATGATTTCGTTTCGAATGGAACGATATGAAGACGCAGATGACTATCTTTCGCGCTCCCGCGCAGTGTACGAAAGCATTGGATCGGTCTCCGGCATGCTTCGCTCGCTTGAGGCTCTCGAAAACGTCGCTCTGGCTGCAGAAAACACCGACGCGGCTGAGGAATACGCGCTGCAACGAGAAACGTTGCTTTCGGAAAGCGGGGGGAATCGATAAATCTCATGAATCGACCCGCAGTTCACCGCAGGATTGCTCGTGGTTGGGGACGCATAGCGAGCACACTCGCCGGGCCGCTCCTTGCCGCTGGAGCTATCGTCATCATTTCCGGCGGTATCGTATTGCCGCTCTGGTTCCTCGCGACGCGCGCGCCCGGCGTTTACGGAGCATCGGTTTTATCGGTCAGCGCGGCAGCGATCCTGGTCTGGACCGTGAAACGGGTTCGAAGCCACACCACGGCTACCGTTTACGGCAGACGCAGGTCGGGCGCCGTCTGGTTTGCCGCACCGTTGGCCCTCGTCGGTGTATACGGGACGTGGCTCGTATACACCCGGGCGGGCTTTTTAGCCGCCTTACCGCTCCTGTTGATACTCATCGCCGCCATCGGATTTTCCGCCGGAGGAGGGTCCGGCCCTCGTGATTGAACAGACACGGCGCACGGCGGCCCGATTAGCCGCGGGGGTTGTGTTTGCCCTCGCCGGTATAGCTTCAGCCTACGGAAACTACCCCATAATTGAAGATCTGAACCGACAGGACGTGCTCTTCGCTCAGCTACAGGACGATATCGCGCGATTCCACCAGGCGCGTCGGCGGGGAGACGAACTGCCTCCGCTGTTTCTGTTCCGCTATCGATTGAATGCCGAAGACAGTTTCTTCCGGCTTTCGTCACGCACAACGCTCCCGCAATCTACGCTTGCCACCGTCAATCGATTCCGATCGTCGCAACTGCCCGACGGCGTTGAAGAGATTATAATCCCGAACCAGCCAGGCATTTTCGTTCCTCTCGAACCGGAGACGGACCTTGAGTTCATGCTCTCTGCACGGCTTGCTCCGAGCGATGTCGTCGATCAGACGCCGCCTCTCGATGAAAACGACCCCTTTGTTCCTCCCCAGGGCCCGGAACGCAACAGGAACGGACAGGACGGGGTACCGGCGTTCGGGACGTATCAGATCATCACGCTCAACCAGCCGGAAGAGTCGGTGCGCTTTGCTTTTTTTCCCGGGGGCGATTTTACACCGGATGAGCGAAGGGCGTTTCTCGGGGTGCTCTTTCGCGGTCCGGTAGAGTTCACACGGGTGAGTTCACCATTCGGTGCGAGAATACATCCTTTTACCGCGTTGCCGAACTACCACACCGGGGTAGACTTTGCGGCGCCGGAGGGGTCGCCCGTGCGTGCTGCACGCGAAGGAACGGTAATAGATACGGGGTGGGATCCGGTCTACGGGTACTACGTCATACTCGAACATGACGAAATCTTCAGCAGCTTCTACGGACATCTGGCCGTCATACATAGCGAGTTGAACGACGTCCTTACATCCGGTACAGTTCTCGGAGAAGTGGGCAACACCGGTCTGAGTACCGGACCGCATCTGCATTTTGAGATCCGCGTACGTGGGTCGGCCAGAGATCCCTTGCAGTTTCTTCCCGAACTGAGATAGTTTAGAAAGAATCTTCGGTACATAATTCTGTCAGACAGGATGGACGGGTATATGGTCCGCTTCCAGAGAGTGTCGGTGTTCTCGACATCAATACTACTTTTACTCGGGGTTTCGCTGTATCCGACCGAATCGGTGGTCGGCAGGTATACCGACACGACGACGATACGCGCTGCGGACGCTCAGACAATCCAACTCTCGCTTGGCATTGCCGACATTGCGCTTCTTCGACCAGACGAACATCTTTTTTTCGAAGCAATTGAAATCAGGGCGGAGCTGCCACAGGCAATAGCATCGCGTTCCGACCTCACGCTTGCGCTTCTGCTGTACGGTGAGCTGGTCGACGAACCGGAGCAGGCGGGCCCGGTGAGTACACGCGGCCGGCGCATGCACTTCGAGCCCTTTATCGATCGCAATAGTACCCGCATTCGTATTCCACTTCAGGAGGATCCGCGTGCGCGAATTGCCGGCACGACCCGCCCCGAAATTGTGCCGGGACCGAACAGCTATCCGATCGCGTTGACCTTTCTTCCTGTCGGGAAGACGTTTCCCGAGGACCTTCTTGACGAGGAGATCAGCATAGAGGTCATTCCACATCCTCGTGACATTGGCGCCGTGCGGATCAATCTTACAGACGATACCGGTGAACCTGTGCCGCTTTCGAGCGTAGAACATACGTTTCTGGTGGATGGACGCGAAGCCACGACCGACGAGGGCGCTCGTATGTTTCTGCAACCCGGCTTCCGTTCGATCGAGTTCGTCCCGGACGGTTTTCAGACGGTCAGCCGAACAGCTGCGGTGGAACGTGGACGGGTGCGATCGCTTGATCTTGTGCTCGAACCGATGCCGGCCCGGCTGTCTATCTCAGGTCCTCGCGGCGCGCTGGTTTCTGTTAACGGAACGCTCATGACCGGGGTCATCGGGTCGACAATTGATATTGAGCCGGGGCTGAATGTTCTTCGATTTCAGATCGGAGACCGGAGCATCAGTCAGGAGTTCAATGCCGCCTCGGGCGTACAGTACGAAGCCGATTTGAGCTTACTGCTCAACATCGAGGAAGCAGACTGATTCGCGACGCGCCCGGGGCCCTTGCCGAATGGCTGAAATCAGAGTAAGAATTTAATTAAGGATTCTCGTCGGGAGACGATAATCAAGTATGTCGGCTGCTTTAGTTCCCCTCCCAGTTTACTTTAGTACGCCGACACCGAACGGTTGGGCCGGTTCTGCAGAACCGGCCCTTTTTTTTCTCGACAACCGGTCTTCAAAATGCCGCAGGTGCTTGTCTTGACAAAACTTATGCGCCCACGTACTTTGACTCCATGAACCTTCCTCGTAGTCGCAAGGTGCTTCTGAATGTTCTGATAGCCTTTGCAGCCTTCATAGCGATAACGGTTGGTATCGGTCTTGGCCTGGCGCTTGCTTCCACCCGAAACATCAGAAACCTGGACGATTACGGCGACGGTGAACTCGCATTACCCTCCCAGGTTCTTGACCGTCAGGGGCGGCTGATTACCGAGTTTTTCTCGGCGGAGCGCAGGGATATTGTATCCGTAGACGAACTCCCCGATCACCTCATTTACGCACTTATCGTCCGGGAAGATCGGGACTTTTTTCGTCACAACGGTTTCAGCGTGCGAGGCACCCTTCGTGCGGCATGGAATATACTCACGGACCGTTATGTGTCCGGAGGAAGCACACTGACCCAGCAGCTCGCCGGTCATATGTTCGACGATCGGGACGACATTTCCGTCGCGCGCAAGATCCGGGAGCTCTGGTGGGCCTTCCAGCTTGAGCGCACGTGGACCAAGCATGAGATCATCGAAGCCTATCTGAACCGAATGTATTTTGGTCACAACACATACGGGGTCGAAGCGGCGAGTCAGTTCTACTTTGGACATTCCGCCCGGGATCTCACCCCTGCCGAGTCCGTCATGCTCGTAATACAACTGGCGAATCCGTCGCGGTACAGTCCTCTTCGCAATCCTGAGCGTGCGCGAAACATGCAACGGGTAATCCTGAATGCGGTAGCTGAAGCAGGTTTCATAAGCCGAAGCGAAGCGGATTTCTCGTTCGAGGAGTACTGGGCGAACTACGACTTTACCCGTTCCAGCGTCTCCAGCGCGTTTCTCGATCGCTCCGACGAAGCGCCCTACTTCAGCGAATATGTCCGGGGACAGCTTCAGGGTGATATTCTGCTCGGCAGACCTGTCGACATAAACCGTGCCGGGCTTATTATCCACACAACGCTCGATCTCGATCACCAGCGCCACGGCGAGCAGTTTCTGCGTGAAGGTCTCGGGCGTGCGAACGAAAGCGTTCGTCAGACCCGCGAAGCCGCGACAAACCGGGCATCTCGCGATATCGTTCCCGTCCTTGACCTCCTGGGGCTCGCCTTCGATCTGCCCGATCTCCAGGTTTCAGGACTGCAGAACAGACGTGCGGCACAGACCTATTACGACGAGCAGATTGCCCCCATCATCAGCATGAGTTCGCTCCTGTTTTCGCCGAACGTCAGCGACGGCATGTACCACGCGACGAGAATGAATCAGATCGCTCAGCGCTCGACGCAGCAACAGGACGAGGTTCAGGGCGCACTGGTAACGCTCGACAATCGAGACGGCCATATAACAGCTATGATCGGTGGAGCGCAATTTGAGCGAATAGACCAGCTCAATCGCGCGGTTTCCGGGCGCAGAACTCCGGGCTCGTCCTTCAAGTCGCTCTACTACGCGGCAGCGATCGACACACAGGCAATTACCCCTGCCACCATGCTGTACGACTCCCCTGTTGTCTTTCAGAACGAAGACGGCAGCATATACGCACCGCGAAACTACGCCGGAAGCTGGAATGGACCCGTTCTGGTGCGCGAAGCGCTCAACCGATCGCTGAACATTCCGGCGGTACGTGTGTTTCACCGCACCGGTTTCACCGAAGCACTCGGCGTCTCGGCCGCGCTTCTCGGGATACCCGAGGCTGACATGCTTGGTCGCGGACTCGAGCGTAGATACCCGGTCGCGCTTGGTGTTTCGTCCGTGAGTCCTCTGGAAATGACCCGAGCATACGCGACGTTTGCGTCCGGTGGCCGTCAGGTCGATCCTCTTGCGGTTCGCTATATCGAAGACCAGCGCGGACGCATTATCGCGGAACCCGAGCGCGATCTTCGCATCGAACAGCAGCGCCGTGGCGCTTCCGGGCAGATCGTCAGCCCTCAAGCGGCCTATATAATGACCGACATCATGAGCGACGTGTTCAACGTCGGGACACTGCGCGCGCAGGATCCTGTAATGCCTATGGCTGCCAAATCAGGAACGACGCAGAACTGGTCGGACGGCTGGGTTGTCGGGTACTCGCCCTACTACACGACAACAGTCTGGTATGGTTTTGACCGCGGTGGTCGCAGCCTCGGAACGAACCAGTACGGTGCGGCTATCGCCGGGCCCGTATGGGGTGGTTACATGAATACCATTCATCGCGACCTGCCTTCGCTGGAGTTTGAACGGCCTGATGGGCTCACCGAGGTCACAATTGCGGTTCCAAGCGGCCTGCGGGCTCCAAGCGGATACACCGGGCGAAGTCGTACTGAACTGTTTATAGCGGGCACCGAACCCCGTGAGTTCGCGCCGGATCCGGAGGAAGAGGATTCCGAGGCGATCGAGCGTTCCGAAAGGCTGCGCAGTATCGCAAATTCCGAAGCGCTGCTGCCAAGTCGTGAAGAGCTCGATTCGGCCATCCCGACCCTCGATGAACTCCTTGGTGAGGAATCGAACGGTACGTCGTCGGATTCAGAGTCAGACTTCGACGATATGCGTCTGGACGACGATTTTTTCGACGAGGACGACGAAGACGAGGAAGAAGGCAATCCGCTCCTCGATTAACCGGGGGCTGCGCTTTCACACGCACGACAGACAGAATGAGTACGGGTGACTTTTATGCAGATACCTGTAGAAGAGATAATAATCCGAAAACGAATACGCAAGAATCTCGGCGATCTCTCGTCTCTGAAGGAGAGCATGAAGACTCACGGTCTCATGAACCCGATTGTGATCACACCGGATAAGACACTGATCGCCGGACATCGCCGGCTCGAATCTGCCAGGCAGCTTGGCTGGACGTCGATAACCGTTCGGGTCATGGACAAGCAGGACGAGACTGAACTTCTTGAGATGGAGATAGACGAGAATAATCAGCGCAGGCCTCTTGCCACGGATGAGGTAGCCGAGGCGTATCAGCGTCTGGACAAGCTCAGAAACCCCGGACGGTTACGCCGCTTCTGGTTGTGGTTGGGGTCGCTGTGGAGACGGGTATTCAGACGACGAGCATAGCCCCGCAGCTGGTAACAGTCTACCAGATCTCCTGAAAATCATGTGGACGTTCGCAATACTTGCATACAAAGGTAGAGGTCCCGCTTCGTATAAACTCGGGAATAACATTCTCGTGGTTTTCCGGGTTTGACACACACGCTTCGTTCTTGCAGGAGATTTCACTGAAGTCGTACACGCGACGAGGCGTATGCAGTCGATACTTTCGCACCACTGCCGCGTTGTCGACTATATTGAGTGTACATCCCGGCGCTATTGCCCCAAGCATTTTCACCAGTCGCTCGTCGAATTCGGGCACGTTCGGAAGTGAGATAAGCCCTTTGTGGTTTCCGGTCGCTTCGGAAACGAAGACACCCTGTGAACCCACGACGTGCAGCCCGAGGATCCTCCGTATCTTGAATATGTGGTCCCAGATCTGCTCTACCGATTTTCCGGTTCCTATATGGTCAATGACCATACCCGAGTCAACAGGTTTGATTCCTATCTTATAGTCCGGCTTCGGCTCGGTACGTACTGCCGCTTCCTCGACAAAGTCATCCGGATAATCCGGTGTCTCCGCCGGAACCCCATCGAAATCCCGGCCTATCGAACCACCGAGCATGCCGATCTGGATGATCCTCGTGAAATACCCGTTCATGCTCTGTTCGTCCCACCCGTTCAAGTGCGTTCGATCGAGAAACGATGGAATTGTTGGTGTAACGCTGTGCCTCGGCAAGGGATGAAAGAACCGGCACGCTGCCGGCACGTGTGTCATGTACTCCGGCTGAAACGTAATCGCTTTTCGAAGCGAGTCAGCTTTTTCAAGTAGCTGGTCACCCATACGTTCGAGTTGAAGTCTTGTGAAATACCAGGTCGACGCCACATCCGCGGAATCTAGGTAGGTTCGGATCGAAGGGAAAAGTCGCACTTCAAACCCGTTGTTTCGCATCTGCTCTACATAATGTACCGGCATCGCCAGTTCCGGGGGTGCAATCAGGTCTACCTTGACTTCCCGGAAAACACGCAGGCCGTCCACCTTTGAATGAACGGTACGACCGTGAAAAAGATCACCGACAAGGGCAATATGCAGGTAACTTCGGTCCCAGTTCTGCTGCTCGAGAAAACTGAACTCGTCCAGGAACTCCTGTGTAGGGTGTTCGTGTCGACCATCACCCGCGTTAATAAACGCCGCTCGGGGAAGTCCCAGCTTATCTGTGTATTCTCCAATCACTCGCTCAAGCCAGCGGCACACGCCTTCAAGCTGACTCCGGACGACAAATATGCTTCGCGAACTGTAGCCGACAAGCATCCGTACCGTATCGGTGATACTCTCCTTCTTTTTTAAACTGGATCCCTGCGCACTGAAGTCATTTACACGCACAAAGTGAAATTGTGCGGCGTTTCGAAAACTTTCCTTCGTCCTTGTTGAATCTTCCAGGAACAGGAGGTAAACCGCGACCTCCGGATCGTTTATGCGGTACGCGTCGACGTTCTCGCCCTTTTGCAGTGCGCTTTTAAGCAGTCTCGTTTTCTCGTACAGAAAAACCTGTTCATCTACGGAGAGGTCCCGTACAACCTGTATGCTCTTACCGACAAAGCTGCTCATTCGTCTTCAGGACCGGATTGTTCAAGCGTTTCTACGTCGAGAACCGCGAAGGATGTGTCGCCGACCTGAACAAGAATGCGATTGTCATCGAAAATCGGGATCGCCGACCGCCGTACGACGAGGTCGGATCGGGCGGTACGCTCAAGATTCCGGTCGTACCGCGCGAGTCTGAACTCACCGTCAATTTGTGCGATCGCATAGACCTGATCTTCGTTGAACACCAGTGATGTGCCGGCATGAACACGATCTTCGGACGACTGCACTTCGCTCAGGCTGTCCACCGAAACGAGCGAGAGCCTCGCGAGACCTGACGTGTCCTCGGTAAGGACGAGATATTCATTCTCGGGACCAAAGGGAACAAGGGAACGCGAAAGGACGTTGTTGACGGCGCCTGTTTCGATCACTTCCCCGCTGTCGGCATTAAGCCGGACAATTCGACTGCGGCTGAGTCCGTCGGATTCAGACTGAACCTGCAATCCGGTCAGCGTTCGCACGTCTGCAGCTTCTTCTTCGGGATCACCGGTCTCCTCGTCCGGATCTTCGGAGTCGGAAAGCTCTTCGTCTTCCATGACCTCTTCCTGATCCTCAGCAATGTCGTCACGAACCGCCTGTGCCTGGTCTTCGAGCTCCTCAAGCTCTTCGTCTCTTTCGTCCACGGTTTCCTGTTCTTCGTCAAGGGCAGCGCGATCTTCATCGAGTGCTTCGCGCTCCTCCTCGATGCGGCGTTCTTCCTCTTCTACTGCCTGCTCACGATCCGCACGCTCCTCCTCTGGAGCATCTTCGAGTGCTTCGCGCTCCTCTCGCGTACGTTCCTCCTGTTCGAGGAGCTCTCGCTCACGTTCTTCCAGGTCCTCCAACTCTCCGGCGATGCGCTCCTGCTCCTCGGTGATTTCTTCGGATTCCTGGATTATAACCTCGTCCATGAGTTCAACGAGTTCGCGACGGTCTTCTAAACCCATGTCTTCGCGTCGTCGCAAGTCGTCGATAACCCCCTCATCTGCGAGCGCGAACGGATCTACCACCAGGCGATCGCTTCGAAGGGGTACCACGATTTCGGTATTGCCGGGCCAATCGGTATAGCGCAGCGAAATCCCGACGTTCTCCGCCGAAAGGTTTTCGACGACTACTGGTTTGTATCGCTCTTCAAAAAAGTCCGGATCTCCCCGGTTCACCGCGTTATATATCGTCGACAGACGAGCAAGAAGCATCGCATTAGCGCTCGAGTACCCGTACCGTGCCTCAAGATATCCCGAGAGGATCGCGCGTACATTGTCTATGTGGTTCACCCGGGCTTCCGGAAGAATATAGAGAATATCGGCATCGAGACCCGAGGTAACCGATTCGTCCACTGCGCTCAGGATTCTGTATCGACCAAAGTAACTGCCCTCCCGGGCGAGGTATTCGCCAATCCCGACGATTTGGGCAACTGTCTGTGGTGATTCAACGGGCCCCTCGAAGTTAATGAACTCGATATCACTGTCTTCGGTACGTCGCAACTCCTCCTCGGCAACATCGAGTGCCATAAGCGAAGCCGCAACACCGGCACCAATCACTGCAGTGAGAACAAATCGCAGAATGCGTACACGCACAGTACCGTAGGTTTCCATACCGACATGATAGACGCTCTTCGTTTCCGCGTCCATGCATGCCAGTCAATTCGAGCGCGAGACACGAGAGATGAACTCACGTGCAGCGTCCCGGACCGACGCCGTTGCTCCGATCGAGGTCAGAGACGTAAGCGTCTCAAGAGCCGACTCCGAAGGGGGATACCCCTGTTCGTGCATGGTCTGCAGCGCTGCGATAAACGCCGTCTGAACGCGTGGCGACCTCTCGTTGCGCCGCAGCAGGGACAGGAGCATGTCCTGACGTTCAATCCTGTGGGAATAGCCTATGTCTGCAATCGCGTCCATGAGTATTCCGACACGAGTCTCGTCGCGGTACAGCTGTGCGCCGTGTTCCATGACCGAATGCGCCCTATTGTCACCAAGCCACGCAAGCAGGTCATATCCTCTGCGAAGAAGCTCTATCGATACCTGTTGTCTGCTTCCCGACGCCCCGGGTACTCCGACGAGCACGCCGAGTATGTACGAAGCGTAGGAGTAGGCAGCCCCGAGTGTCCCGGCTTCTGCTCGCGTCTCGAGCTCCTCGAGCACACTCCGCTGTTGCCGTTCCATTCCACTGGTGACCATTTCCTCGAAAAAGCGGAACTCTGTACTCGTACGCCACGTGGACCGGCTCTCTCCGCGAACGACACCCGGTCGATAGTCCCGACTACCCGAACCTTCGGGACCGCTCCACATGGGGCCCTGTCCTCCTGAAACCCGGAAGCCGTAGACGACCCATCGGGAGCCCGTGACAATGACCTGCCCGTTCCGGCCCGCGACCGGCTCCGACAGCTCTCCGGCATCGGCAACCCGCACAGAAGCCTGTACGCTGCCGTTCGTGTTGAGGACTTCTATTGTCGAATCGGCCCTGATCACAACGAAGCGATCCGCACCTGCGACAACGGCCGACTGTACGCCGTCCGCGATAATCTCCGGGTTCCCCTCCCCGTCAAGTACCTGTAGAACGCCGTCGTGCAGCACAACCGGCCGACCCGAGGTATCCGTCTGCAGAAACGCGCCATGACCGATCGATTCCTTGATTACCCGTTCGCGGCCTGAATCGGGTTGTATGATTGTGAGCGATCCGTCTTCGCGGGCTGTCAGAAGTGTTCCGTCCGAACGCAGGACAACGCTCGTCGGCATCGTCTCAAGGTCGTAGGATATCCGGACGTCGCCTCCGGGACCCAGAACCAGCAGCTCACTGTCAGCGGTAACAAGAATCAACCTTCCCGAGCCGTCAATGAACGGCCCGTACCGTATTGATGCACCAACCCGTCGCGACCATATTTCGTGCCCCGCGTAGGTCAGCGCACGCAGACCGCCACCGGCGTAGGTCAGAACCAGAAATCCGGTGTTCGAGACTGCCGCGCGCTCTACGGCCGACGGGGTCGGTTGCAGAGACCATGCTATCTCTCCGGCGTGCGAAACGCGCGTGAGCGATCCATCCTCACGAGCGAGGAGAACCGACCCGTCGGGAAGCCCCGCGACAAGCCTGTCGTTTCGTGTTCGAAGTCCCAGCCGGAACACGGGGCGACCGTCGGAATGGAAGCGATAGAGATTTCTGTCGTCCGCAAGGACGGTTATGCTTCCGTCGTCGTGGACCAGAGACGGTCCAACGGGAGCCCCCGAAATGACACGCCTCCAGATATCACCGTCTACGGCATAAAGCTTGCCGGTACTTCCACCACTTACCGTAAGCAGAACCATAAGAAGCGCTGTGACTGTCCGACGAAAATCAAATTGGTGCATACGCAGAAACGTCCATTGCAGAGTACACAATACCAGTCTGATTCGGCTATACTCTTGGCCTTATGGTACACCATAAACGTGCAAGCCTTCCCACAATCAAGCGACTTCCCTCGTACCTTCACATCGTCGAAGCTGCGCTTCGCGACGGGAAGGAGTATATTTCCGGCACCGTCATTGCAGACGAACTTGAACTTGAACCCATACAGGTCCGAAAGGATCTTGCGACCACGGGCGTCGTCGGAACCCCTCGAAGAGGCTTTCCGGTCCGACAGCTCATAGATTGCATAAACTCCTTTCTTCGCTGGAACCAGGAAACCAACGCGGTTCTCGTCGGGGCCGGTAACCTGGGCACTGCGCTGATCGGCTACGGCGAGTTCAGAAAACACGGTCTGAACATCATCGCTGCCTTCGATCCCGACAAGAAGAAGGCGGGGAGCGTGATTAACGGGGTTCAGGTTTACTCGCTCAACCAGATGCGTGACAGGGTTCAGGCTTCCGGGGTACAGCTGGCGATATTGACCGTTCCCGGGGAACACGCACAGGCGGTGTGCGACCTGCTTGTCCAATCGGGGATCAACGCAATCTGGAATTTCACGAATATCAAGCTCAAGGTTCCCGAGCACGTGATTGTACAGAAGGAAGACCTGAGCTCCGGGTACGCGGTGTTGAGTGTAAGAGTCGGACTGCACAACTCACAGGTCGTATGAGCGGCATTTCGTCCGGACAGAAAAACGCATTCGTACAGGCAATCAAGCGAAGGCAACGACACATATGGCCGTGGGCCAAGCGCTACGGCATCGAGGCGTTCAGGCTCTACGACGCTGACCAGGGAGACATTCCCATCGAGCTCGACGTATACGGGAACTACCTGCACCTGTGCGAAATAGAACGTCCCGATTCAGGGTCCGCGATCTACGGTGCCGAATGGCGCACGATTATGTCCGACCTGGCCGCCCGAACGCTCGGCGTTCCCTCAGAGCGAACCGTCACGAAGTTGCGTCCCCGTCGTCGCGGAGGCGAAGCCACCAGTGAGCAGGCGCTGCCCTCGGAAAGCATAACAATCTGGATCAATGAAGCGGCGCTTCGGTTCAAGGTAAACCTGACCGACTACCTCGATACCGGGCTCTTCCTGCACCACCGGGTAACCCGGGGAATGGTTGCCGACCTTGCGATGAATCGCAACGTTCTGAACCTGTTCTCATATACCGGAGCCTTTTCGGTGTATGCAGCCGCCGGCGGCGCTGCCTCGACGACATCGGTGGATCTCTCGGGAACCTATCTACGCTGGGCCAGAGAAAACATGGAAGAGAACGGTGCAATCGGCGGGATGCACCGCTACGTACAGAGTGACGTGCTGACCTTCCTGCAGGAACAGAAGCAGACGAACACACGATACGATCTGATAGTGTGCGATCCGCCGACGTTTTCGAACAGCAGATCAATGAACGGCGTGTTCGACAACAAACGCGACCACCCCGGATTGATACGCGATTGCCTTTCGTTATTGAGCGCGCGCGGCCAGCTTCTCTTTTCGTCCAATGCGTCCGGCTTCCGACTGGCGTTCAACGATCCCGGAGCACCTCGGCCGATCGATCTGACGAACGAAACGACGCCGGAAGACTTCGCCCGGAGCCGACCACACCGGGCCTGGTTGTTTGATATGAGCAGCACCCCGGCTCGCGTCAAGCGGGAACAACCCGATGGTAACGCTTCTTACCGGCCCGACAAATCAACTGGCCGTCCTCAAGCCAGGAAACGTCGATCGAATCGTCGATAGACTCGACCTTGCGATCGTTGATCCTCGCCCCGCCCTGGGTAATGAGACGTCGGGCAGCGCTTCTCGAATCTGCAAGGCCCGTGCGTACAAAAAGCTCCACCACCGGGACACCGACTTCGAGCTCGCCGAGCGGCAATTCCGTTGAGGGCATAGCGTCGACCTTCCCGGAACCGCCGGAGAACGCCGCACGAGCGGTATCCCTGACCGAATCGGCTTCATGGCTGCCATGGATAATGGCGGTCACCTCCCACGCGAGACGTTCCTTCGCGCTGTTTATATCGCCCGATGGGTCGACAATACGTGCTATCTCTTCGAGATCGAGAAATGTGTACAGTTTCAGGAACTTTTCCACGTCCTGATCGGGAACATTTCGCCAGTACTGAAAAAAGTCGTAGGGGCTGCAGAGCGCAGGATCAAGAAATATCGCTCCTTTTTCGCTTTTGCCCATCTTCTTGCCGTCGGCACGCGTAACGAGCGGAAAGGTCATACCTTCCACCTCGGCCGCGTCCATTCGACGAATCAGATCGACACCGGCGACAATGTTCCCCCACTGGTCGTCACCTCCGATCTGCAAGCCAACGCCACGTTCACGGTGGAGGACAAGAAAGTCGTAACTCTGCAGAAGCTGGTAGTTGAACTCGATAAAACTCAAACCCGTTTCGAGCCGCATCCTGTAGGTCTCAAAGGAAAGCATGCGGTTCACAGAAAAATGCTTCCCGACCTCACGCAGAAACTCTATATAGTTCAGCGATCGGAGCCAGTCGGCGTTGTTCACAATTTGAACCTGCGCTCCTGCAACCGAAAAAAAGCGAGCGATTTGTGAAGAAATCGATGCCGCGTGTTCATCGATCTGATGAACAGACAGCATCTTGCGCATCTCCGTCTTACCTGAGGGATCACCGATCGATGCGGTACCTCCACCAACGAGCGCATACGCTGTGTGGCCCGCTCGGGCCAGATGCGCCATGGCGTACAGGGGAACGAGATGACCTATGTGCAGGCTGGAACCTGTCGGATCGAAGCCGGCGTAGAAGCCTACCGTCGATTCCGAAAGAACCTTTCGAAGCGCTGCCTCGCTGGTAACCTGCGACACAAAGCCTCGTGAGTCGAGAATGTCGAAAACGTCGGCCATCAGTTTCCTGCCCTCTCGTACGCTTTTATCTCCGCCCTGATGCGGTCGGCAAGATCGCTTCGGTGCACTCTGACCTGTTCCATGCTGTCGCGGAACCTGAGCGTAACGGTCCCGTCATCCTTCGAATCATAGTCGACGGTGACGCAGAACGGTGTTCCTATTTCGTCCTGACGCCGGTACCGTCGGCCAATAGCTCCGCCCTGGTCGTAGTAGGTCGTGTAGTCGTCCCTAAGCTCCGCCTCGATTTCGCGGGCAAGCTCAGCGAGGCCGTCCTTTTTCACCAGCGGGAAAACGCCTACGGTAATCGGGGCGAGGTCCGGGTGAAACCGAAGCACGGTCCTCACGTCCCCGTCATCTACTTCCTCTTCGTCGTACGCATCACACAATACCATGAGCACGCTTCGGGTCAGACCCGCTGAGGTCTCGACTATGTATGGAAGGTATCGTTCCTTGTTCTCTTCGTCGAGATATCGCAGATCCTTACCGCTGAACTGGGAGTGACGGGACAGGTCGTAGTCGGTTCGGTTGTGTATTCCTTCGAGCTCCTGCCATCCGAAGGGGAACTGGTACTCAATGTCAAATGCGGCTTTGGCGTAATGGGCCAGTTCATCCGGTCCGTGCGGTTTGAAACGAAGATAATCGGGGCGAATACCGATACTGTCGTAGTACCGTATCCGCTGCTCCTTCCAGTATTCAAACCACGTTTCGTCCTCACCCGGCTTCACGAAATACTGCATTTCGAGCTGTTCGAACTCGCAGGTCCGGAAAATGAAGTTCCTGGTTACGATTTCGTTTCGAAAGGCTTTACCAACCTGGGCGATCCCGAACGGAATCTTAAGGCGGGATGTCTGCACAACGTTTCGGAAGTTTACGTAAATACCCTGCGCGGTTTCCGGGCGCAGGTACACTTTCTGGCCGCTGCTCGTCGGTCCCAGATGGGTCTCGAACATAAGGTTAAACGCACGAGGCTCGCTCAATGGATTCCCGGCGGGACTTGTCTTTGTCTCGCGCTGTTCCTCCGTCAGATGATCCCAGCGAAAACGCTCATTCGTGACTGTGTCTTCAACCATTATATCAGCGAAGTTCTCAACGTGACCCGATGCTTCCCAGACTTTGGGATGCATGAGTATGGATGCATCAAGACCCACAATGTTGTCGTGAAGCTGTGTCATCTCACGCCACCATTTCCGTTGCACCCGGTTCTTCAGTTCACTTCCGAGCGGACCGTAGTCCCAGGCGGACGCGAGACCTCCATAAATCTCCGATGATGGAAAAATGAAGCCTCGCCGCTTGGCGAGACTCACAATGGTTTCCATGGTCACCGGTTTACCTGTTCCACTCATTTCCAGACTCCTTCCATCACTCTATGTATGCTGATGTAACAGTTCGATGCATGCATCGATACGTCGCGTGCTCGGTTCGACGCCGAGCAGCCGTATGGCACCGAACAAGGGCGGCGAGGCGGTGCTTCCCGTCACCGCTACACGCAGCGGCATAAGCAGATTCCCGAGCTTGATCCCGAGCTCGTCGGCAACCGTGCGGAAGCGCTCTTCGAGCACCTCGTCCGATACCACATCCGCATCCTGTATAATGTCCCGCGCGCGCAGAAGATACTCGGGAACGTCCTCCACGGCTGTCTTTTTTGGCACGAGATCCTGTACTGACCAGTCACCAATGTCGGTAAGCACAAATCTGAGAAGATCCGACGCGTCCGAAAGGACACGCAGCCGCTCCCGGATCAGGGGTACAGCCGTGCGAATCGTGTCTTCCTGCGCGTTGTCCGGGGGATCGGACACGAGGCCTTTGCGCACAAGAAACGGAAGAATCAGATTATAGATTTCATTGTCGTTTTTTTCACGGATATAACTGCCGTTGTACCAGTCCAGTTTCCGGTAATCGAAAACAGCCGGGCTCTTGCTCAGCTTCTCGACGTCGAACAAGGTTTCAAGATCCTGCCGGCTGAAAAATTCACGGCTGTCGTCGTAGGACCACCCCAGGCGGGAGAGATAATTCATGACAGCTTCCGGGAGATACCCTGCGTTTCGAAACTCTATGACGCTCGTAGCCCCGTGCCGTTTGGACAGCTTCTGCCCGTCCTTGCCGAGAACCATCGGAAGATGACAGAACCGCGGAGATTCCCATCCAAATGCCTGGTACAGCAGAACGTGAAGCCCCGTTGTCGGCACCCACTCCTGGCCACGGAGAACGTGGGATATCTCCATATGGTGGTCGTCGACGACGACCGCAAGATGATAGGTCGGAAATCCGTCGGACTTCAGGAGGACCGGATCGGTCACAATATCCTTGTTCTTGCGCTTCACGCGTCCGAGCACAAGGTCCTCGAACTCAGTGCTGCCCTCGTCTGGAGTCCTAAACCGTATAACCGGTTTCATTCCCCGGTCGCGATAACGCTGCTTCTCTGCTTCGGGCATGTCCCGAAAAACGGGTTCATAACCCTGCTTGCCGTCTTCCCTCGCCTCGCGAAGCTCGCCGGCGTTGTCGAACGCTTCGTACGCGAACCCCGCGTCGACGAGCTTTCGGGCGTGGTCCCGGTATCGATCGACCCGTTCGCTCTGTATATACGGCGCAAAAGGTCCGCCGATATCGGGGCCCTCGTCCCAACGAATGCCGAACCAGTCAAAGGTATCGTAGATGTCCTTCAGCGAACGCTCGTCAAACCGTTCCCGATCGGTGTCTTCGATCCTGAGGATAAACGAACCCCCGGAGCTCCGCGCAAGGAGATAGTTGAACAGGGCTGTTCGTAACCCGCCGATATGTTGCAATCCCGTCGGCGACGGTGCGTAGCGTACACGTATACTCATAATGCTCCGAATTATGTCCCGGCTTGCGGTAGATGCCTATTAGACGGCAGTATAGCTTTCGGCTTTTTGAGGGGTCAAGCGAGAGCTACTGCGAATAGCGATCCAGAAAACGAGTGAGCCGCTGCATCGCGTCGGTCAGTTCCAGGACATTCGGTAAAAAGACAATACGCAGATGATCCGGTTTGGGCCAGTTGAAACCAGTCCCCTGAACCAGCAGCATCTTTTCCTCGCTAAGCAGATCCAGGACCAGCTTCTGATCGTCCTTGATGCGAAACTTCTTCTGATCCAGACGCGGGAAAAGGTAAAGAGCTCCCTTTGGCAGCGTACAACTGACGCCAGGTATCGCGTTCAGCATCTGGTGCGCGACGTCCCGCTGTCGTCCAAGCCGCCCGGCGGGAAGCACAAGGTCGCGCACGCTCTGATACCCGCCAAGTGCTGCCTGTATGGCAAACTGAGAAGGAACATTGCTGCACAGCCGCATATTCGCCAGTATGTCGAGGCCCTCGCGATAGTCCCTGGCCCTGGACGTTCGCCCGCTGAGAACCATCCACCCGGCCCGGAATCCAGGAGCACGATACACCTTCGAGAGACCGCTGAAACTCAGGCAGACAAGATCGTCACAGAGCGATGCCATAGGGACGTGTTCGGTCCCGTCGTAAGTAATCTGGTCGTAGATTTCGTCCGCGAATACGAGCAGGTCGTGTTCGGCCGCGATGTCGTGAATTTTTTCGAGTATCTCGCGTGGATACACACTGCCGGTCGGGTTGTTCGGGTTGATAACCACGATACCCTTCGTGCGCGGCGTAATTTTTTTCTGAATATCGTCCAGATCGGGATACCATTCGGATGCTTCGTCGCACAGGTAATGAACGGCGGTGCCGCCGGACAAGTTCACCGCAGCGGTCCACAAGGGATAATCCGGTGCAGGTATAAGAATTTCGTCCCCGTCGTTCAGGAGCGCCTGCATGCTCATGACAATGAGCTCGCTTACACCATTTCCAATGTAGACGTCATCCACTTCCACACCCGGAATATGCTGCCGTTGAGTCTTCTGCATAACCGCCTTTCGTGCGCTGAACAGCCCCTTGCTGTCGCAGTATCCCTGTGCGTCCCGCAGATTAACGATAACGTCGTGGAACAGCTCATCGGGTGCATCGAGACCAAAGGGAGCTGTATTGCCTATATTGAGTTTCAGGATGCGGTATCCTTCTTCCTCGAGACGGCGAGCTTCCGAAAAAACCTGCCCCCGAATGTCATAACAGACTCCCGACAGCTTGTGCGACTTTCTGACTTCACCTGACACGAATGACATCCTTAAGAGCCATAGAGATTACTCTCAGCATCGTTCAGAAGGCTCCGGAATGCAAGTATATGGATGTGCCGCGACTCCTGCTCGACCAGTTTTCGCCATTGTTCCCGGTCATACTGCTGTCGGATTCGTCGGTCGGCTTCCCGGACAACTGCAATCTCTTCGTCGCTGCTCTCAAGGGGTAGACGTTGTATCAAGTACGAGGCGATCGCAACGACGACATCGTTTCGTGTCGTCTGTACACAATCAAAAAGCGCCTGCTTCGCTGCCGCCGGTTTATTACTCAAGGTAAGCGCAAATCCGCGACTGAACTTCAGCCACTCCGCGGTATCCTTCGAAACTTCGGGAAGATACGTCTCAACGAAGGCGAGAATTCGATCGGGCTTCGCGCTGAGTAGATGCGGAAGCGAGAAATCGGCGGCGAAACGGGCGGCGAGCGCGGGTTTCACTTCCCGTAACCTGGTCTCGAGTCGTTCGACCATGCCCATGTCGCCGGTCAGCACGGCGGAATGCATCAGAAGCTGCACTTTCTGCCGGCCCATACGACCGCGTTCCAGAATTTCTCTTGCCAGATACTGCTTCAGGGCACTCCAGTTTTCTTGCTCCAAGAGCGAGAAGAGCTTCCAGTTGCGGATGAAGTACACGTTGACGCCCGCAAGCACAAGCAGAAACACAAGCACAAGCGCCCAGTTGCCCTGCCAGAATGCCAGCGCATAATCGAACCCTACCAGAAAAACCGGCAGGAGAAGAATAGCCAGAAACGCAAGAACGATTATGCTGTTAAAGATTCCGAATAGTATCTTAAATTTCACGCTGTAGTACCTTATACTTACAGGACGAGTCTAAGTGAAAGCAAAAGAGGCGGTCAACGGTAATGCCGGAACGACGGAAAATCGCAATATCGGCTGTCAAGTCGGGTCAATACTTTGATGCACCGGTCTACCTTGACGAAAAATATATACTGCTCAGTCCTGAAACTCCATTTAGCGACGAGCTGAAAAAACTGCTGCAGAACTGGGAATATCACGCGCTGTATACCGAGGGTGCCGAAGTCGATTCTCCGAGTAGCGGCGCCATTGACGATGCCGGAGAGGACGTGGTCACGACTGCGACCATCGACGACGCTGTCAAGGACCAGGAGACATGGAGCACCGTCCGCCGGATATACTCCGACCTGGCGGACTTTACCGAGAAGCTATTCGCCCATTTTGTGGCAAAAGAAGAACTGCCGCAGAACAGGATCTCAGAAAAAATCAAGGAAACAATAGAAAACCTGCGTAACCATCGCGGGCATATGCTGCGACTGTCCGAGATCCGGGGCACCGAGCAGAATTACATAGTCATGCATACCGTGAAGTCCACGGTCCTCTGCCTGGCAGTGGGACAGGTCATGAAACTTCCTCCGCACCGCCTTCTGGAGCTGGGGACCGCGGCGTTGCTTCACGAGATCGGAATGGTGAGGCTTCCTCAGAAGCTTTATCTCTCGGACAAGCCGCTGAAGCCGGAAGAGCGGAAGGCGATTACCGCACACCCCGTGCTTGGTTTTAAGATTCTACGCGCTCTTTCGTTTCCGATGCCCGTATGCATGGCCGTTCTCGAAAGCCACGAACGTATCGACGGAAAGGGCTACCCGCGTGGTCTGCCTGCGGAAAAAATCTCGATGCACGCACGGATAATAACCGCCTGCGACTCCTATTGTGCTCAGGTTTCCCGCCGGCCTTTCCGCGAGGCCCGGGACGGACATGCAAGTATCCTCGAGCTTCTCAAAGAGCGTGGCACCGCCTACGACGACCAGGTGTTGCGGACCATTATTCATCTGATGTCGGTATACCCTGTCGGGACCTACGTGGAACTTCAGTCAGGCAGCCGTGGCGTCGTTGTGGACACGAACCCGGAGGACGCTCGACAACCCTTTGTTCGTGTGATCGTGAGCGCAGATGGCAAGCGCTATATGGACCCGCCCACAGTTCGTACTTCGGCCGGTAACTACCACATAAAACGAACCCTGCAGCCGGCGGAGATCGAAAAGATCAAACAGCTCGAGAACGCATCACGAGCGAGCCGCAATGCCTAAATTCAAGGAATTTCAGCCATGCGACAGAACGATAACACCATCACGGTAACATTCTCCGATCACAGCACACGCACGGTACCGATCGGTACGGTGGTGGGAGACCTCCTTCCTGCGAGCAAAGACGGTCAGGTAATTGTTGCCGCTAAGGTCAACAACTACATTACGAGTCTCAGTTATTCACTTGAGGTACACTCGACGGTAGCACCCACCTATCTCGGATCGCCGGAGGGTCTGCGGGTGTATCGACGCTCTCTCAGTTTTCTTCTCGCGATTGCAGCACGGGCAGAGCTCCCGGATCGAAGACTGGTCATTGGCCACAGCCTGGGTGACAGCTATTACTACATGTTTGACGACGAAGAGCCGGTGACCGATGAACTTATCTCACGGCTTACAGCCACAATGCACTCCCTGGTGAAACAAGACCTCAACATCGACCGACGCATACTCGGGTACCAGGAAGCGCTGGACCATTTCCGTACCCACTGGATGTCTGATACCGCCCGCCTTCTGGAGAACCGCAACGATCACAAGATCTCCGTCTATCAATGTGGTGACTTTATAGACCTGGGGCACGAGCCGCTTGCGTCGAGCACCAGCGTCCTCAAGCAGTTCGAACTCATGCGCTACGGCGAAGGTTTTCTTCTTCGCTATCCGAACTCCGCCAACCCGACGGAAATGTCACCGTTTGAAGACAATCCCCTGTTGTTTTCTATTTACGAAGAATACAAGGAATGGGGCGAGGTCCTTGGAATTACGAGCGCCGGGAAACTGAACCAGCTGGTTCGATCGCCAAAGGTAAAAGACTTCATATGGACCGCCGAAGCGCTCCACAACAAAAAGATTTCCGAGATCGCGGACAAGATTGCAGACCGGTACAACACCGTACGCATGGTCCTGATAGCCGGACCGAGTTCATCCGGCAAGACAACGTTTACGAAGAAGCTCGCAATACAGCTGCGAGTCATTGGACTTGAACCCGTAATCATTAACCTCGACGATTACTTTATCAATCGCGCCGACGTGTTGCTCGACGAAGACGGCAGACCCGACTACGAGGCGCTGGAAGTCATCGATATTGATCTTCTCAACGACGACTTGCTGAAGCTTGCGAGCGGGAACGAGGTCAATCTGCCGACATTTGACTTTAAAACCGGAGTCCGGGTCTATGAGAATCGCTTCGTACACCTGCCTGAACGGGGCATCATCGTCATGGAAGGGATTCACGCCTTGAATGGCGGACTTACCCCGCGTATCCTGGCTGAGCAGAAGTTCAAGATCTACATCTCTGCGCTGACGCAGTTGAACCTGGACGATCACACGCGGGTTTCGACAACCGACAACCGCCTCATACGGCGCATGGTCAGGGACGCACAGTTTCGGGGATACAGCGCGCGCGAAACACTCGAAATGTGGCCGAGTGTTCGTCGCGGGGAGCGCCGCAACATCTTTCCGTTCCAGAATGAGGCAGACAGCGCGTTTAATTCTGCACTGGACTACGAGCTGTCGATCCTCAGGAATTATGCGGAACCGCTGCTCCGGGAAGTAAAACCCTACGATTCCGTCTACCACGAAGCGGTTCGCCTTATGAGTTTTCTCGACAACTTCACACCCATACACTCTGCCGACGTACCGGATCAGAGCATCCTTCGCGAGTTTATTGGCGCAAGCGCATTTACCTACTGAGCGCCAAGCGGATTGTGTTCGTATTCTACCGGGCGGACATCGTTGAGCGCCTTCCATGATTCGGCGCTCGGCGTCGAATCGAGATACGTCGCCAGCAGCTCCATGAACGTGTCCCGGGGAATCGAACCCGCCCCGAGCATCGCCATGTGGGATGTCTCCATCTGGGAATCGACCAGCCTGATCCTCACCGGAGAGTCCGCCGACGCCGCACGCAGGAGCATGTGTACAAAGCCAACCTTCGACGCATCACGCTCAAGAGAGAACATGCTTTCGCCACAAAAGACCTGGCCAAGAAGCAGGCCGTACAACCC
>JBKHAN010000115.1:0-5605 GCA_046542845.1 Spirochaetaceae bacterium
CCGAAACGTATCGGCCTCTAGAGCGTAACGCCGCACGCGACCTCTGGAGTCTGCCTCATGGCAAGAATATCGTATTATTTGGAGCTCTTCACGCAACCGCCGACGTAAACAAGGGGTATGACCTGCTTGTATCTTCGTTGAAGCATGTCCAGAGTAGCGTCATGCTCTGTGTGTTCGGTGCGAGCCATGGCCCGTTGACGAAAACGTCGGGTCGAGACGTCAGGTACCTTGGTGCAATTCGGGATGACGTAGCTTTACGCGCTTTGTACAGTGCTGCGGATGTAACGGTTGTACCCTCGAGAATCGAGTCCTTCGGTCTCACTGCGCTCGAATCTTTGGCCTGCGGAACACCCGTGGTCGGATTCAATGCGACAGGAACCATGGATATCGTGTTGCATAAGGATAACGGCTATCTGGCGGAACCGTACGAGCCGGTCGATCTGGCTTTCGGGATCGACTGGGTACTTGATAACGATGCACGTCGTCGCCAGCTCGGAATTGCCGCTCGCGCGCAAGCGGAGCGGCAATTCAGTTATCCCGTTGTTGGCGCGCGTTATCGGGATCTGTATCGTTTGGTAGTTCAAGGCACCTGATATGGCTTTTCGGTTTTCTATCGTCATACCTACCCTCAATAGTGCAGCTCTTTTGGATCGAACCCTTCAGAGTATACGGGAACAGTCGTTTCACGACTGTCAGGTTATAGTCGTTGACGGAGCTTCGAACGATGACACTGCCGGGGTTGTAAAACGACACCTTCTGGAATCCGACTGCTTTATTTCGGAGCCCGACACGGGTATGTACGATGCGCTTCAAAAAGGTTTTCGACGTGCAACCGGAGAAATACAGTGCTGGCTTAACGCCGGCGACGTATATTTTCCCTATACGCTGGAAGCGGTGGACAGGGTGTTTCGTACGAATCCTTCTATACAGTGGTTGACTGGGGTTGGGGCGAAGATCGACCCAGACGGGGTCTTGTATCAGATTAAACATCCAACTGCATTCTTTCAGTCGCTCATTCGAAAGGGATATTATCGAGACGACTATATTGGTTGTATTTCCCAGGAGGCGACGTTCTGGAGATCGGAGATCTTTTCACCGGAAATGATAAGAAACGATTTGCGACTCGCCGGCGATTATGACTTATGGATCAAGCTTTCGCGGGTTGCAAAGCTATACACCGTAAAAACTGTTCTTGCCGGTTTTCTTGTTCATGAAGGGCAGCTTTCGTCCAATGGAGAAGCATATCTTGCCGAGTGTAATCTCGTGAGTAGCAGGCTCAGAAGCCGGCTTTTCGCAAGAATAGCAAAGCTCATTGGAATTCTTAATAACTCGAGGCTTATCTCGGCAAGCCGGTAGAATTCGGATAAACCTTTGACGAAGCCACCGCAGACGCTCAGTATCATAACAGTTGTAAAAGACGACCCGATCGGTCTCTTTAAGACAGCGCAGAGTGTAAAAGAACAACGCGAGGTCTTTCCTTCTATCGAGCATGTGATAATCGACGGTGCGTCGGGCAAAGAGACACAGGCAGTATTGAGTGAAGTAGGTCAGTCGGCTGATATCGTGAGATCTGAACCGGACAGCGGTATTTATGATGCGATGAACAAAGGCATCGATCGCTCCAGTGGCGAAGCGCTCCTGTTCCTGAATGCAGGAGATGTTTTTGTCGGTCCGGTTCTGCAAAACTTAACCCAGGTGCCGAGCTTCCTGCCGGTGAAGTACGTCGATTTTTTCGGACGTTTGAAAGATCGCCCGATAGTGCACCACTGGACGGGAATCCCTAACTGCCACCAGGGTATCGTTTTTGAGCGGACCGATGTCAGATACGATCTGCAGTACGCGATCGCTTCTGATTACGATTATTTTCTACGGCACGGGTACACCTGGCGGCTCAACCGAACGCCATCCGACGCCGGCTATATTCTATTCGATAACGCCGGCGTCAACACTCAAAAGGTAACGCAGCGCGATAGGGAAATACGTGCAATTCGCACCAATCATTTCGGGCCCGTTATTGGAAACATGTTTGAGCTGAAGCCCTTCGCGAAACGAATCGTCCGCAAATGTCTCGGTCGCCTTACTTAACACATGCGCATCCTCATAACTTCAAACACAGCATGGTCCCTTATGAATTTCCGTGTGCCTCTCATCCGGACCTTCACGAGCGCCGGCCACACTGTTGCCACTGCAGCACCGGTCGACGATGCATCGGAGGCTCTCAAAGAGTTCTGTCCGTATTATCCGCTTCGCCATCTGATCCCGGACGGGAAGAACCCGATTGCCGATCTCCGCGCCCTCGGGGAGTACCGACGGATTCTGCGACGATTCAAGCCCGACTGTGTCTTCTCCTTCACGCCGAAAAGTAATATTTACGTTTCCTTTGCTGCACGAGGGCTTGGTGTGCGCATCGTTCCGACCATCAACGGGCTCGGTCGCGGCCTCACGTCGCGGTCGCCGGTTGGACGCCTGGTGCGCGTCCTGTATCGCTTCGCGTTACGCCGGTGTCTGCTTGTATTCGTTCAGAACCTTGACGATAAGCGCTTCCTCGCTGAGCATCGAATTATTCCCGCGCATCGGATCGCGGTGACCGCGGGGAGCGGGATAGACCTTGCCCGCTTTTCACCCGCCGAGCGTCCCGAAGGCGAGGGTACATCCCCCGGTTCTGTTCAGTTCCTGTACATCGGTCGACTACTGGAAGAAAAAGGTATCGGTCTGCTTATCGAGAGTGTCGCTGAGCTTCAGAGGCAGCGCGTGGAGGTTTCACTGCGTATTGCGGGGCCCATTGCGCAGAATGCGCGCCCGCCGCTTCGTGAAGAGGATATTCTCGATCGGCATCGCTCGGGTGCGATCGACTACCGTGGCGAAGTGTCGGATGTCAGGCCGCTGATAGCTTCGTGCGACGCGGTGGTCCTTCCGTCGTGGTATCCGGAAGGGGTACCGCGGTCGCTCCTCGAAGCGCTTGCGATGGGTAAACCCGTCATAACCACTGACACGGCGGGGTGCCGCGACACATTCAACGGCGCGAACGGATATCTGGTTCAGCCGGGAGACCGCGACGCTCTTACCCAAGTCCTGGCGAGGTTCTCACGTTTGACTCCCGCCGAACGACGTGCCATGGGGCAGGCGAGCCGGCGGCATGCAGAACAGCATTTCGACCAGGCCTTCGTCATACAACAGTATCGTGACGCGCTGCGCGAATATGTCCCTCCGAAGCCTTCCGGTCGCGGACTCAGGCCGCTGTTTCTGACACAGTATTTCGCACCGAACGTCAGTGGCGTCGCGCTGATCATAACCCAGCTGACCCGCGAACTCTCTGCGACGCACCGCATGCGACCGGTTGTCATGACAGGAACACGCGATGTAACCCGGAACGGTTCATCGCGGACAGTCAGCTCGCCTGTTCAGACCATACGTGTGCCGACTATAGCGGCCGGGAAAAAGAGCTTTCTTCACAGAATTCTTGAATACGCGTTGTTCTATCCAGCGGTCTTTTTTCACCTCAGGCGGCACGCCCAGCGCTACGATTCGGTGGTATCGCTGAGCACTCCCCCTTTACTGACCGCAGTCGCTGCCGCAGGTCTCAGGGGGAAAAGCACCCCGCTTGTATACTACGCACAGGACCTGTATCCCGAACTCCTCTTCGATATGGGGTATGTCAGAAATGAGTGGCTTGTCAGGCGCCTGGCGGCGGTGAACCGCCTTATGCTCAGACGGGTTACCACAACAGTCGCCATCGGGAGTTGCATGGAGACGAAGCTTCGTCGGCACTACGGTACACGCGTCCGGTCCATGGTCAGCGTCCCGAACTGGGCTACCGGTGGCCGATTTCAGGTACCGAACGGGACTGGTACCGCCCAGCTTCTGTATACCGGCAATATGGGGCTCGCGCACGATTTTACGCTTCTTGCGCCGCTGGCAGCGTCTCTTCGAGATGTGCCCGGGCTATCCTGGCGTTTTGTCGGTTCAGGTCGCCGTGAACGGACCGTTCGTCAGATCATGAAGCGAAGCGGAGAAACGCGGGTTCAGTTTGAACCGTTTCTCGACGCAGAAGCCTTCGAGAACGCGCTTTCCGACGCGACGCTGTGTATCGTGGCTCAGTCAGACGCGACAGTCGGCGACGTGGTTCCGTCGAAGGTCTACGGATATCTTGCCGCCGGACGCCCCGTGCTGTTCTTCGGGCCCGAGAAGAGCGAAGTCGGGCAGCTTCTCCACGACCTTGACGCCGGTGTTATTGTTGAGCTTCCTGAGGATGTACCTGCGGCACTTGATTTTGTCCGAAGGTGCATGGAGGATGGATCGTGGTATGTGCGACGCTGCGCGGACATCGCGGCAGGGTACAACGAACAGTTCGGTGTAAAAGTCTCGGCACAGCGTTTTGCCGATGTTCTCATGGCACAAAAGGATCACGCATGCACGCATACGGAGCTGATCAGCGCCGGATCATAAAAGTTTTTTCGTTCGATCTGGTTCTGATCCTCAGCGCCCTTATTGTCTCTGTCGGCGTACGGTCGCAGTTCGAGTACTTCCTGTTTGATCTGCAGGCGGGAGCATCGCTGTTTCCCATGGTGCTCGTGTTGCGGATCGTGGTGCTGTTTCTTTCGGATGAATACGCGACCGGGTTTTCTGTCTTTCCGCTGTCACACATAATCCGACTTGCGCTGGTGAACCTGATTCCCTCAGTGATCGTAATCGCGCTGCGCTTCACAGCACCGGTCGCCTTTCTTCGCATGCCGCTGACCATGATTGCAGTTGAATACTCGGTGACGACGCTACTCATGATTATGCTTCGCGTTATCGTGTCCCACGCGGGCGCGGGCAACGATACCGCCATAGGGTACCGCCGGCGTGTTCTGCTCTGGGCCTATCCGGAAGACCTTCGAACGAGCATTGGAAGCATCGCTGAGTTTGCACGTGCTCACGCGCTGGACGTGCGGGGTATACTCAACCGGAATCCGGTCTCGTGGAACTCCGAAATCGAGGGTGTTCGAGTCTTTGGTGATGAATCGCGCATGACCGAACTGCTTGCCGAGGACGACCGCATTTCGACCTTGCTTATTTTCGATACCGCTGAGCTGTCGCGAAGCAGGGCCGCTACGCTTGCCGACGCTGCCGGCCGCCTGCGCATGGATGTAGCAATCCTTGATTCGGGGGCAGTGCAGGTTGTACGCAGGGACGAACTGATCGAGCGCTGCGCGCTTGAGCATTCACAGTAAGCACACGTTTCAAAGGATATTCTATGGACACACGACAAAAGGTTGCCCTGATTACAGGGACTACCGGCCAGGATGGCGCATATCTGTCTGAGCTGTTGCTCGCCAAGGGGTACCATGTACACGGGGTAAAACGCCGGGCAAGTTCCTTTAATACGCAGAGGGTCGACCACCTGTATCAGGACCCGCATGAAGAGGGCGTACGATTTCACCTGCACTACGGAGACCTGACCGACAGCACGAACCTTATTCGCATTATTCAGGAGGTTCAGCCGCACGAGATCTATAACCTCGGGGCGCAGAGTCACGTGCAGGTCAGTTTTGAAACACCTGAGTATACGGCAAACAGCGACGCGATCGGAACGCTTCGCATTCTTGAAGCCCTGCGAATACTC
>JBKHAN010000116.1:0-5587 GCA_046542845.1 Spirochaetaceae bacterium
AAGGCTCTATCTCGTTCCATTCGCTGCCGTCGGCCGGAAACCCGGTCAATAGCAGCGCGCGATCGTTTCCTGTATCCATGACCGCGAGGCGCAGGCCGGCAAACTCGGCGCTCCAGGGGTCAATGTCGTAGTTATTGCCAAGGAACCTGAGCATGGCGGCGTTGTTTCGCCGGAGCTCGAGGCGGATGCTGTTTGGGCCCCGTTCAAGCGTAACGCGGCCGGAGGCGATGTAGGGTTCCTCGTCGCGATCGTCGGCGTTAAAGGCAACGACGGTCACCAGGTAGGTGGCTCCATCGAGGAATCCTCCAAGCGCTATACTGCTTCGCGTGCCGTCGAGAATTGTTCGACGCTCGGCGAAGGACAGCGAGTCCGGAAGCGCATCGCGGGTGCGAGCGCGTAACGCGAGTGCGTCGGCGAGGCGCTGCCGTTGGGCGCTTCCGGCGCTTCGTGGGAGTACGGTGCCTTCGCGGGCGACGAGTATGTGGAGCGCCGTCTCGCTGAACGGAAGGCTTGAGGATCGGATGGCGTCGTTATCTGAAAGCGACAGCTCGACCTCAATTTCCGCGGCCGGGCCGGATGGCTGCATGCACGAACTGAGTAGAACGAGGGTACAGGCGAGCACACATGCGGTTCGTGCGATTCTTCGGTGGGTCGCGATCATGAAAAAACACCTCCCGGATACAGGACCTTCTTGTACTATACCCCGTGAAGGCGGGGGTGTCACGTTCTCCGGGGAGACGTCCGAGTTGGTGCGTATTGTTCTCATCATCACTATATTCAACTATATTCAGAATTTTTTCGTGTATTGTCGAGTTCTAACGGGACATTACGATCGCGAAGGTCTATAATCTCTACACAGTTTCCTGAGTTTAGCATCACGGGCGGATCGCGGAGACGAGGGGGAATATATGAAAAAAACAGGTTTACATCGGGTCCTTATGGGACTATTTCTGGCATTCGTAGCGGTCTCGTTGAGCTCACAAAGCGTCGTGTCAATTGATACGGGTACATATCAGGGAACCGTCGACGCATCGTCGGGAACCTTTGACGGATACCGCGGGCAGGAGTACGAGCTACGGGTGCGGGGAGGGACTGAGTATCAGATCGACCTGATATCGGGTGACTTTGATACCTACCTTCTGGTGTATCTTCCAGACGGCACGCGCCTGACCAACGACGACGGCGGGTCCGGGCTCAATTCGCGCCTGGTGACCACGCCGAACAGCTCGGGCACCATGCGTATTATTGCACGGGGTTTCAGTCGTTCGCCGTCGGGCACCTTCACGCTCACCGTCGCGCAAGGAGGCTCCGGCGGGGCCATGACCTCCCGGACCATAAGCCCCGGCACGTATTCGGGAAATCTGGACGCATCCTCGGGTGAATTCGAGGGGGACCGTGCAGACGAGTATCAGGTACGCGTCTCGGCAAACACGTCGTACGAGATTGATCTGACATCGAGTGACTTTGATACCTACCTTGTGGTTATACATCCCGACGGCAGCCGCTACAACGACGACGACGGCGGG
This sequence comes from Spirochaetaceae bacterium, assembly GCA_046542845.1. GTDB lineage: Bacteria > Spirochaetota > Spirochaetia > DSM-27196 > SKKC01 > SKKC01. Next base: position 1,527 of record JBKHAN010000116.1, read on the forward strand.
TCCGGGTTTAATTCGCGCCTCGTGACCACACCATCGTCCAGCGGTACCATGCGCGTCATTGCGCGCGGGTTCAGCAGCAGCCCGAGCGGCGAGTATTCGCTTGCCGTTGCGCAGGCGGACTCCGGCGAGCCAATGTCCTCGCGGACTATCAGCCCCGGCACGTATTCGGGAAATCTGAATGCGTCCTCGGGCGAGTACGACGGGTTCCGGGCAGATGAGTACCGCATGCGGGTCTCGGCAGACACGCGATACGAAATCGCTCTAGACTCAAGTGATTTTGACGCCTATCTCGTGGTCATACACCCCGACGGCAGCAGCCATCGCAACGACGACGGCGGGTCAGGGCTGAACTCACTCCTCGCGACCACTCCCTCCTCCAGTGGTACCATGCGCATTATTGCGCGCAGCTTCAGCCGCACGCCGAACGGGAACTACACGCTATCGGTCGAGGAGGCACAGAGCGTGTCCAGATCGTCGCGAAGCGTCGAGCCGGGAACATATTCGGCGAGGCTCGATGTTTCCTCAGGCGAGTACGAAGGCAACCGTGCGGACGAATACCAGGTGAGGGTTTCGGCAAACACGCCCTACGAGATTAATCTGACCTCAAGTGAGTTTGATACCTACCTCGTGGTTATACATCCCGACGGCAGCCGCTACAACGACGACGACGGCGGGTCCGGGCTCAATTCGCGTATGGTCACCACCCCCTCCTCCAGCGGCACCATGCGTGTTATCGCGCGCGGGTTCAGCAGCAGTCCAAGCGGCGACTACATGCTCTCGATTTCCGTCGCCGACACAGAGTCATCAATGTCGGGCAGCACCATAGACGTCGGGACCTACACCGGCACGCTCAGTGCTTCGTCTGAACAGTTTGAGGGCTACCGAGCCGACGAATACCAGATGCGCGTCTCCGCCGGTACCAGTTATTTTATAGGTCTTGATTCGAGCGATTTTGACACCTACCTGGTGGTTATTCACCCGGACGGCAGCCGCCACAACAACGACGACGGCGGGTCCGGTTTGAACTCCGCGCTGTCGACCACACCGCAGACATCGGGCATGATGCGCATTATCGTACGGGGTTTCCAGCAGGACCCGAGCGGTCAGTACAGCCTCCAGGTGCAGGGCCCAAGCTGATGGAGAGCCTCGCTATCGAGGCACCTGCGGCAAAACGCCGGTTCGGGGTCGCGCACACATGCGTGCATTCCCGGGCCGGCGTTGTCATGTACGCGCGATCGCTGCCTCGATCGCCGCTTTCAGCTTCTTTCTGCTTCGAACACCCCGAACAGTCAGCACCGCTTCGCCGCCGACCACGAGCATAGTCGTCGGAATCGATGTCACGCGGTAGCGCGTCGCGAGCTCGGGTTGCGCATGGGTGTCCACCACTATGGTGTTGACCCGCTCATCGAGCTCGCGGGCGACATCGGCAAATACGGGCGCGAATGCTTCGCAATGTCCGCACCAGTCAGCGGTGAACTCTATGAGCAGGGGTCGCTCCGCGTTCGTGCTGGTGGTAGGGTTGGTTTCGGCGTCGCTCATGCGTGTCCTCTGAAACAGGTGAGTAGATCTGCGATTGCTGCATCCGGCGGCGGGTCAAGCGTGAATATATTCAGATGATCCATAGCCCGGGTCGACGCGACGTAGAGCAGGTTTCGCCGCATGCGATCGGCGGAATGAGGTTCGAGGTCCGAACCGACAAAGGGGCTCTGCGGCAGGAACAGCAGCACGACCGGAAAATCAAGACCCTTCGCAGAATGAAGCGTAGAGATGCGCACGGCGCGGTTCTCGGAAAACGAAAAGCCCGGATCGCGAATCCGGGCGAGGCTGTATCCGGCGGGCTCGAGCACTGCCTCTATGGTTTCGTAGCTCTGTTTCGTCGGGACAAGAACGCAAACGTTCTCCCGCTCGTAACCGAGCGTTTCGGTAAAGATTCTCAGTCGCGACAGCAGCAGCTCTGCGAGGCTGCGCGAGTCGGCGGTCTGAAAGACCTCCGGCTGCGGTCCGTCGCGAAAGGCGTCGGGCTGGTTCTCGCCGTCGAGGCCGGGAACGGTCTGTCTGAACGCTTCCGCCTTTTCGTGTATCTGCACGGTATTTCTGAAGTTGGTTCTGAGTATGCGCGTTCTGCCCTGTATGTCGATGCCCGCCTGCCTGAAGGTAAAGCCAGGCTGATAGATGGACTGATCCGCATCACCGGCCAGGAGCACGCAGCGACGGGCGCATGCCTTCAGCGCCCGAAGTACGATCGCCGGCAGATCCTGCGCCTCATCTATAAAGATGTAGTCGAAGCGGGTCGGCGTCTCGGGGGCGGGGGATGTCTCGGGGGCGGGGGCCGCGAGGGCCGGGCCAGTCGCAGGTACGGCGCCAGCCGCCGCACTCGCGCCCGCCGAGGCGCCCTGCACCGCCTCGACAACCCGCTTCGCCGCGAAGCCGCGGGCGTAGAGTCGCTCGCGTTCCATTGCCGCGGCGAAGGCGCCGGCGGCGTCCCATACCGCGGCCCGGCCGTTTCGGCCCACGGCTTTTTTCATGCCGGGGCGGTCCATCATCCTGTCCACATACTGCTCCCGTGTCGCTCCCCGGGCCCAGATGACCTGCTCAAGCTCCGCCAGAAAATCGGTGGCGGTAAATCCCGGCGGGAGCTTCTGCGGCAGCAGCGGGTCGAGCTCCTCGCGTTTGAAGGCGATGCGAGCACCCGGCGCGATCTCCTGCAGACGCTCGAGCAGAAACTGATCGGCTGTCGCGATTCGGTCGCCGTCGTCGAGCTGTTCGTGCAGCATGATCGACGAGAGGTAGCGGTCGTACTTGACGAGGGTGTTGGTGTAGGTCAGAAGCGCGACGCTCCCCTGAATCTCGGGTATGTCGAGTTCGCCCTGCCCGCCCGGGGTCTGCACTCCCTTCGCCGTCTCGATTGCCTTCAGGAGCACGAGGGTCTTTCCTGTTCCCGCGGCACCTTTGACGAGGAAATCGTGGTCGAGCGAGATCTGGGAGAGAACCTGCTTCTGCTCGGCGGTGAGTCTGACGATGGTGCGCTCGTAGTCGAGGCGGGTGCGCGTATAAATGCTGATCTGCGCGAGTGCGTCCACGTAGGCCTGCGCGTCGTCGAGTTCCCCCTGCCGCCTTCGAAGCGACCTCAGCTCCTCGGTAAGCTTCGCGCGCTCTGATCTGAGGCTGTCGATTTTCGCGTCTTTCCCGGAGGTGCGCTGTTCGAGGTCCGCGATGCGCCGCGACAGGTCGGTGTGCTCGCGGGAGAGGTGCTCGAAGCGCTCGCGTATGCCCTCGAGCTCGGTCACGCGTTCGGTCAGTGCCTTTGACTCCGCCTGCGCGACGTGAAGCCGGTACCCGGTTTCGGTCAGCTCATGAGCGAGTTGGGAGACCGTGCGGCGTTCCTTCCACACGTCAAGGTATGACTCCACGTTCACAAGCTCTTCGGACTCGATGCCCGCGAGCGCGCAGAACTGTAGCAGATGCTGCGTGGCAGCCCGTGCCATCTCGGTGTCGAGCGACACGAAACGGTGCCGCACGTCGTTGGTCAGAGCGTGCGCGCGGCGCATAAGTCCGAGCACCGCGTAGCGCTGTGCGTGTGGATGATCGCCGTTTCGTTGCATAAGATCACCCCGGAAGGCGTCGAGATAGGCGTAGAAGGTGTCGTAGGCGGGATTCTCGGGCATGCACACACTGCGCATGTAGGCTTCGGCAAAGGAGTGCACGGCAAGAACAAACACGCCCGGGTCAGAGCCCTGAAGGCGTGCCAGGCGGATCAGTTGATTCTCGCGCTCCGTGTGCGGCATGTGCGCGATATTATCATACAAATTCGATCATGTCCGGTTGGTACCTGCGCCGGCCCGGGAACTACAGCAGAATCTGCGCGGCGGCAGACGCTGCCATTACAAAGGTCACAAGCAGCCCGATAAACCACTGCCCATGACGAATCGTGCGGGTGACGTCGTCGAATCGCTTGTCCATGTTGTGCTGCAACGACTCAAAGCGTTGGTCCATGGCTTCAAAGCGTTTGTCCATGGTGTGCTGCAGCAACTCGAAGCGTTTGTCCATGGACTCGAAGCGCT
>JBKHAN010000009.1:0-71808 GCA_046542845.1 Spirochaetaceae bacterium
TGCAAGAGAACGGTAATCGCGGTAGTTCAAGGTCAGAGGGGAAAACCGTCGATGCCTCCAGCAGCGCCACGTCTAATCAGCATATGTGGTCCGTAAGGGTAATCATCAGCCTGACTGCACATTCCGGCACGAACCGGATTTTCGATAATGTATTGATACGTGGCTTTGAAGTGTTGAACTGTTTTTATGAGCCGGCTTTTAAAACGATCGTACCAGAGGTGACCGCGGATCCCCATTCTTTTGTTGTATCTGATCGCAAATACCGAGAGGATCCATTGCATGGTCTTCGAGAGGGATTCGTTTTGTGCCATTCGCAGCATCAGGTGTATGTGATTGTCCATCACACAGATGCTTATGATCTCGTAACGGTACTTTTTTCGGGAACGGGCGATTACGAGCAGCAGCATCTCTTTGATTTCGGGGTTTCGCAGCGCGAACTCCTGGCGATTGATTCGGGCTACTACGTGATACAGCCCGCCGGGCATGGTTTGTCGTGGTGTTCTCATACCCTTATATACGCCGAGTATTGGCTATTCGCTTGCTGCCATTGCTGCGGAAGTCCTCCGTCCCTCTCCTACCACGTCCCTCTCCTACTAACTTCTCCCGAAAAATATCTATCGACTTATGAAAACAACTTTCAAAAGTAGGCGTTCGGGTATAGGATGTAGCTAAGTCCAAGTCAAAAGAGGTACACCCTGTGTTAAATGAATTTTTTACTGATATTCCGAAGATCCCTTTTGAAGGCAAAGGGTCCGATAATCCGTTTGCGTTCAAGTTTTATGATCCTGACAAGAAAATCGGCGACAAAACCATGAAAGAGCATCTCCGGTTCTCGCTGGCCTATTGGCATACCCTGACCGGTACAGGTGCAGATCCGTTCGGCGTCGGTGTGAATGAGCGGCCCTGGCTCTCAATTTCAGACCCCATGGAACAGGCGAAGGCCCGAATGCGGGCAACGTTCGAGATTCTTGGAAAACTCGATCTGCCCTTCTTCTGTTTTCACGACCGGGATATCGCCCCTGAGGGACAGACCCTCAGAGAAACGAACAAACAGCTCGACGAAATCATCAAAGTACTGAAAGAGTACAAGAGCGAAGCGAACGCGGAACTTTTGTGGGGTACGGCGTGCCTTTTCACGAATCCCCGCTTTGTGCACGGTGCCGCGACGGCTCCGAACGCCGACGTGTTTGCCTACGCTGCTGCCCAGGTCAAGAAGGCCATGGAAGTGACGCACGAACTCGGTGGCGCCAACTACGTGTTCTGGGGTGGCCGGGAAGGTTACGATACGCTTCTGAACACGAATATGAAGCTCGAGCTGGACAACATGGCTCGGTTCCTGCATATGGCGTCCGATTACGCAAAGAAGATCGGATTTACCGGTCAGCTACTCCTGGAGCCGAAACCGAAGGAGCCATCGACCCATCAGTATGATTACGATGTTGCAAATGTAATCGCGTTCCTTCGCGGCTATGACCTCGACGACCGGTTTCGGATCAACATCGAACAGAACCATGCCATACTTGCCGGGCATAGCTTTCAGCACGAGGTTCATCTTGCGCGTATCAACGGATTGCTTGGGAGCCTGGATGCAAACCAGGGGGACTATCTGCTCGGGTGGGATACCGACCAGATGCCAACCAATATCTATGAAGCTGTCATGGTGATGTACGAAGTGCTCAAGAATGGCGGCATTGCTCCAGGTGGCCTGAACTTCGACGCCAAGCTCAGGCGTGCAAGCTTTAAGCCGGACGATATTTTTCTTGGTCATATCGCTTCCATTGACACATACGCTCGAGGTCTGGAGATCGCGCACGCGCTGATTGAAGACGGCACCATCGATACCTTCGTCACAAACCGCTACGCAAGCTACGATTCCGGAATCGGCGCTGAAATCGTCTCCGGAAAGGCAGATTTCAACTCGCTCGAGTCCTACATCATCGACAAACCTGAAATTTCGAACGAATCCGGTCGTCGAGAATGGCTTGAGTCGGTCATTAACCAGTTCATCTAAAATGAGACCGTGGGACTCGTATCAGGGTACCCGTACGAAGGCCCTGCGCAGTTTTTTGCGCGGGGCGCGCCGTACCAGGCAGGAGGTGGCGCGACAGATTCGGCAGAGTCTGCCGGCGGCTGCATCGCATATCGACGCGCTCATCGCTGCCGGCCTGCTCCGGACGGCGGGGCAGCGGCCGTCGAGCGGGGGCAGGCCCGCCGATGAGTACGAAATCAATCCTCCGTCCCTCGCCGCCATAGGTGTCGAGGTGCACCCGAACTACATTCTCAGCGTGTGCTGCGGGGTCAACGGAGAAATCTGGGACAGCGTCCGCACCGATATCGACGCGCCGCGGGTCAGGGACGGAGCGTACACCGAGGCAGTGATCGCGGAAGCGATTAACGGCTTACACGAGAAATGGAGCCCGAAACTTGTCATTCACGGCGCCGGCGTCGCCGTCCCGGGTATTGTCGACTGCGAGAAGAGGCTCCTCGTAAACGCTCCGAATCTCTTTCTCAAAAACTACTCGTTTGATTGCCTCGCGCAAAAGCTGTCGCTGCCGTTGTTTGTCGATAATGAAGCAAACGCAGCTGCGATCGGCGAATACTGGACATCCTCCGTCCCCCTCTCAACCTCGATGGTACTGATTTCGATCCGTGAAGGTGTTGGTGCGGGTATACTGCTCGCGGGACAGGTGGTACGGGGACGCAGCTGGCGAGCTGGCGAGTTCGGACACATGGCCATCCGGGCAGGTGTCAGGCTCTGCAACTGCGGCCGGACCGGTTGCTGGGAGCAGTATGTGTCGGAACGGGCGCTGATCGCTGACCTTGGGGAAAACGCTATCGCCCGTTTGAAGGACCAGGTCGGGGACGACAATGCACCGGTAGCAGGCGTATGGGCGCAATACATAGAAAGTCTTGCAATCGGGATCGAAAACATCGCGGCATGCATCAACCCCGACCTCGTAGTCATATCGGGCAGTATAGCCGGCCTCGGCGACCGGCTTATTGAACCGCTGCAACGCGCGCTTGCCGAAGTATCGTTTCTTACACAGGGTATACGGGTTTCGGTATCAAAACACCCCGACACAGCGTCGGCGCTCGGGGCAGGACTCATGACCTTCTCGGGCCTGCTCCCCGGTCTGGGGCTTAAGAAACCCGAAATGTCGAACATATACGAGGAACGGGTGACATCACCCAGGAATAAAGGAGAATCACATGTCGGATAACACTATTGCACTCGGTATCGAGCTTTCTACACAGTCGGCGAAATGGATTGCACTCGAAATAAATACAGCCCAGGTCATTGGTTCAGCTTCCATCGCCTACGACCAGACCTTTCCCGCCTACGAGACAGTCGGTGGTGTGCTTAAAAGCTCCGACACGCAGCGCCGGGAAAGCCCAACGGCAATGTTCCTCGATGCACTCGATGAAGTATTCGCCTCAATGGTCAGGCATGACATTGAACTGCACCGTGTGGCATCGATTAAATGCGACGCGCAGCAACACGCTACCGTCTATGCCGCCGACACGCTTGCGCGGCGTCTTTCCTCAATCGACCCCTCGTCGAGCCTCGCGGGTGCGCTCTCGCCCTGCCTTACTCGAAAACTCACTCCAATCTGGGAAGACAGAACGACCGAAACCGAGGCGCAGGCCATGACTGAGCGCCTCGCCGGGGACGGAGGAATACAGGCCCTCACCGGAAACAGAGCTGAGCTGCGTTTCCCTGCGGCACAGATACTCAAATGGGCAAAAGAATCACCCGAACAGTACGCGAAGACCTCTCACATTATGCTTTTAAGCGCCTTCATTACCTCAGCGCTCGCGGGTGTTGTCGCACCGGTCGATACCGGAGACGGCTGGGGGACAAATCTCAACTCCATAGACATCGACCAGCCCACCTTCTCCGAGCGGGCGATCGGGGCTCTGTCGGAACAGCTTGCCGCGGACATCGGTGAAAACGGATTGCAGGTACCATCCTCCGTCCCTCCAGCGGAACAGTATCACGACCTGCTCGCCGGTCAGCTTGGCCGCATGGTCGCCTACGACACGCCGATTGGCCCGGTGAGTACCTACTTTGTCGAAAAGTACGGCGTCGCACCTGAGGCCATCGTGCTCGCGGGAACCGGTGACAACCCGGCGACGCTCCTTGGCTGCGGGGACGGAGCACTGGTCAGTCTCGGCTCGAGCTACACCGTCTGCGGTCCCATGGACGAGGTACACCCGGTAAACGGCGCGACCTACAACATATTCGGGTATAGACCGGGCTTTGCGATGGCATTGGCAGTTATAACCAACGGTGGCAAGCTTCACAAGCAGTTCTGTGACGCGTATGCCGGTGGCGACTGGGCTCGATATGCGGATCTCGCCGGCGACTCGATAGAGCTGCCCGAGGAGGAACCGCTCATGCTTCCCTACTTGTCGGACGAGAGTGTTCCGGTCGCGAAGGCAGGTATCGTTCGCGACGGTTTCACCGAGAGCGACGCGCGCGCCAATGTCCGTGCGCTACACCTCTCGCAGGTGGCCTCACTCAGGTTGCACTCACGGCATCTGTCCGACGTACCGCGTCTGTGCGTAGTCGGAGGCGGCGCATCGAACCGCTTTATTCGGCAGGCGCTCGCCGACGCCTTCGGAGCAATAACCTACACCATCACGAACGCCGAGTTTGCCGCTCCCTACGGAGCTGCTATGAGCGCCGCGCGCTACGCGCTTGGTGTCGGTTACGACGCAGTCTCGAAGCGCTTCGTACAGTCGGACCCCGACAGCGAGTGCCATCCTTCGCCCGGAAACGCGGCCCTGTTCGATCGAATCATTGCCCGCTACGAGAAACTCGAGTCGGATCACCTGACACAGTAGCGGCATACCGTGTCAGGCTCTCAGGTCAGCTGGGTCGAATCGAGCGCCGCCTGAACCATGTCCTCGGGAATGTCGTCGAACGAGGAGTAGTTCATCGAGTAGAGGCGCGCGTACAACCCTCGCCTGGCCATGAGCTCGTCGTGCGATCCGGTCTCTACGATCCGTCCGTCCTGGAGGACCACGATCCTGTCGGCGCCGCGTATGGTACTCAGCCGGTGTGCAATCACCATTCCGGTGCGGTTCTCAAGGAGAACGGCAAGCGCTTTCTGAATGACTCGTTCGGTATAGCTATCGATATTCGCTGTCGCCTCATCGAGCACAAGAATCGGCGCATCGGCGACGAGCGCGCGGGCAAAGCTTATGAGCTGTCTCTGCCCGACCGAGAGGTTACCGCCACCCTGCTCCACCTTCGTATAATACCCGCCCGGGAGGCGCATAATAAACTCGTGCGCTCCAACGGCCTCGGTAGCCTCTCTGATCTTCTCGAACGATGCATCATGGTTATGATACCGAAGATTTTCCAGAATGGTCCCGGTAAACAGGAATGGATCCTGCAGAACCATCGCTATGTTACGCCCGAGCGTCGCCTGTGTAAGATCGCGAACATCGTGCCCTCCGATCTTCACCGAGCCGTCCCACACATCGTAAAAGCGATGCGCGAGAGCCGTCAGACTGGTCTTACCGCTCCCGGTTGGACCGACAAGCGCGACCGTTTCACCAGCATTCACGCGAAAGGTGATGTCGTTCAGGATCGGGCGATCCTTCTCATAACCAAAGGTCATGTGTTCGAACTCGATAGACCCTTCGATCTCGCCTAGATCCAGATCCAGAGCTCCGTCCCTGTCTGCGACGTCTATCGGGACATCCATGACCTCGAAAATGCGCTGCCCGGCTGCCATTGCACGCTGCATAATGCTGTACTGCATGGTCACCGAGCGGATCGGGGCGAAAAAACGCTGGATATAAAACAGGAAGGCGACCATGACACCAAGCTCGAGAGTGCCGGCCAGAACCTCCGTCCCCCCGAAATAGACGACGATGGCCATGGCGATCCCGGTAAGCGTCTCGACGATGGGCACCATGACCTGGGAGAATTTCGATGCGGTCAGTTGCGCCGTCAGATTAGATCGGGCTTTGTCCCGAAACAGCATGAAATTGACGTCTTCGCGAGCCATTTCCTGTATGGTTCGCACACCGTTAATGCCTTCAGCAAGCGCCCCGTTTACCGAGGACTGTGTCTCTCGGGCGCGAATGAAGGCCTTTCGAGCGCGCGGCAGCCAGAGGATGCGGACCAGAAACAGCATCGGCACAATGCCGACCGTCATGAGCCCCAGTTGCAGATTCATGCTCAGCAGTACAAAGACGATACCGAATAAGAGTACCAGGTCCCCGATCACAAAAATGGAAGACTCGAGGAAGTTCTGCAGCGCGTTCACATCACCCTGAAGCCTGGACATCATTCTCCCTACTTCGGTTTTGTCCATGAAGGAAAGCGATATTTTCTGCAAATGGGCAAACATCGCACGCCGCAGATCGAAAAGGACGTGCTGGGCGACATTGTTCGACAGCCATTCCTGCAGAAAGTTCGCGACATAGTTCAGGCTGATGACGCCAAAAAACACGAGTCCGATTGTCAGGAGCGCAGTGGCGCCGGCGCCGGTATCGACGAGCGCTTCATCGACCGTATACCGTATGAGCAGCGGCACCGATAGCTGCGTCAGGGTAAAGGCGAGAACGGCCACAATTGACCACACCAGCTGCTTCCGATACGGAGCAATAAAGCCCATGAATCGTCGCACCACGTGCCCATCGAATACGGCACCGAATATCTTCTCGTCACGATTCGTCTGCGAGCCTACAACCGCGAGCGGGGGATGCTCTTCAGCGCGTTCTCCGTAAAATTTTTCCTGTTCAGGCTGATAATAGTTAGCCATTCAATCCTCCGTCCCTCGAAAACACCTTCGCGTCGAGTTGTTCGTCCTCGTCGGGGTTGGTCTGCAGCGCATACAGCGCCGCGTATCGTCCTCCGTCCCCAAGGAGGCTCTCGTGAGTACCCCGCTCGACGATGCGGCCGTCGTCTATAAACAGGATCTCATCGGCGTGCATGAGCGAGCTGAGGCGGTGTGCGATCACGATGGTGGCGTGTTTGTGGGCGATCGAGGCCAGGCCTTGCCTGATCCGCTGCTCTGTTGCAGCATCTATCGCGGCTGTCGAATCGTCAAAAACCATAATCGGTGACTGGAGCACGAGCATGCGCGCGATAGCGAGCCGCTGCTTCTGCCCTCCCGACAGCGATACACCCCGCTCGCCGACGAGCGTTCGGTAGCCCTTCGGGAGCTGATCTATGTAGCTGTGAAGCTGTGCGGTTTCTGACGCCCACTCAATGCGGTCGCGGTCCACCCAGGGGTTTCCGTAGGCCAGGTTGTTCTCAAGCCGTGCGGTAAATATAAAACTGTCCTGTTGAATGACGCTGACCGCGCGCCTGAGCGATTCGAGGGTCACGTCTCGCACATCCTGACCGTCTATGCGGATGCTTCCGGATGTCACATCGTAGAATCGGGGGATCAGATGTGCAATCGTCGATTTGCCTGCTCCTGGGGGACCGACGAGTCCAAGCGTCTGCCCGGGCTTCACCTCAAAGGAGATATCCTTTAGCGTGTGTTCCTTTTTATCCTGCCCCTCGTACGCGAACCCGACTGAATCGAAGGTGAGCACTCCGCGCTTCAGCTTCAGAGCGGGAGCCCCGGGCTTGTCCTGTATATCCGGTTCCCGGTCAAGGACGTCGAAAAGTCGTTCCCCGGAGGTTGTGGCCCGGGCTATAGAGTTTATGAGCAATCCCATCTGCCGCACCGGCATCTGCAGAATGGTCAGGTAGGCGAGGAACTCGGTCAGCCGACCGATGGTAATGCTACCATCGAGCACCATCGAACCGCCGACTGTTAATACAAGTCCCATCGAAATAAAGTAGATAAAGCTCATGAAGGTTGCGTTTCGGACCCGGACCCCAATTCGGTGCCGCGTCAGGTTGAACGCACGGGCGGAGGTCCGGTCAAACTTGGACATCTCGTAGTCCTGCGACCCGAAGGACCGAACAACGCGTATCCCCCCGAGGTTCTCCTCCATGATGCGCGTCAGAACCGACAGACGACGTTGCAGGCCGTGCCAGCTTTTGCGAAGTCGCAGTCTCATTACGATCGCACGCCAACCGACAACAGGAACGAAACTCAGCGCGACAAGCCCCAAAACGGGCTCGGTACTGATCATGAGCCACGACCCGGCTCCGACAAGAACGGTCAACACAATCAAGCGGATAATGCCGGTATTTACAAAGAGTCGCACGCCTTCTACGTCGAGCATGCCACGGGTAATAAGGTCGCCGCTGTGCATCGCATCGTGATAGCTGAAACTCAGCCGCTGCACCTTTTCGTAGACAGCAAGTCGCAGCTCATAGCCAATAAACTGCCCCACCGCTTCGGCGTGGTAGTTATGAAGCATGGTAAACAGACCGTGGGCAACGCTCGCTCCGAAAAGCATCGCCGCCGAGACAACTAGAACCGATTGCGACTCGGCCATGGTTGCACCGCGCTGAAACATCTCGAACGAACTGTCAACAGCCGAACCGAGCAGCCGTGGTATCCAGAGCTGAAACGCGCCCGCTGCAACGGCAAAGGCAATCGTAATCGTCATCCGTATTCGGTGACGAAAAGCCATACGGGTAATGCGCCCAAGGGTATGGAGACGCGCCTTCGGGTTACGTGCAGTGGGATTTGATTGTGAGCGTGGCATAAAGAAAACTCTCCAACATGCGAAGTGCGCTGCCGGAGGAACACAGGTGGCCGCTGCACCGCATGTTCGAACTATCGTACAGCGATCCGGTTGTCGGGAGCAATCACGAAGGACCGGTTACATTGGATTGTGTGCCACTCGCTGGACGCTCGGCAGCATTATCCGACGTCTTCGAGACGAATTTTTGTAACCCCGGGAACCTCATTAAGAACCTCGTACATCTGATCGTAATCAAGATCGGGGGGTACGTAGACGAGAAATCGATACCGTGTATAGCCTTTCTCGAGAGACCGCATTACGTCGGTGCTTCGAATCCGAATCCCAACGTCCTCAAGCACACCTTCGAGTACGTACGCCTGCGCCTTCTTGCTGGTGGTGGCGATGTTCAGGCTTTTAATGATGCGCTTTGGAAAATACTTGCGTTCAAAACGATCGAGCAGGGTAAGCGCCATGAGAATCAGAACGGTGGCGGTAAGGGCGCCCCCGTACAACCCTGCGCCAACGGCAAGGCCTATGGCTGCTACCGTCCAGATCGATGCGGCAGTCGTGAGGCCGCGTATATCGGCCCCGAGGCGAAGAATGGCACCGCCACCGAGAAACCCGATACCCGAGACCACCTGTGCAGCAAGACGCGCTGGATCACCGGCCATCAAGGTCTGCGGCACGTGAATGGACAACAGCATGATCAGTGTCGCCCCAAGACCAATCAGGATGTGCGTTCGTAACCCCGCGGGTTGATTGCTTCGCTCACGCTCAACTCCAATCGCACCGGCAAGCAGAAACACCACCAGCAGACGAAAAATGGTCACCGGGAGAACTACGTCTGTTGCGGTCAATAGACCCCGCATCCATACGAGCATTATCGCATCACCTCGAATCGGAGTTCCTGATCACTGCAGCTGAACCCGTACGTTCATTATAGCGCAGAGCCCGGACAAAACCGGCGAATGCGAAAAGGAGTAAGGGCAGCACAGGCAACGAGGTAACGATAACAAGACTTCGAAAGCCGGTCAGACCACCGGCGACAAAGACAACGGCGGCGAGAATGCCGACCAGCAACAGCCACAGCATCCGCACCGGGGTCCGCAGCTGTGACTCCTCCGGATACGACAGCCTGGCAAGGAACCAGCTGCTGCTGTCTACCATGACCACGCCGAGCACGCCTACAATCAGGATCGCAAGAACGCGAAGAAGAAGAGACAGGCGATACCCGGAAAGAATCACGAACAGCGCCGACTCGGGTGCCGCGACCACCGAATCGGCGACGAGCACTCCCTGTTCGAGCTCCAGATACAATCCGGCCCCGGCGGTCATCGACACAACAAAGAGCGTTCCCAGCGCAGGTATCGTCAGGACCGCGAGTACAAACGAGCGGATGGTACGGCCTCGAGAGACGCTTGCGAGGAAAACGCCGGTGAAGGGAGCCCAGATGACCCAGAATGCCCAGTGAAACAAGGACTGCTCGGCCGGCGCATTCCCGTTCGCGACGCTTCCAACCGCAAGTGCCGACGCCGGTAGATCCGACAGGTACTCTCCGAGTACCGTGGAGAACAGAGAGATTAGCCAGCTCCCCGGACCCAGGATAAACAACAGAAGCGCGAGCACTCCAGCCGTCACGCTTACCGGCTGTCGCAGGAGCTGTACCTGTCGATGCCGCTTCAGCAACAGCAGCACCATTGGCACGGTGGTTAACAGCAGAAGACTCAGGAGGACCAGCCCCGCGGTATCCGGAACCCCGAATATCGAGGTCACACCGGATGCGAACTGCATGGCCGAAAGGCCGAGGACGGTAGAACCAGCGACAAGCGAGCCGATGAGAACGATGGCATCCACGCTGTGCCCCGTCCAGCGTTCACAGCGGAACCCGAGGAACGGGAACAATGTGCTCGACACCCGCATCGATGCCCTCTGGCGAAGCGAGAACCAGGTCAAAGCCAGTCCGGTCACCAGAGGCATCGCCCACATGTGCAGCCCCCACTGAAGAAAAACCGTCTCAAGCGCCTCGCGTGCGGCTGCCGGGCTGTACGGAGTGACCCCGGACGAGGGAGCTGCAAAGCCTCGCATCGTATCTGACACGCCGAGAAACAGCACGCCAAGCCCAAGCCCGCCTGAAAACAGAAGCGTAACCCACGCACCGGTGCCAAATCGCGGTCGTTCACCAGGTAATCCGATCACCGAGTGCCCGTGTCTGCTGAACGCAAGATACAGCGCCGCGCCCGCGAAAAAACTCGCCGAAAGCACGTAGGCCGCCGAACCTCGAGCACGCAGAAATCGATGGACAGCCCGAATCACACCAAGTATCCAGCCTGGGTAGGTCACCATAACGGTGGTGAGAAGGAGGACTGCGGTAACGGCGAGGATCAGCGGAACCTGGCTGAAACGCGCGCTGTTCGACACATCCGATGCGCCTGTACTCGTATCGCCGCGACTCATGATCTATGCTCCTCAGGTTCCCAGTTGTCTGCAGCGTGCAGCACCGGCGCATCGGCCGGTAACACGAATACCGAGACGCTCCGTGCATGCACAATAGCTTCTGCAGTTCGCCCGATCTGCTGGGGCCCGTTGTGAACGCTGGCGGACTTGCCTACCACGATCATGCGTGCACCGGCCAGTCGGGCCTGACGAGGTATGACCCGCTCGGGCGATCCGGTGAGCGACAGCGTGGTCACGTTTCGGTTCAGGCAGCGAGCGGCCAGTCGACCGAGGGATACCTCTGCCTGTTCGCTGCGTTCGGTCTCCGACCGTGCATCGGGAGCACGAGTGGCACTGTGAAGTATTATGACGTGCCCCGGTCCAAAATCGTTGTTATTCAACAGTGGAAGCGCGAAGCGATCGACAATGTCAAAGGCCGTGGCATAAAGTATCGGCCCCTTCGGGTCCGTCCAGCTTGCCGGCAGCGGCTGTTTATGAACAAACACCGGCACGTCGGTCGTTCGTATTGCGTCCATGATTATGCTTCCCGACAGCGACCGCTGAATCCAGTTTTTCGGTTTCCACGAGGCGGCGATGCAGTCAGCACCAATTTCACGCGCTACCCGGGTCACGATACCCGCGTCACTGTACCAGACGGTTCTGTGCTGAACACGCAAGCCATGCTCGGAGAACACCGCACATCGCTGCTCAAGCAGATCCGAGCCACCACGGTCGGCAGCGGCAGATTCAGCACTGACAACGTGGAGCAGCACCGCAGACCTCGCACCGAAGCCGGCTACAGCCGCTGCAAGCGCACTCATTCTCCTGCGGGATTCGTTCAGCTTCAAGGGAATCAATACTTTTTCAAATGCCATATCGCCCGTGCAGGATAAATCGTGTGTGCGGTTCAATACAATCGGTTCACCGATGAAAGACGGCCTGTTTTCTCACCAGGATCTGCATAAGCTCTGTCAGTGCCGGTTCGAGAGGCTCATCAATCTTGATGGTAAGCTCGGAGTCTGCCCGGGTCGAACCACGGTTTATGCAGTACACGGGTTTCTTTGATTCCCCGGCATGGCGCACGAAGCGATACCCCGAATACACAGACAGCGATGACCCGAGGACCAGCAGCATGTCGGCGCGATCAAGTAAAGCGTACGCCTCGTGAACCCGCTCGCCTGGAACAGACTCGCCAAAGAACACGACGGCGGGCTTGAGCACCCCCGCGCAGCGCTCGCACGCGGGCACCCGAAAGCCCTCTACTGCCTCGTCGACGAGCTCCGCATCGCCGTCCGGAGCCATCTCGGCGGTATACGCGGACCACCCCGGGTTATCCCGCATGATCCGCTCCTGAAGCCTGTCGCGGTGCTCCGACACCCCGCAGCGAAGACACACCGCCTTATTGAGGTTCCCGTGCAGCTCAATGACCGTAGCGCTTCCGGCCGCCTGATGGAGGCCGTCCACGTTCTGCGTGATCACGCACGAAGAAGCGGCCATTCCTTCGAGGTCGACAATCAGCTGGTGGACCGGATTCGGCGCGCGCTCGCGAAACCACGGCCAGCCGACGCTGCTTCTCGCCCAGTACCGTCGGCGCACCGCCTCACTGGACACAAAGTCGCGATATTGGACAGGTCGGGATTCTCGCCGCCACCGACCATCGGGACCGCGGTAATCGGGGATGCCGCTTCCGGTACTTACCCCCGCACCGGTCAGCACGGCGATCCTCCGTCCCTCTATCGCCCTGGCGATTGCCTCCAGGGCTGCGGCTGCACTGCTCATGATCCGCCGCCTTGCGCTTCGAGAGTCTGTTCGCGTTCACGGTGAAGGAACCGGGTCGTTGTGACCATGAACACGACCCCGACTATGGCGGTCAGAACATCTGCAACCGCCTGCGAGGCGATTACGCCTTCAAGACCGAACAGCTCGGACAGCAGGTACGCGGCAGGAATCAGAAACAACCCCTGTCGTGCGATGCCTATGAAGTAGGCCGGCTTCGACTTGCCGAGTGCCTGACAGGTAAAAAGCGCGACCGTCTGGAGGCCGAACAGCGGAAATACGAGGTGCACTGCCCGAAGCCCCCATACCCCGATCTCTATTACCTCGGGATCGCTCGTAAAAATACGCATGATCCACGGGGCGAGTCCGACGACCAGGACTGCCACAATCAACGCGTATACGCTGCTCCAGACGTAGCCCAGCTTGATCGCTCGCATGAGCCGCGTGTACAGTCGCGCGCCATAGTTGTATCCAACCACGGGACCATAGCCCTGACCGAACCCGTATACGGGAAACGAGGCAAACAGAAGCACCCGAAACAGAATACCGACCGCTCCGAGAGCCGCATCACCGAAGGGACGCGTAAAACCATTGACAATGCCGATCGCAACCGACTCGAGCAGGAGCCTGAAAAACAGCGGGCCGCCGTTACCGATAACCTCCCGCAGTATGGTCGCATCGGGCCGCAGTGCGCGCAGCCCCACGTGTATGTAACTTCGTTTCCTGAGATAGTGCGCAGAAAGGAACACAACGGAAACCACCTGGCTAATGACGGTCGCGTAGGCGGCACCGGCGATACCAAGATCCAGGGTAAAAATGAAAATCGGATCAAGGATAATGTTCAGACCCGCACCGAGGACGAGACCTGCCATACTGTAGCGCGCGGCGCCCTCGGCACGGATGGTGTGTGCCAGGCACTGCTTGAGCATGAGGGCAGACGAGCCAAACAGGAATACTTCGGCGTAGTCCCGCGCGTGGGGCAACACGGTGTCCGAGGCCCCGAGCGCCACAAGGAGCTCGTCCATGAAGCGGTAGGCGATGAGCGAAAACACAATGGAGGAGAGCACCGTGCCGGCGAGCGCGACCGTTGCGGTACGGCCGGCTTCCTCGCGGCGGCCGGCGCCAAGACAGCGGCTGATGTAACTCGCAGCTCCGACACCAAAGGTCAACCCTACAGCACCTACAAGCGTCAGGAGCGGAAACACGACGGCCACCGCGCCGATCTCCGCAGTCCCGAGTTGGCCGATAAAGGCACTGTCGGTAACGTTGTAGAACGCGTTTACCGTCATTCCCACGATACCGGGCAGGCTCATGCTTACCAGCACGCGCTCGAGGGACCCCTCGCCAAGTTTTCGCGTCCGCTGCTGCGCCTGAAGCTCTCTGGCGTTGTGCTGCGTGTCCTGCTCCATAGGTTCGCCCGCGTATTTAGGGTCGCACTCGCTTCCGGTCGCGGGGAAACAGGCTTGCCGCCTTTATATTATCCAGACCGAGGATCTTCTGGGTCAGCCGCTCGAGGCCGATAGCAAAACCACCGTGGGGCGGGCATCCGTAGCGAAAAATGGACAGATAGTCACCGAGGTCCTCAGGTTTCATGCCGAACTTGGGCAGCTCACCAACGAGCATGTCGTAGTCGTGTATTCGCTTCCCGCCGGTGGTAATTTCAAGACCGCGAAACAGCAGATCAAAACTCGCCGTCTGTCGGCCGTCGGGCCAGGTATAAAACGGCCGTTTTTTACGAGGGAATCCTGTTACAAACACCGCCTCTATCCCGTGCTCTTCCCGGGCCCAGTCGCAGAGCACTCGCTCGGCTTCCGGGTTCAGGTCAAAGAGGCGCGTGCCGCTGCGCTGCGATGCAATGCGCTTCGCCTCCTCGTAGTCGATGCGGGGTGTTCGCGAGAGCGCTTCGCCGTCAGGGACGGAGGCGCCGTACTGTTCAAGCGCCCCCGACGCTGCTCCGTCCCTCACCCCCGCGAAAATATGCCCGAGTATTCCGAGTTCGATGTCCATGAGGTCGTCTATGCCGTCGATAAAACCCATTTCGACGTCGAGGCTCACGTACTCGTTCAAGTGCCGCGGGGTGTCGTGCTTCTCGGCACGGTAGGCCGCCCCGATTTCGAAGACCCGTTCGAGGCCACTCGCGACCATGGCCTGCTTGTAAAACTGCGGACTCTGGGCGAGATACACCCGCTCTCCGAAATAATCGACTTCAAAAAGCCCGGTACCGCCCTCCGTCCCCGATCCTATGAGCTTGCTCGTTTTTACCTCGGTGAAGTTGTTCATACGCAGATACTCGGCGAACAGCCTCACGATCTCAGACTGAAGCTCGAACATCGCCCGTACTTTGGGCATTCGAAGACTCAGGATCCGGTGATCGAGCAGGGTTTCGATGCCGATTCCGTCCGGGTCGGCGGCGACCGAAATGGGCGCATCCTGAGCGGCGGGGCCAAGAATCGTGGTCTCCTGCGCCTTTACCTCGATTCCACCGGGAGCTTTTTCATTAGCGGCGGTCACACCGTGAATGCGGACCACACTCTCCGGGTGTACCGGTGCGGGACCGTCGTAGACCACCTGGACAAAGCCGCTTCGGTCACGGAGCACTACAAAACTCACCTGACCGAGTTCGCGAACCCGGTGCACCCATCCGGCGACCAGGACCGGCACGTCTGCTTCCAGACCGGCCACGTCTGCGGCGTAGGTGCGTTGAATCGACGCCGATGTCACTGTGTCACTCATAGCCCTTACTCCCTTTGTGTTCCATGGAGGCGAATGCTTCTTCCTCGTCGTCATGACACACGAGCGCCGCAACAAGGCGGGCGAAGGTGCTTTCGGTGGTCAACGATCCCATGGGAACCGCTCCCTCCCGCCACAGCGCGTGTCCGGACGTATACGAACGGAAATCGACGACCCCTTCCTGTTGACTCGTACAGTAGATGCGCACGCCGCGACGGCGCGCTTCCTCGAATGCCGGGCGCAGGCCGAAGGGTGTATGTCCGAGGTTCGCGGTCCCCGTATCATAGAGTTCCAGGATGAACGCGGTAAACCCCGCGTCCATGAGCCTCACAAGGCTCTCGCTGCGCATCCCCGGGTAGATTCTCGCGATGTGTATCTGCTGCATCGCCCGCTCGAAGCGGTGGGCGAGCTCATCTGCCTGAACATCCGGAAGAGAAAAGCCAGGCCACTGATCAGGCTGATGGCCTGACTCGTTCCAGGTTCGGAACCGCGCCGCATTGGCGTCCACGCGTTCGAAGCGGAGGTTCACCGCCTCATATGTCCCGTCTTCCAGGGCTACGTACACTCCCGGAGTACCGGTAAAGGCAACCTTGACTGCTTCCCGCATGACCCCGGCGGCCTGCTCGGGCTTCACTGCTGCGGTCAGGACAACGGGAACGTGCGGGTGCGGAAACATCCAGCTTAGAAGCGCCGCGGTGTAGGCAAGCGTATCTGTCCCGTGCGAAATAACAACCCCGCTCGACGACTCCTCTACCCGACTGCGCACGGCGTAGACAAGCTGCGCCCAGTCGCGCGGGGTAATCTCTTCGCTCAGAAAACCGCCGAGGGGTATCGCATCAAAGCGTACGGTATCGGGAAGGTCCGGGTCGGCGGCGAGCATGTCCGTTACATCGCGCAGGGTTCCAGCCTGTACCATACCGTCGGCGCGGCGCTCGCCGGCAATAGCGCCGCCGAAGTCGAGTACGTACAGTGGTTCGACGAGCAGCGCGTCCTTGAGAGCCTGCTGAAGGGCACGCGGTTCAGCGCGACCGGCGCTCCGCTTCATCGCTTCCCCGACGAGGAACCCGAGCGGCTTCGCGTTTCCAGCGCGGACTGCGGCGACCGCCTCGGGATTCGCCTGTATAACCATGGAAGCGAGTTCGGCGAGCGCACTCGGGTCGACAATCTGCTCCCACCCCTTCTCCCGTATAATGATCTGTGGATCGCGATCGAGCTCAAACACGGCCTCAAGCGTCTGCTTGGCAATTCGTCCATGAATACGACCCGACTGAAGCATCGAAAGGAGCGCTGCGAGCCGCTTCGGGGACAGAGGACTTGCCGAAAGGCTCGTGCCGTGCCGGTTCAGAAGCTTTCGAACGTCGGAGGTCAGCCAGCTCGCAGCAGTGCCAGCGTCTGCCCCTTCGGCGACGGTGGCCTCGAAAAAGTCGGCGGTTTCTTTTTCATCGCACAGAAGATCAACAGTTCGGTCACCGAGATCGTAGGCCTGTCGCAGCCGGAGGCTCCGCTGCTGGGGCAGTTCCACCTGGGCGTCGACGATCGACGCGAGAAACGCGGCGTCGGCTTCCACAATCGGGAGATCCGGTTCGGGGAAGTACCGGTAGTCGTGCGCGAGCTCTTTGGTCCGCATCGGCTCGCTCTGGTCGCGGTTTTCGTTCCACAGGCGGGTCTCAACGGTAACCGTACCGCCTCGTTCGAGGATATCGGTCTGGCGGTCTATCTCATATGCGAGTGCCTTGCGCACGAAGCGCGAGCTGTTGAGATTCTTGATCTCTACCTTGTTACCAAGCGGAGCGCCTTCGGGAGCGACTGAAACATTGGCGTCGCAGCGCATGCTGCCTTCGTCCATGTTTCCGTCGCACACACCAAGGTAACGCACCATGCGACGCAGCTGCGTAAGCAGCACCTCCGCCTCATCGGCGATTTCGAGATCAGGCTCGGTCACGATCTCGAGAAGCGGCGTTCCGGCACGGTTGTAATCAAGCAGCGACATATCACCGGCGTGAACCATTTTCCCGGCGTCCTCCTCGAGGTGGCATTCACCGATACGCACCCTTCGTGTTCGCCCGCGAAACTCTATGTCGATATAGCCGTCGGTCCCGATCGGCGCGCCGAACTGGCTTATCTGATAGTTTTTCGGCAGATCGGGATAGAAGTAGTTTTTGCGGGCGAAACGCGTATGCACCGTGGGCCGACAGTTAAGCGCGAGCGCGACCTCATATGCCATGCGCATGGCATCGGCGTTGAGGGACGGAAGGACTCCGGGGTAGCCCATGCACACGGGACATACGTTGGTGTTCGGTTCGTCGCCGAACGCAGCACGACATCCGCAGAAGATCTTGCTCTTCGTCAGGAGCTGAATGTGTATCTCGAGTCCGATTTTCGATGCGTACATACGGCCGTTAACTCCAGATTCGTGGAAAATTCGGTGGTGCAGCAGGCGGGAAGGCTTGCGAAACCCGTTTTGCCACGTCTATGAGATGAAAATCCCCGCCTCGGGGTCCGGTCAACTGCACGCCGGCGGGAATGCCTTCGTGCACGCCTGTGGGCAGCGCAAGCGCGGGAACGCCGGCGAGATTTGCGATCGTGGTGTAGCGGTCTGCCTGCTTGCGCTGATACGGGGTCAGACCATCGCTCCCGAGGGGGAACGCCAGGGTCGGAAATACCGGTGACACCAGCAGGTCGACGCGGGTAAACAGCTCCTGCATTTCACGGCTGATTCGCGCGCGAAGGCGCTGCGCCCGCCCGTAGTACTGATCGTGAAACCCGCTTCGAAGCACGTAGGTTCCCAGCAGGATGCGAAGTTTGACCTCATCTCCGAGACCGGCGCTTCGAGACAGCCGCACCAGCTCGTCCGGATTCTCCGCGTATAAAGGCCGCTCCCCGTAGCGCACGCCGTCAAAACGGGCGAGGTTGGCCCCCGCTTCAGCGGTCGCAATCGTGTAGTACACCGCTGAGGCGTAGTCGAGAAAGGAAAGCGAAACCGCCTCTACCTCCGTCCCCTGCGACCGGAAAAACGCTTCGATCTCGTTCATCGCTGACTGTACGGCGGGATCGTCGTTCGTGTCCGCGGCGAGTACGCCGACCTTCAGAGACTTCAGGTCCGTCGGTGCCCGGCTGCCCGCGCTCCCGATATCTAAAGAGGTCTGGTCTTTCCCGTCCGCACCGGTAATGACGGAGAACACCGCCTCGAGACGATCGGGCGTATCGGCGACAACGCCAATCGTGTCGAGGCTCGACGCGTACGCGACCAGACCAAAGCGGCTGACCGCGCCGTAGGTAGGCTTCAGGCCGTACACGCCACAGAACGAAGCCGGTTGCCGCACAGAGCCACCGGTGTCGGATCCCAGCGCCACGGGTACCATGCCGGCAGCGACCGCGACTGCCGATCCGCCGCTTGAGCCGCCCGCTGTTCGCGAGCTGTCCCACGGGTTTCGTGTCACGAGCAGCGCGCTTGTATCGGTTGCCGACCCCATGCCGAACTCGTCGAGCGCCGTCTTCCCGACGATGCAGGCGCCGGCTTCGCGCAGTTTCGTCACCGCAGTTGCGTCGTAGGGACTCTGAAACCGCTCAAGCAGCCGTGAGCCGCAGGTCAACGGCCGGTCCTCGACCGCTATATTATCCTTGACTGCGACGGGAAGCCCCTCGAGCGCACCGTCAGGATCGGCGGAATCCGGGGATGTGTCCTCGGGGAGTTTAAAGTCGAGAAAGGCTCCAAGATCCCTGTTGCGCGACTCCACGGCGGAGCGGTATGTTTCACGCGCCTGGTCTGTCTCGAGAACCGTATTCCACTGAGCTTGCACCACATGCTCCTTTGTCGCGTGACCTGAGGCCCGGGCACCGGGCTCGGCCACGGTTTCGGAGCCTTTCAGTCCTCAGAGTACATTCGGGATGACGATATAGCGATCCTCTATCTCGGGACCACGATCGATCAAGCTGTCGGCCTCGCAGAAGCGGCTTTCGCGGTCTTCCCGCAACGCTCCGACAGCACGAATCGGAACATCCGGCGCCTCTTCCGGGTCGGAATCTGCGTTGGCCATGATATCAAAGTAGGAGAGCATGCGCTGCACTTCTTCTGCAAAACGCAGACGCTCCTCTTCGGAGAGATCAAGTTTGGCGAGGTCGGCGGTAATGGAAAGTTCCGTGTCATCCACGGCTGAAAGGTTTACTGAGTCACCGGGAGGCTGTCAACCACAATAATAACGGCCGTTTTTACTCGGATGCAGACATTTTCTTGTTTGACGGCGGTTTCCGTCATAAAGTATGTTTCAGTACCGTGGTCGAACACCGGCCATGCACAGGATTAAGAGGTTACCGGTGACGAAAAGAGAGTTCCCGACCATACATTTTTACGATCAGGATTTTGTCGACTTGTATAATCAGACATGGACCTGGATGGAGGATTTCCAGAAAAAGGGAACTACCCGGAACAAGTTACAGCCCAAGTACCTCAACTACCCGTCCCAGGAGACGGTGAACCAGTTCGATGCCTGTTTTTCCACGTTCTTTCTCGTGTATTCGAATCGAATCTATTCCGCCGCAGCACAACTGGACAACTTCTACGGGCGTCAGGAAAAAGATGGGGCGATACGTGGCGAGTATTCCCTCAAGGACGGGAAGCCTGTGGTAAGCAAGGAGAACCCCGAGGGCGTACACCCACCTCTGTTTGCCTGGGCGGAGTACAATCTGTACCACAAGATCGGGAACAAAAAGCGCATTAAGGAAGTCATGCCTGTTCTCGAGTCCTACTTCGAATGGCTTGAGACAACCTTCAAGCAGGAGAACGGGCTCTATTCGGTGCCGCTTTCGGCGACGACCATGACCAACTCGCCGCGAAAGAAAACCCGCTACCCCATCGATTTTAACGCGCAGCAGGCCATGAATGCGCTGTACATGTCCGAACTCGGCGACATTCTTAACGATAAGGACATAAGCTTCAAATACAAACGTCACTATTTCAGTCTCAAGACGCGCATCAATTCCATGATGTGGAACGACGATGCCGGGTTTTATTTTGATCTCGACGCGAAAGAGGAACAGATTCAGGTCAAGACGATCGCAGGATTCTGGCCTCTGCTCGGAGAAATCCCCAACGAAGCGAAAAGCGATCCGCTTATCCGGCACGTTCGCGACCCGGAGACATTCGGAACCGAAAACCCCTTTCCGACGGTGGCCGCAAACGAACCGGATTTTGACGAAAGCGGCTCCGGATACAAGGGCTCGGTCTATCCGCCGTTTACGTTCATGGTCATAAAGGGACTGGAAAAATACGGTCAGTTCGAGCTTGCCAGGGAGTGCGCGATACGTCACCTGTATTACATTCTCGATACGCTGCATCCAGAAGGGAAAGACAGGGGAAACGTCTGGGAAGCGTATCTGCCTCGAAAGGACGGCCCGGCAAAGTGGCGCGGTAAGACGGGCTTTCCACGGCCCATGTTCCTGACCTACACCGCCCTTTCATCCGTCGCTCTCATGATCGAAAACGTCATAGGCCTCTATATCAGCCTCCCGAGAAAGACGGTGGACTGGATCATACCGACGCTCGAGATCATGGGAATAGAGAATCTCTCGCTGAAGCGGAATCTTGTGACCATCCTCAGCAACAAGACCTCACGCGGCTGGGAGATTCGGCTCGAAAGCGAAAAGCTGTACTACTTCACCATCGATATTCTGCGACACAAGAAAAAAACCCTGCCGATACCCTCGGGCAAGTGCTCGATGCTCATCGATAAGCTTTAGGTTTCGTTCTCCCCCGAAGCCTGCGCCTGCGCTTTCGCCCGCTTTTTGATCGCGCTGCCGAGCAGGGTAATGCGTTTCCCGGGTGCAACGCCGGTCGGACAGACGCGTGAGCAGCTGAAGTTTTTCGCGCACCGCTCCACGCCACGGGCATCCGCTGCGAGATCCAGCCATCGGTCTGCCTGGTCCGGTTCCTTCTCGACCATGCGATGAATCGAGGCGAGCGCCGCCGGTCCCATCCAGTCCTCCTCGACCGGGCAACTGGTAACGCACAGTCCGCATTCTATGCAGTCCTCAAAGCGCTCGTAGCGCTCCATGTCTGAGGGAACCGCAGCGTCGGAGTTCACTTCGCTCGACCGGATGTAGGTTATGTCTTCGGGAAACTCGTTAAAGAACTCTGCCGGATCAAAAGCAAGATCTCCAATCTGGTGCATGGTCGGAAGCGGCTCTATTCGCACCGGCTGATCCTCCGGTATGTCGGCCAGGCGCTTGATGCAGGCAAGCACAAACTCACCGTTTACCGCCACCCCGCAGGTTCCACACGACCCGTGGTGACACGACTGCCGATACATGAGATCAGGATCTTCCTGAAGCCGAATATACTCCAGAGCGTCGATAATGGTTGTCCGCTCGTTATACGGCACGGTAAACTCGTCGGTCTTCCTGGTCGCGGTTCGATAGACGGCTACGGTTCGTTCGTTCATCTGTTCATTCGTGCTCTGTTGACTCATACAAGGACTCCCTGTCTGAAGAAGTGGCGGTAATTCGGTAAGGGCTCTTCGGCGGTGCGGCAGGCCTCCGAAACGTCGAACAGATCGCATACGACGTCCACCGTCTTCTCGCCCATAATCCTGAGCGTCGTCGCCTTGCCCCCGGTGAGGCTGAGCATGCCTTCAACACCGTCTGTACGGGCGTGGTCTCTGACCTCGAAGTCACGGCTGAGCTCGCGGCCCTCCTGTTCACTCGACGATGATCCTGCCAGCGGGCGCACAGCCGCCCAGGCTTTATGGTATTTCGTTTCCTTGAAGTCGGGAACCATGTCGATCGCTGCCTGTGTAAGAAACTCAACGTCATGATCGGGTACGGTGCAGTCGTCCGGATCGTCTGTCTGCCACTGGGTGGAGCCTATGATCGAAAGCCCGCGCTGAGGAACTATGATATCGCCGTCGCTCGCGGGCCTGAGTCGTTCGATAATGTTGTTGACGAGACGTCCCTTATGAGCAAGCATGGTTCCCGGAGCTGGTGTAATCGGCAGGTCAATGTCGGCCATGGCGGCAAGTACACCGGCCCAGCCTCCCGTCGCGTTAATGACCAGATCACAGTGCACCGTATCCTGTTCCCCGCTGCGCAAATCGCGCACCGTCACACCGGCAATCCTCCGTCCCTCGAACACGAGCGACTCGACTCTGGTGTAATTCCGTATGGTCGCACCGAGCATTCGCGCTCCGGCGAAGAAATGCATGGGAAGCCGGTAGGCATCGAGCGTTCCGTCGGGAACCATGACGCCGCCGAGCAGGCGTGGATTCAACCGCGGTTCCATTGCGAGGACGTCTTCGGCGCTGAGCCACTGCGTCGGAATATCCGCTTCCGCGCACGCCTGTTCAAAGGTATCCCGATACGCGAGTTCTTCTTCGTCAAATGCTACGAAAATTCCCCGGTTCGCCTCGATCGCGTCCGGTGCAATGCGCTTGAGAATGCGCACTTCGTTCATGCACTCCCGCCCGACCTCGCGGTCCTTGACCACATACCGTGCTCCGGAGTGAAGTAGCCCATGATGCCGTCCGGTAGACCCGGATGTCAGTTCACCACGCTCGAACAGCGTCGCGTTGAAGCCCCGTTGCACAAGATCGTACAGAATTGCTGCGCCGGTACCACCGCCGCCTATGACAGCAATATGCGCTTCTGCTGCTTTTCCCATACGCAGTATGCGCGTGGCGAGTACTCCCTGCGCGTCGTTCCTGTGTTTTCCACCGCCTCCAGAATCAACAGAAAGCGTGGCTTTGTCAACGATAGGTGGCTGTGAACCAGTCGATGAGTGCTCGTGCGACGCTCGGTGGAGGAGGTACCTCCGGCAGCTCGTCGGGCGCGCACCAGTAGGCGTGGTCTATCTCATCTCCATCGACCTTGATCTCACCGGCTTTATAGTCGCAGACGAAGGCAATCATAAGGCTGTCCGGGAAGGGCCAGGGCTGACTGCTCATATAGCGGATGTTCCCTACCTCTATGTCGGTTTCCTCACGAACCTCGCGTGCCACGCATTCTTCCAGGGTTTCGCCGGGTTCGACAAATCCGGCAATAACGCTGTAGAAACCATGCCCCCGACGCGCGTTGTGGGCGAGCAGCAGCCGACCATCCCGGATGACAGCCACGATAATCGCCGGCGATATGCGCGGGTAGACCACAGTCCCGCAGGAGGGACATACTCGCGCGTACTCTCCCACCGCGCGCACAGTCTCGGTGCCACACGAACCGCAATAGCGATGCGTACGGTCCCAGTACGCGAGGTGTACACCGCGGGCGACACAGCGGAAATCCATTTCGGGTGTCGTGTTCATGAGTTCTCGAAGCGTAAAACGGCCGTATCCATCGGGAGTCGACAGTTCCGGCTCCACCGGGAGCAGGCACATTCGGGAACCGTTGCCGCAGTATCCGAAATCAACGGCTCGCGCTTTGTCCAGACCCAGTATTTCCAGATCGCTTTCTCTTAACAGTATCCTTTTGCCACGGCAAATCAGCTTGTCGTTGGCTCGCACGATGTACACGGTCACGCCGTTATAGTAATACGGAACCCGCTAAACTTGACACCGCATATGGAGCTCCATAGACTTGGGGACGGAGGCGCAGACTTTTAAGGACTGAAACATCACATGACGTCTTCTGAACAGAAACTACGCGACATTCTCCACCTCGACGCCGAACTAAACCGCATACAGGACGTTGACATTCTTCTCGAACGCATTTTATCCGAAGCGCGTCGTGTTGCCGGCGCAGACGCCGGCAGCATCTACGTGAAACGTGACGATGAACTGCTCATTACCTACGCGCAGAACGATACCCATCAGGCCAAGTTACCTCCGGGGCATAAACTCATATACAACGTTTTCACGGTTCCCATCAGCAGGAAGACCATCAGCGGCTACTGCGCGGCTACCGGCGAGCAGGTCAACATACCCGACGTGTACAGAATACCCGAGGAGGCACCGTACGGATTCGACCCGTCGTACGACCGCATCAGCAAATACCGCTCAAAATCGATGCTCGCCATTCCGCTGCGTGACCAGAACGGCAACATTCTGGGTGTCATACAACTCATCAACAAGTTGATGCCGGACGGCTCGGTCGGCGAGTTCGATGCCGACGATGAGCTTATAACCATGCACTTTGCCACGAACGCAACCGTCGCGCTGCAAAGAGCCCAGATGACTCGCGCGATCATTCTCCGGATGATCCGCATGGCCGAGCTGCGCGACCCCAAAGAGACCGGGCCCCACGTCAACCGGGTGGCCGGTTATTCGGTGGAAATCTACGAACGCTGGGCGCAACGCCGGGGTCTGGATCCCAACGACATTGATCGCGCGCGCGACAACCTGCGGATGGCGGCAATGCTTCACGATGTCGGGAAGGTTGCCATTTCAGACGCTATTCTCAAGAAACCCGCCAAGTTTACCGACGAAGAGTTTGCGATCATGAAGACGCACACCTGGATGGGCGCACGCCTGTTCGCGGACCGTCAATCGGAGTTCGACGACATAGCTGCAGAGGTTGCGATAAGCCACCACGAAAGCTGGGACGGAAAGGGGTATCCAGGTAAGATCGACATGGATACCGGGACAGCACTTGAAACCGATGAGACCGGTAACCCGGTCGGGTACAGGGGTAACGAGATACCCATATACGGTCGCATCGTATCAATTGCGGATGTGTACGACGCCCTGAGTTCCCGCCGGGTCTACAAGCAAGCCTGGTCGGAAGACGACGTCATCGGAGAAATAAAGAAACTCAGCGGCGTCAAGTTTGATCCGGAACTGGTCGAGTGCTTTCTCGAGGTCCTTCCGAACATACGGCAGATTACCGAGAAGTACAAAGACCCCTGATGCCCCGTGGCGGGTTTCACGCGACGCCTGGCTGCAGCCGCGTGTACCCGCCGCGAGGGATAGCGCGGTTCAGGCCTCCTTGTACGCCTGAACCAGGTCGTCGAGAGCCTTTTTACCGTCCCCGAAGTACATAAGCGTATTGTCCAGCGCAAAGAGCGGATTCGCGATTCCGGCGAATCCCGGACTCAGACTGCGCTTGATCACGACGACTGTCCGTGATTTGTCGACGTCGAGAATTGGCATGCCCGAGATCGGTCCGCCGGCTTCGCGCGCGGAGGGATTCACGACATCGTTGGCACCAATGACAATGGTGACGTCGGTGTTCTTGAACGTCGGATTGATCTGATCCATTTCCTTGAGTTTGTCGTAGCTTATTGCCTCTTCGGCGAGCAATACGTTCATATGCCCGGGCATACGTCCTGCCACCGGGTGTATGCCGAACTCGACCGTTATCTCATCGGCCTCCATTGCCTCGGCAAGCTGCCTGACCGCGGATTGTGCGCGGGCAACCGCCATACCGTAGCCCGGTACAAAGACGACGCGACGGGCAGTCTTGAGGATCATGGCAACTTCCTCGGCGTTGGTGCTCTTGATCTTACCGTCGTAGATGTCGTCGGTCGATGCTTTCTCCGGAATTGCGCCCATGCCGCCGAACAGCACATTCGCAAGCGAGCGGTTCATTGCCTTGCACATGATACGGGTCAGAATGATGCCTGACGCACCAACAAGCGACCCTGACACGATCAGGATGGTGTTTGAAAGCACGAACCCGGTCGCGGCCGCGGCAAGCCCCGAATAGGAGTTGAGAAGCGCTATGACGATCGGCATATCAGCGCCGCCGATCGGCACGACGAGCAACAGTCCGAGCAGACCGGCCACAGCCGAAAGGACCCAGAACAGCGACATGTCGGCCGGGTTCATGATCACCATGATCGCGCCGGCAACCGTCGCGCCTGCGACGAGTAACTTGACAATCTGCTCGCCCTTATACCTGACCGGCTGCTCGGTGACGAGCCCCTGCAGTTTCGCGAAGGCGACAACGCTTCCGGTGAAAGTCACCGCGCCAATAATGGCACTGAGAACCGTCGCGATCGAGACCTGCATGGAGAGCTCGGTGGCACCCGCGCCGCTTATGATCCCCACCGCCTGCATAAGCGCGACTGCAGCAACGAGGACGGAAGCCCCACCGCCGAAACCGTTGAACAGTCCAACCAGCTGCGGCATGGCTGTCATTTTGATTGTCAGCGCAAGTACGGCACCAATAACGGTGCCTCCGGCTATTCCTGAAATCAGCACAGTCGTATTGAGCACCTGCTGATCGACGAGGGTCACAACGACGGCGATGAGCATTGCCACAGCGCCGAGAACGTTTCCCCGGACCGCACTTCGCGGATGGGTGAGGCCCTTCAGACCGAGGATGAACAATACTGCGGCGACAAGATACGCGAGGTTAACAAAATCAAATGTCATAACCGGTCCCCTACTTCTTGAACTTCTTGAGCATGCGATGAGTCACGAGAAATCCGCCCACAACGTTTGTGGTCGCGAACACGAGCGCGGTAATGCCGAGCACGGCTGCCAGCGGGCTGCTGCCGGACCCGCTCGCGACGATTGCTCCGACCAGGGTGATACCGGAAATTGCGTTTGAACCGGACATAAGTGGCGTATGGAGAATAGGCGGCACTTTGGTTATGACTTCAAACCCGACAAATACCGCCAGGACAAAAACCGTTAATATCATTACGAAACTGGTATCCATACCGTGTTTACTCCTTTCCGTACGCGGACTTCAGGAACTGCCCGCGAATCTCGCCCTCACGAATGACGAGCGTCGCGTCGGTTATCTCGTCGCTGAGATCAAGTGTAAGCGTACCATCTGCAATGACGTTCTGCAGAAAGGTAATCATGTTCTTGCTGTACAGCTGCGATGCGCTCCCTGCCATATCCGAGACGAGATTCAGCGGTCCAATGATCGTGACTCCGTGTGCGGTGACGGTCTCGCCGGGCTTCGTCAGTTCGCAGTTCCCTCCACGCTCGGCGCCAAGGTCAACAATGACCGAGTTGGACTGCATGCCGGCAACCATTTCCTCGGTCACCAGGCGGGGAGCCGGCTTTCCGGGAACCGCAGCAGTGGTGATAACGACGTCGCTGTCGGCAAGGACGGTTTTCATCATTTCCCGCTGCTTCTCGTAGAACGCCTCGTCCATTTCTTTCGCGTAGCCGCCCGAGCCTTCCGCGCCGTCGCCGAGGTCGAGCTCTACAAACTTTGCACCAAGACTTTCGGCCTGCTCTTTCGCGGCGCTGCGTACATCGTAGGCACTCACGACAGCACCGAGACGCTGAGCCGTGGCAATCGCCTGCAATCCGGCAACTCCGACGCCGACGATAAAGACCTTCGCCGGAACGATCGTCCCTGCTGCGGTCATCATCATGGGAAACATCTTCGGGAGCGTCGTCGCTGCAGTCAGCACAGCCTGATATCCGGCGAGGTTTGCCATGGATGAAAGCACGTCCATACTCTGCGCGCGGGTAATGCGGGGAATGAGCTCCATGGCGAACAGCGAGCCTTGCCCGTGGACGAGCGCATCAAACGAGGAGTGCGTGCGATAGGGGTCCGCGAGACCGACCCACAGCTGACCTGCACGACCGACTTCGAGCTCGGCACCTCCGTCGGCCGCCGCAGCGCAACGAACCGTCGATATGACTTCGCAATCGGCGAGGATCGACGGGCGATCGCTCAATTCGGCGCCCTTTCCCTCGTACTCCTCGTCTGTATATCCGGCCGCTACTCCAGAGCCTCGTTCGACGCGAACTTTGCAGCCAAGCTTCGTCAAAAAGGAAACGTGGGCCGGGACAACGGCTACACGCTTCTCCCCGGGTGCCGTTTCCTTAAGCACACCTACAATCATGATGAGACACTCCTTTTCGTTCAAAGGTTAACTCGAGCAGGGTATCAGGTTATACAGGTATACGCCATGCGTTATTCACATCTCGTGATGCAGAATCAGATCCGCGACAATTTTTCCGCCGCTGACGACCAATGGCATTCCACCGCCGGGGTGGCAGCTTCCACCACAGAAATACAGACCCCGGTACCGTTTCGACCGGTTCGGGTGGCGCATGAAGGCTGCGGTCCGGCTGTTGGAGGAAATCCCGTACAGAGATCCCCGGTAGCTTCTCGTGCGTTCAGCGATATCTGCAGGTGTCATGACCCGTTCGGTCTGTATGTACGGCTCGATATCAAATCCGATTCGAGATGATATGGTTGCGAGAACCGCCGTTCGAGCTCGCTGCGTCTCCGCCACCCAGTCCTGCCCGTCGTCGTACGGGGCGTTGATCAGGACAAACCAGTTCTCGCCGTGTTCCGGTGCGTCGTCGGGGGAGGACTTCGAGGTTATGTTGACGTATACCGTGGGGTCATTTGGAGTGACACGGTCGTCGAAAATCTGCTGGAACTCCCGTCGATAGTCGCGCGAGAAGAAAATGTTGTGATGCGTCAGTTCCGGGCACGATCGATTCACACCCCAGTAAAATACCAGTGCCGAGGAGCTCGGCTCAAGCGACTCGTAGCGAAGGAGCTCCGGTGCTTCTGATTCGCCGAGCAGATCCCGATAGGCAATCGTGACATCCGCGTTGCAGACCACAGCGTGAGCCGGTACGTGCGCTCCGTCGACGCTGACCCCTGTTACCCTCCGGTGACGACGGTCCTGTGACCATGTTATGCGTTCGACCCGCTTCTCCACGTGTATATGAACGCCGAGCTCACGCGCGAGCTGCTCAAGCGCCCGGGGCACAGCGTGTATACCTCCGGCAACCGCGTACGCGCCACCTCGATACTCTACGTGGGGTATGATGTTCAGAGTCGCCGGAGTTCGAAACGGACTCGAACCGTTATAGGTCGCATAGCGCTCAAACAGCTGCCGGGCATGAGGGGTCTCAAAGTACCGCTCCACAGCTTCGGCCATGGTGCGAAACGGATCGATACCCGGCAAGCGAAACAGCGATGCAAGGAACCCGATGCGCAGATACGAGGAGGCCTCGTGAAGGCTGCGATTGAGAAACATGTCGGCAGCAATCGCGTGGATTCTGCTTGAGTAGTCGAGAAAACGCTTCAGGTTGCCGGGATGTTCGCCGGTGGCGTTGGAAAGCTCTTCTGCGAACTTCTCTTCGTCTGCCCACGCGCTGAAGGTTACTCCGTCCGGGTAGAAGTAGCGGCACACTTCGGGCAGCGGTATCAGCTCGACATAGTCCGACAGATCCCTTCCGGCCGCCATGAACAGCTCTTCGAAGACCTTGGGCATGGTAAACAGAGACGGGCCGGTGTCGAAGCGATATCCGTCCTGCGCCATACTGCCGGCTTTCCCCCCGACGGTATCCGACGCTTCGTATACCGTCACATGCCAGTCCCGTGCGGCAAGCCGTATGGCGGCTGAAAGTCCCCCGAGACCGGCTCCGATCACGACAGCCGTGCGTTTGTCACTCATTGTAGATCGCCGTACTCCTTGAAAACAGTCCTTGCGACGACACGACCGCGCTGCGCCGCCCTACGGGGCTACCGCTCGTATTTCCTCGACAAGCGCTCGATGCGAAGGTCGCCCGAGAGCAGACTGGTCTTCCGGCAGCCAGCGCTCGGCCTCGAACAAACCATGGAAATACTTAGCCTCCAGCACACGCCGTGCCGACCGGGCCACCCGCTCGGCTGTAATCCGGCCGTCTGCTACGGCGTCGCGTATGGCATCACGTGCCACCACCGCGCTGCCCGGTTGCAATAGAATATCGCTTCCTGCGACGACAGCGGCAACTGCAAGTTCGGCGCCCGAAAAACGCGAGGTCACCGCTTCCATAACCAGGCTGTCGGTTACAATGAGACCTTCGAAGCCCATCTCGTCCCTGAGCAGGCCCTCAAGCGCGGCCTGACTCAGCGTTACCGGGATGCCTTCTCCAAATACGTTTGGAAGATCGATGTGGGCAGACATGATACCGTCTACCCCAGCCTCGACAGCGCTCCGAAAGGGTGGAAGTTCCACTTCCTGCAGACGTTCCCGATCGTGGGTAAGGACGACCCGCTCAAGATGGCTGTCCTCGTAGCTGTCACCGTGACCCGGGAAATGCTTGACGACTGAGACCACGTTTTCGTCCTGCAGGCCGGCGATCATCTGCACGACCATCTCCGATACCAGTTGCGGATCCGAGCCAAAAGCTCAACTGCCTATGACGGTATTCCGTGGATTGGTGAGTACATCTGCCACGGGCGCGAGATTCATGTTTATTCCGAGCGCACGCATCTCCTCGGCCATCGCGCGACCGACCCGGTATGCGTATTCCGCGTTCCCGGTGCGCCCGATCGCCTGAGCCGAAGGAAATCTGGTCGCGGTCATGCCGGAGTTCTGCGTAAGCCGACTTACAATGCCGCCTTCCTGATCGGTCGCGATAAAGAGTGGTGTATCCGCAATTCCTTGAAGCGCTGTGGTGAACTCCCTCGTCTGATCGGGATCGGCGATATTCTGTCCAAAGAGAATTATGCCCCCGGGCCGTACATCCGCCAGATCCGTACGGATTCGATCCGTCACAGATAAAACCGGACGGGATCGCTCGTCGAAGATATAGGACGGCATGAGCATCTGACCGATCTGCTCGTCAAGCGACATCTCGTCGAGCCGCAGCGCCGCAAGACGCCTGGCTCGCTCCCGCCTCATTGCCTGCGTCATTCGATCGTCGTCGTACGGGAGCGTCTCAAGCGCAGGCATGGCAGCTTCCTCCGTCCCCGACGAAGGAGATTCATCCATGTCGTCACCGGGAACAACTGCGCCGCCCGTATCGGCCTCCGGCGCTTCGGCGTCCGGCGTTTCGGCCTCTGCCGCCGCCTCGTCGGTCTCGTCTCGGGTATCCGCTTCTTCGGTATCCTCGGGGTCCTCTTCCCCTCCATCCGGCCTTGCAGATTCTCGTGAATCCGTCTCGGTATCCGGAGTCTCGTCGTCTTCGAAAACGTCTTGCGAGGGAACCTCGCGGCCGGCAGGCATCCCGGCACACGCACCGATAGCGGCGAGTACGACCAGGGCGGTCAGAACAAAACGCGCACGTCTCAACACCTCACGGAACTCCCTCTACTTCAGAAGACTGTGGAAACGACCACCGGAACGATTGATAATCGTGTCGACGATCCACGGAGCGAGCCTGTCGAGGACAAGAAGCAACCAGCCTTTGGAAGTAAGGATACGACGGTTTTTCCGGCGATCGGCTACGAACAGGACCTCGGCCGCGACATCGCGCTGCGTCATGTCGTGTTTGCGCTTCGAATGCATGACAGACCCGTCCGCGTTGTATATCTCCTTGTCCGGATCGTTCTCGGTAAACCCGACGTATAGTATGCCGACGTGCAGTCCGGTACCGGATGTTTCGGCCCGTATGGACTGCGCGAGCGCCGTTAACGCCATTTTCGCCGCCGAATATATGGATATTCCGGGAAAGCCCCTCATGCCGGAGACACTCGAAACGAATACAACGCTGCCGCGATTCTGTATAAGGTGCGGAAGAAAGGCCTGCGTCGCGACCGAAGAGCCAATGACGTTCGTGCGCAACACACTTTCAAGCACGTCGACCTGTATGTCACCGAATGCCCCCCGCATGGACGTTCCAGCGTTATTGATGAGAATGTCGCATCCCGACAGTTCGTCCGCGGCGTTCCTGAGCGCCGTGGCGGTGGCAGGATCACAAATATCACCGACGACGACCCGAACGCTGCCGCCCTTTTCCCGCAAGGCCTGTGCTACATCGTTGAGTTTTGCCTCGTTTCGTCCGTGCAGAACGACTCGTGCACCCGCCTCTACACACAAGTGCGCCGTTTCACGGCCTATACCACGGCTGGAACCGGTAATAACAACAGTCTTTCCCGCGAGATTCCGGAATCTGCGAGAAAGCGAAGAGGTATTGGACATGCACTGTACTCCTGCCTGGATTGTAGCACGGTCGGACTGGGATTAGAACAGTTCGTAGGACCTGATCGTTCGTATTTGAACCGCAGTGCGCACGGTAGCGGTGTATCGCCCGTTGCGGATACCGAGCACCGGCGGCTGTGACAACACGACGTCCGCTGTGATTTCCGCCGGCCGATTTGCGGTTTCACGGCGAGCCTGGACGATTACCGAGCGCACGACCGCGTCCCGGATCGCGTCCTCTATCCCTGAAGGACCGCGGAAATAGGACGCGCTTCCTGTAGCCGAGGACCGGGCAACACCGGAGCCAAGAAAACGGGCACGGGAGAAGTGCTGTTCGGAGTTCGGGGAGAAGGAGAAAACACCGTACAGGCGTCCGTCTGCCTCTCGAACCTGCCGGGTTCGCAGGCCGCGGTCCCCCGAGGGAATTTGCGCTCTGAGCGTCACCTCAGACCGGGCTTCGACCCGGCGGAGCGGCTCCTCGGGGACAGCGGTAACGCGAAAGCCGTAGGCCATTCCGCTGAACACAAACCGTGCGGTTTCGAGCAGACGCCGCGCCCCCGCTTCGGCGCTCCAACGCGCACTTTCGGATGCCGAAAGAAAGGGTTCAAGTTCGGCCCAAAGCTCGGCCTGAAACGGAGTTTCCGACGCTCGGGATGGCGCCGCGACAAAGGCGCAAAACATACACAGGAACGCACAGACCAAAATGCGATGGCTCACAAATTCAGATATCGGCAGACGGACCGCTCTGCTGCAGACGATTCCCTACTCGCGTCCGAAAAATATCCTGATCGAATTTATGTTCAACCGTACAAGCAGGTACAGGAAGGCTGCCAGAAAACCTGCGAGGTGGGTCAGGTGCGCAACGCCACTGCCCGGAGTTGTAAGCCCCCGAAACAGTTCAAGCGCAGTAAAGCCGAGCACAAGCACCGGCGCTTTCATGGGAATGATCGCGAACAGAAAAATGACCGAGTCCGGGAAGAAGGTAGCATAGGCCAGCAGGGTGGCGAATACGGCGCCCGAAGCGCCCAGCAGCTGTATCTGCGACAATCCTGTAACCCAGTAGATACCCAGTGACAGAACGCCCGCCACGAACCCGGAAAACAGATAGAACACAAGGAACTCTGTTGATCCGATCCGTTGCTCCACGTTCGATCCGAATATGAAAAGGCCAAACATATTAAAGAGTATGTGCCCCCAGCCAAACGGTGAGTGTACAAACATGTAGGTGAAGGGTTGCCAGAACATGCGTCCGTAGACCGTCTCCACAGGATTCATGGCAAGGACGTACAAGAAATCCGGAACAAAGTTTGTAATAGCGTACACAAGCACATTCGCCCCGACAAGCCACAGCACGGCGTTATACTGTCGGTAGGCGAAGGGCCGACGCAGTAAAGATCTGTTGTTCATACCGGCAAATGTACGCCGGGCGGTACACGCACGGCAACCAGGCTCGGTAGGCGATAGAGTCCGGTTTTCAGTACGTTCATATACATGCAACGATTCATTCTGCTTATCGGTCTGCCGTTTCTGATGGTAATTTCCTGCACCAGTACACGGTCTTTCGGCCCGTTTCCACCGTCGTCCACGCCGGCGGAGGTCGGCGACGTCCTCTTCGTGGGCGAGGACGGCAATATTCACACCGTCGATTCCCGCACAGGAGACAGTGTCCAGCTGACGACCCTGAGCGAACGGTACGGAGGAACGCCGCACACGTACGACCAGCCGCACTGGTCACCGGACGGCCAACGGATAAGCTATGTGGCGACTCATCGGTCCGGCGATCGCGAACGGACGTACTATCTGTACGTACACGATTTAAGGGAGGGACGGGTCCTCACGCGTGAGATCGACGGTTCAAACCCTCCCGCGTATACGCAATGGGCGCCTGACAGCCGTCGGCTGTCCTTTCTGCGAAGCAGTGATGAGACCGGACTTCTGGAAATCGTCATCTGGGATGTTGAGACCGACGAGCAGATCGAAGTCCTCGACGACCGTCCGTTGTTCTGGGACTGGGGACCGACGGGCGGATTTCTCGTCGCGCACGGTGGCACATCTTCCATACGCGGCGGACAGGGACGCGTATCGGTCGTGCGCTTCGAGGCCGACGAGCCGCCGGCAGTCGAGGAACTGGACCTGGAAGCGGGCTATTTTCAGGTACCCGTCGTAGCTCCGTCGGGCGATGCGTTCGCCATAAACGTATTCAACGAAGAATTCGGCACAGCTTTAGGGATACACGACATAGAAACGGGTGAGATTCAATTACGGGGAGCGCTGTTCAGTGCCGGTGCCTTCGGATGGTCCCCGGACGGGGAGCGGATCGCATACATTACCGGCCTTCGGCGCCCTACCGGAGAGATAACCGGAAACCTTCGCATTGCCGAGCGGGAAAGCGGCGACAGACTCGTCTCGTCAGACGGGATCCTTCCGCCGGAGCAGTCCCTCGTCCAGGCCCCTTCGCTCGGTGGCGTGAACGCGTTCTACTGGAGCCCGGACGGGTCCATGATCGCCTTCTATCGAAGCGAACGCACTGAAGATGATAACGGCACGCTTGAACTGCGGGTGCGCCTTGGCTTCATAGACACAGTAAGCGGTCGGGCATTCGAACTGCCATCGCAGCGACCGACGGCCAGCCTCAGCGGAACGGTCATTCCCTACTTCGATCAATACAAGCGCTCCGGACACCTGTTCAGTCGTGAGGGCGGCAGCTTTCTCATGAATGTTCGAACCGAAGACGGCCGGCCGGGCATTTATCTTGTGGACACCGGTGATCTCTCATCGCGACTGATTGCGCACGGGCACATGCCGGTGTATCGTCCGTGAGTTTCATGACCCTGATTGCCGACCGAAACAATTTGACGATACACTCCGATCTTGTGAACACCATGAACGAAACCTACTATTTCCCCCTGGATCGATTCATTCAGCAGGACCGCATGGCGCGAATAAAAGCCTTTGCACAGGACAGGGAGACGCCCTTTCTTGTCATGGATCTCGACCTTATTCGGGAGCGCTATGAGCTGTTTCAGAAAGCCATGCCGTTCGCCCGTGTCTACTTCGCGGTGAAGGCGAACCCTATGGACGAAGTCATTGAGCTCCTCAGGGATCTCGGCAGCAACTTCGATGTGGCAACTCGCTACGAGCTCGACCAGCTCCTCCGACTGGGCGTCGAGCCTGAGCGAATGAGTTACGGCAACACCATAAAAAAACGGGCGGACATCGCGTATTTCTATAAGCACGGTGTGCGACTGTTCTGCAGTGACAGTTTCGAAGACACACAGAACATCGCCGACAACGCCCCGGGATCGAAGGTCTTTTTTCGTCTTATCACTGAAGGCACCGGGAGCGACTGGCCCCTTTCCCGGAAGTTCGGGGCTCACTCAGACGTTCTGTTCAACCTCGCGCTCCGTGCCCGCGACCTTGGCCTCGTTCCCTGGGGCTTGAGCTTCCATGTCGGAAGTCAGCAGCGCGATATCGGTCAGTACGACGACGGGATCTCCCGCGCGCGCTACCTGTTTACCTGCCTCCGCGACGAAGGTATAGAGCTCAAAATGATCAACATCGGCGGCGGGTTCCCGGCAAACTACGTCGATCCGACGCTGCCCATGGAGACCTACGCAAGCGAGATCAAGCGCTTCCTGCACGAAGACTTTGGAGAAGAGCTGCCGGAGGTGCTCATTGAACCGGGGCGCGGCATGACCGCCGACGCCGGCGTTCTCGTCTCCGAAATCGTTCTGGTTTCCAAGAAGGCCAAGAACGGCTTGTACAGGTGGGTCTTTCTCGATGTCGGGATGTTTGGCGGGCTTATCGAGACCTTCAATGAAGCGATTCGGTATCCGATCTATTTTGATAAGACGGGCAAGTCCGAGGAAATTATCCTCGCCGGTCCGACGTGCGACAGCATGGACATCATGTATCAGAACTTCCGCTACCGCATGCCTCACACCTGCGGCATCGGAGACCGCGCCTACATCCTCTCCACCGGTGCGTACACGCAGAGCTACAGCTCGGTCAACTTCAACGGGTTCCCGCCGCTTAAAGCCTATGTGCTTCCCACGACGCAATGAAGCACAAACCCGACCACTACACCGAGAGAGCGCGCAAAGAGGGGTTCCCGGCGAGGAGCGTCTACAAGTTCGATGAACTTCAACATCGATTCAGCCTTGTCCGCCGCGGCGACGCAGTACTCGATATTGGAGCGTCGCCGGGAAGCTGGACGCTGCGACTTCTCGAGATCGTCGGAAAGGGGGGAGTGGTCGTTGCACTCGACCGCAAAGAACTGCCGGAGCTCTCGCGCGCCGGGAAAACCGCCGTATGCCTGCAGATGGACATAACCAATCCGGAAGAGCACGGAGTTCTCAACCGCTTCGCTCCGTTCGACGCTATTGTCAGCGACGCGGCTCCGAACACAAGCGGACACCGTACCCTCGACACCGCCAGATCGGCCGTTATCGTCGAATCATCGCTCGCGCTTACCGCACGCCTGCTGAAAAGCGGCGGTAACGCGGCGTTCAAGCTCTTTCAGGGCGGGGACGAGCAAAGCATCCTTTCGACGGCGAGAACGATGTTCGACAAAGCCCGCATCGTCAAACCAAAAGCCTGCCGCGACGAGAGTTTCGAGGTTTTTCTCGTGTGCACCGGGAAGAAGGCGGGCCTTGACGGCAGCGAAGCACCGTCTGAGGCGATGCACGAGGCATAGAAACAGCACACACATCGCCTTTGCTTCACGCCCGCTACGTATAGCGATACTATTGAAGGCATGAGCGATAACGACTCCGCGTTCACAAAACCGGCGGCTGATGTACTCGAAGCGCTTCACGTCGACCCGGAGCATGGTCTGTCGACAGAGGAAGCGCATACCCGCCGGGAACAGTTCGGCCTTAATCGCATCGAAACCGGCGCGCGCAGCGGGACCTGGGAGATCCTCCTGAACCAGCTCAAAAGCGTGGTTATCATGCTCCTCATAGCCGCAGGCGCACTCGCTGCTGTTATGGGCGAAATCCCCGAACTCATTGCCGTGATCCTCGTGGTCGTCGTGAACACCTCGCTCGGATTCTTCACTGAGCTGAAAGCGGTGCGCACGATGGACGCGCTGCGCGAACTGGGGCAGTCGCGCGCACGAGTGCTCAGGGACGGTACTGAACAGGACATCAACGCTACGGAGGTCGTCCCCGGAGACATTCTGATGCTCGACGTCGGCGATTTTCTCTCCGCCGATGCACGTGTTCTCAGCACCGAGCGACTGAGCGTAGACGAATCATCGCTCACCGGCGAGTCCGTCCCGGTCAGCAAAGCTCCCGATGCCGTCGACGATCCTGAGACCCCGCTCGCTGAACGAAGCTCTATGGTCTACAAAGGAACTACGGTCACAGACGGATACGCCCACGCGGTTGTTACCGCAACCGGTATGCACACCGAGCTCGGATCGATTGCGTCAAAAACCCGTGACGCGGACGCCGGGGTTGCACCGCTGCAAAAACGGATGAATGAACTCGGAAACCGGCTCGCGTGGATCACGATCCTTCTGGCGCTTGCGGTCGCGGGTCTCGGTCTGTGGTCGGGCAAAGACATCCGGGAAGTCGTAGAGACCAGCATCGCTCTTGGCGTGGCTGCCATTCCCGAAGGGCTCCCCATCGTTGCGACCATTGCGCTCGCCCACGGAATGTGGCTTATGGCGCAGCACAAGGTTGTCATGAACCGGCTCACCGCCGTCGAAACCCTCGGTTCCACCAGGATCATTTTCACCGACAAGACCGGCACGCTGACGCAAAACAGCATGGAGGTACGTCGGGTCGTAACACGGGATGGACAGGAGCACGAGCTCACGGAGGACGCGACGCTTCCGGATACGGCACAGACAGTGGTTGAACTGGGCGTCCTCTGTAACAACGCCGACCTCGACGACGGCACCGGTGACCCCATGGAGTCTGCGCTTCTGCGAGCGGGACAGCAGCTATCAAAGTCGCGCGACGAACTGATAGAGGCCCAGCCCGAAGAGCGCGAGGTGGACTTTGATCGGGAGACGATGATGATGGCTACCGTACACCGGCAGTCGGACGGGCAGTTTCGCTACGCGATTAAAGGGGCTCCTGAGGCCGTGCTTCATGCGTGTAACGATATTGACAACGTCGATTCGTGGACAGACCGCGCGAATGACCTCGCCGGCCAGGGACTGAGGGTACTCGGGTTCGCTGAGAAACACGGTGGCTCGGCGGACGAGGAACCCTACGAGGGACTGAGCTTTCGCGGTTTCGTCGGTATGGAGGACCCGGTGCGCGAGGATGTCAAGGAGCCGCTGTCCATCTGCCGCGATGCGGGAATCAGGGTCATTATGGTCACCGGGGACCAGCCTGCGACCGCTCGCGCGATCGCGCGCGAACTCAACCTCCTGCAGGATGCCGACGGCAATGAACTCGAGGTTCATACGGGCCGGGATATACAGAATGCATCGCGCGAGGAACTTGAGCAGATGGTTCGTCGAACGGCGGTATTCGCGAGGGTGTCCCCGGAGCAGAAACTCGATCTGGTCGGCCTCTTCCAGGATAGTGCGGAGACGGTAGCGATGACCGGCGATGGTGTAAACGACTCGCCGGCGCTCAAACAGGCGGATATCGGCATTGCCATGGGGAAACGGGGAACAGACGCAGCACGGGAAGCGGCGGAAATGATCCTGGGCGACGACGCGTTCAGTTCGATCGTACGCGCGGTTCGCCGGGGCAGGGTCATCTACAGTAACATTCGCAAATCGATCATGTTCATGCTCTGTACCAACGTATCGGAGATTTTTGCGGTCGGCGTCGGAGCAGTCAGTTTTCTCGGTATTCCGTTGACTGCGATGCAGATTCTTTTTCTGAACATGCTCACGGACGTTTTTCCAGCACTGGCGCTTGGAATAGGCAAAGGAACCCGGAGTGTAATGGACGCTCCTCCGAGACCTCCGGATGAACCGGTCCTGACCCGAACGCATTGGCTTACCATAGGGGCCTGGGCGTTTATCGTTGGATCGGTCGTGCTCGCAACCACCTGGGTCGCCTCCGGACCGATGGGTCTCGACGCAGAGGCATCGACGACGCTGTCGTTTCTTACCCTTGGATTCGCGAAACTCTGGTTTGTGTTCAATCTTCGAGACCGGAAAACGACCCTGTGGAGCAACACGGTCGTCAGAAACCCGTGGGTCTGGGCTGCCGTCGTCTTCTGCGCCGCTCTGCTCGTCGCCGCGGTTTATATACCGCTTGTCTCCGACGTACTCCCGGCAGCGCAACCCACGACACAGGGTTGGATACTCGTCCTCGGCATGAGTGCGATTCCCTTCGTTATCGGTCAGATATGGATCGAGGTCCGTTCTCTGTCTGTCGGCAGACGGTCGGCATGATTATGCCGACCAACAAATCGTAGATCAGCTCTGACGACGCTCAAGGTGGTCGAGTATGCTTCGAAGCGCGTCGGCTGACATCCCCGCAGGAAGCCCGGCAAATTCAGCCTTCGCACGATCGAGGTAGACACCCGCCTGCTGCGTCGCAGCATCAACACCGCCCCGCACTCGCACGTCCGCGAGTATGGTCTGCACGATCTGCCGCCTTGAGCGTTTCGGCGCCGACTCCACCGAGCGGTGCCAGGCAGCGAGCTCGGTTGGGCCCGCTGCCGCCTCAATGAGTGGCAGCGTAACCGTCCCGGCGAGCAGGTCGCCCCCGACCGGTTTCCCCGTTACACTCGGGTCGCCGGATACGTCAAGAACATCGTCCTGTATCTGAAATGCGGTCCCCAGACAGTAGCCGATCCGTCTCAGGCGCTGAAGGAGCTGCTCGGAGGCACCGTGTTCACTCGCACCGAGGACCAGCGAGAGCATAAACAGAGCGGTGGTTTTCCCGAAAATTCTCCGCATGTATTCCCGACGCGTCAGCGCCGGTGCTTCGGCGTTCCGGAGCTCCGACTCGCACATCCGGGATACACCACGGGCCAGAATCCGGGCCTGACGTGGTGACGCGTGATCGGCGAACAGTTCAAAGGTCAGACTGAACAGGAAATCTCCCATGAGCACCGCATCATGAACTCCGTACTGTTTATGAAGTGCGATCCGCCCCCGGCGGTGCGATGCCTGATCGAGTATATCGTCGTGGATAAGCGTTGCCGCGTGCAGCAGCTCTACTCCGGCGGCCAGCCGTATTGCACTGTCTGGTGTTTCCTTCTGCTCGTCCTCTATCCCACCGTTCACTGCCGCGGCCATGCGTGCCCCGATGACGACCAGAGCCGGGCGCAAACGTTTACCGCCACCACGGACGAAGCCCTGCAGTCCCTCACGAATGCGGAATGACTGACGGTCGAGTTTGCGTCCGATTTCGAGGTCCGTGCGATTGAGATCGTACTGCAGTAACGGAAACTGCCCCCAGAATGTACCAGGGGCAGCGTGATATGACGAGATTACGGGCG
This sequence comes from Spirochaetaceae bacterium, assembly GCA_046542845.1. Classification (GTDB taxonomy): domain Bacteria; phylum Spirochaetota; class Spirochaetia; order DSM-27196; family SKKC01; genus SKKC01. Next base: position 40,739 of record JBKHAN010000009.1, read on the forward strand.
AGGTTCGCCGGTGTACAGATACGTCCGTTTGGCTATCCATGTGCTGTTCCACCAGTTTTTCAGCCACCTCATAACATAATGGTCAAGACCCAGACCTCTTCCGGCGCCTCCCATGAGAACGAGCGCTGCAGACATGTACCAGTACAGCTCCACATTACCCCAGCCGGATATAATGAAGAACCCTGCCATTGCGATCGAACCGGCAGCGGCGAGGAATGTAAACAGACCAAGGATCAAGCAGACACCAAAGAATACCTGCGCAATAACAGCCCCGATCTGAGCTCCGTAGGCAACAAGCGGGTGTATGCTCAGAATTGTTTCGGCGAACCACTCGTAGAGTGCGATCGGCTCACTCAGGATGGATGTCTGCCAGACACCGCTGTGTCCCATACCACCAGGCGTAGCGCTGGTGGCTGTGCTGACTTCATCTGTCAGGGACGGAAGAAAAATATTATTTGACGATGGTTGGAGTATTCCGTTCGGTCCTGGATCCAACCAGCCCGTAGAGACCTTGTACAGACCCTCGGACAACCATTTATACCCGAGCCAGACGCGAAGCGGCAGCGCCCAGTACACCGGAATCTTGTATGAGAGGTGCTCCCTGGTCATGGTTCGACCGTCTTTCACGTCGAGGAACTGTCCTCGAATGTACTCCCAGACCGCGTTCACTCCGGCAACACCAAAGAGGTAGTGCAGGTTAATGAGATGCTTTACGCCCAGCGCGAGAAAACCGCTCATACTGATACCACCGACGTGCGCCACACCGACCTTGCTGCCGAGCGACACCATATGACCATGGTAGTTGCTCTTGAACGGCTTCATGGGCTTACGCTCCATGTCGGCGATAATGTTATGCGCCGCGACGTCTGCAGTTTGAAGCGCAGTCTCGACAATCTGGGGCAATACGGTTTCGTTCTCGACGAACCAGATCATGTCGCCGACCATGAATACGTTTTCGTAATCCACGCTCTGCATGTACTCGTTGACCTTGATGCGTCCACGTTCGCCGGCGATGCACATTTCGTCTTCTTCAAAACTGCAACCGGCCATGCCATGTATGCCTTCGGGGGAAGCCTGCACCGCCCCGGCGCTCGGTGATACCGAGCCCTTGGTCAGGTTGACCTTGGAGGTGAACTCCGATCCATGCACACCGGCTGTCCAGATGAAGGTTTCGGTCTTGATGGGATCCTGCCCCTCAAGCTCAACAACACCGGGCTTTGCACCGGTGATTTTCGTGCTGAGCATAAAGTCGCAGCCATGCTTCTCGAGGTACTTCTGAGACTTCTTCTGAAGTTTCACCGGCATTGTCGGGAGAATCGCGTCCTTCATTTCGATGACGGTGATCCGGACTTCCGTCGGATCGATGTGGTACTCCCGGGCGAGTATGTCGCGTCGCTCAAAGAGCTCTCCGGCAAGTTCGATACCCGTAAAACCACCACCTGCGATGGTGAAGTTCAGGAAGCGCATGCGCTTTTCGCGATCCGGCTCGCGTGCTGCGCGTCGGAACGCATCTTCTACGTGATCGCGGATTCGAAGCGCGTCTTCGAGACTCCAGCAGGTAAAGCAGTTTTCCTGTACCCCGGGTATGCCGAAGAACTCAGGTTGCGCACCGGCACCGATCACCAGGTAGTCGTATTTGTACTCGTAGTGGTCCGACTTGAGCTTCTTCCCCTCAAAGTCGATGCCTTCGATCTCATCGATGACGACCTTTACCTTTGTGCCGCTGAAAATCTTGAAAAAGCTCACCTTGACCGCTTCCGGTTCAACGCGGGTTGCCGCCACTTCATGTAACTCAGTCAGCAGCGTGTGATAGGGATTTTTGTCTATCAGGGTGATCTCTACGTTCGGATTCCTGCGGTATTGCTTGTTAAGCTTTTTGGCGGCTTCAACGCCACCGTAACCGCCGCCTAAGACGACGATCTTCGTTGTCGCACTCATTCATTCCTCCATGAATAATAATGGAAATATGCGGAATATGATAAACACGCTACACGTTAACGTGATCACTGTAAAGAATCAGACGCCTCACTGAGCGATAAGCTTCGCGTATTTGCCTTTATGCGGACGCCTCAACGTCCGCGGTCCAGCGAAACTGAATATCGCGGTCGTCTTCACGGCGCCGATCGAGCAGGTACTGATTCTCGGCGAGATATACGGGCGTCCCGCTTCGATCGAACACGATCCGGTGTGAATACTTGCCGATGAAGCTGTCGAGACGGTCTTTCTTGTCGCAGGACACCCACGCTGCGCGACCGAACTCAAGCGGCTCGAATATACAAAGCGCCTTATACTCGTGTTCAAGGCGGTGTTTGATCACGTCGAGCTGCAACTGACCGACGACACCTATTATGCGATCGCTCCCCTGAGCACGGGAGAACACCTGAGCGACACCTTCTTCGGCGAGCTGGTCAAGGCCTTTGTTCAGCTGCTTGGAACGCATCGGGTCCTTGTTTATGACCTTCACAAAGATGGTCGGAGCGAAGTGTGGAATACCGGTGAACTGCAGCTGCTCACCTTCGGTGAGCGTGTCGCCGATACGAAGGGTCCCGGTGTCGTGCAAGCCGATAATATCGCCTGGATACGCTTCGTCGAGGACCGTGCGTTCCTGAGCCATGAAGGCAGTTGGATTTGCAGCCTTGAACTGCTTCCCGGTTCGTACATGCAGGTACGGTTTGTTGCGCTGAAAGACCCCTGAACAGATACGGAGATAGGCAATGCGGTCCCGGTGCCGCAGATCGAGATTCGCGTGTATCTTGAAGATAACGCCCGAAAAGGTTTCCTCGTTGGGTTTCACTTCGCGTTCGACCGCCTGCCGAGGAAGGGGAGGCGGTGACTCGGTGGCAAAGAAATCAAGCAGCTCTCGGACCCCGAAGTTGTTGAGGGCACTGCCGAAAAACACTGGCGTCTGTCGACCGGCAAGATATTCCTGTCGATCGTAGGCCGGATATACCTCGCGCACGAGCTCGACGTCTTCACGCAGGCGCGCTGCCAGCGAGCCAAGGACAGTATCGAGCTCCGGATTATGGAGGCCTTCTATGGTACGCGCCGTTTCATCCACGTCGGTCTCATGTGGCCGAAACAGCACGACCTTGTCTTCGTGAATCTTGTAGACCCCGCGAAAATCTCGTCCTTGACCAATAGGCCACGACTGCGGGCACACGGTTATGTCGAGTTCAGCTTCCACCTCGTCGAGGAGCTCAATCGGCGAACGTCCCTCGCGGTCCATCTTGTTCAGAAAGGTGACAATCGGAGTCGTCCGCATCCGGCAGACCTGCGCGAGACTGCGGGTACGCTCCTCTACTCCCTTTACCGAATCAATAACCATAAGTCCGCTGTCCACGGCGGTCAGGGTACGGTAGGTATCTTCGGAGAAGTCGGCGTGCCCCGGCGTATCGAGCAGGTTGACCCGTCGACCCGCGTAGTCGAAACCCATGACCGAGGTACTCACTGAGATGCCGCGTTCCTGCTCCATCTTCATGAAGTCGCTGACGGTTCCCCGGCTGGTCTTCTTGCTCTTGACGGCTCCTGCAATGTGTATAGCACCGCCGAAAAGGAGCAGTTTTTCCGTTATGGTTGTTTTCCCCGCGTCAGGATGACTGATAATGGCAAAGGTCAGTCGCCGTTCGCGTTCGTGATCAAAATCTGTCATGGGTTCCCTGCGAGCCTGAGTGTACCGCGCCGTCATGAACGACCGGAGCTGTGAATCATGTTTTACGCGAGCGAAAGCGCGAGCTTCAGCATCTCGCTGAACCCTCGCTCCCGTTCTTCGCTCGAAAGCCCGCTCCCGTCGACCAGGCTGTCGCTCACCGTCATGATCGCGAGCGCACGAGCTCCCATGCCGGCAGCAATGGTGTACAGTTGCGCCGCTTCCATTTCTGCAGCGAGGACGCCGTACTTCGCCCACAGCTTCCAGACATCCGGGTCTTCGCTGTAGAAGGCATCGGTCGAAATGACATTCCCGGCCACAAAGGAGACTCCCCGTTTTCTCGCTTCGGCTACACAACGGTCAAACAGCGTGAAGTCGGCACAGGGTGCGTAGTCGAGCTGACCAAAACGGACGCGGTTCATTGCTGAATCCGAGGAGGCGGACATGGCCAATACGAGCTGCTTTACTTTAAGATCACTCTGTAATGAACCGCACGATCCGACCCGTATGAGATTCTTCGCGCCGTAGTCCCTGATCAGTTCGGTCGCATATATGGACAGTGAGGGCTGGCCCATGCCAGTCCCCTGTATGGAAACGCGTGTGCCCTCGTAGGTACCGGTAAACCCAAGCATGCCGCGCACTTCGCTGTAGCAGTACGCGTCCTTGAGAAAGGTCTCGGCAACGAACCTGGCCCGCAGGGGGTCACCAGGCAGCAGTACAGTTTCGGCGATATCGCCCTCCCGGGCTCCTATGTGAATGCTCATCTCTTGTCTCCGATTATAGTTTGATAGTAGCGTGCCTTTCGATGCGGAGGCAAGGCGAATGAGCAGTCAGACGATACGCCTGTGCGTATTTCTCGGCAATCCAGGCCGACAATACCGTGATACCCGGCATAACGCCGGGTTTCTACTGGCCGATCACCACCCCGATTTCGCTCACGAGACCTGGCGAAGCAAGTTTCACGCCGACTACTGCGATGTGCGTCATTCGCGGAGCGGAGTACGCTATACAGCAATTCGCCCCACAGGCTACATGAATCGCTCAGGTGTATCGGTGTCTGAAGCGGCGGCTTTTTTTCACGTTCCCGCACCTGCGATCCTTGTCGTACACGACGACGTCGAACTCGCCTTCGGCAAAATCGGCTTTCGCCGGGGCGGTGGATTGGCCGGACACAAGGGCCTCCGTGACATTGCGCAACGCATCGGCACTCAGGAGTTCGCCCGGCTTCGTATCGGGATATCGCGCCCCCGAAGCGGCGCTGTACAAAGCCATGTCCTTGGCCGCTTCAACGCCGGGGAACAGGCTGCTCTCGGAGACATAATGGAAGCCGCGTCGAGGCTGTTCGACGACGTGCTGTCGCAACGGGTCGTCGCGGCGACAGACATAACCGTCATCGAAACGTGAACAGCCATCGGTGTTCCTGCGGGACGGCTTGTCGGTGACAGGTCGCCTAAGTACAATCCAGCCTGTGATCTTCCAAAACTACGATGTCGGAGACTTCTACGACGAGCTGTTCCTGCCGGATGGCGCACCGCGTAGCCATGCGCGCCTTCTCGTGAATGCAATTGGACAGCTTCCCGCCGAGTCCGTTCGAAGCAGACAGCACGCGGCTGAGCAGCTTCTCCTGCAGCTTGGCATTACCTTCAACGTATACGGAGACGCCGTCGGCACCGAGAAGATATTCCCTTTCGACATTATCCCGCGTGCGATTGCCGACTTGGAGTGGCGGGGTATCGAATACGGTCTCGTACAGCGCATTCAGGCGTTGAACCTGTTTCTCGACGACGTCTATCACGAACAGAGAATCGTCAGGGACGGCATAATCCCGGGGGATCTGGTCGAGTCAGCTTCCGGGTTCCGTCCCGAATGTCGCAACCTTGAACCGCCGCGAGGACTATGGTGTCACATCTGCGGGAGCGATCTGGTGCGGGACAAGAGCGGGCAGTTCTTTGTGCTGGAAGACAATCTGCGATGCCCTTCAGGGGTCAGTTACATGCTGGCGAACCGCATCGTAATGAAACGTACATTTCCCCGCCTGTTCACTTCTGCTCAGGTCCGGCCAATCGCAGACTACGCCGCCGATCTGAGGCACCTTCTGGAGTATCTCGCTCCCGAAGGATTGCCGGAACCGAAAGCTGTGGTTCTGACGCCTGGAATGTACAACTCCGCGTATTTTGAGCATTCATTTCTCGCGCAGCAAATGGGCATAGACCTGGTCGAGGGTCGCGACCTGATCGTACAGGAGGGCTACGTCTGGGTACGAACAACGGCCGGCTTTGAGCGCGTCGATGTAATATACAGACGCATCGATGATGATTTTATTGACCCGACCGTTTTCCGCCCGGACTCCATGCTGGGAGTGCCCGGACTCATGGACGTCTATCGCGAGGGACGTGTAGCGCTGGCGAACGCCCCGGGGACGGGGGTCGCCGACGACAAGGCGGTGTACGCGTATGTTCCCGACATGATCCGCTATTATCTTGATCAGGATGCCGTCATTCCGAACGTACCAACCTACGTGTGCAGGCGCGAGAACGAATGCAATCATGTGCTCGCAAATATTGAGTCCCTCGTCGTGAAAGCCGTCAACGAGTCCGGTGGCTACGGCATGCTTATCGGCCCGGCTGCGAGCAGGACCGAATGCGACGAGTTCAGGCGACGCATCAAAGCCAACCCGCGCAACTATATCGCACAACCTACCCTCGCTCTTTCGCGCACACCTATCCTCGGCGAACAGTTCTGCGAAGGACGACACGTCGATCTACGGCCATATATTCTCCTTGGCAAGACATGTACCGTTACCGCCGGGGGACTCACGCGGGTCGCGTTGAGCAAAGGCTCCCTCGTAGTCAACTCGTCACAGGGCGGGGGAAGTAAGGACACCTGGATTATTCCGTCGGAGCCCCGTAGTGCTTAGTCGCGTAGCCGAGAGTGTGTACTGGATGAGCCGCTACATTGAGCGAGCCGAAAGCATCGCACGTCTGATTGACGTGAATCTGCACCTCACACTCGATATGCCCGGGGCTTCCGCCGCACACTGGCAGGCGGTTATCGCCACCACGGGAGACTACTCACGATACCAGAGCGCGTACGTGAACGTGACACCGGATAATGTCATAGAGTTTCTGGTTTTTGATTATGACAACCCCAACTCCGTATACTCCTGTCTGCGCGCGGCTCGTGAGAACGCGCGAAGTATACGCGAAATCATATCGTCGGAGGCATGGGAGCAAATCAACGGGTTTTACCTCATGGTTCACGACGCGTCGCGGGAACAGAGCAGGCTCGAGCTGCCCTCGGAGTTTTTTCGTAGCATTCGGGTGCACAGTCACACGATACAGGGGGCTATCCACAGCACTATGACCCACGATGAACCCTGGCACTTTTCGCGGCTCGGTCGTCTGCTTGAGCGGGGAGAGCAGACCGCGCGACTTATCGACACGAAGTATTTTCTCCTCCTTCCCTCTCCCGAATACGTCGGTTCTACCCTGGACGATGTGCAGTGGTCCGCGGTGCTGCGTTCGGCGAGCGGATTCGAGATGTACCGGAAACGATACGGACGCATAGACCCGCCTCGCATTATCGAGTTTCTTCTCCTGGACCGCTCCTTCCCACGCTCGAGTAACTACTGTATACAGAAAGCGGACGAATCGCTGCATGAGATCACGGGAACGCCTGCGGGGAGGTTTGCAAACAAAGCCGAGCGGGAGCTTGGCAGGCTCCGCTATGACTTCGCCTTCCTTGAGGCGGACACGATCATCGGTTCCGGGCTGCACGAGTTTCTCGATAATCTTCAGACGCGATTCATAGGCGTTGGAACGGCCATCTTCGACACGTTTTTTGCGCTACGGGCCCACCAGAGCCAGATGCAGCAACAGGGGAAACAATAAGGAACGCATATGAGTTTTTGCCTCGGTATCAAGGTACGCGACGGCCTGGTAGCGATCGCCGACACCAGGATCACCACAGGCTCGGAACGTATCACAGCACGAAAACTGAACGTGTATTCCGAGGGAGACGGAAACTTTTTTGTAATGACCTCGGGTCTGCGATCGGTCAGGGACAAAATACTCACCTACTATGCCGAGCAACGCCAGCACGACAATGCGAGCAGCGACCGCCTGTTCAAGGTCGTAAACCGTTTTTCAAGTCTCATGCGGAACGTTGCCGAGGAAGATAAAGCCCACCTCGAAGAAAGCGGGTTGCCGTTTAACAGTCATCTGATCATCGGCGGTCAACTCGCCGGTGACAGCGAACATAAACTCTACCTCATGTATCCGCAGGGAAACTGGATCGAAATCGGCGAGGGATCACCGTATCAGATTATCGGTACGTCGAGCTACGGCAAGCCGGTAATCGACCGCGTACTGACATTTGAGGACAGCATGGAAGACGCCTTGAAAGTTGGCGTACTTTCATTTGATTCAACGCGAATCAGCGCCGCGGATGTCGGATTCCCGATCGACGTTGCGCTGTATCGGAGCGGCAGCTATTCCATGATTGAGCATCGATACGCGCTCTCCGATCTTATCGAAGTCACCCAGTGGTGGCAGGACGCCCTGCGCAGCGCTTTGCACGAGCTGCCGAGCGCGTGGATCGCAAGCGCGTTTCATGAACCGCATGACTCAAGACTGTCATGACGTATGAAATCGAGCACCTTACGCGGTACGAGTACACCTCCGACGTGTTTCTCGAACCCCATACAGTCCGCCTTTCCCCGCGTCTCGACGGGGCGGTCCAGCTCCTCGACCAGGAACAGGCAGTCATGCCTGCTCCGGATGCAACTACACGGGCACTCGATTACAACGGCAACATTGTCGATCGCTACTGGTTTTCCGGAAAGACGAACAGCCTGACGATCCGTCAATCGTTAAAAATCCGCACGCTGCGTGCGAATGCCTTTGACTATATACCCGATACAATCGGGGAGCAGCTTCCGCCGGTGTATCCTGCTGCCGCAGCACGGGTCCTCACGCCCTTTCTTGAAACAGCGACGTCGGACCGCGTGAAGCAGTTTCTGGTAACGATCGTCGGCCCCCGGAGATACGGGAATATACAGTCGGCCCTGGATTCGGGTACGGTTTCCGACCATGGACTTCGGTGCTCGGAGTACATTACCGCACTCAACCAGTCAATCGCGAGCAGGTTTCGAACCATAGTGCGGAAAGAGGGAGAGGCGTGGTCGGCGGACACGACGCTTGGGCAAACCGAAGCCTCGTGCAGGGACCTTGCCGTACTCTTCTGTGCCTCATGTCGGGCCTTTGGAATCGCGAGCCGGTTTGTCAGCGGGTATCAGGCCGGCGATCCCCAACAGGAGACGCGCGATCTGCATGCGTGGGCCGAGGTCTACACGACAGACGGTGGCTGGCGAGGCTTCGACCCTACCCTGGGACTCGCAGTCGCCGACGAGCACGTTCCCTTAGCGACGGCGGCAGCGCCCAACGAGGCCTCGCCGGTGGCCGGCAGCTTCCGGGGAACGGGGGTGCGTTCGCGACTGCACCACGAGATACATCTGTCGACCCTGCCCTGATACGCACTTGATCCTGAGGCGCCGGGATGCGTATTGTAGGGGCATGGGCTGGCTCATAAGCGTCGCAGTAAGTCTGTTCCTCAGTTTTCTTGTAGGAAAAGGTGCGCAGAACCAGAAACGGAACTTCTGGCTCTGGTTCGGCATATCCGTGATCACCACACCGCTGATCGGTTTCCTTGGGATCATGCTCCTGCCTCGGCGTTCCGCCTCAGGATACATAGAAGACTGATACAGCTCCTGCTACGGGCGAGCCTCAGCCAGACGTCCAATTTCCTGCACAGCGACCGATGCGGCCGCGTAATCAGCGTTACCGGTAGCCCTGATTTCCCCAAACACCCGGGTGACGTGGGACACTTCTTCGTTGTGCTCTCGGATCCACCCGTCTACCGGTGATCCATCGCCGGTCTTTTTCACCTCCTGCATAATGCGGGAGGTAAGTTCGCTGCGATACCGGAAATAGTTTTCCCGGAGGGTCCCCCGGGCGACTGATTGCCAGTGACCTTCAACCGGCAATCCCTCGATTTCGGTACGCAGCCACTCCAGAGGGATATGGCGAGCGAGATCAAAATACACCTGCGTGACTACAGGCAGGAGCTCGCGCCCCTGACCCCGTTCGGCTATGTGGGTAATATCGAGCGCCGAATACAGGAACGGTGATTGCGCCACTATGAGCGCAAGATCGCCGGCCACTCCTTCGCCCTCAAGCTCGCTCCTGAAATCCTCGAGCGACTGAAGCTCATGCGCGGGTAGCAGATTCCCGATTTCGCTTCGAAGAAACTCGACCGTCCCGGTATAGCGGTCAACATCCTGCTGTATGGCCTGATTCCGGTCCGCTCTCTGGAGCAGGCGTCGGGTGGCGTTTCGAAGCAGAGATGCCAGCCGTTCGAGCATACGCATCTGCACAGACGCCGCAAGACGCGAGTCTGCCGCTTCAATAGCCTCCCATGCTGCTTTCACCTGGTAGACCTCACGGGCTACCGCAAACGCCCTGGCTACCTCCGCATGCGTGGCGCCGGTGTCATCGCACATCCGTCGCGAAAAGCTCGGACCCATGCGGTTCACCACACTGTTACTGATGCTCGTACAGATAAGTTCATCTCGCAATCGGTGCGTCTGCATGGCGTCGGCGAAGGTATCCCTGAGCGCCTCGGGAAAATACAGCGCGAGCTCACGACCGAGCCAGCTGTCGTCCGCCACATCCGATGACAGGAGCGAGCCATACAGCTCGTTCTTGGCATAGGCAAGCAACACAGCAAGTTCCGGGCGCGAGAGGCCCTTGCCGGATTTTCGCAATTCTGCAATTCCGTCCTCGTCTGGAAGGCCTTCGAGCGACCGGTTCAGAGCAGATGAGCGCTCAAGCGAACGAATAAGCTGCGCGTGTTCGTTCAGCCGATCGATGCTGTGATACTCTACAAAGGACAATGCCTGGGCCTGAAGATAATTGTCACGAAGGACCTGCGCTTCCACGTCGGCCTTCATGTTCAGGAACAGTTGGTTTCGTTTCTTTTGACTGAGACCTGCGCGGTCGGTTACGGCCTGTAACAGGATTTTTATGTTGACCTCGCGATCGGAACAATCCACACCGCCGGAGTTGTCTATGAAGTCAGTGTTTATCCGACCGCCCTTTCTGGCGAACTCGACGCGTCCCGCCTGAGTAAACCCGAGGTTTCCGCCTTCGCCGACGATCAGGCAGCGTAGTTCACGACCATCGACCCGTACCGGGTCATGAGCCCGGTCACCGACATCGCGGTTTCTCTCGTGAGACGCTTTCACATAGGTGCCGATACCCCCGTTCCAGAGCAGATCTACCGGCGCGCGTAGAATCGCCCGGATCAAGTCCTGCGGCGTGTACTCACCGCGCTCGGTTCCAAGAGCCTGCGCTGCCGCTTCGGTAAGCGTTATGCTCTTGGCGTGACGGGAATACACACCGCCACCGGACGATATGAGTTCCCGCCTGTAGTCGTCCCATCCCGACTGGGAGAGACGAAACAATCGCCTTCGTTCGGCGTGCGAAGTACCGGGATCAGGATTGGGATCGATAAAAATATGGAGATGATTAAACGCCGCGATCAGGCGGGTGTGCCGTGAAAGGAGCATGCCGTTTCCGAACACGTCGCCGCTCATGTCACCGATGCCGACAGCCGTAAAGTCGCTCCGCCGGCAGTCGCGTCCCAGTTCCCTGAAATGCCTTTTGACCGACTCCCAGGCGCCTTTGGCGGTTATACCCATTTTTTTGTGATCGTATCCGACCGACCCCCCGGACGCAAACGCGTCTGCGAGCCAGAACCCGTATTCAGCCGAGATTTCGTTGGCCAGATCGGAAAACGTAGCCGTACCTTTATCGGCAGCAACAACCAGATACGGGTCGTCGCCGTCGTGGCGCACGCAGCGCTTCGGCGGCTGTATACCGTCACCTGCTCTGTTGTCGGTAATGTCGAGCATGCCACGCAGGAAGTCGGCGTAACAGCGGCGAACACACTGCTGCTGCTCCTCCCGGGTACCAGTCAGCCGGGTTTTCACGACAAATCCACCTTTGGCCCCGACAGGGACAATGACTGAGTTCTTGACCTGCTGCGCCTTCATGAGTCCAAGCACCTCAGTACGGAAATCCTCCGGTCGGTTGCTCCACCGAATGCCGCCACGAGCAACCTTGCCCTTTCGCAAGTGTATCGCTTCAAAGCGAGGCGAGTACACGAAGATCTCGTACATGGGCAGCGGCAATGGAAGATCAGGGACCACCGCAGGATCAAGCTTGAAGGCTACCGAATTCGGGTTCTCCTTCTGATAGAAATTGGTTCTGAGCGTTGCCCGAATCGTGAGGGTAAAAGCTCTCAGGATGCGGTCGGCGTCGAGGCTGCGAACACTTTCCAGCATCTCCCGGATCGCCTTGTAACGCCTCGTCATTGCCGTTGCACGATTACCCGGAAAATCGGGATCGAAGCGTGCCCGGAAAAAGTCGATAAGCGCGGATGCTATGTGCGGGTACTCGGACAGCGTCCCCGCCATATACTGCCGGCTGAACGGAAGCCCCGTCTGCAGGAGGTACTTGCCGTAGGCGCGCAGCAGCATCGTGTATGCAGGGGTGAAGCGGGCAAAGAGCACGAGGCGATTAAAGCGGTCACTCTCGTATACACCGCGCCAGACACCGGCGACCGCGTCGCGGAAATTCTTCTCAACCGCCGACAGATCTTCGAGCTCTACTCCAACGAGCTTCATGTCTACGTCCTGAATCCACGCACTCCTGCCGTCAGAACGATGGACCTCGTAGGGACGCTCCGCTACGACACGCAGTCCCATGTTTTCGAGAATAGGAAGGATGTCGGAGATCGCTATGTAGTGACCGGAGCGAAAGATCTTGAAACGAAGGCGCGTAGCGCCACGGCCATTGCCACCTTCGTGCTGCAGCCAGGTAGCTTTGGGCTTACCGAGACTCGTGACAATATCAGCTCCGGCTTCAAGTTCTTCCAGAAGCACAATATCAGCTGGAACTTCGGACGGATCTACGTCTTCTTTGTACGCTGCGGAAAACGCATTGCAGTACGCATTATACAGCGTGCGAGCCTGTTCGTCGGAGTATTCGTTGAACAGCGCTGCGAGCAGCTTGTCTTCCCACGATCTCACCGCGTCGTCGATCTGTTTCTCGAGTCGATCGGAATGGGGTCTGCGCAGGGTCCCGGGTTCGCCACGCACGGTCATCTGCAGCCGTGCGAGTATCGATTCATCTACCGACGCGGAGGTCTCTATAGTCGTAGCGTGAAACGCTTCGAGCAGCAATCCTTCGATTCGATACCGGCTGACGGTGTTATAGCGATCGCGCGGCACAAATATGAGGCAGGAATAGAAGCGGTGGAAACTGTCGCGTCGAACGAAAATCCTTACTCGCTGTCGTTCCTGCAGCTGCACGATGCCACGCGCGGTATCGAGGATATGATCCGTACTGCTCTGAAACAGCTCGTCCCTCGGCAGGGTTTCGAGTGTGTGCGCCAGCGACTTGCCGTTATGGCTCTCCGGAGACAGTCCTGACTTCGAGAGGACCTCGTCGTATTTTTTTCGAAGATACGGGATCGTCTTTGGACTGCGACTGTAGGCTGCTGAGGTAAACAGGCCCAGAAAGCGGTGTTCTCCGAGCACCGCACCATCTTCGCCGATACGTCGGATTCCAATGTAGTCGAGATACGCAGACCGATGCACCGTGGATGGTTTGTTGGCTTTTGCAATCGTCAGAATATCCCGCGACTTGATCTGCGAGGGTCGAGGCTCCGGAATCACCGCTTCGGCACGACCACTTCTGCCGTCGCGCAGTATTCCGAGCCCCGTGCCTGCTCGTTGCTGAAAATGCGGATTCTCCGCGTCGGAAACCAGGTCATACTCCCGGTAACCGAGAAAGGTGAACTGATTGTTCTCCATCCAGTCAAGAAACGCGACGATCTCTGCGATATCCACACCGGCCTCGAGTGTCGCATGCTGCTCGAGGTCAATGCGGATGCGGTGCGCTTTGGTGCGCATATCGGCCCAGTCGTGTACGGCGGCTTCCACGTCCTTGAGGACCGCGTGCAGCGCTGCTTCGAGTTCGCCGTGGGTTTCGCTGTCCAGGGCCCGATCGATCTCTATATGCTGCCACGATTCGAGCAGCGTTCCGTCGTGCTGGTCAGCCCCTGCCCGCTCCATGCTTCGAAGCGTCCCCCTGGGAGTGCGCCGTACTCGAAATACAGGGTGTGCCGTCATATGTACCGTATATCCACGACGATTCAAAGCGATCGACAGCGAGTCGACCAGAAACGGCATGTTGTCGGTCACGACTTCTATGCACGTGTGTCGGCATTCCCATCCATGTACGGATTCAAGCGGATTAAACACACGAAGCAGAGTCTCGCCGGCAGCGCGAGTACGGGCGAACTTACGGAGGCTTCGAACTGTTGCAACAAGGCTCTCGGCTCCCCGTTCAAGCAGATCGTCATCCGCCACTTCTGCAAAGAAACCACGAATCAGCTCCAGTTCGTCGTCGGAGGCAACGAGATCCTTGACTGAGTCGGCGATTTGCTCACTCAGTTCTGTGTTTTTCATAGGTTTTTACCCGGCACTACGGCATTTCCACCATGCCGTAACTGTCGCTCTCGCGTGACTCCCACGCCGCTTCAATGTCACCGGTGGCGTGATCTTCTATCAGTATCATGTTCGCCGCACCAATGGTGCCCCCGCTCTGAACATTCTGTCCGCGCTCGGCAAGCTGAGCCTGGACGCGTTCCGAGAAGCCGTCCGGCTCCAGACGCAAGCGATTCTGTATCGCCCACGGTCTGAGCGTCGCCGCAAAAGCCTGTGGCTCAAAGCGAGGCAGGTCGACCGCCTCCTGCGCGCCCAACCCGAACTCTACAATCGATATAAACTGCTGCACCTGACCCTGTGGCTGAAAATCAGCCCCGGTATTACCGCCAATAATCCACGGTACGCCGTCTCGAAGTACCATGTGGGGTCCGGATGTATGACGAACCTTCTTGCCGGGCTCAACGTGATTAATGTCGGACGGATCGGAGTTCATGAAGATGATGCGTTCATTCATATGTATACCCGTGTCTCCCGCCACGAGAAAGCTGACACCTATGGATGTCGTAACCGCAGCGGCATTCCCGTACCGGTCGACCATGTGGAACGTGGTCGTGTTTCGCGGGTCACCCTCGATCCCCACTCTGTCCTCTATTGGCCACTCAAGCGAAGAGTCAAGCGAAATCCGCGCTCGCTGTTCGTCGGCATACTCGCGGGATAGCAGCGTATCGACGGGTACATCGACAAAATTCGGGTCTGCTATGTAACGGTTTCGATCGGCGAAGGCGAGCTTTATCGCTTCGGACATAAGATGCACCGCGTCTGCGTCGTTCGGCCGCATGTCTGAGAAATCATAGCCTTCGAGGATACGGAGCACCATGAGTTCGGTCATACCCTGGCTGCTCGGGGGATTCTGAAACACCTGCAGACCCCGGTAATCGATCGAGACAGGTTCCACCGCCCCGTAGTCGTAGAACTCGGAGAAATCCTCGATTGCAAAAAGTCCGTTGTTTTCCTCGGAAAACGCCACTATGCGCTCGGCAACAGGTCCCCGGTAGTAGTAGTCGAGGGCAGCCTGCAGCGCGGCGCGCTCGCCCCGCACTCGTGCATTCTCCCACGCACTTACGAGTGCACGATACGTTGCCCCGAGATCCGGGTTAAACACACGGTCTCCTGCAGAAACGATATTGCCGTCGGGCGCGTAAATCGCTGCCGCGTCCGGCCAGCTCTGGATAAGCGGCTCAAGCAGATTAAGCCACCTCATCCAGTCGTCGGCGACCACAGCACCGTCCTCGGCTGCTGCTATCGCCGGTGACAGCACATCCCCGAGTCCGAGACTCCCGTAGCGCTGCAGGAGCTCCATATAGGCGCCCCACGATCCGGGAACGATCGAGCGGTGTATTCCGTTTGACCCGACGAACTGATCCCCGATATCAGCTGTCTCGTCTGCAGCGTCCGCGTTAAAGAGGGAGTTCTCCGCCGCCATTGGCGTCGGCCCGACGCCGTCGTAAGAGGTGACGGTTCCAGTCTCCGCGTCAAAATACAGGAGCCACGTACCACCACCAAGCGGTGAAGAAAAGTAGGGTTCAACGACGCTCATCATGGCTGCCACGGTAACCGCCGCATCGGCAGCCGTGCCTCCGAGGCGAAGGATCTCCATGCCGGCTTCCACAGCGGCACGGTGACTCGCGACGACAGAAAATCCGCCTGCGGTATCACTCGGCGTGTCGCTCCCGCTGCGAGCGAGATTCGTCCGCACGTCGCGGTAGGAAAAGCCGGTGTAATCCGCAAGCTCCTCTGCTTCAACAGGTTCCGGAAAGCCGTCGACGGTCACCATATGTGTTCCCGCCTCACCCTGCTCTGCACGTTCGAGAAACGCTTCGACAAGCGACTCGTACGCGCTGCCGAGTACGGGCGCTGCCGCGACGTCAGGGATCTCGCGGACGTCGTCTTCTGCCTGAAGGCTGAGCCGGGTAAGTATAGCGGAGATGTCGTCGCCGTAGTCTGCCGACTGCTGTTCCTGTGCAGCAGGCTGCAGCGCAAGAAGATCACCGTGTGTGTTCACCAGGTCGTAGACCGCTCGCGAGACCTCGGCATCGCTGACGTCGATGCGCAACATGGGAACCCAGCCGTTCTCGTTCGCCCCCGAGGCGAGAAGGGTATAAGACCCGTCGGCAAGCGGTGCATCCGAGCTGCACGCGAAAAGAGCGACGACCAGAAAAGGAAGGCACAGGTACTTCAGGTTTTTCATTACCCCGTAAGCATAGCACACGCCGTGCGGTTCGTTCAGGGGACAATCGGATCATTGAGTACAGAATCCGGTCTCAGCCGAAGGAGACGACCGACTCTACTTCGCGCAGGTCCTCGACAACGTGCCGCGCCCCTGCATCGAAAAGCGCCTCCGCATCCAGACCCCTCGAGAGACCGAGCACCGGGATACCGGCGGCGGCTCCCGAGCGCACCCCGGTCGCGCTGTCCTCGACCACAAGCAGCGATTCGCGATCGCGCGGGCTGAACCCCAGCTGAGACATCGCGCAGCGATACGGCCAGGGATCGGGCTTGTGTCTGCCACCGTAGTCGTCGACGCCAAAGGTGCGTTCCGGCGTATACCCGAGCGCTCGGCACACCGACTGAACATATATGCTCGGGGCGTTACTCACGACCGCGTACGGAATCGAGCGTCGCTGCAGTTCTTCGGTGAACGCCGCCGCCCCCGGGGCCACGTCCGGCACATCATCTGACTCGGCTATGACGGCGAGCCGCAGCTCATACAGCTCCTGAGCACGGTCGGACATGCCCGCAAGATCAGCTATAACGGCGGCGACCTCGAGAGACGCCTTACCACTCAGGTGCCGGCTCCGATACTCGGGGATCGTTTCGCCACACAGTCGCTCAAAAGCCTCGCTCCACGTGCGATAGTGGTAGTCGGCACTGTCAACGAGCACCCCGTCAAAGTCAAAAAAAACACCGATCGGCGACATCACAGGCCAAAAAGACTTCGAAGATACGGGGTCAGCAATTTGCCATCCGGGTCGAGCCGCTTGCGCACGCCCTGGAAATCATCCCACCGGGGATACAATGCCTGAAGCTCGCGAGCCCTGGCACGAAAGCGCTTCGCCCAGTGAGGGCGCCCTTCGTACTTGAGGAACAGCGACTCCACCGCGTCAAAGGCCTCGTAGGAGTCGGCGTGCTCCGCGTTGCGGGTCACGCACCCGACCGTGACCACCGGTCTGCCGTAGGCGTTGCTGAGCCAGGTCTCGTCTGCGTCGAGGAAACGGATATCCATGGGGATGTGCGCGTAGGCCTTGTTGTCGCGACTTTCGAGCACCCCCACGAGTTCGGCAAACAGATCGTCGAAGCGGTCAAGACCCACCGTCCATTCCGCGAGTTCAAGCGTCGACCCGCGCGATTTGGTGACCGTGGCACCGTACAGCGTTCCCTTGTGCACCGTGCGATGCGAGAAGAACAGCCACTTCAGCACCCGGTTCGCAAGGCGTGTAAACCTCGGATGCTTTACCGTGCGCGCGTACAGCGCTTTCGAGACCTCCCGCCGCTTCGACACGCGCGACGGAGCCGCCTGTTCCTCAACCGCCTCGTCGGCGTCGATACGCTGTCCGCGCACGACCCACGCGTAGCCGGTGTGCGGAAGCCATATAATTCGGACGAAGCTGTAGTCTGCAAGCCACTGCCGATACTCCCGGGTCCAGACCGTGTCAGGAATCGCTTCTTCCTCGACCCGAAGATGATACAGCGGCACACAGCGCAGGGTAATCGTCGACAGCACGCCGAGAACACCGAGTCCGCAGCGGACGGCGGGCATGATCCTGTCGTTCGCGGTCACCGTTCGCACCGAACCATCAGCCTGAACCAGTCTGCACTCGGTCATGTACTCGGCAATCGGATGCGCACCGCCGGATGTTCCGTGCGTGCCGGTCGAAACTGCACCCCCTATCGTGACGGTGTCTATATCGGGTAAACAGGGCAGCGTCCAGCCGGCCGCTTCGAGCGTCTGAAGCAGCTCCTTGAGTCTCATTCCGCTCTGTACGGTAATCTCACCGCGGTCCCGGTCGAATGAAACGATATTGTTGTACTCTGAAGGATCGATGAGCACCGCCGTCCCGGCAACAATATCCGCAGATGACTGGCCGTTACCGATCATTCTGACCGAATCGCAGGCTTTCACCATCTCGACAATCTGTTCCTCGCTCGTCGGCCGCCCGATTTCTTTGTAGCTGTGCTCTACATTTCCGTTCCAGCTTACCCAGGTACCGCTGTCCCGCAGTTGTTCGGTATTGTACCGGCTCATAAGTGACGTACTCATATAGGGAAAAGGTACTAACGGATTGCAGGGTTCGGGTAGACGAGAATAAGAACTGACGATTTCTTAACCCGCCGCCGACTCGAGTAGCGCGACGCCGATCACTTCGTCGGAACGCCCGCGTATCGCCGCGAGGACCGCTTCTCCGGGTCTGGCATCGAGCTGTATGGAACAGGAGGCCGTCTCCTTTCCGTCGAAGATCACGTTATCGAGTTCCTGCACGTTAATTCCCGCGGACTTGAGTTCGGACAGAACGTTCGCGAGAACACCGGGGCGATCATAATGCCGCACGACCAGCTGCCAGGGCGCGAGTGTCTGCCTGCACCGGTTGACCCAGTTTCGGACCGTGCCTTCCTGCGTATATCCCCGGACAATGTCGACGGCGTCCATCGCGACCGCGATCTGGGCCTGCTTCGTGCTCGCGCCTATGTGGTGCGTCACGTAGCAGTTTGGCAGAGCTGCAAGCCGATGAGTCACCTCACCGCTTTTCCCTTCCGGTTCGCCGGTGAACACGTCCACCGCCGCGTTCAGACGTCCTGCGCTGAGTTCGGCGTACAGCGCGTCTTCGTCCACCACCTCCGCGCGGGCGGTGTTCACCACGAGCGCGCCGTCGTGGAGCGACGCGAGCACATCCTTCGACACGAGTCCTCTCGTCTCCGGGGTCAGCGCGAGGTGAATGCTCAGTACGTCGCAGGCGGCCGCCACGGCACGGGGATTCGCCGCATGGGTCACACCAAGCGTCGCCGCAGCCTCCGGGCTCAGCGACCTCGACCACGCGACGACGGGCATACCGAACGCCTTGGCTCGACGGATCAGCTCCCGGCCTATGCCGCCGGTCCCGAGGACACCGAGCGTTTTCCCGTAGAGCCCGTCTGCTTTGCTGTACAGCGCCTTGTTCCAGACTCCCGTGCGGAAATCCGCGACATTCTCGGGAATGCGCCGGTCGGCGGACAGAATGAGCCCGAAGGCGAGCTCCGCAACGGCGATCGCGTTCTGTCCCGGGCAGTTTGCAACGAAGACCCCGCGTCTGCTCGCAGCGTCCAGATCGATGTTGTTGACCCCGGCGCCGGCGCGTATTACGAGGCTTAAATCGGGACTGTGAGCGATGCATTCGGCGTTCACCTTGGTCGAGCGCACAATAAGCACCGCTACGCCGTCGAGTCCCGAGCCCAGATCCGATTCGGAGGCACCGGGATTGTTCATGACAGCGCAGCCGAGTGACTCGAGGGCCGTGACCGCTTCAGGGGGAAATGCGTCCGCGATGTATACGTTCATATCAGAAGAGTATAAACAGGTACGGGTGCATCCGCCAGAGCGGCCGACAGCCCGCCGGACGAACCGTGTCCAGGCCGATACGCGGGTTCATTCGTGTCTTCAGGTAGTCCGGGCAACGGCGACACGGTTCGGTGGCCTCGCCCGGCCATGCCTGAGCTGTTCGTTGCGTTTCCATGAGCATACCTCACTCATTCGTATCGGGGCCAGGTATAACGTCGGGGCCAGCGCAGAAGCCCGTTTCAGTTACAGCGCCTCGTCGCGATGCAGCCGAATCGATCGCTCGGCCGCAAGCAGTGTGCGAACGTCGGTGAGGGCGTGCTTCAACGTATAGAGCCCGGCTGTATCTCCGCGGCGGCTGGCTGCGATCGCGTCCCACATGCGATCGTGGCTCGCGCTGTCGGAGAACGGCAGATTATCGGACGCACCGTCGCCGTCGATGATTTTCAGCGCGTCCCGTTGAATCCGAATCGTAGCCCCGGTTCCGCGAATGGTGAAGTGGTTATCGCCTCCGGCACACGCGGCACCGTGGCTGTAAAAACCGTCCACACCGCTGCCGTAGACGATTCTCATACGGACAACGTCGAACTCACCGAATCCTGGTCGCAGCACGGTGCCCGTGGCAGACACCCTGGCCGGCGTTCCGAACAGCATCTGAAATCCGGCGAGGTCGTGAATGCCGCCGTCGAACACGATGCCGAGCGGGAACTCGGGGTTCATTCGCCACGCGGTGTGCGCGTAGGCTCCGGTCTGATTCTGCTCGCCGCCGAAATACAGATGGCTGACCGCGTCGAAACCAACGACGTCTCCGATCCTGCCGCCCTGAATAGCGGCAGCAGTCGCAGCGATCTTCGCGTCGTAGGCCTGATTTTCGAGCACGTAGACCGAAGAGCCGGATTCGGCGGCGCTCGCCTCAAGCATGTCGCACTGAGACAGACTCATTGCCGCGGGCTTTTCGAGGTAGACATCCTTCCCGGCGCGCAACGCCGCGGAGGCGACTATGGCGTTTAGCGATATCGGCGTCAGAACAAGGACTGCGTCTGTTTCGGGGTCTTCGAGCGCTTCTTCAAGACCGGCGTAGGGCTTGGATCCCGGAAAGTCCTTCGTAGCCTCGCGCCGGCTCTTCTCGCTCCGCGAGACAAAGCCGCGAACCGTGAACGCGTCGGCGAGACGCTGCAGGTTGGGCTTGTGTACCGAATGCCATATAAGCCCGGGTCCTACGACACAGATATTCTGTCTGTTCATGCTGAACCTCCTCGTTGTATGAACGGTCGATACAGCATAGCGCGTGATCGATCAGGATCATAGGGCGGCTTCAGACCTCGCCAGCCGCCTCCCGTATCCGCTCGGCTCCTCCGCACCCGCGAAGTCGAGGGCTCTGTAGCTCCACTTCGCTGCAGTTTCGCAGGTACAGCGCGTGCATGGGGCACATCGGCACAACCGACGCCTGCTTGCGTAAATCACCGTTGAAGCGGCCCGCAGGATCGTCGGACGGGCCGGCCGCAGCCGATCCGCGCGAGTCACCGCCCGCCGCGATACCAGCCTCGGGACGTCCTGCCTCCGGCCACACCGTCACGACGTTGTCGAGGAGCAGGCCCTTTACATTGTCCGCGACAACTGCTGCCCGAACGGCACGGCTCACCGGGCTGTCGTTCGACATCTGGCTGCTGCGGCTCGACGGCACTGAGATCTGCGGGTCCTCAATTTCGGGATAGTAGAGGGTAACGTCGCGAAGCGTCACGTTCTCGATTTCAGCGCCGTCGGCAGCGGTCAGCAGAATGCGCCCCCGCGTGGTGCAGCTAAGCCCCGAGATCGTGATGTTCCGCATGCGCCCAAGCGCCGGGTCGGTGCGCCCGTGATGCTGAATATCAAGGTAGATCGGCCGCTCGAGGGGAATGTCGGTCATATTCGCGCCGGTAAGGCCCGAGATAAGCACATTCTCAATGAGCCCTGCCTCCCACATCTCCAGCTGCACGATGCGGAGCGCCTTCGGGACGACGCAGCCGGTGACCGTGACGTTACGGATTGCGTAGGTCACCTCGGCCCCGAGCCCGATTGCCGCACAGTTGCTCTCGAGGATGCACCCGGTCACCACGATATTCTCGCACGCCCGCGCGTCTTTTGTCGATTTCAGGATGATGGCGTCGTCGCCGCAGCGCACGGTCGATTCTGCAATCACGAGATTCCTGCAGCCGTTTACGTCTATACCGTCGGTGTTCGGTCCGTATTCGTTGTTGTCTATGGTAATGCCGCGTATGGTCACGTCATCGCAACAGAAGGGGTGGAGCGTCCACCCCGGACTGTTTCGTATCGTGATATCACGAATAACAAGGTTCCGGCAGTTGCGCAGATCGACGAGCGGCGACGGCCGCCTCGACCGTTCGCGCCAGAACGGGCTGTCGTCCTCGATCTGCGGGCGCAGGCCCAGCGACTCCCGGGTATGACCTTCTTTCATGAGGGTGCGTACGGGCGGGTCCCAGAACGCTTCCCCGTGTCCGTCGATGACCCCGTCCCCTTCAATCGTAAGATTATCGCACTCATCAGCAACGATCAGGTGAAAGCGCTGCCGGTCCTTGTTTCCGTCGCTCGGGCGCAGAAGCTCGGGATACGCCGTAATATCCTCGCAGGCGTGAATCGTCGCGCCACGTTCAAGGCGGAAGGTCATATCGGGTCGCAGAACAAGCGTGGTGCAGACGTAGTCTCCGGCGGTGATCGTCACGGCGCCCCCACCGGACGCGCGGTCTATGGCACCTTGCAGACGCGAGGTCGTATCGACGACCGAAGAGCCGACCACAGGCGACAGCGTGGAGTCTACCCCGTGTCCGGAGCTTGAATGTGCTTCACCACTCACGCCTTCACCTCCGGTCGAGATGCACGTCGGTGCTTGCCTCAACGCTTAGAGGCTCGATGCCGTGTTGCGAAGCGGGCGGCAGAGCCCCGACGACTGAGACACGCTGCACCTCGTGCAGCCAAACCGCGTGGAACGGAACCGCGTCGTAGGGCTGCTCATCAAAGAGCTCAAGCCCTCCGTTCTGCATTCGCGTGTCGAAACGCCATGCGGCCGGCACCTCGCCGCGTGGCCACTGTATCGATAGTCCGTCGATCTCCACGTCCCGCGCACGGTCTACGACCACGGCCGCGCGAGCACGACGCGCTTCTGGAGAGTGCTTCGGAAACTGATTGCTCTTCGCGATATCGGCGGTCGGGAGGGGATCGAAGATAAAGGGATAACGCAGGTGTATGTTCCGCAGGCGAATGTGCTCGACGAGCCCGTCGTCCGCCTCCACGATCATGATACGGCCATCTGTCTCGCAGGAAAAGCCGTCAATCGTGACGTTGCGAATGGTCCCGGCGCGCGCCGTCTTCTCGTTGCTCTTTCGTGCCTCTACATGTATTGGTCTGTTCTGTATAATGGGCACACGCGTGTCGCCGACGATGTTCGAAAACGAAATGTCTTCATACACGCCGCCCTCGTATGCGTACAGAGCGATAACTCTCGAGGATCCGTGAACAACACAGTTCGAAAAGGTCACCCGCTTCATGTCGTGCACCGACTCGCTGCACCCGAGCTTGAGCCCGACACAGTGGGTCCTGATGACGCAGTTCGTAACGGTCACGTGTTCAATGTCGCGGCTGTCGGCAGTTGTCTTGAGACAGATCGCGTCGTCCCCGGTATCGACGAAGCAGTTGCTCAATACGAGGTCGTGCACCCCGGTCAGGTCAAAACCATCGGTATTCGGCCCTAAGGGATCGTTGTAGATGCGCACGCCGTCGATTACGGTATGGTCGCAGTCGTGAATATGGCAGGTCCAGCCGGGACTGTTCGTCAGCACCACATCGCGTATCTTCACATCGACACAGTTCTTTATGTCGACCATAGGACTCGGCCGTTTCCCTGAGCGGCAGAGAATGAACTCTCCCGGCTTCTCCTGAGGGTCCCAGAACGCAGGACCTGATCCGTCGATGGTCCCTCCTCCGCAAATTGTGACGTTTCGTACGTCGCGCGCGACAAGCAGGTGCCAGTGCGTCCGGTCCTTGTTGTGGCCCCATTCGAACTCGGTGTAGTCCGCAAGACGCGGTGATCCGACAATGACAGCTCCCGGTTCGATCTCAAGCGTGCAGTTATCGCAGAGCGCCACGGTACCGGTCAGGTAGCGTCCTGGTGGCACGAGAACCGTACCGCCACCGGCTTGCCTGACCTTTTCGACTGCGTCGGCGAAGGCCCGCGTACAGTCGGTCGTACCGTCACCTGCAGCTCCGTATTGCGTTATGTCGTATTTCATTCTCTCGACCTCGGTGCAGATTATCCCACCAGATTAAACACGGCACTATATCACTTTTCACGCATTCGGTGGAGAATTATCGCGTGCTGCTCTCACCCCCGCCGGAACGCGCGCGGGGGAACGCCGGATACGCGTTTCACGAAGCGGGAGAAGGCGTAGATATCCGGGAACCCCGTCTGGTGGGCAATGAGCTTGATCGGCAGGTCGGAATGCGCGAGCAGCTTCTCGATGTATGCGAACCTCGCCTCGTCGATGTAGCGCTTCAGCGGCTGTCCGGTTTCCTCGCGAAAGCGGTTTGACACGTGACCGGGCGACAGATTCAGCGCCTCGGCAAGCTCTTCAAGCCCGACGTACCTGCCCCCTGCCGCGCTCAGAACCGCGTCTATTCGCTCAACAAACGCGCCCGGCGTGGCAGGGGCTTGGCTCCCGGCTCTCCCATCGGCGCCGGCGACCGACGTGCACACAGCCTCGAGAAGTGCGGCAGCAGTCGCCGTCTCTGTCGGCTCGCCGCGATCCACGGCGGGAGCGAGCTGCGCGAGGACTAAAAATACCGGCGACGACAGATGCCCGGCATCAATCCACCAGCTCGTGTCGACCTCGCTCCGATGTGGAGCGGCAAACTTGTAGGTAGTCCAGTGAACCGCAGCGTCGGGGTAGGCGAATGCGTGCATGCGTCCCGGGGCCAGCAGGAGCGCCTGTCCTGGAGACAGTATACCAGACGTGCCTGAATCCCATACCCCGACAGACCCGGAGACCCCGATCTCCAGCTGCCAGAACTCATGGTGGTGACGTTCGGTACGACCTGCGGCGCTCGAAACCACATGGTGCACAAAAAGTATCGAAATATCAGCTCCAGTATGCGTTTTTGATAACTTTTCATTGCGTATTGCCATTTTTGTGCCCTTTGAATGGCATTATGATAACTTTCGACAATATGGAATACCCTGCAATCAGAATCGAATACGCCCGTCTTTACCTGCTGCCTGTTGAAACCCGGGTCCCACTGAAGTTCGGTGCTGAAACCCTGACGCATGTCACTTGCGCGCGCGTCGAACTCGGATGTCGCGCGTGGGGCACGAGCGGATCCGACAGCACCGTGCACGTCGGCTGGGGGGAGACACCGCTGAACGTGCAATGGGTCTGGCCGTCGGCTATTCCCTACGCCGACCGCGAGCAAGCGCTCGTTGCGTTCACCCGCGCGCTGCTCGAGGAGTGGGTCATGATCGCTGAAGCCGGTCACCCCATGGACCTGGGCCACCGTTTCCTGACACACACGCTACCGACCGTCCGCGAGCGTTTTAACCGTGACGAGCGCGCCGGGACGGAGCCGCTGCCCGAACTCGCAGCCCTCGTCTGCTGCTCTCCGTTTGACATTGCGCTGCACGACGCATACGGCAAAGCGGTCGGGAAACCGACCTACGAGTGCTACGGGCCGCTCGATATGCCCCACGACTTGAGTGAGTATTTCGGGAGTGCGGAGTTCGCGGGTCGCTACGTGGCGGATTACCTGCGAAATCCCGCGGGTCGTGGTGATCCGAGCAGCCCGAGCATTCCCGCGTGGCACCTCGTGGGCGGCCGCGACGCGGTCGAGCGAAGCGAGCTTACCGGCGAAGAACCGGACGATGGATACCCGGTTCTCCTGGAGGACTGGATACGCACAGACGGGCTGCGCTGCCTGAAAGTCAAGCTCACCGGAGACGATGCGGCCTGGGATCTACAGCGCCTCATGCAGGTCGGGCGGGTAGCCCGCGAAAACGGGGTCGAGTGGCTCAGCGCCGACTTCAACTGCCGCGTTACCGAGACCGCGTATGTTAACGATATCCTCGATACCCTCCAAAGACAGGATCCCGAAACGTGGAACGCGCTCCTGTACGTTGAACAGCCCTTTCCTTACGACCTCGAGGCGAATCGGATTGATGTACACTCGGTCGCAGAGCGCAAGCCGCTTTTCATGGACGAGAGCGCCCACGACTGGAAGATTGTCAGGCTCGGATACGAACTCGGGTGGAATGGCGTGGCGCTGAAAACATGCAAAACACAGACCGGTGCGCTCCTGTCGCTGTGCTGGGCCCGACAGCACGGCATGCAGATCATGGTCCAGGACCTCACAAACCCCATGCTCGCCCAGATTTCTCACGTCCAGCTCGGATACTACGCGGGAACGATCATGGGTGTGGAAACCAACGGCATGCAGTTTTACCCGGAAGCATCGACGAGCGAGGCTGCGGTGCATCCCGGACTGTACCGACGTCGTGACGGCCGGGTAAACCTCTCGTCATGCCTCGGTCGGCCCGGATTCGGGTACAGAACAGAAGAGATAGACCGGCAGCTGCCGCGGCCGGAACTCGAACGGAGGAACAATGGATAAAGTACGTTTAGGATTTATCGGTGTCGGTAACCGCGGCACCCAGCTGCTCGAATACAGTATGGCAAACCCGAAAGCCGAAATCGTAGCCTTGTGCGATGTGTACGTCCCCTATGTCGAGCGGGACCGAAGCAAAGTCGACCCGGCTTTTCTCGCGAATCGAAAGGTACCGGCGCTCTCGGAATCGTTCTCGGGAACGGTGGATCGCTACACCGACTTTCGCGACGTGCTCGACCGTTCGGACATAGACGCGGTGGTCATCAGCACTCCCGACCACTGGCACGCCGTGCAGACGATTATGGCCCTCCGTGCAGGCAAAGACGTGTTTGTCGAAAAGCCGTTGACCTCGACCATCTACGAGGGACGGAGGATGGTCGAAGTCGAAGCCGAGACCGGGCGTGTCGCCGGAGTCTGCCTGAACCGCCGGGGGTCATCGATCTACCGTGAGCTCGCACACCGCGGCGCGGACAGCATCGTGGGCAAGGTTGTGAACGCATACGCCTCGCACACGAGCAATATGTACCCCGACGGCATCGGTCGGGCACAGACGCAGGACCCGCCCCCCGGCTTCGACTGGGACCTTTGGCTCGGGCCACGACCCTATCGCCCCTACGCCAGGAGCATCGCTCCGTACACATTCAGGTGGCAGAACGAGTTCAGCTCGCAGATGGGAAACTGGGGCGTCCATTACATGGATGTAATGCGCTGGCTCACCGGAGAGCTCGCACCGATCTCGGTAACAGCCGTCGGAGGTACGTACGCGGTCGACGACGATCGGAACATCCCCGATACCATGACCGTGCTTTTCGAGTTTGCATCCGGTCGCGTTTTCGAGTTCCAGATCAACGAGGCCTCGGCAGGCTATAAGATCCCCGGAGGCGAAATCGAACTGCGAGGCACCAAGGGGACCCTGCGCGCCGATCAGAACGGCTATAGTGTCATCCCGACAAAGGCCGGTCAGTTCCAGGACTGGGACGCGCTGATAGAACCCGAGGAAAAGCATATCGAAAGCGGAGACAGCTTCGGCGACCTGGGCATCAAAGAGAACTCTACCGCCATACTGATTGATAACTTCCTCGACGCCGTTGCCGACACCTCTGTAAAGCCGTATTGCAGCCTTGAGGAAGCACACCGCTCCACCAGTTTTGCCCACCTCGCAAACATTGCACTGGCGACCGGAGAACGGCTTCGCTGGGACGCGGATCAGGAACGCTTCACGAACAGTGACGCGGCGAACGACATGCTCCACTACGAGTACCGGGCACCATGGTCGATTGAGTAGAAACCGGAGGACCACGCATGAACAGGCAGTACATCGTATTTTCAAAGCACCTGTCGTGGCTCGATCGATCGCAACTGGCCGAGGCAGTAGCTGAAGCGGGATTCGACGGGGTTGATCTCGCCGTACGGCCCGGCGGGCACGTGCTCCCCGAACAGGTCGAAGAAGAGCTTCCCCGTTTCGTCGAGGTTCTCGCCGCGCGTGGCCTGAGCTGCCCGTCGATCGTAACCTCGATTACCGGAGTGACACCCGAGGCCGAGACGATCATACGCGTAGCGGCTTCGTGCGGTGTTTCGGCCTATCGCATGGGCTACCTGAAGTACGGCGACCAGGTCGAAGCGTCACTCATACGTCACCGGGCGGCGTTTGAGGACCTCGCCGCGGTAAACGCCCGCTACGGCGTACACGGTGCGTATCAGAATCACGCTGGCACGTGGGTCGGAAGCGCAGTCTGGGATCTACTGCCGCTGCTTGAAGGCCTCGATCCGGATGCAATCGGGCTGCAGTACGACGTTCGCCACGCGGTACTCGAAAGCGGCAGCAGCTGGGAAATCGCCCTGCGGCGACTCGCGACCTGGGTCAGGACCATCGTGGTCAAGGACGGCTACTGGAGACGTACGGACGACGGGACCTTCAAGGCAACGAGTTGCCCGATCGGGACCGGTATGGTCGACTGGGCGCGGTTTAACGAACTGCTGCCCGATACAGGCTGGGACGGGATAACATCGGTACACTTCGAGTTTCCGCTCTTTAGCGAGGATCCCGCGAGCCTTTCGGCTGCTGAACGCACAAAGAAAACAGTTGAGGCAATGCGAAAAGAGCTTGACCGGGTGAAGCAGATCGTCTGAAGCCTCAGCACCCCCTATCGCTCGAGCGCGATATCCGGCAACTCAAACTCGTCCCCGGTCTGCTCGAGCAGGCGCGACAGCTCCGCGTGTAGCCGCTCTTTTTGAGCCTGAAAGACCGAGTTGTAGCAGAGGTTGTTCATCTCAAAGGGATCTTCCTTCAGGTCAAACATGAGCCAGTCGTTCCCGGGTGTACACACGTACTTCCACCCGTCACGGGTAACCACACCCCGCCACGCGCGATTCACGGAGTTGGGGTGAAACTTGCGGGGAATCTGCTGCAGAAGCGCAGACTCAGGCAGCTCAACCGACTCCGTTTGCCCGGCAGGCACCGACTCGTGCAACGGGAAACGACGACGAGGGTGAAGCACCTGTGCTGAAAAATCGCACCCGACCATACCAGCGGGCGTTTCGATGCCGCACAGTCCGAGCGTCGTCGGTGCAATGTCAACGTGATTCAGCGGATGATCGACCGCGCCAACCCGTATATGCGCGTGCGAGCCGGTGCACCCGATCACGAAGGGTATGCGGATGCTTTCCTCCCAGGGAGAGGACTTCCCCCACTGCCCATGACTGCCAAGCACATCACCATGATCACTCAGATAGATGATGTAGGTCTCTCGGTCGATCCCGAGCGTCTTGAGCCCGTCCCAGACCTCGGCGACCATGCGATCCACCTCCTCGACCATGGCCGAATATCCGGAGATATCGCGTCTCGCCTTCTCCTGAACCCGGCGTGAGACCGGTACATTCGGCCGAAGGTTCACCGTCGCGGGTGACCGTACGACGCTGCCGTGCGGTGGGACATAGGGGCTGTGCGGCGGCTGCACCGAAAGCACCCCGAAAAAGGGCTGGTCGGGGTTCGCCGAGACCTGCTGATTGAGGTGCGACAGAAACACCCGGGACAGCGATCGCGTCTCATAGTCCCGAAGCCGTTCAGGTTCTTCGGACTCGCCCCCGTACACCCATACATCGTTCTGCTTGTTGTTGTTTTCGTATCCCCGCCAGTAGGCAAACCCGCCACGCTCGGCTATGGGCACAATGTGATCGGGGCTGTTCGAGCCACCGAGGTGCCACTTACCCACCCACGCGGTATGATAGCCTGCATCGGAAAAGGCGTGCGCGACGGTGCGATGCCGGGGGTCCAGGCGCGAGGGGGTCGCCGTGCACCCATTCTGATGAGGGTACATCCCCGTCAGAAGCGCCGAACGGAATGGAGTACACCAGGGAGTCCCGGCCACCGCGTTAGAAAACACCACTCCGCTGCGCGCGAGATTATCGATCGCAGGCGTGCTGAGATTCGCGTCTCCGTTCCAGCCGAGCGCCTGCGCGCGGTGCTGGTCCGCAATTATCCAGACGACATTGGGACGTTTCAAAGGCATATCAGTCACAAAAAAACCTCGTTCACGAGCCTATCCTTTCATTCCGGTCGTCACAATCCCTTCCACGAAGTAGCGTTGCGGTAAACAGAGCGGGATGCATCATCATCAGGAGCAGCAGCAGAATGCTCCAGAGAAATCTCGTGCGCGATCAGCCGTCAAAACACGCGGACGCGCCAGAGTAGCGTGGAAAATCCATGGGTGTGTACCGTGCGCAATAGCGCTATCGCCCTGCTCCCGCGTCCATCGGCTGAGCCGGCTGTCGAGTTCTTCTCGCAGGCTGCCAAGATCGGCCTCCGGGAACATGTTTCGCTGCTCCCACGGATCCTCAGTCAGGTCGATCTGACTGAAGTTTTCGACGAGCCGGCGCTGCCCGGTCTGACCGGGCAGGTGAATCAGGAGCGGGACCTCCACCGCCTGACGATACATGCCCCTTCCCGAGCGTGCGGTGAGATCCCATCATGTCGCCGTGGTCGGAGGTGAACACGACCATCGTGTTGTCGGCCTGTCCGCCGTCTTCGAGCGAGAGGAGGATGGTCCCCACCGCGTTATCCACCATCTCCACCAGGCCGTGGTAGTTAGCCGTAAGCCGACGCCATCCATACTCGGTCGTTAGATCCTGTCGGTCAAATCCGGCCTCAGCGTGTGCCCGGGTATAACTCTTATATGAACCGGGTACAGTCTCGCCGGATTCGCGATTGAAAATCGGGCGTGCCTCCAAAGCTGCCGGGTCGTACAGATGGTTCAGCGGCCCGAAAAAGGGCATGTGGGGCTCGAGAAAATTAACACTCATGACCCACGGGTCAGCACTCGAAGCAGGCTTCGAACGCCGGCGCACGAATAGACTCCTGCACGACCGACATATCTGATATATATCGAACCGTGTTCTCGATTTCATCGAGATAAAGCTCCAGGTATCCGGCGTTCCGCCGCATGAACTGCGAGGCGATGTCGAATGTCTGAGCCTGAACAACTGCCGCGAGCCGGTGCCTGACTATGAGAACCAGGAGTGCACCGGGAAACAGATGCAGTATTACAACGAGCATGAGTACTTTGGTGCCAATCCGCTTCAGTTGCAGTACGCCGTGACCGGACGTCGGCGGTCCGGCGCTG